>DATLIX010000045.1:0-42131 GCA_035539215.1 Dongiaceae bacterium | reverse complement strand
ATGCCGTTGATCAGGTCCTCGATCTTGAGGTCTTCGTCGAAATCGACGAATTCCATGCCCTTGGCATGGGGGAAGATCGGCCAGGGATGGGTTTGATTCTCCGCGCCACGATCGACCGGCAGCTGCGGCTCGGCACCCTGTTCGAATCCGGAATCCTTGGCCGCGGCCCAGCCGGCATGCCGGCCATCGGCCATCACCGCCTCGAGATCGAAAGCATTGTTGACCGAACCTGCGGCAAAGACATGTGCCGGCAAGGATTCCGGCCTGAACATATGCGCCTGGCCGTCATAGCCGAACTTGGTTCCGGCGTGATGCAGCAGATGGGCGGCCGGCGAATAGCCGACCGACATCAGCACGAGATCGCAGGCGATCTCCGTGTCTGCCTGGCCCAGCTCCCCCTCGCCGACGATCGGCGCGATGGTCACGGCGCTGACATGACGCCTGGCATTGATATAGCTGGCCTCACTGATCGCGTGACCGGCATGCACGGCGATGCCGGCCCGCTGCACAGCCTTGGTGATCGCATCCTGCGGCGGCTCGGCCCGCAGGTCGATGACCGCGGCAACCTCAACGCCTGCTTCAAGCAGATCCAGCGCCTGGCCATAGCCATCGCGATTGGCGGTCAGGATGACGGCACGCTGGCCCGGCTTGACCCCATAGAGGTGGATCAGCCGCTGCGCCGCCGAGCCCATCATGATGCCCGGCAGATCATTGTTGCGGAATACCGCTGGCTGTTCGATCGAGCCGGTAGCAATGACGACCGCGCGTGCGCGCAACTTGTGCAGGCGATTGCCCTGGATGACCGGCAGCCAGTTGTCGGCGAACCAGCCGGAGCAGATCGCCCTGGTCATCACTGTGATATTCGATTTCAGCTTCACCCGGGCGACGAGATCGCCGGTTACCTGGCAAGCCTGTTCGCCGGTTTCGTCGAAGCGCGCGTAATTGAGGCTGCCGCCGAGGATGGGATTTTCCTCGATAAGGATGACCTCGGCGCCCGTCTCAGCCGCCTGCAGCGCTGCCGCCAGCCCGGCAGGACCGCCGCCGATCACCGCCACATCAGCAAAAAGATACTTTTTGTCGTAGTAGCTGTGATGGAAATCAGCCTTGAGATCGATCTTGCCGAGACCGGCCAGGGTCCGCACGATCGGCTCCCAGAAGCGCCAGGATGCCCGCTTCTCATGGAAGGTCTTGTAATAGAAACCGACCGGCAGGAACTTCTTGACCAGTTCCACCATGCGGCCACGATCGGCATCCAACGTGCCGAAGTAGTTCTGCCCCTCGGCCTCCATGCCGGCAGCGATCTCGCGCTTGTCGGCAAGGCAGTTCGGCTCGTCGCCAACCTGCACCAGCGTATTGGCATCCTGGCCGATCATGGTGAGGATGCCGCGCGGCCGGTGATATTTGAACGAGCGCGAGATCATCCAGGCGTCATTGGCCGCCAAAGCGCTGGCGATGGTATCGCCGGCATAACCGGTGAAGCTGCGGCCTTCGAAGCTGAAGGTAACCGGCTGGCTGCGGTCGATCAGCAGGCCGCGCGGCGCCGGCAGACGGTTTTGTCCGGAGATGGGAGTCGGCGCCGTCATTTCTTGTCCCCGTTCTTATTGGCGGCGTAGTCAACGCGCTTGTCGAAAATCTCGCTGGCGGGATAGGTGCGGATGATGTCGTCGGTCACGGTGTTGCGTTCGGCGATGAACCAATAGGAGGTCGGCACATGGCACCACCATTCGCGTACCACCCCGGCCGTGTTGTTCTCCAGGAAACAATAGGCGCCCCAGTCAAGGTCGCTCAGCGTCGCCGGATCGACCATCGGCTTGACCTCGCCGCCCCAGACGAATTCGCTGACATTGCGGGGCCCATTGAGCGGGCAATTCATGACTTTCATCTTGTCCCTCCCCTCAATGGCCGACCGAAGCGGCGCCCTTTTCGCCGACCTGGGCGAAAGTGACGAAGCGGTCGAGATTGAATGGCTTGATCAGCTCATGCGGCTCGCCGGTGGCGATGGTATGGGCCATGGTCATGCCGCAGACCGGCGTCGCCTTGAAGCCCCAGGTGCCCCAGCCGCTGTCGATGTAATAATTCTCGACCGGGGTCTTGCCCATGACCGGGCTGAAATCGGGTGTCATGTCGGCCATGCCGGCCCATTGCCGCAGGATCTTCAACTCGCCCAGCATCGGCAGCAGTTCCAGCATATGGCCCAGCAGCCCCTCCTTGAAATCCAAGGTCGAACGCGTCGAATACAGCGAATAGGGATCGGTCGAGCCACCCATCACCAGTTCGCCGCGCGAAGACTGCGAGACATAAACGTGCAGGCTGCCCGAAACGATGATTTGGTCGAGGAACGGCTTGACCGGCACCGAGACGCAGGCCTGCAGCGGAATGGTGCGGATCGGCAATTGGAAGCCGGCCATCTTGGCGATCAGCGAGGACGACCCGGCCGTCGCCTGCATCACCTTATTGGCATAGACCGTGCCGCGCGTCGTCTGCACGCCCTTGACGCGGCCCTTCTCGATGATGATGCCGGTGACGGCCGTCTGCTGGTGAATTTCGACGCCAGCCTCGGCCGCACCGCGCGCATAGCCCCAGGCCACGGCGTCGTGCCGCGCGATCGATCCCGGCGGATGATAGAGTGCGCCCATGATGGGGTAGCGCACCTTGTCGGAAAGATTGAGCGCCGGACACAGCTTGGCGATGTCTTCCGGATAGATCAGTTCGGAATTGACGCCGAGCTGCTTGTTGACCTCGGCACGCCAGCGGCTGGTGCGCATGGCGGCATCGGTATGCGCCAGGGTGAAATGGCCGCGTTCCGAATAGAGGATGTTGTAATCGAATTCCTGGCTCAGTTCCTGATAGAGCCGCACCGACTGGTCATAGAAAGCCACGCCTTCCGGCGTCAGGTAATTCGAGCGAATGATCGCCGTGTTGCGCGCCGTGTTGCCGCCGGCGAGATAACCCTTCTCGATGACGCAGACATTGGTGATGCCATGATAGCGAGCCAGATAATAGGCGCAGGCGAGACCGTGGCCGCCGCCGCCGATAATGACGACGTCATAGGTCGGTTTCAGATCCTTGGGGGCGGGAAAATGGCGCGCGGCCGGGTATTTCTTGGCGAGCCCGTATTTGAACAGGCCTGATGGGACAAAGGCTGGCCACATGTGATCACATCCCCAATGCTGTCATCATCGCGGCCGCAAGCCGTGACGATTTGAGGCTATCAAGTTGTTTCCTGTTGTTCAACTGGATTTCCCCCAAATAAACTTTTGCCTTGTCAGCGGCACTTCGCTGTCGAATCCGGGACAGGCCGGATCGCCGCATTAGAGAAGGGGGAATGCGCGCAAACTCTTAGTTTTTCGCCCGATTTTGCGAAGATTGCGACGCGACAGAACAGGGGAGACAGATGCCGTCGGCTCGAGGCCGGGGCATGTCGATTCGGCACCAAAGAAATCGGAAACCGCGCTCACCAGAGCGGGCGGGCCGGACACGAATGACATGAAAAGTACAGGGCCGCATCGTTACGACGACGCGGCCCTTCAGCGGCGGCCTGCGTGATTGACCTTGGCCGGCAAACTGAACTTCATCCGTCAGCGGCGATCGACCCGGCAGGCAAAGCAGCCCCGGCGCGCGTAGTGGATATGGATGTAAGCGACAGCGTCGCTGCTGAAGAACTTGCCGAGCTCGGCTTCCAGATCGCCGCCCTCGACAACCTCGGCTTCCACCATGAGATCGTCCGCGTCATAGCCCCGGAGGGACAAGAGGCGCCCCGGCAGGACCGGCGGAATCTCGGCTTGGTTTTGATAGCTCGCCTTGGCCGCCTGCCGGACGAAAATCGGTCCTTCCGCCCGGTACGGCGATCTATCGGCCGGCTGATGCGCATAGGACAGCAAGATGACCTCTTCACCCGGCTCGGCATCTTCCAAGGTGACGCGGCAGGGAAAGCCGGGCTTGCTGTCGGCGACATAACGGCGCATGCCCTGTGCCAGCAATTCGGCATCGCTGAGGGCAAAGGCGGCCTTGAAGGGCTCGAGCGGCAAACCGCTGAAACGAAAGTTCATGATCAAGCTCCATCACGAGAAATGATGCTCCCGATATGGCGCAAGATCGGCCGGCGAACTATCCGCTGCTTGCGGTCGACAAGCGGCACAGAAAAAAGGGCCGAAACCGGCCCCTCTCTCCGCTTTTTACGGCACTATCCCCGGATCAACGGCCGTGTCAGGCAGGTCGGGCCGCCCTCGCCCGGCACCGAGATCGCGTCGGCATCGATCACATGCACCTTGCAGCCGGCCGCTTCCATCCGCTTCCTGGTTTCCGGATTGCCCTTCACCATCACCACTTCGCGTGGCGCGATGGCGAGGACGTTGCAGCCCATGCTGGCGAATTCACTGTCCGGCACCTCGACCAGAGTCATGCCCTTGGCGAGCAGCCATTCCCGGAACGGGATCGGCATCAGCGGCGAATAGACAAGCTGCAGATCCTTGTCCAAGGGGCTGATGATCGACATCAGGTGGAAGACGTCGGACTGGCCCTTGTAATGCGGCAGGGCGGTCACCTCCACATGCACCTCCGGGCCGACCATGTCCTTGAACTGGCGGATGCCCTCGTCATTGGTGCGATAGGTGCGGCCGATGGCGACGGTCTTGTCGTCGAGCCAGATGAGATCGCCGCCCTCAATGCTGCCCTGGCCGGTGACGGCACCCAGCACCGGAATCCCCGCGGCCTCGAAGGCCTTGCCGTGGATGCCGGGTTCGCCGCGCCGCGCCGCCTTGCCCATGTTGCAGAGAATGACACCCTTGGGTGATACCGCCGCGGCATCGCGGACATAGAGGCTGTCCATGGTCAGTGCCGCGTCATCCGGCAGATAGGTAATCTCCGCCCCGACGCTGCGGATGATCGCCGCGAAGGCATCGTGCTCGCGCCGGGCAAGGTCAAAATCCGGCCGGGTGTGATAATTGAGATCGCGCCATTCCGCATCGATCTTGGCCTGATTGCACATGGCTTCCAAGGGCCGCCGCATGGCCAGCCGCTTGAGCCTTCCGAATTCGTTCATTCCTGTCAGCATGATGGCCGGCACTCTATCTGACAGCTGTACAGAATCAAGCCGTCACGGCAGTCAAAGCTGTCGGCGAGATGACGAAATTGCCTCACCACCGGCTGGCAAACTGGCTCATCTGGCGACCGCAACCAGCCGGTTTGCCTGGCAACTGAGGCTTAACGCCATACCTTGCTCAACCCGGGCGTCGGGCGGAAGACGCAGGACAAATTCCTGGCCTGCGGCCTCGCTGCTGGCGAGGACCCGATAGTGTGCGCCCTGGAACACGGCTTCGCGGATGCGGGCGGTGCCGAGCGCCACGTGGCCGGCAGCGCCGACGAGAATGTTTTCGGGGCGCAGGATCAGCGTCACTTCCGACCCGTCGCCGGCATCGCCGACGGCATGCAGATGGCCGATCGCGGTTGTCACATTGAAGATGCCGTTCTGGCTGCCTGAGATCCGACCGGCAATCTGCGTGCTTTCGCCCATGAAAGTGGCGGTAAAGCGGGTAGCCGGCCGCTCATAGATGCGCTTTGGCGTCCCCATATCCTCGATGCGGCCCTTGTTCATGACAACGATCAACGAGGCCAAGGCCATTGCCTCTTCCTGGTCATGTGTCACATGGACGAAGCTGCGGCCGGTGCGGCGTTGCAGGTCCATCAATTCATCCTGCATCTGGCGACGCAGATTGAGATCGAGCGCCCCCAGCGGCTCATCGAGCAGCAGGATTTCCGGCTCGACCACAAGAGCCCGCGCCAGCGCCACGCGCTGGCGCTGACCACCGGACAATTCATGGATGCCGCGCTTGCCATAGCCGGCAAGGCCGACCATTTCCAGGGCCGCGGCGATCCGCTTGTCGCAATCAGCGCCACCGACCCTGCGGATCTTCAAGCCGAAACCAACATTGCCGGCGACCGACATATGCGGGAACAGCGCATAATCCTGGAACAGGGTCGTGGTCGGCCGCTGCGCCGGCGCCAGGGTCGTCACGTCGCGGCCGGCGATGCTGATGCGTCCCGAGGTCGGAATGATGAAGCCGCCGATCGCCGACAGCAAGGTGGTCTTGCCGCTGCCCGACGGCCCCAGCAGCACGACATAGGCGCCCTGCTCGACAGCCAGCGACACATCGTCAAGCGCCGTGACCTCGCCATAGACCTTGCGGACAGCGGCAATATCGAGATGCGGATGGTTGGTCATTCGCGACGCTTTCTGAACAGCAGCAACTCCACCACGAGCAGCAGCAGGATGGAGCAGAGAAAGATGAAGGAACCGACGGCATTGGTCTGCGGGTTGAGACCGCCGCGCAACATGGTCCAGATGACGATCGGCAGCGTGACGTCGAAACGCGTCACCAGGAAGGCGATGATAAATTCATCCCAGGAGAGCGTGAAGCACAGGCAAAAGGCCGCGATCAGGGCCGGTGCGATCATCGGCATGGTCACCAGCGTCAGCACCCGGAAGGTCGAGGCGCCGAGGTCGCGCGCCGCCCATTCGATCTTGCGTTGATGCTCGCCCAGCTGCGCGAGACAGATGGCAAAGGCCAGCGGCATGTTGATGACTACATGGCCGATCACCACCATCGCCAGCGAGGGTCCCAGCCCCAGGGACGAAAGGCTCACCAGCAGCCCCATGCCGACCAGCAGATAGGAAACGGCCAAGGGCAGGATGATGACACCCTGCAACAGCCGCTTGCCCGCAAATTCATAGCGCGAAACACCATAGGCGGCGAGGAAGCCCAGGATCACCGACAAAGCGGAAGACGAGAGTCCCACCAGCAGTGAATTGCCGAGCCCGGTCATCAACCGGTCATTGGCGATCGCCGTCGCGTACCAGTTCAAGGTCGGCCCGTGAAAGGGCGGCACCGGCAGGCGGCCATCCTGAAAGGAGAACAGGATCAACACGGCGACCGGCAGCAGGATGAAGATATAGCAGGCCGTCAGATAGAAGCCTGAGACGAGGTTGCCGAGGCGTCGGGTCCAGCGCATGGGTTATAGCCTCGACATGCGCATCTTGCGCTGCAGAACGAGATAGACCACGGCGACGATCAGGGTCAGGACCAGAGACATGGTCGAGGCCATCGGCAGGTCAAGCTGGCGCTGGATCTGCATCATGATCACCTGCGGCAGCAGCAATTCCTTATTGCCGCCCAGAATCTGCGGTGTGATGAAATCACCGATGCACAGCACCACCGTCAGAAAGGCGCCGACGGTCATGCCGGGAATGCTGAGCGGCAGGGTGACGGCGATGAAGCTGCGCCAGGCCGAAGCGCCGAGATCCTGCGCCGCCAGCACATAGCGCGGATTGATCTGCACCAGGTTGGCATAGATCGTCAGGGCATTGAGCATGATGAAGAAATGCACGAAGCCGAGATCGGTCGCGCCGGGATTGTAAGCCAGCGTGATCGGGCGATCGGTCACATGCAGCCCCATCAGCACCCAATTGACGATGCCGGTCGGCGCCAGCACCAGCAGCCAGGCATAGGAGCGCACGACATAAGAGGTCCAGAACGGCAGGATGGCGCAGGCGAGCGCCAGACGCTGCCACCGTTTCGGTACTTTATAGGCGAGGATATAAGCGAAGGGATAGGCCAACAGCAGGCTGACGACGACCACGATCGCCGTCGTCACCACGGAATTCCAGATCGCCTGCACATAGGCGGGTTCGCCGAAGAAATGCCGGTAATTGTCGAGACTGAGGGATCCCTCCGACCCCAAAGGCATCAGGCTGTAAACGCTCATGATGACCAGAGGCGCGGCAAAGAACAGGCCGATCCAGGCGACGGCCGGCAACGAGAAGGCGAGACCCGCCAGCGTGGCACGCCGGGTTGCCAGCTTCTCGTTCTGGGATAGCTCTGATGCGGACACGAGACCTGTCTCTTTTAGGGAGGAGGCGGCGAACCGACCGCGCAGGCCGGTTCGCCGGTGGCCTCACTTTGCCTGCAACACTTCCGCCCAGAGCGCCTGCAGCTTCTTATCGAAGTCCGGCGTCATCTGCAGATAGGGATACGAGGTCTTGATATAGCCCGGCTGGTCGGCCCAGCGCAGGATTGTCTTCTGCTCATCATTCAGCACGGCCTTGCCGTTTGCCGGCATGCCCCAATAGCAGGCCGAGGTGGCGAGCTTGCCCTGCGCTTCCGGGCTGACGATGTATTGCACGAATTTGGTGGCGAGATCCTTCTTGGTCGAACCGGCGAAGACGCCGAGGCCCTGTTGCCAGCGCACGCCACCCTGGGTCGGGATGACGTAATCGAGATTGGGATTGTCCTTGGCAATGCCGGCCGTCACCCACTCGCCACCGCCGACCAGGATGTCGACTGCGCCGGTCGCCAGGGCTTGCTGCACGGTGGTGACATCACCGACCATGGCGGCATTGGCCTTGAGCGCGATCAGCTTTTCCTTGATCGCCGGAAGATCGGCCTCGGTCAATTCCGACGGCTTCTTGCCCAAGGCAATCGCCACATATTCGATTTCCGGCACGTAATAGTCATAGACCGCGACCTTGCCCTTATATTTGGGATCCCAGATCGCTTTGATGTCCGTCATCACCTTGGGATCGACGGCCGTCTTGTTGAAGGCGACCGTGTTGTAGCCGAACTTTTCCGGCACGGTGTAGAGCTTGCCATCGACCGAGGTCAGCTTGGGATCGGCGATCTCCGCCGGGATGTCGCCGAACGGATAGTCCTTCGCGTTCAATTCCTGCAGCAGGCCCATTTTCGCCAGCCGGCCGGTATCCGTCTCATCCACCACCAGGACATCCCAGTCGCCGGGCTTCGACTGCCCCAGCACCGCCAAAGCAGCCGCCGTGCTGTCGATATCCTTGAAATTGATCTTCACGCCGTTAGCCTTCTCGAAGGGTTCGAGCAGCGACGGATCTTCGTGATCGCACCAGGTCAAGACGTTCAGCGTGTCGGCGGCCCTCGCGGAGAGCGAAACGGAGAGCAACACGCCGGCGACGGTCGCGGACGTCCTCAGAATGCGAAATAGATGTGATGTGGACATGCGGATATCCCCCTGCGGATCTGACTTGGAACAGGCCGGCACTTCCTCGCTGCCGCGACATCGCCAGATCGTTGACTCGATCTTCTTGGCGACGCATTTTCCTGCTTGACGAAAAATGAATGAACTACAAAATTAAGTCAATTCATTTTCTGCCGATAAAAATAGCGAGATGCGGGGAATATGGCCGGTTTACGCGAGAGACAAAAGGCGACACGGCACCGCGATATCCTGGAAGCGGCCGGGACCCTGTTCCAGCGTACCGGCTACGCCGAGACCAGCATCGAAGCGATTGCCGAGCGCGCCGAAGTGGCTCCCGGCACGGTCTATAACTACTTTCAGTCGAAGGGCGATCTGCTGTTGGCGCTGGTGGCGCTGGATGGTGAAGAGGTCCGCGCCAATGGCAAGAAGCTGATCGCCCGGGCGCCGAAGGATCCGATGAAGGCGATCCGTGGCTTACTGGAATCCTATGTCGATCACTCCCTGGTCCATCTCACCAAGGAGCTGTGGCGCAACGCCATCGCCACGGCGATAACCCAGCCCGCCTCACCTTTCGGCCTCGGCTATGCCGAACTCGATCGCAAATTGGCCGATCAGGTTGGCGAGCTGGTAGCGAGCTTGCAGGCGCGCGGCGATATCAGCGCGGAAATTGACGCTCGCATTGCCGGCGATATTCTATTTGAAATCTGCAATTGCCTGTTCGTTGTCTTCGTCACCCAGGAGGCCATGCCGATCGAGGAGATGAAGCGGCGGATGACAGCGCAGATCGATGTCGTCTTCGCCGGCCTGCCCGCCGCCGATATTCTCAAGCGCCGCAGCCGTGCCGTCGTGTAAGGAAGGCCGTTCACATGCAGATCGCCACGCCCGAGACCTGGTATGAAACTCAATCCGTCGGCGACGGCGTCACCTGGATCTGGGAACCGCATATCAAGCCCTATTACCGCTGCAATATCTGGCATATACGCGGCCGCGACCAGGACCTGCTGGTGGATTCCGGCATGGGTGTCGTCAGCCTGCGCGAGCAGGTGAAGCTGGTGACCGAACGGCCGCTGCTGGCGGTCGCCAGCCATAGCCATTTCGACCATATCGGCAACCACCATGAATTTCCCAAGCGCGCCATCCATATCTCGGAGGCAGAGATCCTGGTGCGGCCGGATCGCTACAACACGGTGGCCGACGATTATGTCAGCGATGATATCTTCACCGCCCTGCCGCCGGGCGACTGGAATGCCGCGCGCTATGACGTGCAGCCCGCCCCGGCCCAGACCTATCTCGATGACGGCGAATTCATCGATCTCGGCGATCGCAGCTTCGAGGTCTTGCATCTGCCCGGCCATTCGCCGGGTTCGATCGCACTCTATGAAAAGGCGACCGGCATTCTGTTTTCCGGCGACGTGATCTATGACGGCCCCTTGGCTTACGAGGCCTATCACACCGACATGCAGCACTATATCAACTCGATGAAGCGCGTCCTCGAGCTATCGGTCAGCGTGGCGCATGGCGGTCATTTCGATAGTTTCGGCCAGGAGAAGCTGCGCGAAATTGCCCGCAGTTTCCTGGCCGAACATGATCGATAGGAGGCACTGCGCCTCAGGCCGCCACTCCCGGCAGCGAGCTGGTATAGGCGGCGATGCGCTTGCAAGCTTCGTCCAGGCTGGCTTCGTCGACCACGAAAGAAACGCGCAGATGGCCGGCGGCACTGGGTCCGAAGGCGCTGGCATCGAGTACCGAGACGCCGGTGGCCTTATAGAGGCCCCAGGCATAGTCATAGGCCGACATGCCGGTCCTGCGCACATCCAGCATCATGAACATGCCGGCTTCCGGCACATGGCAGGAGAGACCCGGCACCTGATTGAGCCGCGCCACCGCCGTGTCGCGCCGGCGTTGATAGGCCTGGCGCATCTGCTCGACTTCCGGCACGTCGTGGGTCAGCGCATAGGTGGCCGCATGCTGAATGAAGGGCGGCAGGCCGTATTGCATGCTGAGGCCGAGCGCATGGACGTGATGCGCCAGTTCCTCCGGCCCCACCATCCAGCCGATGCGCCAGCCGGTCATGGCATGCGACTTGGAAAGCGAATTCACCGTCACCGTGCGCTCGCCCATGCCCGGCAGGCCGCCGATGCTGACATGCTGCTTGCCGAAGGTAAGTGCCGCGTAGACTTCGTCAGAGACGACCCAGAGGTCATGGCGGATGGCGATCTCCGCCACCGCCTGCGCCGTTTCGAGCGACATCATCGCGCCGGTCGGGTTGCTCGGCGTGGCGAAGAACAGCGCCTTGGTGTTCGGCGTGATCGCCTTCTCGAGATCCTTCGGATCGAGATGGAAATGGTTTTCCGGCCGCTGCGAGACACGGATCAGGCGCGCGCCCGCCGCTTGGATCGTCGCCTCATAGGTGAGGTACATGGGGTCCAGCACGACGACATCGTCGCCCGGCGCCAGCAAGCACAGCGACGCCGCGAACAGGCCCGGCTGGCAACCCGCGACGATGGCGACATTGGCCGCCGTCACATCCTGCCCCGACAGGCGCTTATGCTGCGCCGCCACTGCGGCGCGCAGATCGGGAAAGCCGATAATGTCGGAATAATGCGTGTCGCCGCGCCGCAGCGAGGCAACCGCCGTTTCGGTGATCGCCGGCGGCGTATCGAAATCCGGATCGCCGATCGACAGCACGATCACATCGCGCCCGGCCCGCTTGTCCTGGATCGCCTTGTGATGAATGTCCCAGGCGGCAACGCCCTCGCCACTGATTCGCTCGCAAAACGGAGAATACCGCATGTTAACCTGACCTAAGTTGATCTTCCGCCCACTACTGAACAACTGTCCAATAGAACTTTGTGCGGACATTGCTGTATGTTGCGGCAATTGGTCAAGCGCGGCGACATGAGCGCCGCCCCGTGGAACGAACATGGCTCGGAAGGCGGCAAGCTGTTATCTCCGTCGTATCCGATCAGACAAGAACGACTTTTATCCTGTGAGTTGAGCGATGTCAGAAAATTTCAACCAGCCGCTTGGCGGCAACAAGATGCCCCGCTTCGGCGGCCCCGCCACCATGATGCGCCTGCCCTCGCAACCCTCGGCGGCCGGCCTCGACGTGGCCTTCGTCGGCGTGCCGCTGGATACCGGCACCTCCAACCGCTCCGGCGCCCGCTTCGGTCCGCGCCAGATCCGCGCCGAATCCTGCCTGCTCCGCCCCTACAATATGGCAACGCGCGCAGCACCCTTCGACAGCCTGCAGGTGGCCGATATCGGCGACGTCGCCATCAACACCTTCAACCTGCAGAAGAGCATCGGCCTCATTGAGGCTGCCTATGACGAGATCCTCGGCCACGATTGCATTCCGCTCACCATGGGCGGCGACCACACGATCGTACTGCCGATCCTGCGCGCCATCGCCCGCAAGCACGGCCCCGTCGGCCTGGTCCATGTCGATGCCCATGCCGACATCAACGACACCATGTTCGGCGAGAAGATCGCCCATGGCACGCCCTTCCGCCGCGCCGTCGAGGAAGGCCTGCTCAACGGCAAGCGCGTGGTGCAGATCGGCCTGCGTGGCACCGGTTACGAGGCAGAGGACTTCGACTGGCCGCGCGCCCAGGGCTTCCGCGTCGTCCAGGCCGAGGAATGCTGGTACAAGTCGTTGACCCCGCTGATGGCGGAGGTCCGCGCCCAGCTCGGCAAGGGTCCGGTCTATATCAGCTTCGACATCGACGGCCTCGACCCCTCCTCCGCCCCCGGTACCGGCACGCCGGAACCGGGCGGCCTCACCACCATCCAGGGGCTGGAAGTCATTCGCGGCTGCCGTGGCCTCGACATCGTCGGCGGCGATCTCGTGGAAGTTGCCCCGCCTTACGATCCGCAAGGCAATACCTCGCTGCTGGGCGCCAATCTGCTCTATGAGATGCTCTGCGTGCTGCCGAAAGTGCAATACCGCGGCTAAAGCCCTTTCCGGCCGGCGGCGGATTCCCGAGTCGCCGCTGGCCGGAAAATGCGCCGTCACGCCGGCACAGGCTTGATCCGCGGACCGAATTCAGGCTATCAAACCGTGGCTTTGGCAGCGTTCCAGCGTGCCGGACGCCCGTATAGCTCAGCTGGTAGAGCAACTGATTTGTAATCAGTAGGTCGCGGGTTCAATTCCTGCTGCGGGCACCATTAAATCAACAGCTTAGACCGTTTCCCCAATCGCACGCTGTGCCGGCCGGATGGCTTATGAGCGCACGACACAGGATGTCCGGCGCAGATGGCACCACCTCCCCCCTGCTGCCTGAACGCAAGCGCCCGCCCGTCGCCAATCCCGGCAGGTCCCTCATCAACCTGCCGACATGGTCGGCCCAAGCGGATAGTCCAGGACCAACCCGGCACTGCGTGCGGCAAAGCCGTCAAAACATGCCCAATGGGCAGGCTTCACCTGCCCGGCAGCATTTTGCTATCTATTCTCGGTTGCGGTTCGCTACAGTGTTGGCGGCTGGGTAAAGGCCTGCAACGGGCCGATTAAGTTAGCTCTCCGTTATCTTACCGGGACTTCGAAGTATGCTGACATTTCGACTCGATCGGCTGTTTCTCGCCTTGGCCGTCGGCTTTGGACTATTGCTCACCTCATCCGGCCTCACGCTTTGGCTCTGGTACCAGCAGAACAACGTCACCTTCTGGGTGCAACACGCACTCCAGGTAGAAAACCAGCTCAACCACGTCCTCGCCCTCGGAACCCAGGCCGAGACGGGCCAGCGGGGGTATCTGCTGACCGGGCGACCGGAGTATCTGGATCCCTACAGCACCGCCAAGCAGCAATTGCTCAATGAGATCGACAAGCTGCAGGTGCTCACCGCCGACAACCCGGCGCAGCAGCAGAACGTAAAAGCAGTCAAGACCACGGCCAGCGCAAAGCTCATCGAGCTGGAGAATGTCATCCGGCTGCGCATGGCCGGCCAGGTCAGCGAAGCCCAGTCGGCAATTGAGGCCGGCAGCGGCAATACCATCATGGATGGCTTCCGGTCCGCAATCGAGACCATGCGGATGGAAGAGGAAGCTCTGCTGCAGAACCGATATGCCAGCCAATCGCGCATCACCGATATCGCCCGGATCACATCGGCTATGGGCGCTATCCTTGGCATCTCCCTGGCCGGCCTTTCATTCTTCCATGCCCGGAAACGAGCCGCGGAACTGCAGGCTTCCTACGAACGACTGAGAAATGCCGCCAAGGAAAGAGAGGCGGTCGAAGAACAGGTCCGGCAGTTGCAGAAGATGGAGGCGATCGGCCAGCTCACCGGAGGCATCGCGCATGACTTCAACAACATGCTCGCGGTGATCATCGGTAGCCTGGATCTCGTTCTCCGGGGCATGCCGGAAGCGGAGCAGCCCAAGGCCCGGAGGCACGTTACCAATGCCCGCGAAGCGGCAAATCGGGCGTCCTTGCTGACCGCGCGCCTGCTCGCTTTTTCGCGGCAACAGGCGCTGTCGCCCCTGCCGATCGATCCGAACAAACTGCTTTCCGGCGTTTCCGAGATGCTACGCCGCACCTTGGGTGAAATGATCGAAATCGAAACCGTCCTGAGCGGCGGAATTTGGCTGATTAACGCCGATAAAACCCAGCTGGAAAGTTCCGTTGTCAATCTGGCACTCAATGCGCGAGACGCCATGCCCGACGGAGGTCGGCTGACGATCGAGACGGCCAATGCCGACCTCGATGAACGATATGCGAAAGCTCATCTCGAGGTCGTTCCCGGGCAATACGTGATGATTTCGATAACGGATACCGGGCTTGGCATGAGCAAGGAAGTCATGGAGCACGCCTTTGATCCGTTCTTCACGACCAAGGGCCCCGGCAAGGGGACCGGCCTTGGACTGAGCCAGGTCTTCGGCTTCGTCAAGCAGTCGCAGGGCCATATCAAAATCTATTCGGAAGTGGGCCACGGGACGACCATAAAGATATATCTGCCCCGACACCTGGGTTCAGGCGAGGCCTCGCAGGTGCTTACGTCAAATGCGCGCCTCCCCCGCGCCAAAGCGAGCGAGATCATTCTCGTCGTCGAAGACGAAGAGCAGGTAAGGAACGTCACCGTCGACGCTCTGGTGGAATTGGGCTACCGCGTGATCACGGCGGCCTCTCCCGACGAAGCGCTCAAACTGCTCGAACAGCATTCGGATGTTTCGCTGCTCTTCACCGACGTCGTGATGCCGGGCATGAGCGGACGGGTCCTCGCGGACAAGGCCCAGGCCATGCTTCCGACCCTTCCCGTCCTTTACACCACTGGCTATACGCGGAACGCCATCGTCCATAACGGGATTCTGGACGCCGGGACAGCCTATCTCGCCAAGCCTTTCACCATCGACCAGCTTGCGGCGAAGATACGCGATATCCTCGACGGCTAGCCGCGGTCGTCGGCATCAGCTGGCATCAACTGTTGCGGCGACGAGCTGCAACAGCTCTTCTCGCAGCTGCGGTGCCGCTGCGAGCACCGGCGCACCGGCCAGGAGCGCTTGCGAGCCCGGATAATCTGCCGTCCAGCCGCCGGCTTCGCGGATCAGGCACAACCCCGCCAGGCAGTCCCAGGCATTGATATGCGGCTCGTAATAGCCTGCGAGACGGCCGCAGGCGACCTCCGCCAGCATCAACGCACCCGAGCCGTTGCGGATGAACATGCCGCCGGCCTCCAACAGGCCGCGGATGAAGCGCGACACCTCCTCGGCGGGACGGCGAAAATTGGCGCCGACGCCGAGCAATCCGGTGGCGATGCGGGCCCGCCGGTCGACGGCGATCGGCAGGCCGTTGAGAAAGGCCCCGCGTCCGGATTTCGCCACGAAAAGGTCCTGGGTGCAGGGCTGCTGGATCAGCCCGAGGACAGTCTCCTCGCCTTTCATGACGGCAATCGAAATACACCAGCTGCGCAGACCGTGCAGAAAACAACTGGTGCCGTCGATCGGGTCCACCACCCAGATATAGCCGGAAGAGCCGGGATGAAATCCCTCCTCTTCGCCGAGAATGCCATCATCGGGATAGGCTGCGGCGATGCGCGCGCGGATCAAGGCCTCGACCTCGCGATCCGCGATAGTCACCACGTCCTGCCCGTTGAGCTTGGTGCTGGTCTCAAGTGCCGCCAGGTTGTCGAAATGACGCGCGGCCAAGGCCGCCGCCTCGAGAATGATCGCCCGGGCAAGCACGTAACGCGGATCGTCGGGAAACTCACAGGTCATTTCGGTCCTTTGCGATAGATTCCAAAATTCGCGCGCCTGTCAGCCGGCTGGGTGTGGCGCGAAACTGCGCCGCACCACCAGCGGCGGCATCAGGTGCTGGCGGATCGGCGGCTGGTCCGGCTCGGCCTGGCGCCGATCGAGCACCCGCATCGTCTCAGCAGCCATTAATTCCGGGTCCTGGCGAAAGGTGGTGAGATCGTAAGCGAGCCAGCCTGCTTCCGGCACATCGTCAAAGCCGATGATCGACAGATCGCCGGGAACCGCCCACCCAAGAAGCTGGCGGGCATAATCCATGACGGCAAAGGCAATCAGGTCATTGACGCAGAAGACCGCCTGCGGCCGGTGACGCGCAGCAAACAACTGCGCCGCCGCCTCAAGCCCGCCCGCATAGTCGGAATCGCCGCCTTGAACCCGGACCACGCGCGCGCCCAGCGCGACGGCTTGCATTTGGAAGGCGGCCTCGCGTTCGACAATGCTGGGGGTCGTGGATCGTGAGCCGACCAGCCCCAGCTCCGTCATGCCCCTGGCCACGAACAGCGTCGCCGCCTGCCGCGCCGCCTCGGCATTGCCGATGCGGACATGATCCGCCTCCGGTTCCGACCGGCCGAGCACCACCAGCGGCTGGCCGTTACGACGCGCGAGATCGACGAAAGAAGATGGCGGCGAGCCTGAGACGATGATGGTCGCCTCGGCGCGATGACCGAACAACGTCCGCTGCGCGGCGAGCAGCTCTTGCTCGGTCTGGCCGGTATTAATGAGGATCGGTACGCTGCCACGCAGGATCAACGCCTTTGCCAGGGCGGCCGTCAGATGCGCGCGAAACCCGACTTCGGGCTTGGTGACGACCAGGCCGACCAAGCGGCTCTGGTTGCTGAGCAGGCCGCGCGCCAGATCGTTGACCTGATAGCCGAGCTCCTCGGCCGCCCGCATGACCCTTTCCCGCGTCACCGGCGCGATGCTTGCCCCCGGGGTGAAAGCGCGGGACACGGCGGAGCGCGAAACGCCGGCGCGCCGGGCGACGTGCTGAGCGCTCACGAAACCGGTGATGTCCTGATGTGAGGGATCGTCCTTCGGCATGATCTTGGTCCGTTACTGGCCGACCCGCTGCAGCACGTCGGCCTTGAGAAAGCGTTCGACCACCAGCATGAAGCCGATCGACGGGATCAGCAGCAGGAGCGCGGTGATCGAGGCAACCTGATAATTGCCGCCGGCGCCGGCGGTATAGAGCAGCAAGGGCAGCAGATTGACATCCGGTGCGCCGACGAAATAGCTGCCGGTGAATTCGTCGAGCGATTCCAGGAAGACGAAAATGGCGCTTGCCATCAGGCCCGGCATGGCCAGCGGCAGGGTAATGTCGCGAAAGCAGCGCAAGGCGCCGGCGCCGATCGAACGCGCCGCCTGTTCGAGCTCGGGGTCGATGGCGGAAAAGGCTGCCGTTGCGATCCACACGGCATAGACCAGGCCGTGCATGACATGGACCAGGACCACGCCGGGGATGGTACCGTTGAGCCCGATCTCATAGAACAGCCGCGCGACATTGACGTAGACGGAAAGATTGGGAAAAGCCTGGGGAATGAGAAAGGCGAGCAGGATGAGCCCGCGCAGGGGCAGTTTAAGGCGCGCCAGCGCATAGCCTGCAGGTATCGCCAGGGCGAGGGCGAGCAGCACGGTCAAGCCCGCGACCAGCACGCTGTTGCTCAGCGATTCCAGCGCATTGCCACGCGGCGCGAAGACCCGGTTCCAGAAGCTGAAGCCGTATTGCAACGGCAGCGTATGCGGAAAATACCATTTCTCCGCCACAGTCCAGAGCAGCAGATTGCTGAGCGGTCCGAAAATGATGAAGGCCAGCCCACCGAGGATGGTGGCACGCGGCAACCACCACAGATCCATCCGCGGGCGGGCGGCAGGTCTGGTCGTGCTCAAGACGGTCATGATGCGTGTTGCCTCATTCCTCTGCGCAGATAGATCCAGGCCGCTCCCGCGGCAATCAGCAAGGAGATCAGGCCGAGCGCATTTGCCACGCCGTAGTCGCCATAGGCGTTGATGCGAAAGGCGATATCGGTGGTCAGCATGGTCGGCGATTGGGCATTGATCATCAGCGGCACCGACAACACCGACATCATGGTGACGAAAGACAGGACGAGCCCGACCAGGAGCGTCGTGGCAACCTGCGGAACCACGATTTCGGCCAGGATACGCAGCCGCGAGGCCCCCAGATTGCGAGCCGCCTCGATCGTGCCGCGATCAAGCGAGGCCATGGCGCCGGCCACCAGCAACGTCACGAAGGGCGTCTGCTTCCAGACGAAGGCGATCACGATGCCACGCCAGTCGAGAAAGCTGATCGTGTCGGCAGGGGTGATCAATCCTCCGGCGATCAGCAGGTTATTCATCAGGCCGTTCTTGGCGAGAAAGGTCCGCAGCACCTGCCCCACGACGATGAATGGAATGAACATCGGCCAGCGATAGAGCCAGCGCAACATCAGGATAGTGCGCGGATTTTCGCCCAGCGTGAGATAGCCGGCGATGGCGATCGAGAAAAGTCCGATCAGCAGGGTCGACAGGCTGATGATCACGACGGTGAAGACGGTGTCCTGGGAGTAAAGCTCATAAGAGAGGCGGAAATTGCCGAAGCCGTAGCCGTCCTTCACCTCGAAGGCCCCCAATACCGAGGCCATCAGCGGCAGAATGAAGAACAGCATGATGACCGCCAAAGCGGGCAAAACGAGGCTCAAAGCAAGCAGGCGCTTCGACATGACGGACCCGTATAGTGCAGCAGGCGACGGCAACCGGCCGGGATAAGATCGGGACCGGTCCTTCTCTGAGTATCTCAGTCGAGAACCGGTCCCGGGGCGATCGGCAACGAGAGGAACTTAGTTGACGACCGACCGCTCGTAAGCCTGCAAGATCGCATTGTTATAGGGAGCGATCGGGAACGGCTTGCCGTATTTGGCAAGATCTTCCGGCGTGATCTCCTGGAACAGCTTGTTCCACGAAGCTTCGTCGAGTTCCGGCTTCACATATTGCGCGTCGATGCCGGGATACCAGTTGAAGCGCTTGACGATGCCGTCGGCCTGGACCTTGGCGCTGGTGGCGAGGGCGACGAACTTTTCCGCCAGTTCCTTATGC
Organism: Dongiaceae bacterium; assembly: GCA_035539215.1. GTDB lineage: Bacteria > Pseudomonadota > Alphaproteobacteria > Dongiales > Dongiaceae > Dongia_B. The sequence goes on along the minus strand of DATLIX010000045.1, from coordinate 22,799 downwards.
GCCGCCTTGGCGGGAACGACGTAGTGCATCGGCTGGCCGGGCATGCCCGGTGCCGGCAGGACCAGCTTCAGATCCGGCGGCAGTTGGCCATTGGCCTGCCACGTATAGAACATATCGACCCAGACCGGACCGATGGCGATTTCGCCACGGCTCAGCATATCCAGCGTGCCGGCATTGCCGGGGGTCAAGGTGGCGCTCTTGGTGAATTCCTTGAGGCTGGCGAAGGCGGCATCCCATTTCTTGGTATCGGCTTCGTCGAACGGCCCGGTCATCAGCTTGTTCGCATCGCTGCCGCCAAAGGTATAGATCCAGCCCATCACGAAACTGACCCCGGAAGCACCGCCCTTGATGCCGTTATAGCCGAACTGCTTCGGATGCTGCTTGGCCCAGGCGACGAGTTCCTCGTAGCTCTTCGGCGGATTGGGCACCAACGCCGGATTGTAGGCGAGCGCTGTCTGGCTGTTGAACATCGGCATGACATAGCCGTCGACATCGGTGCCAAGCGCCATCTTCGCATTGTCTCGCGTCACCAGCTTGCCGGTATCGATGTTATAGCGGTAACGCTCGAGATAGCCCTTCTGCACCATCGGGCCGGCGAATTTCTCATGCACCACAGCAACGTCGACATCCCAGGTCGCGGCATTGGCGCCCGCTTGCGCGTCGAAGCGTTCGATGATCTTCTGCGAGCCGGCATCGCCTGGTCCGGTACCGACGGCGCGCACGGTATTGCCGGGATAGGCCTTCTCGAAGATCGGACCCAGGTACTGGTTGACGTAATCGACCATGTTCTGGTCGCCGGCGGTAATGACCGTCAGTTCTTCGGCCGTCGCAGGCGCGACGGTGAGGCCGAGGGCCAGGGCAACATAGGCAAGCGTCTTCATCAGCAGATCTCCACTGGTTGCGGTTGACTCGGGCATGCGGTTGACTCAGGCACAAGATTGTCTCAGGCGTGCGATCGTTGCGGCTGCGCCTCGACTTCGGTGCGGTATTCTCCCGTAGCCCGGCAACGCGCCGCTGCAATCGGCTCGACCGCGGGCACCGGCGCCGCGAATGATGCCGCCATCGCGCCATGCGCATCAGCCGCTTGCCGGTTGAACAGGAACAGCGCGTCTTCAGGAATACGCACGCGCACGCTTGTGCCCGGCGCGCAGGCACTGGACGCATCGGCCAGTATCAGGGCATCGCCGACACGAACCGTGTGGCGCCAGCAGCCGCCGGGATAGCTCACCGATTCGACCACGCCAAAGAGGTCGAGCGCATCGAAGGTCGTTCCTTCGCCTCCTCCGCTCGCCGGGCCCTCGGCGGTGACCAAAGTTGCTGATTCGGTGCGAAAGCGTGCTTCCACCGTGCCCGCCTTCAATGCGCGTCCCTGCAGCGCCACGGAGCAGGCCGCGTGATGTGTCCCGGCCGCGACCTGGAACCGATCGCCGATCGGCCGACCGCTCAATGTCAAGGTATTCTCCGCCCCCATGAACGCAGCGATGAACGAGCTGGCGGGCCGGTTATAGACCTCCTCCGGGACGCCCTGCTGGGCAATACGGCCACCATTGAGGATGATGATGCGATCCGCCATCACCATTGCCTCCTCGCGATCATGCGTCACATGGATGGCGGTGATGCCCAGCCGCTTCTGCAGGGCGCGAATCTCATGGCGCATCGCCAGGCGGATCCGCGCATCGAGATTGGAGAGAGGTTCATCCAGCAGCAGGATCTTCGGATCGATCGCCAGCGCCCGTCCCAGTGCCACGCGCTGTCGCTGACCGCCGGACAGCGCAGCCGGTTTGCGGCCGGAGAGGCCAGACAGGCCGAGCATCTCTTCCAGCTCCGCCACACGCCGGCTGACTTCATCACGCGTGCGGCGCTGCAGTTTCAGGCCGTAGCCGATATTCTGCGCCACCGTCATATGTGGCCACAAAGCATATGACTGGAAAACCAGCGCCATGCCCCGCTGGTCGGGCGGCAAGCGAGTCAGATCGCGGCCGGCAACGCGGATGCTGCCGGCATTGGGCGCGACGAAGCCGGCAATTGCCCGCAGCAAGGTCGTCTTCCCGCAGCCAGAGGAACCGAGCAACGCCACGAATTCGCCTTCACCAATGGCGAGGTCGATGCCTTCCAGCACCCGTGTCGTGCCATAGCCGACACTCACTCCTGCCAGTTCCATGAAGGTTTCTTGTGCCATCCGCCCCTCTTGCACAGCTGTGCATTGCGTCTGGCGGCACCATAGGGACGCTGCGTAACCGATTGATGACACTTCGATGGATTTTGGCCGATCGGAAAGCCGGGCGGCCGGTTGAAAAAGGACGGTGACGCCCCACCCGCCACGCCGAGCATCCTTGGCCGCGATTTCATCCAGATGTGCGTCTTGCACGCATGGTTCGACATGGCGCGCTACTGCCGACCCGTTTTGTTAATTTTGTGGTAACCAAGCCGGATCAGTGCCTTAGCGCGGCTGATTTAAGCATTTGGTAACGTTCGCATTCTATCCTTATCGTAGAGCTAGTGTTGGGTGGGCTCACAAACGCTACGGCTTGCGTCAGGTAGCGCGGCTGCTCCTTTGGGTTGAGATCGAAGGCGAATGACAGTAATTGCTTCAGATGTGAGCCATTTGGTCGATCTGGCTCGCGACAGCTCAACAGAGGGTCGCAATACCCTGGCTGTTGCAATTGGCAATCTGGTTGATCACAACGCACGCCAGCTCACGACCCATGAGCTGGCTTTGATGAACGACATCCTGAAGAAACTGATTCAGGATGTCGCCCGCCCGATCCGCAAATCTCTGGCATCCAAACTCGCGAAATCCCATAACGCCCCGCGCGATGTCGTCGAAATATTGGCCAATGACGATTTTGACATCGCCTCGCCGGTCCTGCTGAAAAGCGATCTGCTGAGCGACGATGCCCTGATCGAAATCATCCGTCACCGGACCCAGGCGCATCGACTGGCCATTGCCATGCGTCGCAGCGTCAGCTTTCAGGTTTCCGACGCCCTGGTCGCCACCAATGCCACCGACGTCGTACGCACCCTGTTGCAGAACCATGGGGCACAGATATCGCAGTCGACCATGGCCTATCTGGTCGAACAGTCACGCACCGTAGACGAATTTCAGGAACCCCTGCTCCGCCGCCATGATCTCGAAGCCGGCTTGGCCAAGCGCATGTATGCCTGGGTTTCCGCAGCCTTGCGGCAATTCATCCTGGAAAACTTCCATGTCGATGAACTCGACATCGACCTCGCCGTGGGCAAGACGGTCGACGCCATCATCGAAGAAGCGGAAGCACAGAGCGAGGAAGACACGGCCGCCAGCAAGCTTGCGAACGACTTGGCAAGGCAGAACAAGGTCGATGCCCCGTTGTTGTTGCAGACCTTGCGCCAGGGCGAAGTTCCCTTGTTCGAGGCCCTGCTCGCCAGTATGGCGCATATCAAGATTTCCTCGGTGCGCAAGCTCATCTATGACGAGGGCGCCGAAGGCCTCGTGATCGTCGCGCGGGCGGCGGATATCGACCGCACCAGCTTCACGAGCATTTTTCTGCTGTTGCAGCGCGTCCATCCCAAAGAGCTCGCAAAAGACGCCTATGCCATGAAGCGGGCACTCGATCTCTTTGACCGCTTGAAGACCGATACTGCCGCCAAGGTGGTCGAGCGATGGAAACTCAACCCCGATTTTCTGCGTTCGATCAAACGGCTTGAACAGACGCGCCGATGAGCCGCGGAGCTCGCCGCCAGTCTACCGACCGAGCCACCAGCCCGCAGAATGCGGCCCAACATGTCAGCAGCCTGATTGCCGGCCCGTTCAGCGACTTCGTGGCGCCGATGGCAATCTATGGCCTCGACGACCAGCTGCTTTGGTCGACCGGTTCCTATAACCAGTTGCTGCGGGATGCGGCGGAACAGGCTTCCTTTGCCGATCTGCTCCATCCGTCGCGCTGGCTTGACCTCTCCCGCCTGCAGACGGACGGTATTATCTGGCGTGACGGCGCCATCGACCTTGGCGGCAAGGACCATCTGCTTCAGGCACGCTTCGCCCCCCTGCTGAACGATACCGGCGCACTGACGGCCATCGCCAGCGTCATCCAGGTCACGCCTAACCTCGCCAGGATGTCGCGCGATCTCCTGCGCATGCAGGAGCGCCTCACGGACGTGATCCGTCTTGCCTCCGACTGGGTCTGGGAAACCGATGTCAACCTCAACCTCACCTTCCTGTCGGAACGCGTTGCCAAAATCATGGGCTACTACCCGGCCGAACTGATCGGCAAGCCCCTGCATGCATTGGCGCTCAACCGCCGTGCCGGAAGAACCCTGCTGAAACGCATCGATACGCTGACACCCTTTCGCGATCACGTATTCGAAGCGGTCGACAAGGCCGGACAGCTTAAGTTGTTGCTCGTCAGCGTCGTACCGATCTTCGACCCCGATAACGGCGCGCATCTCGGATTCCGCGGAACGGCCAATGACGTCACGGAACTGACGGAGCGTGAGCGTAATCTGCTGGCCGCGAAGGAAGCCGCCGAGCAAGCCAATCGTGCCAAGACCCACTTCCTGGCGCATATGAGCCACGAATTGCGCACGCCGCTGAACTCGATTATCGGCTTTTCAGAGATGATGCGTCTGCAAACGCACGGCCCGCTTGGCGCCCCGGAGTATGTTTCCTATGCCGAGGACATCCACGGCAGCGCAAATCAGCTGCTCACCGTCATCAATGACATTCTCGGATTGACCTCGGTTGAAGCCGGCACGCTCGTCCTGCAGGATGCCGAAACGACCCTGGAGATGATCGCCGAGCCAGTCGTTGCCGCCTTCCGCGCCAAAGCCGAACAGGCCGGCATCGCGCTCAGCTGCGACTTCGGCGGCGAGCTGCCGCATCTGATGGTCGACCAGCGTGTTGCGCGCCAGATCCTGGGAAACCTTCTTTCCAATGCCATCAAGTTCACGCCACGTGGCGGACGGGTTGAGCTGCGCGCCGGCCGGGAAGCGGATGGGGCCTTGAGCATTACCATCTCGGATACAGGCATCGGCATCAGCGAGGAAATGATCGAACACATCTTCATGCCCTTCTTTCAGGCTGAAGCCGGCACGACACGCAAATTCGAAGGCACCGGACTGGGCCTTGCCCTGTCCAAGCGCCTGGCGGAACTGATCGGCGGCACCCTCAGCATCGCCAGCACGCAGGGCCTCGGTACCAAGGTATCGCTTTGCCTGCCGGCCGAACGGCTCGTTCTTACCGGCATCTAGCGACGCGCCGACCTCAGGCGCCCTGACGGCCGGCCGCAAATCCCGCAAGGACGGCCTGCAGGTTTTCGCCGAGCTCAGGCGCCGGATAGCCGCCTTCCTGCACCAGAACCGTCGGCAGCTTCATGCCACCCAGCAACCGCCCGGCCTCCCGGAAGCCGCCCGTGGTGACCTTCAATCCCGCCAGGGGATCGCCTTCGAAAGCATCCAGCCCCAGCGCCACGACCACGGCCTCTACCCTCTTGCGATGCGCCTCGTCGATGATCGCCGCCAGCGCTGTGAGATAGGCTGCGTCATCGCTGCCGAGCGCCAGGGGGATATTGCGGTTGAAGCCCAGCCCTTCGCCCTCTCCGACTTCATCGGCATAGCCCCAGAAGAACGGATAGTAGTTTGACGGATCGGCATGGATCGACGTCGTGAAGACATCGCCGCGCCGATAGAAGATCTCCTGCGTACCGTTGCCGTGATGCACGTCGATATCGAGAATGCCGACGCGCCTGGCGCGTTGCCGTAGAAACTGGGCGGCAATGGCGCTGTTGTTGAGATAGCAGAAGCCGCCTGCCATATCGGCATAGGCATGATGCCCGGGCGGCCGGCACAGCGCATAGACCGGGTCGCGCCCGTCAAGCAGCAGTTGTGCCGCATGGACCGCCGCGGCGGCGCTGGCCTTGACCGCGGTCCAGGTATCGTTGCCGATCGGGCAAGCCGTATCCGCCATGTGATATCCGGCCTGGCCGACGACGGAAGCGGGATATGCATCCGCACGGCTGCGCGGATGCATATTCGGCGTCACCAGGTCCGCGGCGCCGGGAAGCTGCTGCCAGCGCTGATGCGCGCTCTGCAGAAAGGTCACATATCGCGGATCATGCACCGCAGCGATGGCCTCGGCCACGACCGTGTCGCCCAGCCAGTCCGGCGCGACGATCGTATGGTCCGAACCCGGCGATTGCAGACCGTCGAGCAGTAGGGTGGCGCGTTCCGGCTTCTCGGGACAGGGCTTCCAGTCGCCACGCACCAGGAAGCGCTGCGGTGCATGCGCCAGCTGCGCTTCGGAAAAAACGATCTGCATCTGCGCCCCCGCTCGACAAAACAGCCGGCCCATCATCTGGGCCGGCTGTCGATTTGACAAGGACGGATACGAAATGGGGACGGATACGAAACGGGCGGATGCGGGTCGGTCAGGCCGCCGCCCGCAGCCCTGCTTGCGACGACAGGTAATCCAAGGCCGCGACGATGCCGCCGTTACGATGAGGAATGTTGCTCAGCGACAATCCCATCTCGACGCCGCTCAAGGTGCCGGAGAGCATCAGATCGTTGAAGTCGCCAAGATGGCCGATGCGGAATACCTTGTCGGCCAGTTTGCCGAGCCCGGCACCCAGCGCCATGTTGAAACGCTCCAGGATGACCTTGCGCAGCCCATCGGCGGAATGACCTTCCGGCACAAAGACGGCGGTCACCGACTGGCTGTATTCCGACGGCTCGGCGCAGACCGTTTCAAGGCCCCAGCCGGCGATTGCGCGACGGGTCGCCTCGGCATGACGCGCATGGCGGATGAAGACGTTCTCAAGTCCCTCAGCCTCTAGCAGGTTCAGTGCTTCCTGCAATCCGAAGAACAGATTGCAGGCCGGCGTATAGGGAAAATTGCCGCCCGTCGTATTTGCGAGCATCGGCTCCCAGTCCCAGAAGGCGCGCGGCAGCCTGGCCGATTTGCTGGCGCGCAGGGCCTTCTCGCTGATCGCGACGAAGGCCAGGCCGGCCGGCAGCATCAGCCCTTTCTGCGAGCCGCCGACGCCAACATCGACGCCCCATTCGTCGAACCGGAAATCGGCGCTGGCCAGCGACGAGATCGTATCGACCATCAAGAGGGCCGGATGTTTCGCGCGGTCGATTGCCTTGCGGATATCGGCGACGCGGCTCATCACGCCGTTCGAAGTCTCGTTGTGCACCAGCAGGATCGCCTTGATCTGATGCGCCTTGTCTTCGGCCAGGGCCGCTTCAACGGCCTCCGGGCTCGGACCACGCCGCCAATCGGTTGCCAGGGTGCGAACCTCGAGGCCGAGCTTACGGGCCATGTTGCCCCACAGGACAGCGAACTGACCGGTATCGAAGGTCAACACCGCGTCGCCGGGCGAAAGCGTATTGACCAGGGCCGATTCCCAGCCGCCGGTACCGCTGGCTGGAAAAATCAGGACCGGCTGCTTGGTCTTGAAAATCGGCTTGATGCGTTCGAGGACATCCCTGCCGAGCCGCGTGAATTCCGGCCCGCGATGATCGAGCACGGGTCGAGCAATGGCATGCAGCACGCTGTCCGGAATATTGCTCGGGCCGGGCACCTGCAGGAAGTGCCGTCCAGGTTGATAGGCCATCAGTTCCTCCACGCGATTTGCTTATGCGTCGAGGTTAGTCATGGACGACCGACAGAACTGGCTCATCAGCGACCGCGAACGACGGTTGAGCGGCTCGGAGGAACGGGAAACGGCCGGCGAAACCGCCGGCCGTTTCCGTCACGCTTCTGTAAGGTAACGCCTTCTGATCAAACGAACTTGACCAGACGATCAGAAAACAATCGGCCCTAAGCCGCCGTCACCACCAGTGCATCGACGGCCACTGCGCCATCAGTCAGCACCATCAGCGGATTGACGTCGAGCTCGACCAGGCTTGCCGCATGGTCTCCGGCAAAACGCGCGATCGCTGCCACGGCATCGACCAGCGCATCCATATCGCCGGCCGGCTTGCCGCGATAGCCGCGCAGGAGCTTGGCGATCTTCAGCTTGCTGATAGCGCTGGCAATGGCCGGACGGGTGGTCGGCAAGAGCAGCATCGCCGCATCCTCGACCATCTCGACCAGGATACCGCCAGCGCCGACGACCAAGGCGAGGCCGAATTGCGGATCACGTTTGATGCCGACGATCATTTCGGCCACGACATTGGTGACCATCTTTTCGACCAGCACCTTGGCAATGACCGCACCGGATTTATACGCCGCCAGCGACGTGCGCATCTTGGCGACCGCCGCCTCTACCTCGGCGACGGTTTTCAGGTTGATGGCGACGGCGCCGGCTTCGGTCTTATGGGCAAGGACAGGATCGGCGACTTTGACCACCACCGGGAAGCCCAGTTCCGCTGCTGCCGCGGCGGCATGTTCCGGCTCGACCAGCTTGCTCGATGGCGCCTTGAGCCCGTATTTCGCCAGCCGGGCCTTGGCCTCGGCTTCGGACCACAAGGTCTGCTTCGCCTCAGCCTTCAGGGCCGGCGTGACGGCGACCTCCATCTCTGCGCCAGCGCCCGCCTGCTGCGCCCGATATTGGGCGAATTGGTGGGCCGTCGCGAAGGCAGTCAGGGCTTCCGGCAGGCCCTGCAGGGGCGCCGCACCTGCGGCAATGGTGGCTTCGCGCAGATGCGTCGGGAACAATTCCGGGATGGTGGCGGTGATGACCGCCATTTTGCCATGCCGCTGGCAGGCGGTGATCAGCGCCCGCCGGCTGGCGTCGAAGACCAATTCGCTTTCAGCACTCTCGGTGGCGTAGTCCAGCATCAGCATGCCGGCATCGAAATCGCCGGCCATCACCGTCGAGAACAACTTGGTGAGTTCCGGCTCCTTGCCCCAAAGCGAGGTGTTGTAATCGAGCGGATTGGTGACGCTGGCGAAATTCGGCAGCTGGGCGCGTAGTTCCTCGGCCTGCTTCTGGGGGAAGCCGGGCAGCGGCACATCGAGCTTCTCGCAGACGTCGGCCGTCAGCAATCCGTCGCCGCCCGAGCAGGTGAAGACCGCCAGCCGCTTGCCGCGCGGCAGGCCCGCGGAAGTCACCAGCTTCAGGGTTTCCAGCAATTGCGGGATGGTATGGACCCGGATGACGCCGAGGCGCTCGAACAAGGCGTCATACATCTTGTCGCTGCCTGCCAGCGAACTGGTATGGCTCATGGCCAGTTTGGCGCCCAGTTCGGAATTGCCCGCCTTCAGCGCCACCAGCGGCTTGCCGTTGGCAAGAGCCTTGGCGGCCGCCCGGCTGAACGCCGGAACGTCGTTCAAGCCCTCGATATAGAGCCCGATCGCCTTGACCCGGGGATTCTCCGCCAGCGCATCGACATAATCGGCGACATTGAGCACCACCTGGTTGCCCGAGCTGATGACATAGGCGAAAGGAACGCTGCGGTGATTCATCGTCAGGTTGAGGGCGATATTGCCGCTCTGGGCGATGATGGCACAGCCCGTCTCGACCCGCTTGCCGAGATGGCCGGTCGGCCACAGGGCAATGCCGTCGAGATAGTTGAGCACGCCGTAGCAATTCGGCCCCACCACGGCGAGATCGCCGGCCGCCTCGATGAAGCGCTGCTGCAGCCCGACACCCTCGCCGCCTACTTCGGCATAGCCCGCGGCATAGCAGATGGCGCCGCCGGCGCCGCGATGGCCCAGCTGCGACATGATATCGATGGTTGCCTCGCGCGGCACCGCGATGAAGGTCGCGTCCGGCGCCTCCGGCAGGTCGGCGATCGAAGCGAAACACGGACGGCCACCGATTTCGCGGTATTTCGGATTGACCACCCAGATCTGGCCGGCAAAGCCCGTCTCGTCGCAGCGGCGGATCGATTCCTCCATCGCGGCACCGCCGACGATGCAGACATGTTTCGGGTGCAGCAGGCGTCGCAGATTTTTCTGCCGCGTCGTCAGGGATCCGGACATTAAAGCTTCCTTAGGTGATAGGCGTCATAGTCTGGATGGCGTGGTAGCAGAGCGGCCCGCTCTCTGGAAAGGGGGGTAACTATGCAATGGCCGCATCGCTTCAAAGGGTTTTCGGAGGGTTTCCGCATGGCTTCAGAAACCCGACGTCCTCCCCGCTACATCCATGGTCGGCCACGGAATGGTGAATGCCGGACGTGCGCGCGATCATAGTCTTGCCGCAATGGCATGTGATACAGCAGGCATATGCAAGGTGCCGAAAGGCATTGGCAGATGCCGCAAGGCAGGGTCGAGGGTTCGAGTTGTGTTGAGGAATTGGCTGAACCGATTGAACGGCTGGAAGCGGGAGAACACCCCGCGATATGCCCGGCCGGTCTACCGGATCGGCGCAGCGGTCGGTCTCTGCGCGGCCGCACTAGCCTTCGGCTGGCTAGACCCCTCGCTGATTTCGCCCGTCAATGCCCAGGATGTCACCTATTTCCGCATCGCCACCGGCGGCCCCGGTTCACAATCCTTTGAGATCGCCGGCGATATCGGCAAGGCAATCAGCAATCCGGCGCGCACGACCGAGTGCGATGCCGGCGACAATTGCGGTGTTCCCGGTGTCATCGGCATGGCTCAGACCACCTCGGGCGCGGTGGAGAGCGTGAAGATGCTGAAGAACGGCGAAGCCGACGGCGCCATTATCCAGGCCAATATGGCGGCGCTGGCGGTCGACGGCAAAGGTCCGTTCAAATCGGCCGGCCCCAACGCCGACCTCAGGGCCATCGCGACGGTCGGCGATACCACGCTCCAGGTCATCGTGCCGGCAAAATCCGACATCGGCGGGTTGAGCGATCTGAAGGGCGGCCGCATCGCCGTCAGCGCGACCGACGTCGATAGCGCAAGCTCGGTCAACCAGATACTCGGCCTGCTGGGTATTTCGGATAAAAAGACCAAGCTTATCCCCCTGGCGCTGACCGAGGCGGCGACCCAGTTAGTCGACGGCAAGATCGACGCACTGGCGATCCTCGACCGCCGGAACCTTCCGGCCATCATGGCGATCAGCGATCATCTGACCGTTCGCCTGCTTTCGGTGACCTCAGCGGATATGGCCAAAATCGGCAATGACCGCCGCGACTTCGTCCTGGCCCATTTGCCGGCCGGCATCGATGGCAGCGACCGGCCCGCCGATACGCTGATCGTGCCGATCCTGTTCGTGGTCCCGGCCCGGACCGACGACACCATCGCCTTCGACCTCGCCCGGACCCTCGTGGTTCCCAAGCCGGGCGCCAGGACCACCGCCAATCCGGCGGCTTCCGCGCCGGACGCCCATATCGAATCCTCGGTCCTGCCGCTGCATCCCGGCGTGCAACGTCTGTTGCAGACGACGAACTGACCGGTCCGCTGTCCCCGCCGGGCGTCTTCTGCCGCCACGCCGGCAAGACCGGTCTTCCAGCCGATTGTGCCGACCTTGCCCCGGGCGAGAGAGAACGCCTAAGATCGGGGCATCTTGACCCGCAGAAGACGAGATAATGCCCGATCAGCAACTCAGTTCCGTTGTCGTCACAGCTGCCCCGCCGGGTCTGACAGAGAAGGCTGCTGCGAAACAAACCAGGCGCCGCCTGCCCTATGACATCGCCGCCTGGATCCTGATGGCCCTTGCGCTGTGCATGGTGATCTATGGCGGGCTGCTGCCCAGCCTGCTGCCGGGCCTGCTGATCTACGAATTCGTGCAGCTGGCGGGCATCCGGCACCGCAGTTTCGGCGTGACCTACCGCGCCGGCAAAGTCATCGCCGTCAGCCTGCTCGCAACCTTCGTCACCCTCTTGCTGCTGCTCGGCATCGGATCGCTGGCGGCACTGGCGACGTCGAAGTCCGACAGTTTCGTCATTTTGCTGCAACGAATGGCGGACATCATCGACACTGCGCGCATCCATTTTCCGGACTGGGCGCAGCAATATCTGCCCAGCAACGTCGAAGACCTGAAAGCAACGGCGGCCGATTGGCTGCGCATCCATGCCGGGGATTTGCGTCAGCTCGGTGAAAATTTCGGCCGCATCTTCGTCCGGATACTGGTCGGCATGATCATCGGCGGCATGGTCGCCATCAGCACCAGCGCGGAACCGGCCAAGCTCGGCCCGCTGACGGCCGCCATGCAGGACCGCGTGCGCTTCCTGGCCAGCGCCTTTCGACGCGTGGTTTTCGCTCAGATCCGGATCTCGGCCCTGAACACCGTGCTGACCGCACTTTACCTCAGCGTCCTGCTGCCGCTGCTGGGGATCGAACTGCCGCTGGTCAAGACGATGATCGCCGTCACCTTCGTGGTCGGATTGATTCCGGTGGTCGGCAATCTGATCTCGAACACCGTCATCATCATCGTCAGCCTCAGCTCATCGCTCTATGCCGCGGTCGGTTCCCTGATCTTCCTGATTTTCATCCACAAGCTGGAATATTTCATCAATGCGCGGATCATCGGCTCACAGATCCGCGCCCGCGCCTGGGAAATGCTACTGGCGATGCTGGTGATGGAAGCGGCCTTCGGCATAGCCGGCGTCATTGTCGCCCCGATCGTCTATGCCTATCTCAAAGACGAATTGACGGCGCGCCGCCTAATCTAAGCGGTCACTGATCCGCTGCGGCTGTCGTCGGCAGGTCCGCAACCTGGATGCGGATGACGAAAGTGTCGCCGGCGGTCTCGCTGCCTAAAAGGCGGTGGCCCGTCGTCTGGCAGAAATGCTCGAAATCGCCCGGCGCTCCGGGATCGGTGGCCTGCACTTCCAACACCTTGCCCGGCTCCATGGCGCGTATCAGCCGGCGCGCCTTCAGCACCGGCAGCGGGCACTTCAATCCACGCGCATCGAATATCTGCACCATGTCATCTTGCTGCATGTCACCGTGCTCCTTCGAATTGCTTGCGGGCGCTCTTGCTCGGCGCGGGCCGCTTCATGGCACCGCTCACGACATCCAACAGCCCGGCGCCGAGGATCATCAGGCCGCCGGTTATCTCACGCCAGCCAAACGGTTCATCCGTCAGAATTGCCGCCGATAGCACCCCGACGATCGCTTCGAACATGAACAGAATGGCGGCCCGGGTCGGCGACATCCGCCCGACCGCCCAGAAGCTGAGGGCCATGCCCGGCACGATCCAGATAAGTACCGCTCCCACCGCCCAGGGGGCCGCCGCGGCCAACGGCGCCATGGGTGGAATCAACTGTCCGGGAAACCATTGCAGCAGCAGGATAGCGCTGGAAGCCAGCAGGCCGAACAGAAATTGGAAGAAGGTCTTCGGGATGACGCCCGTCGAGCCGCTGAGCGCCATCCCGATTAGGCTGAGCGCCCAGAAGACGCTTGCCAGCACGCCGAACCATTCGGCCAGACCATGCGGCAGCGGCACGCCGCCTTCATTGCCGACCAGCACCGCCATGCCGGCAAAGCCCAGGACGATGGTGGCGAGACGCGTGCGGCTGACCGGCGTCTTCAAAACCAGCCATTCGAGAATGGCGCTCCAGATCGGGTTTAGATAGAACAGCAGGACGACCTTGCCGACGGAACCGTAGACGACGCCGATGGCATAGAAGGTATTGCATATCCCCGAGGTCGCGCCGACCCACAGTGCGGCGAGGCCGAAATGACCGAGCCGTCCGCGCCCCAGCGCCACCAGCGGCAGCATGACGATCAGCGGCGCGCCATAGACCAGCAGCGATGCCCAAACCCCTGACATGCCGGTCTCGGCAATCTGCCGCAGCGGAATCCAGACGCTGCCCCAGAGGACCGCGGAAACCAGAATGGCGCAGCTCGGCAAAACCGACGCAGAGGAGACTCTGGATGTCATCCGGCCTTATCCCTCAGCCCAGTTGCGCATAGCCTGCCGCGATGGCTTGCCGTTCCATCGCCAGAATCGGCTCATAGGCAGCGAGCGGCAGAAAGACGATATCGGTCAGCAGAAGTGCCGACCGCACCGCCTGCAAATGCGGATCCGCGATCGCCGCCCGCAGGCCGTCGCGCAAGCGCTGCAAGGTCTCCGGCGAGGTCGCGTTACTGGTGATATAGGGCAGCGAGGGTGCCGGCGTCGTCTGGCAAAGCTTGCGGATGCCGCGCATTTCTTCCGGGGCAACCCGTTCGATCAGCGCCAGGCTGACGCAATCGATCGAAGCCGCATCGGCAAGACCGCTGCGCACGGCCGCCAGAGACCGCCGATGGGCGCCGGTTTCGATGCTCTCGGCGAAGAACCGCCCCGCCTGGGCCAGGGGTGCAACCAGGTGCCGCAACGTGTTGTAGCCGGACTGGGAGTCGCTGCCGTTATAGGCGACGCGTTTGCTGCGCAGATCCGCCAACGTGTCGATGCCCTCACCGTCACGCGTAACGACGATACTGCGATAGCTGGGCCCGTCGCAGCCCGCCGCATCAAAGCAGGGCGCCGCCACCAGCTGGACCTTGCCGGACAGGACATGCGTCAGCGGATAGCCGCAGGTCTGGGTGAACAGCAGATCGGAAGCCAGCCAATGCGGCTCGAGCTCGGCCGGCTCCGTCAATTGCGCGGGAACATCCGCGATGCCGGCACGGACGAAATGATGCCGCAAACCCTGCCACCAGTCCCGGGTCGCCGCGGTCAGTTCCGGCAAGGCATACATGGGCAATCCGACGATCATGGGGCAACTTTCAAGCGATGAGGCGTGAGGTTAGAACGCGGGCGCCGGGGATGACCACCCACTGGCAGCGCGGATCAGACCTTCGCTCATTCGATAGGGCGCCGCGCCCTCGGACAAGAAAAGCTGCCGGCCCGTCTTCAATCCGCTCGGTGCATCCAGCGCACCCGCCGAGATCGATATCTGCTCTGCCGGCATGTTTCCGCGCATTCCCTGCGAAAACAGGCATGAACCGCAATCAGGGCAAAAGCCGCGGCGGAGTTCCGGCGAGCCGGCATACCAACGGATGTCGTCGCCGTTGTGAATGGTCATTGCCGCAATTGGCGCAAGGCAATAAGCGCCGGCATAGCCGTGCCAATGCTGACATTGTGCGCAATGGCAGACGACCACCTCCCGCAGCGGCACCGTGACCTCGAAGCGGATATGACCGCACAAGCAGCCGCCGCTATAAGGCGGCCGCTCTGTCGCCGGGCTTGCCAGCGGCGTCAGGGTGCCCAGCGGCGCGACCGGCGCACCGTCCTGCCGTGACGAGGCCGCGTATTTCGGCAGCTCGTCCGCGAGATCTTCATAGTCGCCGCGGTGATCGACCCAGATATGGGCAGTCAGAACAAGATCGTCACGCCGATCCAGGCTGCCGACCGTCATATCCATCGCGGTTCCCTTGCTCTCGCGCCAGGACAACTTGCTGCCGCAGATCCTGCAGGACCCGCGTTCCGCGCCGGGTGATGCTGAAAACCAAAGAATATGCTCGGCCCCACGGATCTCTACCGCGTCGCGCTGCGTGCCGACAAAGACACCTAGCGCACCGTGATGCCGGCGGCACATATGACAGTGACAGGCGGCGGGCTGTGCGAAGCTGCCTTTGAGTCGATAACGCACGGCCCCGCACAGGCAGCCGCCATGCCGTTCCGCCGCCGAGACGGGAGAGGTTGTCGTGTCCGAACTGTCAGTCAACTTGTGTCCCTCACAAGCAATTCTCGCTGCCACAATCTCTGTGGCCGGGGCATCATCCCTGCCCAAGGCAATGGTAACAACGGTTTTTTAGCAATTTGCCTGTTGAATAGCTTAGCTCATCAGGATATAACTTGTATATACAGGCATAGATAACCAGGTGCCATGACCACGCTGACAGGGCCGGACGCTTTAGCCGGCATTCGCAAAGGGGAACGAGGCCGACATGATTATGTCGTGGACGGACCGACCTTTGCTCTAGCTTGCGGCATATACGCCGCCTTCCTGCTCCTCACCGGCAGCTATCATCTCCTTCCCTGGTATGTCGTGTGTCCGCTGACGGCGCTCGTCATTGCCCTGCACGGATCGCTGCAGCATGAAGCGACCCATGGCTATCCGACCCGCTGGGAAGGCCTCAACAGTTTTATCGTCGGCTGGCCGCTGTGGCTGTGGCTGCCCTATCTCGAATATCGCAAGACGCATCTGCGTCACCATATCGACGAAAACCTGACCGATCCGACGATCGATCCCGAATCCAACTACCTCACGCCGGCGCAGTGGGCTGCCCTGTCACCCTTGCATCGGGCCGTGCGCCAGGCGATGCGGCCGCTTCTCGGGCGCATGCTGATCGGTCCTGCCTATTACACGACCATGGCGCTGCAAAGCTTTCTGCTGGCCCTGCGCAGCGGCAATTGGCAGGAATTGCGGCCCTGGCTGTGGCATGTGCCGGCCGTGGCGATCATCCTCTATTGGGTGACGCATATCTGCGGCATTCCGCTCTGGACCTATGTCCTTGGCATCGCCTATCCGGGTACGTCCCTCGCTTTGGTTCGCTCCTTCGCGGAACATCGCGCCCATCCCACCGTCGCCGGGCGAACCGTGATCTGCCAGGCGGGTCCCTTCTGGAGCCTGCTTTTCCTCTACAACAATCTGCATGTCATCCATCACGACGAACCGGGCCTCGCCTGGTACAAGCGGCCCGCCCGCTACCTCGCCCGCCGCGACGAGTTGGCGGCGCGTGACGGAGCCTACTTAATGCCGGGCTATGCAACCTTGTTTGCGAAATACGGGCTCAATCCGAAGGAGCCGCTGTTCCATCCCACGGTTCACTGATTCCGCCCGGTTACTGATTTAGCCTGCCTGAATCGAAGAAAGCCCGCCATTATGGCGGGCTTTCTGTTGAGACAAGCAAAGCGGGGATCGGGCTCAGGCGGGCACGCCGCCCTGCTCCTTGCGCTTGGCAACGAAGGCCTTCAATTCCTCATCGATCGCCGGATCAAGCGCCGGCGGCGTATAGTCGCTGAGAATCTGCTTCCACATCGTGTTGGCCCGTTGCGCCGTATCCTGCGCACCGGCGAGACGCCAAGTCTCGAAGTTGCGCCAGTCCGACAGCATCGGCGCATAGAACGCCGTTTCATAGCGCGCCAGGGTATGGGCACAGCCGAAGAAATGGCCGCCGGGGCCGACTTCCTTCATGGCATCGATCCCCAGCGTGTCGTCATTGACGACCAGCGGCTGCAGGAACTCGCCCATATGCTGCAGCATCTCGGCATCGACCATCATTTTCTCGAAAGAAGCGACCAGGCCGCCTTCCATCCAGCCGGCGCCATGCAGGATGAGATTGGCGTGGCCCATGACGGCACCCCAGATCGACATCTCCGATTCATAAGCCGCCTGGGCGTCGACCGCATTGGATGCGCAGGCATTGCTCGACCGATAAGGCAGGCCGTGCTTGCGCGCGAGCTGACCGCCGACCAGCGCCGCGCGGGTATATTCCGGCGTACCGAAAGCCGGGGCGCCGGTCTTCATATCGACATTGGAAGTAAAGCCGCCATAGACGCAAGGGGCGCCGGGATTGACCATCTGAATGAAGGCAATGCCGGCCAGCGCCTCGGCATTCTGCTGGGCCAAGGCACCGGCGATGGTTGCCGGCGCCATGGCGCCGCTCAAGGTGAAAGGTGTCAGCACGACGGGCTGGCCGGCCTTGGCCATGGCCGTCAGGCCCTGCAGCATCGGAATATCGAGCCGCAGCGGGGAGTTGCTGTTGACGATCGAGAACAGGCTCGGTTCGCGCTTCAGCTGTTCCTTGTCGATGCCGCGCGCGATCGCCATCATTTCCACCGCATCCTCGATGCGGAACCGGCCCAGCGAATAAGGGTGCCAGATCTTGTCGGTCAGCGTGATCGCCGCGTAATGCGCGTCAAGGTGACGGGTCGAGGGCGGCACGTCGGCCGGCTCGACGGGATAGCCGCCAATGAACTGGACGATGTTGAGGCTCTGGGCCAGCCGGAGCAGGTCGCTATAGTCCTGGAAATTGCCCGGCCTCCGCCCGCGATCCAGGTCCGACACATTGGGCGCCGACGCTACCGAGCCGAAATTGATATAGTCCTTGCCGAAAGTCAGGCTGTGTTCGGGATTGCGCGCATGCAGCATGAACTGCGCCGGTGCCTTGGCGACATATTCGGCGATCATGCCGCGGTCGAGATGAACCCGTTCCGATCCGGCGGTGACATCGGCCCCCTTCTCCTTCAGCAGCGCCCGCGCATCGGCATCCAGGAATTCGATGCCGATCTCTTCAAGAATGCGCAACGAAGCCTGATGAATGGCCTCAAGCTGGTCCTCGCTGACGGCCTCGATCGGCTTATAGGGATTGCGATATTGGCGCCAGGGCAGCTGCTTAATCGTCTTGCCGCCGCTTCGCCGTTCGCGCCGCACTCTTTGTTCACGCGCCATATGCTGGATGCTCCCAAGTATCAATGCTCGCCGGCATGCGGAAGGTCGCCCAAGCGGACGCAGTCGGCGGTATCACCAAATTATCCAACCCACTCAATCATTAAGGCAGGCTGGCTGACAAGGGCGATGCAGATCAATTAAATCATGCGGCTTTGTCATTTTGGAATTTGAGTTCGACCGGCAGCAAAAAGGCCGCTGTTCCTTGAACAGCAGCCTTTGCGCGTCGAATTCGACCTGCGGCTAGGGGCTAGTTGGAGGCCACGGCAATCACCGGCGCTCCGAGCCCTTCCCGAACCGTTACCTTGACGGTACTGGTTTGCCCGTTCTGCACCGCCAGCTTTTCCACGCCCCACATCTTGCCGTAGCGGGCAATGACCAGGTAATTGCCCTCACGCAGCATGGCATCCGGCGTGGCGCCGACCTTTTCCGCGATCAGTTCATACTGGCCGCTATCATTCGGCTTCTGGCGCACGATCTGATAGGTCACCTTCTGCTTGACTGCCGCTTTGTTGGCCAACGCGGCGAACTTCGCATAGCCCGCATAAAGATTGATCGTGTAGTCGTAGGTCTGGCCCGAATTCAGCGGCATCACCAGATCCGCCGTCATGTCCTTGTACTTCGCGCGAACGACATAGCCGCCGCCCGGCACGGAAAAATGCGCCATCGCCGCATTTTCCTTGTCGACCAGCGTGCCGCTCTCGGTCTTCCCCTTCTGATAGGTGAAGAGCTGCCAGTCGATCGGCTCCTTGATCGGCGCGCGACCGCGGCTGGTAATCAGCTGGACCGACACATGGGCGATGCCGAGGACGATATTTTCCATCAGCGCGCTCTGACCGACGAAGATCGTCTGCTTGACT
Source organism: Dongiaceae bacterium (assembly GCA_035539215.1). GTDB lineage: Bacteria > Pseudomonadota > Alphaproteobacteria > Dongiales > Dongiaceae > Dongia_B. Next base: position 3,726 of record DATLIX010000045.1, on the reverse strand, counting down.
GCTGTCCCCTGGTTTTGCGCGACGACTTGATAATGTCCGGTCGGCAGGTCGGCCTTGAACACCGCTGCGGTCTGGGCAGCCTGCCCGGCCTTGAGCGGCTTACCGGCCTCATCGAGTTTCACGACGTTCCAGGTGACGGGCGTGGTGATCGGCTGTGCGCCATGCCCCATCGACGCCGTCAGGGTGACATCGGTCGCCCGCGCCAAAGACGGGCACAAAGCGGATAGGACGATCGCGAAAGCGATGGAAGGAGTAAAGCCGCGCAAGGGAGCCCCCATGGATTGGACCAGCAAGATCATGAAGTCATAACGCAGCGAACCGCGTCGGAACAAGCCATTTCTCCACAGCTACCGCGAGCAAGATCTTGAAATCTTTAAATATTAACGCGATGGTTGCGTCCCTGAATCTGGCGCATAAGGCGTTACTGACCCGCCGTTATCGGATGGGAACGCCTGAAAGCGGCCATATGGAAGACCGCATGCTCCGACTCGTATCGGTATTCCGGGCCCACGGGACAGGCAAGCCGCGCCAGGCACCCCCGTCTTTGGCAATCCAAACCAGCCGCGCTGTTTACGTGCGCGGCACAGCCATCGACATCGTAGCCGCCCGGTGAGAAAGCAGCGACTGGGCAGGTCCGCAGACAAGGTTTGTCGCGGCAAGTGTCGCAGGGCGAAGGTGCAGGCGTCGGCAGCGGCAGTTCAATTGCCGAGCGCAACAGCAAGGCGCCGCGATAAGCGTGCCACAGGCCGTAAGTAGGATGGATCAGAATCGCCAGCGGCGAGGGCGATACGGTATCTGCACGCCGCGCCCATTGTTGGAAGGGCCACCAGGGAGCACTGCCGAAGGGAAAAAGAGCTGTCGCATCGATCCCTCCGGCGATCTTGTTGAGTACCGCAGCGGTCCAGTGATCCAGCGGATCGGACACGGTTGGATTGCCTGTCAGAAATCGCTTTAGATGGGGCCATATCGTTGATCCGGCATTACCGATTAACAGCAGTTGCCGGGCATCCGGAAAACGATCGAGCAAGGTTTTATCGGTCTCCGGATCAAGCAGGAATCCGCCCCGCAGCAAAAGACCCTGCAGTTGCAAGGCTTCGACAATCTCGTTCAACCGATCCGACATCTATCCCTGCCCCGTATCCAGTGCCCGTCGTCGCCTTGGCGGTTATTTAGGCTTAAGGCTGGCCGTGCCCTTCCATAGGGGCGGGCTCATCGTTTCGGCATAGTTCGAAAACATGATGTTATAGGAAATACTGATGCGGTGATTTTCGCTGCGATTGACCGGGACCGAATGGACGAGCCAGGCGGGAAAAAGGACGAAGCGGCCCTCCTTCACTTCCAGCCTGATCTCGTTGCCGACATATTTGTTCCACTGCTTGGTGGTCGGCATCATCGTCATCGATTGTGGCCGCGGATCCCCGAACACGATCTGCCCTTTTTCTTCAGGCAGAGAGACATAATAGACGCCGCTGAGATAATTGTTCGGATGCGTATGGGCTGAATTAAGGCCCCCGCGCGGATTGATGTTGGCCCAGCAGCCGGTGATGTCAAAGCCGCTATGCTGGATCTGCAGAAAAGCCAGCGCGGCCTTCGCAGCCTGCTTCACCATATGGGAAAACTCGGCGAATTCTTCCCGCTTATGCAGCATCGGCTCGGTCTGCCAGGTGCTGCCAAGGGGAATTTCCCGACGCGGCTCGGTCAGCTCGTAGATCATCCGCTTCAGTTCGGCGTTGAAGGTTTGCGCCTTGTCTGCAGGTAAATCCGCCACCCAAATCGGCGTGGGAAATATGTCCTTCACTTCAGTCGAAGAAAACATGGTGTCAACTCATTACGACAGATCGTTAAGGCGGTTCGGCATCTTGCGATGGTTCCGACCCGGTGGGACGGCACGACGATAAAGCGCCGCCGCATCAGTATGTGACCAGGTTGTGCGCGCAGTCATAGTCGATCCGGTTGGCATAGCCTATTTAGGTTCGATCGCGGCGCATCGACAGAGCGATCGACAGGGCGCCGGATTTGGATGGAGGGGTCCATGCTGATTCGCGTGATGACCGTGGCAACTGTGTTGATGCTGCTTGCCTGCCTGATGATCGGCGCAGCCCTTGCCCTGGCCCAGCCGTCTCCGACACAACGCAACGACAGGGTGCTGGATTCGATCCGGCAACCGCTCTCGGCAATACCGGGCGAAACCGCGCGGTAGATAGCCGCTGGCGGCCAAAGATGCTTAGCGCCTCAATTCGCCATCGCTTCCATCATCAAGGCGTCAGGATCGCCCCGCATATTGGACGGGGTAGCCCGCTCCCGGCGCGGCGTCTTGCCGAAGAAATCGCGATAGCATTTCGAAAAATGCGAGGCTGAAACGAAGCCGCAGGCCAGGGCAATGTCGATCACCGACATATTGGTCTGCAGCAACAGCAGCCGTGCACGATTTAGCCGCAACTCGACGTAATAGCGCGCCGGAGAGCGGTGCAAATATTTGCTGAACAGACGCTCCATCTGCCGGCTGGAAAGCCCGGCGGCATCCGCCAGCTGGCTGCGGCTCAGCGGCTCTTCGAGATTGGCTTCCATCAGCTGGATGACCTGGATCAGCTTCGGATGACGCACGCCGAGGCGCGCGGTCAGCGCCATGCGCTGGTGATCGTGGCGGTCGCGGATGCGCTCGTGAATGAACTGCTCCGAAACGGCGGCGGCCAGTTCATGGCCGTGCTGCTGCGAGATCATGTTCAGCATCATATCGAGGGCCGCGGTGCCGCCCGAGCAGGTGAACCGATTGCGGTCGATCTCGAATAATTCGGAGGTCGTCTCGATCTCCGGGAAGTTTTCCGAAAAGCTCGCCAGATTTTCCCAGTGGATGGTGCAGCGATAGCCATTCAGCATATTGGCGCGGGCCAGGATATGACTTCCGGTACACAGCGCGCCGATATCGGCACCCTGCCGGTCCGCCCGCCGAAGGGCTGCAAAAACTGCTTTATCATCAAAGAGATGGCCGTCGATCCCACTACACAGGATGACGGTTTCATAGCCCACCACCTGGTCGACCGCACCGCTCGGTGTCAGCTGGATCCCGTTGCTGGCGCTGATCGGCGCGCCGTCGGGCGAGAACAGATGCCAGCGGTACAGCTCGCGCCCGGCCACGCGATTGGCGAGGCGGAGCGGCTCTACCGCCGAGGTGAAGGCGATCATGGAGAAATTAGGCACCAGGAGAAAGGCGATCTGCTGCGGCAGCTTCGACGGCAACGACCCGAACATGGAAGTCCTCATCCGCATATGTCGCTCGCGGGACGGGTCGGTCAGACAGCGCGGCATCCTTGCCGGAACGGTCTGACGCGGGACAACCGGTCAAGCCCTCCTTGACTATCCCGCCGTACCCAAGACATTTGCGCGGCGTATATAGAACAAATTTCCCGTCCCTTGGCTAGGGTTTTGTGTCGCATATACGAAAAAAGTTCGCCTCATACCGACGCGTGAATTTCTGCGCTTTCGGTCCTAACTGCCGGTTTTGGCGAACGAAACCGGCCGCCACCGCCTGCGCCAAATCGTCACTCGGGCGAAAGAGACATGTTCCTTGACCTATAGACGCAGGCGGGACAATAGGTGGCGCTCGAGTGTCGGAATCACCCTTAACCTTTGGGCAGGATGCGAGCACTCTCAAAAAAGTTCCCAACCGATTGGCCGGTTATCCCCCATGAAGCAACGTTACTCGATCTTCTCCCTGATCCGGAATGC
>DATLIX010000044.1:0-20880 GCA_035539215.1 Dongiaceae bacterium | reverse complement strand
CGCAATCTTCAACCGTAACTCGAGCCATTCCTCACACTCTCTCTAAAACTGGGCGCAATCGCATGCGGCTACTATATTTTTTGCGTTTCGACAAGGCAAGCTTATAGCGCCAGGAAAATTCATCATTTGCCATGCATGGATTGCATAATATGCCAAAAAGAGCTGTCACTTCAGTGACAAAGGGCCAAAGACCATAATCGCGGAATGGTCAGGCCGCGCCCTATTCATCGCAGCGGCCGGGTCACCTGGTCCGTCGGCAATGCCGCGATCAGCTCGGCGACCGTCCGCCCGGTAACCGGATGCCGCCAATCCGCGGCTATTTCCTGGAGCGGCAGGAGGACGAAACCGCGCTCGGCCATCCGCGGATGGGGCAGAACCGGCGGCCCTTCCGCTTCCGCGCGGCATTCGCCCCGGTGATCCAGGAGGTCCAGGTCGACGACCCGCGGCGCATTGACGACGGTGCGGATGCGGCCGAACTCCGCCTCGACCCGGTGCAATTTCCCCAAGAGCGCCGCGGCGCTGCAATCGCTGCGAACCGCGACGACGCCGTTCACGTACCAGGGCTGATCGGCAAGCGGCACCGGGGCGGATTCATACCAGGAGGAGCAGGCGACAATCTCCAGCCCTGCCGCGCGCAAAGCTTCGATCGCCGCAGCGAGTGTCTGGCGTGGCGAGCCATATTGCGGATGCTGCAGATTGGCGCCCAGCCCGATATAGCTGAGCCCTGACATCGAAGCGCGTTCCAGACGTGCTTTCTCATGTTGAATCATGTCGCAATCACTATGAACTGATGAGGGATGTGCGGGAAGTCCATTGAACGAAGCGAGTCATCCCATTATCTAGGTTTTTGCACCGCGTGACGAGACCGACCGATTTGCCAGACGCGCTCGCTTCCAGCTATTTGCATAGAACATAGAACAAGCCGGGGGATATTCATGGTTACACGCTTTTATTCGCAGGAACGGGTCGCGCTCTTCGTCGATGGCGCCAACCTGCATGCAGCAGCAAGAGCGCTCGGCTTTGATATCGATTACAAGCGTTTGTTGCGCTATTTCCAAGACCAGTGCCATCTTATCCGCGCCTTCTACTACACTGCGCTCGTCGAGGATCAGGAATATTCGCCGCTGCGACCGCTGGTCGATTGGCTGGATTACAACGGCTTCACTATGGTCACCAAGCCGACCAAGGAATTCACCGACGCGGCCGGCCGGCGCAAGATCAAAGGTAATATGGACATCGAACTCGCGATCGACGTGATGGAGATGGCAGCTCATCTCAACCATATAGTGCTGTTCTCGGGCGACGGTGATTTTCGCCGTCTCGTCGAAGCCGTGCAGCGGCGCGGATTGCGCGTGTCGATCGTGAGCACGGTTCGCTCCTCGCCGCCGATGGTGGCAGATGAGCTGCGGCGCCAAGCGGACCACTTCATCGATCTCGACGACATCGCTCCGATGATTTCACGGCAGAATGCCAGGCCAGCGGCGACGGCGACCGGGAATGGCAATAATGGCGATCACCAGGCTGATCCACGCTCTACCGATCACCGATCTTAAGCTCCTTCGGATCAATTTCCGCCATGTCTCCTGACGCCGGCCCGTGCCACCCAGATCGCGATTGCCGCCTTTGCCCCCGCCTCGCCCAGTTTCGGGACGACAATCGCAAGGCGCATGGCGGCTGGCATAACGCCCCGGTGCCGAATTTCGGCGAGGTGACGGCCGAGCTTCTGATCGTCGGACTTGCCCCCGGCCTGCAGGGAGCCAATCGCACCGGCCGTCCTTTCACGGGCGATTATGCCGGCGACCTGCTGTATCAGACGTTGCTGGAAGCCGGCCTTGCGGTCGGCACCTATGAGCGACGCCCGGATGACGACCTGAGGCTGCGCAATTGCCGTATCATCAATGCCGTGCGGTGCGTGCCACCCCAGAACAAGCCGACCCCGGCGGAGATCAAAACCTGCAATCGCTTCCTGCTGCGCGATATGGCAACCATGCCGCGGTTGCGGTCGGTCCTTGCGCTGGGTTCGATCGCCCATGAGGCCGTGCTGGCTGCGGGCGGGCATAAGAAATCAGCCTATCGCTTCGCCCATGCCGCACAACATCATCTGCCGGGCGGGCTTGTGCTGACGGACAGCTATCACTGCTCGCGCTACAACACCAATACCAACCGCCTGACTCCGGAGATGTTTCGCCACGCCGTGGCGCTGGCAAAACAGGCGGCCTTCCATCACTAGGTCCGGTTATTGCTCGCGCGCTCCGCTGCGCAACACGCGCGACTGCTCCCGCTTCCAGTCGCGTTCCTTTTCCGCCGCGCGCTTGTCGACCTTCTTCTTGCCTTTGGCGAGGCCGAGTTCCACCTTGGCAACGCCGCGCTCGTTGAAATAGATCGAGATCGGCACCAGGGTGATACCGTCGCGCTGGGTCTGGCCGATGAGGCGGCTGACTTCGCGGCGTTTCAGCAGCAATTTGCGCGGCCGGCGCGGCTCGTGATTGAAGCGGTTCGCCGCCTCGTATTCCGGGAAATAGGCATTGAACAGCCACATCTCCCCGTCCCTTTCGGCGGCGAAGGCTTCGTTGATGCTGGCGCGGCCAAGACGCAGGGTCTTGACCTCCGAACCGACCAGGACGAGACCCGCTTCAACAGTACTTTCGATATGATAATCGAAGCGGGCGCGCCGGTTCTGCGCGGCAAAGCGTTGTTTTGAAAGATCGCGCGCCATCGATGTGCCCAAACTTACCTTGGGCCTGCAAATCGACCCGACTAGTTTAATAATCCGGCCGATTTCAGTGCGGCTTGCACCTTGGCCTTGGAAGCGTCGCTGATTTCTACCATCGGCAGACGCAATTCGCCAGACGCCAATCCCAACAGCTCCGCGGCGTATTTAACTGGTCCCGGGCTGGTTTCGCAGAACATCGCCTCATGCAGGGGCGTCAGGCGCTCATTGATCGTCATTGCCGTCTTGAGATCACCCTGGCGCCAGGCGGCCTGCAGCTGCGCCGTCAGGGCCGGCGCCACGTTCGAGGTGACCGAGATGCAGCCATGGCCGCCCTGGATCAGAAACGGCAGGGCCGTCGCATCCTCGCCGGAAAGCTGCCGGAAGGCCGTACCGCTGGCCAGACGCTGCAAAGCCGGCCGCGCCAGATCCGCCGTCGCGTCCTTCACGCCGACGATGCGCGGCAGCTTCGACAGCCGTGCCATTGTCTCCACCGACATATTGGCGACCGTGCGGCCGGGCACGTTGTAGATGATGATCGGGATGTCGGTGGCGTCATGCACCGCCTTGAAATGCTGGTACTGCCCTTCCTGCGTCGGCTTGTTGTAATAGGGAACGATCACCAGGGCGGCGTCGGCGCCGGCCTTCTGCGCATGCAAGGTCAGGTCGATCGCCTCGGCGGTCGAGTTGGAGCCGGTCCCGGCGATTACCGGAACGCGCTTGGCAACTGTCTCGATGCAAAGCTCAACGACCCGCTTGTGCTCCTCATGGCTGAGCGTGGGCGATTCGCCCGTGGTTCCCACCGGAACGACGCCGTCGATGCCGGATTTGATCTGCCATTCCACGAATTTCTGGAAACCCGCCTCATCGAGGTTCCCGTTGCGGAAGGGCGTAATCAACGCCGTAATCGAACCCTTGAACTCAGTCATTTCGGATATTCCTCGTGATTGACGCAGCCGCTGCTTTTGAAAGCGCCCCCTTTGAAGGGTGCCGGAAGATAGCCGCGCCGGAACAATCGAGCAAGCGAAACGATGGGCTTCCCCCGGCGAATCGCCGGTATCTTATTCCACGTGACGCTGTCGGCCGCATTGTGATGCGGATCATTTACTTGGCAAGGAACATTGTCGCAAAGGGTTAACCATTTTAGAATGCCGCCAGAATCGAATGAGGTTTTCTGTGCGACGGGCTCTAGCACTCTCTGTCTTTCTCCTCGCCGGCCTCGCCGGCCCCTCCGTGTTTCAATCCGCACTGGCGCAATCTACCGTCTCCCCACCGCCGACGACATTGCTGCCCGCAACCCTCAGCAGCAAGGACAAGGATATCTACCTGCGTGCCTTTGCGCTGGTCGACAAGGACAAATGGGGCGATGCCCGCGCCTTGGCCGCCAAGGCCAAAAACCCGCTGCCGGAAAAGGTCATTCAATGGCTGGATTTGATCCGGCCCGGGCCTGGCCGCGATTTTCAGGAAATGACCAGTTTCCTGCGGGACAACCCGGATTGGCCGCTGCGCGAGACGCTGTTTTCACAAGCCGAGCGAGCCATGCCGGACGACTATCCGGCCGACAGCGTCATCGCCTGGTTCAAGGGCCGGGAACCGAACACGGTCGATGGCGCGATCAAGCTTGCCAATGCTCTCTCGACCAAGAAGCAGGCCACCCAGTTGTCGCGGCTGGTCCGCGATACCTGGATCGATATGGATTTCTCCGCCGACCAGGAGGCGACCTTCCTGCAGCTCTTCGGCTCATTGCTGCAGCCGACCGACAACGAAGCCCGGCTCGACCGGCTGCTCTGGGATGGCAATCCGGAACAGTCGGGACGCATGCTGACGCGGGTAGATGCGCCGCATCGCGCCTTGGCGCAGGCCCGGCTGGCACTGGAGAACCAGGCATCGAATGCCGCTGCCCTGCTCTCCCAGGTGCCGCCTGCGCTGCGCAAGGATCCCGGCCTCATCTACGATCAGGCCCGCTGGCTGCGCCTGACCGGCGATGTGGACAAAGCCGCGGCGCTGCTGGACCCGGCGCCGGAGCATGTGCTGCGGCCGGAAAAAATGTGGGCCGAGTTGAAGCGCGCCGCGCGCCTGTCCCTGGACAAGGGCGAGATATCCGTCGCCTATCGTCTGGCCGCCCATCATGGCGCCTCGAGCGGCGATGCCTTTGTCGAGGGTGAATGGCTGGCGGGCTGGATTTCCCTGCGTTTCTTGCAGGACCCGACCACCGCGAGCCGGCACTTCACAGCCCTTTACAAGGGATCGAAATCGGCGGTGACCCAGGCGAGCGCCGCCTACTGGACCGGGCGTGCCGCGGAGCAGGCCGGCGACAAGGTCAAGGCGCATGAGTGGTATCGGCTGTCGACCAAGGCTGCCACAACTTTCGACAGCCTGCTGGCCGCCGACCGCTTGAATGAGAAAGACAGCTGGGAGCTGCGCGACACGCCGCAGCCGCTGCCCAGCGACAAGGCAGCCTTCGAGCGTCAGGAACTTGTCAAGGTCGTGCGGTTGCTGAGCCTTCTCGACGAGAGCGACCGGACCAGGCCGTTCATTTTCAAATTGCGGGATATGGCGACCAAGCCCAGCGATTACGCGCTGACGGCGCAGCTGGCGCTCGACGTCGAACGCGACGATCTGGCGGTCTTTGTCGCCAGGCAGGCGCGGCAGGCGGGCACCGAGATGATCCAGTATCTCTATCCGATGCCGATGGTGCCGAAGACGAAGACGCCTGAGCCCGCGCTGGTACTCGGGGTCATCCGCCAGGAAAGCGCCTTCCTCACCTCGGCGACGAGCCCGGCCGGCGCCTTGGGCCTGATGCAATTGATGCCGGCAACCGCCAAGCAGATGGCGAAGGAAGCCGGCGTCAAATACAACGAGAAGGCGCTCACCAAGGATTCCCAATACAATATTCAGCTTGGCAGCACCTATCTCGAAAAGCTGATCGACCGCTTTGACGGTTCCTACATCTTGGCCGCAGCGGCCTACAATGCCGGACCGAGCCGGATCTCCGACTGGATAGACACCTATGGCGATCCGCGACTGACGCACACAGACCCCGTCGATTGGGTCCAGAGCATTCCCTTCGATGAGACGCGCAATTATGTGCAGCGGGTGATGGAAAACGTGGAAATATACCGGGCGCGGTTGAACAAGGGCGTCATCCCCCTCACGCTTGAAAACGATCTTCGACGGGTGCAGCAACCATGACCTCATCTGCCTCACTGGCCATCTCGATCACTGACGTCAACGCCGCCGCCGAGCGCCTGCGCGGCGAGGCGGTTCGGACGCCCCTGTTGCGGAGCCGCGACCTGGAAGCTGCAACCGGCGCGAAGAAGGCTTTCATCAAGCCCGAGGTTCTGCAGCGTACCGGTTCCTTCAAGTTCCGCGGCGCCTATAACAAGCTGGCGGCGGCCAGGGCAGCAGATCCAGGACTGAGCAAGGTTGTCGCCTTCTCATCCGGTAACCATGCCCAGGGCGTCGCGGCAGCCGCCGCCATCCTTGGCCTGGGCGCCACCATCGTCATGCCGAAGGATGCGCCGCAGGCCAAGATCGGCAATACGCGACGCCTGGGTGCCGAAGTGGTGCTCTATGATCGCTGGAAGGAATCGCGCGAAGAGATCGCCGCTGACCTGGCCCGGCGTCATGCGGCACTGATCGTACCGCCCTATGACGATCCTTATGTCATGGCGGGACAGGGAACGATCGGCCTGGAGATCGCTGCGGACCTGCAAGCGCAGAATCTGGAACCGGATGTCCTGCTGGTTCCATGCAGCGGCGGCGGCCTGGCCGCCGGTGTCGCCACGGCTCTCCGTCATCATTTCCCGCGCATCGCCATCTATGCGGTTGAGCCGGTCGGCTTCGACGATCTCGCCAAATCCCTGGCGGCCGGGCATCAGGTGGCGAATGCCGATGGTCCGGTTTCGATCTGCGACGCCCTGATGGCAAAGCAGCCCGGCAAATTGACCTTCCCCATCCATCAGCAACTGCTGGCGGGATCGCTAGCCATACCTGACGAGGCCGCTTTGGCGGCCATGGCCTTCGCCTTCGACCGCTTGAAACTGGTGATGGAACCGGGCGGCGCTTTGGCGCTGGGCGCGGCCCTGCGCGGGCCGCTTGACCTCAAGGGCAAGACGGTTGTCGTGATCTGCTCGGGCGGTAACGTCGATGCGCCGATGATGCAGCGCGCTTTGGCCCAGGGCCATGGGCTTCCGTGACGGCGCCAAGCGCGCCGCTCACACGCAGCCTCTCGGCATGAGGAGGATGTAGGCGAACGGCAATCGCTGCCGGGATAGCCTCAGCTGGCGGCCTGCAGGCGCTTCACATTGCCGTCTTCGTCTGAGGTCTCTTTGTCAGCAGCCTCGCCCTTGTCAGCCTGAGCGGCATCGGCAGCTTTGTTGTCCGAAGGCTCTGACGCATTTTCAGCAGCCTGCGCGGCAACCGGCTCGGCCGCGGCTTCCGCCACTGCAGCAACCGGCTTATCCAGGCGCCTGCAGGCGCCTTCCAGGAAAGCGCCCTGGGCGATTGCCAAGGTCTTATGCAGGATGTCGCCCACGACATGCGCGGTCCGCTCCAAAGAAACGGTATCCGCATGAATCTGGCCGATCAGCTTGCCGAAGACCTGGACCGCTTCCGCTTTGAGGCTGCCGGTTACCGAGGCACCTTCGCCGATCACGATATTACGGCTTTGGATGTCGCCATTGACGACGCCATCGATCTGGATATCGCCGCTGCATTCCAGATCGCCGGTGATCCGCAGATCTGCGCTGATGATCGATGGCACGCTGGGGCGACCGCTACCACGCGCGTGATCGGCCGTCGCTACGTTACGCTGTGTCTTGTCAGCTCTGTCAGCCTTTAAAAACATAACGACCTGCCTTTAGAAAACCCATCGGATCGAGCGGTTTGCTGTCATAGCGAACTTCGTAATGCACATGTGGACCGGAGCTGCGTCCGGTCGTCCCCAGGAGTCCGAGGATATCACGATAATCCACCGTCTGTCCCTTTTTGACGGTGACAGAGTCGAGATGTGCGTAAAACGTGTGAACACCGAAACCGTGGTCGATTTCCACGACCTGCCCATAGCCGGTCTGCCATCCGGCAAAGATAACCGTACCTGGCGCGGTCGCCAGAACTTCGGAACGCAATGCGCCGACCATATCGACGCCTTCGTGGACCGCCTTTTCGCCGTTGATCGGATCGACCCGTTCGCCAAAGCCGCTGGAAATATAATAGTGGTCCACGGGTGCCGTCAGCGGCAGCGATCTGAGGATCACCTGAAGCTTTTCCCAGCGCCCGACTTCGCCGTCGAGCGTCGCGACGCTGATCATCAGCTTCTGCTCATTCTCGTCATGAGCCGTCGAAGGTGCGGGAATGAAGGGACCGCCCTGCCCGCTATGACTGTCGTCGGCCTTGTGCAACAGCCTGTCGACATCAAGTCCCGTCATCTCGACGGTCTTTTCCATCTCCGCCATGTTGCTGCGGGTCCGCTCGGCCAGGCTGGCGACGAACTCCGCCTGATTTTCCTGCAGCGACGCCAGACGCTCCTTCAAACCCGAAATCGACTGCGAGAGATCCGCGCGCGTCGATTGCAAGGCCGCACGCTGCGCCACCAAAGTCGCAAGCGCCCGTTCATTTTGCTCAACCTGGCGCGCGAGTTCTGCCTTGTCCTGCCCGCTGCTGTCGACCGTGGTCTGCAGCGCGGCGATCTGGTTATCCAATGTGCCAATTTGTGCCAGATCGTCGTCATGCTTCGTCTGCATGCTGGCCAGTTGCTGGCGAACACCTTTCAATTCCGCCGTCAGCGAACTGTTTTCCATCTCCCGGCTCGCCAACCGCTTGGTCAGGTCGGCGTTGTCTTTCTTCAGGTCTTCCGCGCTGTGGCGCAGGCTGCTGACCGTTTCGCTGAGGCTGATGACCTGCTCATGCAGCGACTGGTTGCGGGCGGCAATGCGCTGCAGATCATTGTCGAAGCTGGTGAGCTTTTGCTGCAATGACACGCGCAGCGCGCGCCGCGCGTCGCCTTCGCCGTCCTCGCGCAGATCCGCCGCATTGGGCGCGGCGATGGCCATGGCAGACAGGCTCATCTGTGCGTCATCGGACTCGGATGAATTGCGTAGCCCGAGGAGATGCGCCTGCTCCGGGGCAATGGTGCTGGTGCTGTCGCGAAATTGCCGGAAGTAATTGTCGACTTCAGCCAGCAGGCCGGTATAGGCCTGATCCGATTGGCGCAGCGCCAAGTCCTGTCCATGGACGGAAATCTGGTTGGTCGCCAGACTTATCGACATCGTCAAAGCGCCAGTACTCAAGGCGGCAAGTATCGTCGCCCCCAGCATCTGACTGCGGCTCGATAAACGCAGGTAACTGACACGGCCGTTGCAGCGAACAATCACCTCTCTGGGCGCGAAACATGCGTCCAGTCGATTGCGTACTCGCTGCTTGAAAGTCGTGATCAAACTGGTGTCCCCGGTCGCCGAAAAAATCTGTCGCCGAACATTACGGCAGTTCTTCAACGATGCGATGGAGATACCCAGTGCTGATCCGAGTACGCCATCACGCAGTCACTTTAGACCAAGCCCCCTTGGCCGCCGTGTCGACCCGCCCCATAATTGAAGACGACCCCACATCGTTTTCGGGAACGCGTCCTAGCCATTCTTTGGGCAGTCACCTTAGGGGGCAGCCCCAGAGGTGGCAAGCGGAAATTGCCCGTCCCGCTTTCTCCCGCGAGTCGCCACTATCATTGGTTACTTTTCCACAGGCGACAAACCGCGAGCCGAGGCTGGGCTAACGGCTGACGTTAAATCCGGAATTGACTTTCGACATACTCGATGACGGAAGCGACACAGGCATCGATCGAGAGCTGCTGCGTATCGATCACCAGATTGGGCGCCTCAGGCGGCTCATAAGGCGCGGAGATTCCGGTAAATTCCGGGATCTCGCCCTTGCGTGCCCGCAGATACAGGCCCTTGGGATCGCGCGATTCACAGGCAGCCAGATCGGCCTTGATGTAAATCTCGCGAAATGCCTCATGTGCCGCTGCTCGCGCCCGCTGCCGGTCGGAGCGGTAGGGCGAAATAAACGCGGTAATGACGATCATGCCGGCATCTGCGAACAGAGCGGCAACCTCGCCCACACGGCGGATATTCTCGGCGCGATCCTCCGGCGCAAAGCCAAGATCGGCGCTCAGCCCGTAGCGGATGTTGTCGCCATCGAGCACATAAACCTGGAGACCGCGGCGGAACAGTTCGCGCTCCACCGCCATGGCAATGGTCGATTTGCCGGCGCCCGACAGACCGGTGAACCAAAGAACGCCGCCACGGTGGCCGTTGCGCTGATGACGCAAATCGGTTGTTACCTTGTGCTCGACTTCGGTCAGGTTGCTGGAACGGCGGGTCACCAGCGCCCGCTGGTTCGGATAGCCCTGCATGTTGATGATGCCGCCAGCCACCAGATTGATGCCGTCCGTCAGGACGAAACGGCCGGTGGCCGGATTGTCATCGATGGGATCAAGGGCGAGCATGGCCTGCGACCGTAGCACCACCTCGGCGATGCCGTTATAGGGCACTTCCTCGCTGGGACTGCTGGACAGCTGCTCGACATCGTAGAGCGCCGAGATCTGCTGGATCGTCACCGGAACTTCGCGGCTCAGCAGACGCAAGCGATAGCTTTGTCCCGTGCGTAGCGGCGCATGCGACAGCCAGAACAATCGACCATTGAAGACATTGGTCTCGATTGGCGGCTGCGCTTCGTGGCTGGCGATGTCACCCCGTTCGATGAACAATTGCTCATCGAGGGTAATGCCGATGGATTCGCCGGCCTCGCCCCGCGTCTTCGCCGGCGCCGACCAGGTCTCGATCGAAGCGATGCGGGCGGTCTTGTTGCTGGGCGAGAACAACAGGCGGTCGCCAACCTGCAGGCTGCCGGTTTGAATGCGTCCGGCCAGGATGCGCCTGTCATCGAACTTGTAGACGTCTTGAACGGGCAGGCGCAGCGGCAGGGCGGAGAGATCCGCTTTGCTCGCAAGCTCGTCGAGCGTCGCCACCAAAGTGGCGCCCCGGTACCACGGCATGCGCGCGGATGATGTGACGATATTGTCGCCGTCACGGGCAACGATCGGAATGATGGCCGCGGGGGTCAGGCCGATCTCACCCAGATAATGCCGATAGGTCGTTTCGATTTCGGCGAAGCGCGCCGCCGAAAGGTCAACCAGGTCCATCTTGTTGACGAGCACGACGATCTGGCGCACGCCGAGCAATTGCAGCAGGTAAGCGTGGGTACGCGATTGCTGCTGCACGCCCTGGCTGGCATCGATCAGCATGACCGCCGCATCGGCATTGGCCGCACCGGTCACCATGTTCTTGATGAATTCGCGATGGCCCGGCGCATCGATGATGGTGTAATCGCGGCGGACGGTCTTGAACCAGATCTGCGACGTATCGATGGTGATGCCCTGATCGCGCTCCGACTGGAAGGCGTCCATCAAGAAAGCCCATTCGAACGGCATGCCGCGCCTTTCGCACATGCCACGAATGGCTTCCAGCTTGCCTTCCGGCAGCGAGCCCGTGTCATGGAAAAGGCGCCCCACGAGCGTGGACTTGCCATGATCGACATGGCCGACGATGACGATCCGCAACAGATCGCGCATGGATGTTTTGCTCGTCATTACATATACCCCGCGGCCCGCAGCCGCTCGAACGCGTCTTCGGTTTCCCGGTCCATGGCACGGCCGGACCGCTCCGACGTTTTTGTGATTTCAAGCTCGGCGACGATTTCCGCAATCGTGCTGGCATTGCTGGGGACGGGAGACGTAATGTCCTGATCCCCCAGCGAGCGATAACGCTTACCATCCTTGGCGTAATAGAGATCGACCACGGGAATGTTCTCGCGATCGATATAGCGCCAGATGTCGAGTTCGGTCCAATGCAGCAACGGATGGACGCGCAGATGCGCGCCGGCCGGCAGATTGGTGTTGAAATAGTCCCAGAATTCCGGCGGCTGGTCGCGGAAGTTCCAGCTGCCTTCGCTGCCGCGCGGGCTGAAGACGCGCTCCTTGGCGCGGACGCTTTCCTCATCGCGCCGGATGCCGGCGATGATGCCGTTGAAATTGTACTTGGCGATGGCGTTCTTCAGCCCCAGCGTCTTGCGCGCCGCCGAACGTGCCGCCGGCGGCAGGCTGGGATCGGTCTCCTCCACCGGGGGGCAGGAATCAGCAATCAGATTAAGGTTCCATTCCTTCACGTAGCGATCGCGGAAGGCGTACATTTCGGGAAACTTCTTGCCCGTATCGATATGCATGACCGGAAAAGGAACGTGGCCGAAGAAAGCCTTCTTCGCCAGCCAGACCATCACATTGCTGTCCTTGCCGAGCGACCATAACATCGCCAGGCGGTCAATCTGATTGAAGGCTTCACGAAGAATATAAACGCTCTGAGATTCAAGTCGGTCGAGATGGTCCATCGCTGGGGCAATCCTTGAAAATGCGCCCCTCCTCTATCGCAGTTTCTACATGCGATCAATGTGGTCAGCTGTGCACTGCCGCATTTCCCCGGCTCGCGGCGGCAGGCTTGGCTTTGCTTGCAGAAGACTGTCTGCGGCGCGGGGCGTCCGTCTTGTTAAGATCACGCGCGGCCGTTAGTTGTCATTCGCGGCGCCCGGCCGATGCCATTGATAGCTGGGATTGCCAGTGCCCCAGCCCTGCAACGTCTTGCAACTGTCACAAATACGGTGATGAGCGCCCTCGCTGGCGAATTTCCGCCGGCAGCTCAAGCACAGGCGGCGCTTAGCTGCCTTGGCCTGATCGCCTTTGTTCATGTTTTGTTCTTTATCGGAAGCTTGGCTCATGGTCCCTGGCCCCACGTCTGGCTGGTTGTCGGGAAAACTGGAAATGTTGCTTGCGTGATCAATTTACGTATTTTACATATTATGTGTCAAGGGTGAAATACGTATGATGCCGCGAAATACGGTTAACGGTTCGAGTGCCACGCTGCGAGCCGGCATCGCGACCGAAGGAAGTAAGGAGATGCCATGTCGGAAATTTCCGAAGCGGCACGACGCTTGAAAGAACTGCGCGAACAGGCCGGTCTGACCATGCGGACCGTGTCGGACGCATTGGGATGGAGCCTGACCCGCTACCAGCATTACGAGGACCGCTACAAACGGCGTTTCCTGCCGTTCGAATTGGCGCGCGCACTGGAAGATATATTCGTCCCCAACGGCGTCGATGCCGGTGCCGTCCTGCAATTGGCCGGCGTCGAACCCGGACAGAGCGTCGCCAACAAGCGCGAGACCAGTCCGAGCCGGCCGCTGACCTTGAATGCCTCATCCGGCCAGCGCGATTTACCGGTGATTGGCGCCGTCAAAGGCGGCAGCGACGGCTTCTATTTCAATGACGGCGAGCCGAAGGAATTCGTCGAGCGCCCGGCCAACCTGAAGGGAGTCTTCAACGCCTTCGCCCTCTATGTCGATGGCGAGAGCATGGAGCCGCGCTATTTTGCCGGCGAGCTGCTGCACGTCAATCCCAACCGGCCGATCACGCGTAGTTGCTTCGTGGCGGTTGAACTGGCGGATGGCCAGGGTCTGATCAAGCAGTTCCTGCGCCGCAGCGACGAGGAAGTGGTGCTGTTTCAGTTCAATCCGCCGCAGGAAATCCGCCTGCCCGCCCGGCAAGTGAAGCGGATCTATCGCATCATCGGCACGGCCGAGGCGGTCTGACGGAGGCTCTCACGCATTTCACCGGCAGCCCAGCGTAATACCCGGTTCGCAGCCGCATCATTTTACGCGGCAGGCAGGCGAGCCGCGTAAGGCACGCCCTGCCTCTTAAGCCTGTACCTCGACAACCACCCGGCCGCGGATACCGCCCTTCAATATCTCGCCGCCGAGACGCGGCAGATCCTCGAGCTTCGCTGTTTCGATCGTGTGCTCGAGCCTGTCGAACGGAAGATCGCGGGTCAGTCGCGCCCAGGCCTCTTCGCGCAATTTCATCGGGCAGAGGACGGAATCGATGCCAAGCAGGTTGACGCCGCGCAGCAGGAAAGGAATGACCGTCGTCTCCAGCTTGTTGCCGCCGGCCAAGCCGCAGGAGGCGACGCTGCCGCGCAGTTTGATTTGCGGCAGGATCGCTGCCAGGGTGCTGCCGCCGACGGCATCGATCGCCCCGGCCCAGCGCTCGCTGTCGAGCGGCTTGCCGGAAGGCTTGGCGATGCTCTCGCGGTCGATGATTTCCGAAGCCCCGAGGCTGCGCAGATAGGCATGCGTTTCCGCCCGCCCGGTCGAACAGGTGACGGCATAGCCGAGCTTCGCCAGGATCGCCGTCGCCACGCTGCCGAGCCCGCCTGCTGCCCCGGTCACCAGGACCGGGCCGCTGGCTGGCGTCACGCCATGCTGCTCGAGGGCAATCACGGCCAGCATGGCGGTAAAGCCCGCGGTGCCGATCGCCATGGACTGCCGCAGCGAAAGCCCTTTCGGCAGATGTACCAGCCAGTCGCCCTTGACCCGTGCCAACTCGGCATAGCCGCCCCATTGCGCCTCGCCGACCCGCCAGCCGGTCAGAATGACGGCGTCTCCCGGCTTGAATCCGGCATGCGACGATTGCACGACCTCGCCGGCGAAATCGACCCCCGGGACATGCGGATATTGCCGCACCAGGCGGCCAAGCCCACCGAGGACAAGGCCGTCCTTGTAATTGAGGGTCGAATAATGGACGCGGACAGTGACATCGCCGGCCGGCAATTGATCTTCCGACAGGCTTTCGATCGCGGCAGAAACTTTGCCATCCGTCTCGCGCAGCAGCAGAGCCTTGAACATGCGGTGATCCTTCTGCGTCGTGTTGAGATCAGGCGGAAACGGGCAGCGTCTCGCCGAACCGCACCGGCTCGCCGACCGGCTGATCGATCAGGGCGCCGTCGCGCATGACGATATGCCCGCGAATGACGGTCGCGATGGGCCAGCCGGTCACCATCATGCCGTCATAAGGCGTCCAGCCGCACTTGGTCTTCATCCAGTCATGCGTGATGGTCCGCTTTGCCTTGAGGTCGACGACGGAGAAATCGGCGTCGTAACCGATGGCAATGCGCCCCTTCCCGACGATGTTGAAGATGCGCGCCGGCCCGGCGCTGGTCAGATCGACCAGGCGCGGCAGTGTCAGCCGTCCCTCGTTCATATGATGCATGAGCAACGGCAACAGCGTCTGCACGCCCGGCATGCCCGAGGGACTCTGCGGATAGGGCCGGTCCTTTTCCTCGCGCGTATGCGGCGCATGATCGGAGCCGATGCAATCGACAATGCCGGTGCGCAGCGCTTGCCAGATTCCAGCCTGATGCCGGGCATCCCGCACCGGCGGGTTCATCTGCGCATAGCTGCCGAGGCGATCATAGCAATCCGGCGCCACCAGGGTGAGGTGATGCGGCAGGACTTCGACCGTGGCGATGTCCTTGTTCTGCGCCAGGATCGGCATCTCATCGGCGGTCGAGACATGCAGCACATGCACGCGGCGACCGGCCCGTCGGGCGATTTTCAAAAGCCGCGTCGTCGCCCGCACCGCCGTTTCCACATCGCGCCAGTTGGGATGTTCGCGCGGATGCGCACCGTCCCGCACCAGTGCCAGGCGCTCGCGCAGGCGCGGCTCGTCTTCGGCGTGGATGGCGACACGTCGCCGGCCGCGCCGCAGGACGTGTTCCAAGGTATCGTCATCGGCAACCAGCAGGCTGCCGGTCGAGGAGCCCATGAAGATCTTGACCCCGGCGCAACCTGGCAGCAGTTCCAGCTGATCGAGCTGGTCGGCGTTCTCGTCCGATGCGCCCATGAAAAAGGCATGGTCGACCCAGGCTCGGCCTTTGGCCGCCGTCAGCTTGGCCTTGAGATCCGCCGCCGTCAGGGTGTTGGGGCTGGTATTGGGCATCTCGAAGATAGCGGTGATGCCGCCGACCGCCGCCCCGGCCGTCCCGCTTTCCAGGTCTTCCTTATGGGTCAGGCCCGGCTCGCGGAAATGCACCTGCGTATCGATGGCACCCGGCAGAACGGTCAGGCCGGCAGCCGGCAGGACCGCAGCCGCCTGATCGGCGGCAAAGCGGCCGATAGCCGCGATGCGGCCGTCACGTACGGCAACATCCACCTCTTCCAACCCGTTGGGGGTGAAAACGTGACCGTTCTGAATGAGAAGATCGAATTTATCAGCCATGCGGGGAGCCTATCCAAGGAGGCGATCCCGCATCTGTATCGCCTTTGCAAGGGGTCTGGCAACCGGCCAAACCATTCCCTCACCCCGCAGCCGCCCCCTTGCCGAAGATAGGCGCTTTAATCCCCTGGATTGCCTGACGTTTTAGGGCCGAACCGGCCTGGCCGCCAACTGAAGCGATGACGCCCGGAGGGTTTTACGGTATACTTGCTCCCTCTCAGCGGGAGGATGCTGGCGCCGTGATGATCGGTATTAATGAAATGCGCGTGAGGCTCGAGGAACTGCGTAGCGAGCACCGCGACTTGGATGATGTTATCCGGCAACTGTCTGAAACCTCTCCCTTCAATCAATTGCAGATCCAGCGGCTGAAGAAGCGCAAGCTTATGCTGAAGGATCAGATCATTCAGCTCGAGAGCAAGCTGCTCCCTGACATTATCGCCTGAGCAATCCGCCTCGCCCGGGAATCCGGCACCGCTGCGACCCCGAATTGGCGTGGGACACCGCCGCCTCGTGCCGCATCAAGGTCATCAGGAGGCTGATGACAAGTCGGGCGGAACAGGATCGGCTTTAGCATCGCGCGCCTTGTCCTCGGCCTCGTCCGGCACGGTCTCAAAGACGGCCGCGAGCATCGACGTCTTGGCCTTCTTTTCGTAATGGCGCCGCTTTACCTTGTACATGTTGGCATCTGCCGCGGTGATCGCGGTCTCTGCGCTTTGCTGGGCGAGAAACTGGTGGATGCCGACCGCGCATGACAGGGTCAGCTCCTCGCCCTGCCAGGTGAAGGGGCTGCGGTCGATAATGCGAACCAGGGTGCTGGCTTTTTCCTGGGCCTGGCGCTCATCCGCTTGGGCAAGGATGACGCCGAATTCGTCGCCGCCCAACCGCCCGACCACATCGGTATCTCGGACATTCTCGACCAGCAGCCGCGCGAAATGCGCCAAGGCTGCGTCGCCTGCCGCGTGACCGTAGCGGTCGTTGATCTCCTTCATGCCGTTCACGTCGAAATAAAGCACGCTGCCCGTCGAGTTGTAGCGCTCGGCATAAGAAATCATCCGCGTCAGTTCGCGGACGAAGGCGCGCCGATTGGAGATCGGCAGCATCGCATCCTCATCGGCAAGCTGTTCCAGATGAGCGATGCGCTTGCGCGTCTGATCAAGCTCATCGCGCAGATGGCTGACTTCATCCAGCAGCGTTTGCAGCGCGAGCCGCACATTGGGCGAGAGCTCGCCTTCGCTGAGGCCGAGAAATGCGACGCGATCGGCAGGTGCTGCCGCAGCGGCTTCGGCGATGTGCGCGCTGCTCGGCTTGCTGGCTTTGTTCAGCCCCGCGGCCGGCCGTGCTGCAGCCGTCCGCGTTGTACCGGGCGTCGTCCGGCTGCGGACTTTCATCGGCTCTTCCCAGCAAATGACGGCATTGTCGACCAGCTCCCACTGGCGGCATCCGACCCAGTTCGCTCAGAGCCCGCCAAACGCCCACAGATATCAACCATCCAGGCGTTGAATCCTAGAGTTTTCCCTGAAGTCACAATGCCATGTATTGGTTAAATCGCCGTTACTCTGCAGCATTATTAGTAGCGCGATGATTGCGAATTGAAGCGCGGGAACCGGCCGGCAAGTGCCAAAGCATTTGCCAATACCGATCGACCGGCCGATGCGCCTTGCCAGCCGACGGACCGCCCCTATAATGCGCCCGCATTCAGCCGCCAACAGAACAGGTTCAGGAATATGATCTCCGCTCAGCCCTTGATCGGCGTCATCATGGGCAGCCAGTCGGACTGGCAAACCATGCAGCATGCCGTCGATATTCTGAACGAATTCAATATTCCTCATGAAGTGCGGATTGTCTCGGCTCACCGCACACCACGGCGTATGGTGGAGTATGCGGAGACAGCACGAGACCGCGGACTGAAGGTCATCATCGCCGGCGCCGGCGGCGCCGCCCATTTGCCGGGCATGGTTGCCGCGATCACGGATCTGCCGGTTCTTGGCGTGCCAGTTGAGTCGGCGGCACTGAAAGGTCAGGACAGCTTACTGTCTATCGTGCAAATGCCGGGAGGTATCCCCGTAGGCACCTTGGCCATCGGCAAGCCCGGCGCCATCAATGCCGGCCTGTTGGCAGTTTCGATCCTGTCTTTGGCGGATCAGGAACTGGCACAAAAACTGGCGGCATTTCGCCGCAAGCAGACCGAGGCAGTCGCGCTCGAGCCGAGCCGCAACAACTGAATGCTATCCGTTACCATCGAACGCGTACCACATTAGATCGGATTCATATTGAGATGAGTATCGACGAGGGACAGATCATCCCGCCGGGCAGCACGATTGGCATTCTTGGCGGCGGGCAATTGGGCCGCATGGCGGCAAGTGCCGCCGCCCGACTGGGTTACAAAGTGCACATTTTCTGTCCTGACCAGGACAGCCCCGCTTCCCAGGTCGCGGCAAAGACGACGGTTGCATCCTATGACGACAAGGCCGCGTTGCAGGCCTTTGCCGACAGTGTCGACGTGGTCAGTTTCGAGTTCGAGAATATTCCCGCGGCCACGACCAAATTTCTCGCCGCGCTGAAGCCGACACGGCCTTCACCCCATGTTCTCTATGTCACGCAAGAGCGTTTGCGCGAGAAGAGTTTTCTGAGCTCGATCAATGTGCCGACCACCGGCTTTCTCGAAGTCGGGCGCACGGAAGCACTGCCGCAGGCGGTACAGACATTGGGCCGCCCCTGCATCTTGAAATCGGCCAGTTTCGGTTACGACGGCAAGGGCCAGGTGCGGATCGACGCCGATACCGATCTTGAAGAGGCCTGGCGCAAGATGGGAGCCCAGCTCGGCATCCTGGAAGCCTTCGTCGATTTCGCGAAGGAAATTTCCGTCGTCATCGCCCGCTCGGTCGACGGCAACATGGCGCAATATGTCGCCGTCGAAAACCAGCACCGCCATCACATTCTCGATGTGACGATCGCGCCCGCCCGTGTCACGCCTGCGGTCGCCCAGCGTGCCGAGGCGATCGCCCGTCATATCGCCCAGGAGCTGAAGCTGGTCGGACTGCTCGGCGTGGAAATGTTCGTCACCCAGCAGGGCGAGGTTCTGGTGAATGAATTGGCGCCGCGGCCGCATAATTCCGGCCATTGGACCATGGATGCCTGCATCACCAGCCAGTTCGAGCAATTTGTGCGCGCCGTCTGCGGCCTGCCTTTGGGATCACCGGAGCGGCATTCCGATGCGCAGATGAAGAACCTCATCGGCGACGAGGCCCAGCAGTGGCGTGAGATCCTCGCGGAACCCAGCGCCAAACTTCATCTCTATGGAAAGAGCGAAGCCCGGCCGGGCCGCAAGATGGGTCACGTCAATCGGCTGAGCCCGAAGAGCAACGGCTGACGGAAACGACAGCCGTGCTCGTGGGCCGGCCCCTCAATGGGCCGGCCGGCGTCGCCCGCGAGCCTCGCGGCTCCGTTTGAAAAGATTCTGCGGCATCGGCAACCGGTCGGCGATTTCGCGCAAGCGCGAACCCGCCTGGCCGAGCATCTGCGGTACCCGCATCACATCGGCAATCCGGCGTTCGAGAAAGCTCCAGGTGGCGCTGCAATCGGGCGATTTATCGTTGAGCCAATACATGACCGTTGCGGAATAGACGCCGGCCAGCAGGGCTCGCTTGGTGTAGAAATTGTAATCGGTCGACTTATCGCCGACCGCATACCAGATCGCATTGACCGTGTTGTAGAGCAAACGGGTGGCGATGCCGGCATTCTGCGGCATCAGCAACAGCGTGCAGCCGGCCCGCACAGCTTCGCGATGGCTGGCATTGGCCTCCAGGCGCGCGCGGATCGCCGCAGCAACACGGTCGCGCGTGCGCAGATGAACGTTCTCCGGCCGGGCCATGGCGGCGATCATCTGCTGATCGGCGACCTCGTGCCAGAGGATCAGCACATCTTTTGCGCCGCCGGGAAAGGCGTTCAGAATTCGCTCGGCCGGAATACCGGTTTCCTGACCGGCTGCCTGCAACGCGGCTTCGCTCCACCCATCGAAGGGAACATGATTGAGAATTGCCGTCAGCAAGCGCTGGCGATCCTCATCGCGGTCGTATCCGGACATCATCTTCTCCATCCCTTCAGCAATCCACGGCCCACAAGCTCGACCGTCTAGAGTCGGATCGCTTTACACGGAATCGCTTTGCGATTCCGTGTAAAGCGTGCATCCGCCGCTCTTCAATAAGATAGCAGGCGCTTCACGTTTTAGTCGTCGCCGGCGCCTTCTTCGACTTCATCCGCTTGCCGCGCCGCCCGCTGCAGTTCTTCGACAAAGCCCAAGGTCGAAAGATCTGTCATGCGCATGGGATAAAGGATACCGTCCAAATGGTCGCATTCATGCTGCACCACGCGGGCGTGAAATCCGCGCGCCTCACGGTCGATCGGCTCACCCTTGGCGTCCAGGCCGCGATAGCGGATATGGGTATAACGCGGCACCAGACCGGCCAATCCCGGCACGGAGAGGCAGGCCTCCACTCCGACCGCCGTCTCATCCGTCAGGGGCGTGATTTCCGGATTGATCAGCACGGTCATCGGCACCGCGCCCCGCTCGTCGCCGCCCTCGCGCGCCATGCGCGCCGCCGGGACGTGAAAAATCACCAGGCGCAGCGGCACATGTACCTGTGGCGCGGCCAGGCCGGCACCACCAATATCCGCCAAAGTTTCCAGCATATCCTGGATAAGTCTTTGAATTTCATCGGATTTCGGATCTTCCACCGGGTCCGCCCGGCGTTTGAGCACCGGGTGGCCCATGCGGGCGATTTTCAAGATAGCCATGCGATATCCTTGCTTCCTGCTGCCAATATGGGTCAGATTCGTCCCGCGCGAAAGGTGCCGGGGCTGGGAAAATTCCCCTGATTCAAGCAGCAAGCACCCTTCACAAGGCAAAGTTCCTGTGTTATCCACACCCGTCAACTGGCAGCAATCCCGCTGCCTGACGAGTTTTTGCGTTTTTCAAAAACCCAAACCACCAACCTAGAAAGGCTGTGATCAACCGTGC
>DATLIX010000043.1:0-46525 GCA_035539215.1 Dongiaceae bacterium | reverse complement strand
TTGCCGCCGCCATGGGTCGCGACCAGATCGGCGATCTCGGTGGCCCAGCGTGTCAACATCTCCTGGTGCCGCGGGCCGTTCGAGAAGAAGGTATGGCCGATCGCCGGCCGGGTCTCGTCGATCACTTCCACATCGGCGCTGAGATGCGTCGCCACCGCATAGTCGAAGAGGATGACCGGTCCTTCGGTGGCGATGAAGACATAGCGCGTCTTGTTGTGGGTGACCCAGACCTGCATGTTCGAGACATCGGTCGCATAGCGCAGATTGAGCGGATCCATCAGCAGCAATCCGGCATAGTCCCGCGCCCGCAATTGCTGACGGATACGTGCCAGCCGATAGGCCCGCAGCTTCGGCCGGTCAACCGCGGAGTTGTGGAAAACACTCATGGAAAATCGCTCCGGCACTGAAGGACAAGATGGAAGCGGGCTGCCGCCTGGATGAAAACCCCTATTCGGCCGCCTGGTAGTTCAGCCTGATGAGATCCGAAGTCGGGATATGGCAGAGGATGCGATGGCCCTGCGGTGTCACCTGTTCGGGCGGCGGTTCCGTGTCGCAGATGCCGCCCAGTTTGCGCGGGCAGCGGCTGGCGAAGGCGCAGCCGGGAATGGGCTTGGTGGTGCTGGGCAGCGTGCCTTCGAGGATGATGCGGGTCCGCTCCTTGCCAACCTCGGCGACCGGCGCCGCCGAGAGCAGCGCCTCGGTATAGGGATGGAAGGGCGGCGCATAGACCTGCTCGACCGTGCCATATTCCACCACCCGGCCGAGATACATGACGGCGACGCTGTCGGCCAGGAACCGCACCACGGCAAGATCGTGCGAAATGAAGACCAAGGTGGTATCGCGCTGATCCTGCAGATCGATCAGCAGGTTGATGATGGCTGCCTGCACCGAGACATCGAGGGCCGATACCGGTTCATCGGCGATCACTACGGCGGGGTCGCCGGCCAAGGCGCGGGCAATAGCCACGCGCTGCTTCTGGCCGCCGGAGAGCTGCCGCGGCCGGCGTGCGGAAAACTCCACCGGCAGATTAACCTGGCGCAGCAGATCCTGCGCCTGCTTGCGGGCCTCGCTGGTCGTCAAACCTTTCAGGCGCTGCAGGGCGCGACGGATGACAAAACCAACCGTGTGGCTAGGATTGAGGGTGCTTTCCGGATTCTGGAACACCATCTGAATCGATTTCTTCTGTGCCGGGCTGCGGGCTTCGATGGAGGTCGAGCCGATATCCCAATCGATCAGCTTGACCTTGCCCTCGGTCGCTACTTCGATACCGGTCAGCACCTTGGCCAAGGACGATTTGCCACAACCTGACTCACCGACCACCGCCAAGGTGCGCCCCCGCTGCGCAGCCAATTCGATGTTGGTCAGCGCCCGTACCTCCCGCATTTCACCACCGAACGGGCCGGCCGCCTGACGATAGATCTTGTGCAGGTGATCGATGGTGAGAACGTCGGCACTTTCCTTGGCGGCAACCGCCTCGGCGGGATCCTCGGCCACCACCTGGAAGCGGCGGTGCTCCGGCAGTCCATTGATGCGCAGGCATTTCACGTGATGGGCCGCAGCGCTGGACATGGAAATCGTCGGAATTTCCCCACTCACGCAACTGGCCGGATCGCAGAAGCTGCAGCGCGATGCAAAGCCGCAGCCATCCGGGCGCAGGAGCGCCGACGGCACCTGGCCGGCGATCGGGCTCAAGCGGCGTGAGCGCTTATCCGCCCCCATGGTCGGAATACTGTCGAGCAGACCGCGAGTATAGGGGTGTCGGGGATTGGCAAAGACCTCGCGGATCGGCCCCTCTTCCACCAGTTCGCCGAAATACATGACACCGACCCTGTCGCAGACCCGCAGCACCGTGCCGAGATTGTGGCTGATGAAAATGATCGCGGTATCATGCTTGTGCCGCAACTGCGCCACCAGATCCAGCACCGCCGCCTCCACCGTCACATCGAGACCGGTAGTCGGCTCATCCATCACCAGCAGATCCGGTTCCGCCATCAGCGCCATGGCGATGACGACGCGCTGCTGCTGGCCGCCCGACAATTGATGCGGGTAGCGCTCCATGATCGATTCCGGATCTGGCAGATTGACCTCGCCCAGCATCTTGACCGCCCGCTGCCGCGCCTCTTCCCGGCTGGCATTCATGTGGATCATCGGCACTTCTTCCAGCTGGGTGCCGATCCGCATGGTGGGGTTGAGACTGCTCATCGGGTCCTGATAGACCATGGCGAGCTTGCTGCCCCGAATGGCGCGCAACTCGGCCGGTGACATCCGCGCCATATCGCGGCCATCAAACAGGATCTTGCCCTCGGTGATGCGCCCCGCTCCGCCGAGATACTTCATGATCGCATAGGCGACCGTCGACTTGCCACAACCGGATTCGCCGACCAGCCCCAGTGCCTCGCCCTTGGCCAGCGAGAAGCTGATATTCGGCACCACATCGATCCGCCCGGCACGAATGACGTAGGAAATGCAGACATTCTGCATTTCCAGGATCGGGCGGTCCGCTTGCTGACCGGCGCTCGGCATCTGGCTGACTTGCGATCTGGTCATTCCATGCCCTCAATCACGTAAGCTGATTTCACGTAGGCCATCGGCCAGCAAACTGAAGCCAACCACCAACGAGGAGATGGCAATTGCCGGGAAAAGCGACATATGCGGTGCGGTCGACATCATGGCATAGGCGTCCTTGATCATGCCGCCCCAGTCCGGATCGGGCGGTGGCAGACCGAGCCCGAGAAAGCCGAGAACGCCGATCTGGATGGTCGTATAGCCCATGCGCAGGCAAGCATCGACGATCAGCGGCCCTCGCGTATTCGGCAGAATTTCGACCAACATGATATAAAGCGAGGATTCGCCGCGCATCTTGGCAGCCGTGACGTAATCGAGCTCGCGTTGTTCCATCGTAATGCTTCGGACAATGCGGACGATTTGGGGCGATGCGATGAAGATCACCGCAACGATCACGTTCAAGGCCGACGGACCCAGCCGGGTGATGATCAGGATGTAGAGAACGATCGCCGGGAACGATAGGACGATATCCGAGAAGCGGCTGATCAATGTATCGACCCAGCCGCGGTAATAGCCCGCCAGCAGCCCCAGGAGACAACCGACGACATAAGCACATAATGTCGCCGTGGGGGCCACGATCAAGACCGTCCGCGATCCCCATATGATGCGCGACAGAAGATCCCGTCCCTGATTATCCGTGCCCAGCAGATAGACGCTGTTCGGCGTCGGATCCATCATCGGATCGATATGATCCGGCACGGTGCTTGGATCATTCGCGTTGGGGTCATAGGGCGCAAGCCAGGGTGCGAGAATGGCGACAATGACCCAAAACAAGACCAGGGCCACGCCAACCAAGCCGACAGGCGATTCCGCCAGTAACTTGACCCGCCGCCAGATATGCCCGCTCGGCCTGATCCGTATTGCTTGTTCCGCCTGGGCCATATTACGCAAACCTGATGCGTGGATTGAGCAGCATGTAGCCGAGGTCTCCCAGCGTCTGCGTCAAGACTGTAATGAAGACAATGACCAGCGTGGCCGCTTCGACCGTCGCTACGTCCTGGGACAAAGCCGATTCCAGCATCATGCGGCCGAAACCCGGATAGGCAAAAATCGTTTCCACGACGACAACGCCGCCGACCAGATAATTGACCTGCAGCAGAATGACCGTCAGCGAAACGATCATGGCGTTGCGCAGGGCATGCTTGAGAACGACCTGACGAAAACTCATGCCCTTCAGGATCGCGGTACGGACATAGGGCTTCATCATCACTTCGACCATCGCCGCCCGGATCATCCGCACGACATAGCCCAGATCGAACAGCACCATCACAGCGACCGGCATCACGAGTTGCGATCCGATCGACCAGCCGCCGTCGCGCTCCAGGGAGGAAACGCCGGGAAACCACCCGAGGTAGAGGACAAAGATGGTCGACAGAAAAACACCGGAGGCGAATTCCGGAACCGAGGTCGTGATGATGGCGCCGACGGAAATGGTCCGGTCGAGCTTCGAGCCTTCCCGCATCCCCGCCAATACGCCAAACAGAATCGAGCAGGGCACGATGACGGCGAAAGCGATCGACGCGATAATGAGCGTGTTGCCGAGCCGGTCCCAGATGATGTTCTCGACATCCGTCTTGTAATACGACGAATGACCGAGATCGCCCTTGACGAGGTCGCCGACCCATTCGATGTAGCGCACCGGCGCCGGTCGATTGAGACCCATTTGCTCGGTCAGCAAATCAACCTGCTCCTGCGTGGCGAACGGACCGAGCACCTTGCGGGCAACCTGCCCCGGGGTCCACTCGAATGCAGCGAAGATGAGCATCGAGACGACAAGCATCGTCACGATCAAGGCCACGATGCGCCGCACGAGAAAAACGAGCATACGCCTACACGATCCCCCTGTTGTTGCCGGTTATGACGGCTCGTTTTTCTTGATTTTTAAATCGACGCCTGCAGAGGCCTATTCAAGTCCGTCCGGCGTCACGTTTCAAGGTCTTATCCCGTGCGCAGGATCGGATCGACGACATCTCTCGCTAACCGAGCTGCCGGCGGGCCACAGCCTCCAGCCCGTCTCGGCAGAGCGCAGACAGGTTTTCCGATGATAGTCGATCTGTCTTCCAGCCCCGCTCGCCAAAACGAGCCGGGCTGGAGACGTTACCTGGGATCAGGCCGAGAGCGACCATTCATCCATGAACAGATACTGCGACGGATGCAGCACGTAGCCCTTCACCCGCTTGTCGACGGCGGTAAAGAAGGAGCGCCACAGCGGCAGGCAGATCGGACCTTCTTCAAGCATCAGCTTTTCGATATCGACCATGATCGCCCGACGCTTTTCAACGTCCAGGGTCGCTTCCGCCTGGGCGATCAGCTTGTCGAAAGTCGCGTTCGACCAATGGGCTTCATTCCAGGCAACGCCCGTCTTATAGGCGAGGCTGAGAACCATCACGCCCAGCGGCCGATGCTGCCAGTTGGTCAAGGCAAAGGGCGCCTTGGGGCTGGTCCAGATATCCCAATATTGCGGCCCAGGCAGAACGGTGATCTTGATGTTGGCACCGATCTGCTTCCACATCTGCGCCATCGCCTGCGCCGCGATCGGCTCCCAAGCGGTTTCCGACTTGCAGATCAGTTCGGCATCGAAACCGTTCGGCTTGCCGGCTTCTGCCAGCAGCTTCTTCGCGCCGGCGATGTCCGGCTTCATGAAGCCGACATCGGCATATTCCGGATGCACCTTGCAAACATGATGATGTTCGCCGGGAGCGCCGAGGCCGAGATAACAGATCTTCAGCAGCTTCTGCGTATCGAGCGCCATACGCATCGCCTTGCGAACCCGCGGATCCTTCCAGATGTCGTTGGTTTCCTGCATGCGCGCGACGGCGGTGCTGGCGGTAACGACCTGCTTGATGTCGACATGAGTCAGCTTCTTCAAGGCCGCAAACTGGGTCGTCTGGGCCTCGTACATGGCATGAACCTGCTTCGATGCCAGGGCGGCCAGACCAGCCGACGCATCGTCGCCGTGATCGATGAATTCGACACCGTCGAGCTTGGCCGGCGTGCCCCAATAACCATCCCGGCGCTTCAAGACGGCACGCTTGCCGACCTCATAGGATTCCAGGGTGAAGGCACCGGTACCGATCGAGTTCGGCCCGAACTTGCCATTCTCGCTGGGATGCAGAATGAGCGCCGGATAGTGGAACAGCGCTTCCGGCATGGCGATGCTGCCGGCCTTGCCATTCAGCCGGATCGTGTGATCGTCGACCTTCTCGATGGCGTTGTCGGCATAGAGCTTCAGGGATTTCTTCGGATTGCCCTTATCGTCCTTCTCGCCGGTATCATATTCTTCCAGCAGTGTATCCTTGAAGAAGGACAGCACGGACGATCCGACCGCGGGATCAACCCAGCGCTTCAGATTCCAGATCACGTGATCGGCGACCAGTTCTTCACCGTTGGACCACTTGATGCCCTTCTTCAAGTAGAAGGTCCAGGTTTTCACATCTTCGGTCGCTTCCCATTTTTCCAGCAGCCAGGGACGCGTCACGTTATCGGCGCCCGTCCGAGTGAGATAATCACAAACCTGGCGCACGATGTTGGAGTCGTAAACCCAAGAGAAAGTCGCCGGATTATCGATCGCCGGGCACCGCATCGATACACGGACCGTACCGCCTGTCGCCTCTGCAACTTGTTCGATCCCGAGCGGTTCGCCCGTCAGCGGATCAGCATCCGCCGGGCCGCCCGCAAGGGCATAGGCCGACACCGCCGACAACCCAAGCAGCGTCGAGGTGCGGATAAATTCACGACGGTCCATCTTGCCGCTGCGATAGTCCGCCAGCGCCGTCGGCAAATACGCATGAACCTGTTTCAGGTCTTGTTCCATTAGTCACTCTCCCAGCTTCTAGTTATTAGCCTCCGCCCCTGTCGGGTCGGCATTTTTTCTTTATTAACAATGCTCTTTGACCCTCTCCCAGGATCAAGAACATGAAAGCTCGTTAACAATAGTCACAATACCATTTTGCTTCCAAGGGAATTTCCCCGCAAAAAAACTCATCGAGTTTCATCGCAAAACTCATCGTAACCTTGCACCCGGCGCTTTGACGCGGGATGGTCACGCGCTTATCCGAGATCGACATGTGCAAATAGACAAGCGCACCTAATTGGCAAAAAAATCCTGACCGACACGGGGAACCGACAGAACAAAATGCCTAAATTCGCGGCCAATCTCTCTCTCATGTTCACCGAGCTGTCTTTTCTCGAGCGCTTCGATGCGGCGGCCGATGCCGGCTTCACGGCTGTCGAGTGCCAGTTTCCCTATGAGGCCGCCGCGGACAGCGTGGCCGAACGCCTGCAGCGCCATGCGATCGAGCTGGTTCTATTTAATATGCCCCCGGGGAATTGGGCCGCGGGCGATCGCGGCTTGGCGACGCTATCGGAGCGCAAAAGCGAATTCAAGGAGGGCGTTGCCACAGCGCTCGACTATGCCCGCGTCTGCGGCAGCAAGCGCCTGCATCTGATGGCGGGGATCGGCGATCCGACGGATGCCGCTGCGGTCGACAGCTATCGCGCCAATCTCGCTTATGCGGCGGAACTCTCGGCAAGAGATGGCGTAACGGTGCTGATTGAGCCGATCAATCGGCGCGACATGCCGGGCTATTTCCTCAGCGACTATGAGCTGGCGACTGAGCTTATCTCGACAATCGGCTCGGACTCGCTGCGCCTGCAGTTCGATATCTATCACCGGCAGATGATCTGCGGGCGGGTGCTCGATGGGCTGCGCGAATTGCTGCCCATCGTCGGCCATATCCAGATCGCTGGCGTCCCCGGCCGTCACGAACCCTGCAACGGCGAACTCGACTTTCCCACTATCTTTGCCGAGATCGACCGGCTCGGCTATGACGGCTTTATCGGATGCGAATATCGGCCGCGCGCGGAGACATCTGCCGGTCTTGGCTGGCTTGCACCCTATCTGCTCTGACGCCGGCCACATATTCCGGGCCACAATGACAAACCCCGCCAAGAGGCTCTCGGCGGGGTCTATTGCATGTGCTATCGCGGCTGCGGATCAGTGGAAGGCCGCAACCTCGCGATTGGCGATACGCGACGACTTGGGATAGCTGCTGTCGCTGGCACCCTCGCCCATCAGCCGCACTTCCAATTCGCGGCGTGCCCGGGCGATTCGGCTGCGCACGGTTCCCACCGGGCAATTGCAGATTTGCGCCACTTCGTCGTAAGAGAGGCCGTCAGCGATGACGAGGTGCAGTGCCTCGCGCTGCTCCGGCCGCAACTCGCTCATCGCATGCATCAGATCCTTGAGCACGAGCACGTGCTCCTGGTTGGCGGCAACGGCGTCCAGATTATCCATGAGATCTTCATCGATATCCGTCAGCCTTTCGCGCTGACGCCGGCGCAGCCCGTTGATGAACTGGTTGCGCATGATCGTATAAAGCCAGGCGCGCAGATTTGTCCCCAGCGTGAAATGCTCGGATTTGTCCAGCGCCCGCAATACCGTGTCCTGCACCAGGTCTTCGCCAGCGGAACGGTCCCGCGTCAGCATCATGGCAAAGGCCCGCAAGGCAGGCAGCGTTTCGATCAGTTGGTCATGGAATGGAACTGCAGTCATGCGATTTTCCTTTCGGTCGATCCAGCCATGGCTGTGAAATGAATTTCGTCTCGGTAGCCAGGAGAGGATGCCGAGCCTGACCGCAGGTGACCAACGACAAAGCCGCGACTTGCAGTGACAAAGACAGGACGCAGAGGCCTATCTTGTGATTTTCCTGTGATGCTCGATGAGATCGATCAAATGGGGCTGGACAGGATCCGCGAGCGCGAGTTGGATTTGGCGCAATTCTCGGTCCAACCACCGATCAAAAGCCCCCGCTTCAAAGCCCGTTTCTTGTTCCCGCTTTTGCGGGAGAGCCGAGCGATGACAATCGTCTCTGACCCTTTTCAGCATTTCTTGCCGTCCTTCCGAGCAGCACCCCACACAATATTGTATAAGACAGCTGCTTCTCGAATAAAAACACGGAAACTTGATGGTAGTTCCCGGGGAACCCCGCCGGTATTGCGGATCCATGACGGTATGGCCGAGTCGACACACTTTTGCCCGCTTGTGACACGAGCATTCCGCACCAACAGCGGTAGTATCGGTTTGCGAGCAGCTGATATGCCCGTTCTTAACTAAACGAATTGCGCCACCAATGTTGCAAGGAACAGGACCAAAAAGATCAGAAACAGCACTTTGGCGATCCCAGCAGCCGCGGCGGAAATTCCCGTAAAGCCAAAGACGCCGGCGATCAGCGCGACGACCAGAAAAACCAGGGACCAGGTCAGCATGCGATCGCTCCTTCTTGTTCCGAAAAGCCCGGAGAGACGCAGAAATCTCTCCTTGTTGTAAGGAAACGCCTTCACCGGAACGACTGTGCCTGCCGTCACGGGGTTGTTATTAAACCTGAAGCTGCAGGCGTAACCGACGCGTGGCGCGCAGTTATCCTGTCCTTTTCCCGACTTCCCTGCCGTTTTCGGATAAACCGCAACCCAAGATGGCGGCTGGGACATGTCACATATGATGGAAACGAGCTGGCCGCAGCCTCTGCATGACGATAAGTGTAAAATCATCACTGCTCGCCTCTTATCGATTGCATCATGTCATCCGCGACCTCATCGCTGCTCAGCCCGCTCCGCAATCCGCTGTACCGAAACATCTGGCTGGCGACGCTGATCTCTAATTTCGGCGTCTGGATTCAATCGGTCGCCGCCGCCTGGCTGATGACGTCGATCTCTTCTTCGGTCGATTTCGTGGCCTGGGTCCAGGCAGCGACCTCGCTTCCGCCGGTCCTGTTCACACTGATCGGCGGCGTGCTGGCAGACCGGATGGATCAGCGGCTTGTTTTTCTGATCGCACAGTCGATCGTGCTCTTTGTGGCGCTGCTGCTGGCCGCCTGCCAGTATGCCTCGCTCATCACACCCTGGTTGTTGCTGGCGCTCACCTTTGCGCTCGATAGCGGCTCGGCCCTCCGCTATCCCGCCTATCAGACGACGATCGGCGAAATCCTGCCACGCGAACAATTACCGAGCGCACTGGTTCTCAGCAGTATCGGCTGGAATATCGGCCGTGTCGTCGGGCCGGCAATCGGCGGCGCGATCATCGCCTTCTATGGCGTGTCGACGGCTTTTGCCGCCAACGCGCTCTGCAACGTCTATATCATCTTCGTACTGTTGCGCTGGCGGCAGTCCAGCAAGATCAGCAAGCCCGCGGCGAAGACATCCATGCTGGCGGAAATCTCGCACGGCCTCGGCTATGTCCATCGCACGCCGCTGATCCGTGCCGTCATGCTGTGCTGTTTCGTCTTCTGCCTGTTCGCCGCCGGGCTCTGGTCGCTACTGCCGCTGGTGGTCAAGCAGCTCGTGGGGGGCAACGCCTCCACTTACGGCGCGGCCCTCGGGGCGATCGGCGTTGGCGCCTTGATCGGTGCGGCAGTCATCGGCCCGGCACGACGCCGGCTCGGCCAGAGACCGTTGTTTGCCGTCGCAACTGCAGCATTTATGTTGAGCACACTGGCTTTGGCGGCAGTTCAGTCGCTCCCTCTGCTGCTCGTCGCCCTGACGCTTGGGGGAATCGGCTGGATGCTGGCGATGTCGACATTCAACGTGGTCGTGCAAATGGCCGCAGCCGATGGGTTCAAGGGACGGGCCGTGTCCGTCTATTATGTGGCGCTGTTCGGCGGCATCGCCCTTGGTTCCTGGCTTTGGGGCCATATGGCTGAATATATCGGTATTCGCTCCTCGCTCTATGCAGCGAGCGCCGGGCTTGTCTTAAGCCTGTTTTTATATCGCTCGACCAGCCGGCTGGGGAGCCTGTTGGAAGACCACAGCCTGCAGCCCAGCAAAGCGGCCTGACGCCGCCGATTCTGCGACCCAGCGTCCCGGTCGGAAACGCATCCTGTCAAGTGCTTGACAGCCAAATCGGGCTATGACTGGTTTGGAAGCATTCGATCGCAAGGAACGAACCCGCGCCGTGCGTGGCAGATCTGGGAGCTGAAAGAACCATATGTCGACCCTTACCGCCACCGCTTCGGCGCTCAAGACAGCAGAAGGTTTCCGCCGCTATCTGCCCCTGATTCCGCTATTCGAGCGCCACGGCTACGCGATCATCAAACTTGATGCCGCGGTGGTGGACAGCCTGGAGACCGTCGAAAGCCAAGCCAAACAGTTTTTCGGCCAAAGCGCATCGATCAAGCACGGTTTCGCAGCACCCAGTTGCGTCGAAGGCTATCGCGAGATCGGCCCCGAATATTCGCTGGTGCCGGAGCGTCCCGATCTGACCGAATCGTTTTCGTTCTGGTATCGCAATCGCCGCCGGCCGGAGATCGTCGCTTGGCGCGAGAGCTGCCCCTTGCACGCTTTGATGCACAGCACGGCAGATATGCTATCGACCGTGACAGCCGATCTTTTTGCGGCAATGGCGGCAAGCTGGAGTTCGGTCGGCGAACAAACGCCCCCGTTGCGCTTCCAGGAAGCCTCCTATATCCAGGTCAACTACTATGAACCGGCGCAGCACGGCCGCGACTTGCTGCAGGACCCGCATGAAGACGGCCATTTGATCACGCTCGTCCGCTCGACCGAGCCCGGCCTCGAAATCAAGGTCGGCGACACCTTTCAGGCTATCAAGCTGGCGCCTGATGAAATGCTCGTGATGCCGGGCAGTCTCTTGACCTTGATGACCGGCAATCTGGTCCCGCCCCTGTTCCATCAGGTGCGGAACAGTCTGCGGCGCAAGGCACGATACTCCCACATGTTCTTCGTTAATCCAGAGCTGAACCAGAAACTGGATCCCTGGATTCGCAATGCCAGCAATGAGCAGATCGATATCATCCAGCACGCCAATAGCGCACCGCAGCAATTCGGCCTGCCGACTTTGGTCGAAGGCGCCAAAGGCGAGGGGCACAGCTATTAAAGTTGCCGGCAATCGGCGCATCCCATCGCTGAGGCCCGCCGGCCGTTGATTCGGCCATATCGGCCTGCGAGGCGAGGTCATTCCCCGTAAGTTAATAATTTGCCGTGCGACATCAAAACCGATGAGCCGGCCAGGGCGCCATGACATTAAGTGAAACAGATTGTTTTCACTGAAACGCGAATCCCCTCTATCTTCTGCGGGAGAGCCGGGTTTCGGCTGACCACGCCTGGAGTTTGGAGCATTGGCGGCATTGCGAGACTTTTTCCATCGATCGCAGTTATTGGCCGCCGCGTTTGGCATCGCTCTCGTTATCTCCCCCCGGGCAGCCGATGCGCTGGCCTATCAGCCCAAGGTGAGCGGTAGCGACGATGCCGCCCTGACCGGTGCCATCAGCGGCAGTTCGACGCTGATCGAACTCGAGGACAAGCCGCCCGCCGACGTCATCAGCCTCTATCGCCGCGCCCGCGAGGATCTCACCCAGATCGACAAGGCGATGCGCGCAAACGGTTATTACGACGGCCAGACCAGCATCACCATCGACGGCCGTGACGTCGCCGAAGGGGCGCCACTCGATACCGGCGCACTGGAGAAGCGCGACAAGAACAATCCGATCGCCGTCGAGATCAAGGTGAAGCCCGGCCAACAATATAAACTAAGCACAATCGAACTCCGACAATCTGGCCTGCCAAAGGCGGTAAAATCGAACTTGAAGCCCGGCGACGCGGCACGTTCCGCCGACATTCTCGCGGAACGGGACCGGCTGCTTGCCGGGATCCTGTCCCAGGGCTTCCCCTTCGCCAAAGTGGATCTGCCGCCCGCCGTCGTGGATCATGCAACAAGAACCATGTCCGTGACGTTTGATATCGAACAGGGTCGGAAAGCGACCCTCGGCGCGGTAACGGTCAAAGGACTGACGCGCACCAATCCGAAATTCGTGCAGCGTCACATCGCGGCCACGCCAGGCCAGCCATATTCACCGGAAGCATTGAGTGCCATGCGGGATGAGTTGCGGACACTGGATATTTTCGATTCCGTCAAGGTGACGCCGGCGACCACTCTTGCTCCCGACGGCAGCCTGCCGATCGACGTCGACGTCACCGAGCGTAAACCCCGCTTCATCGGCTTCGGCGCCAACTACTCCACCAATGACGGCGCCGGCATCAGCGCCTTTTGGGGCCACCGCAATCTCTTCGGCAATGGCGAAAGACTGCGCCTGCAGGCCGATATCTCGGGTTTCGGCGAGAACAGCCTGAACCAGACCAGCTACAACCTGACAGGCACATTCCGGCGTCCGGACTTTCTGACGACCAGTCAGGATTTTGTCGCGAACCTGGCCCTGACCCAGCAATATGACCCGGATACCTTCGACAAGACGGCGGCGACCGCCGATATCGGCATCGAGCGCCGCCTCAGCAAGACCGTCAGCGTGACGGCCGGGCTGGAAGTCGAGAAATCTCGCATCACGGACAATGGCACCACCCAGGACTTCCTTTTGATCGGCCCAACCGCCGGGATCAACCGCGACACCAGTAACGATCTTCTCAATCCCACCCGCGGTTCCCGGCTGAGCTTCAATGCCACGGCTCTGCCGACTTGGCTCGGCTCGAACCAGAACGTCTTTTCGACGCAGAGTTCCGGCACCGGCTATCTCAATCTCGTCGGCAAGGGTGACCTTGTGCTGGCCGGGCGCGTCGCCGTCGCCAATGTCTTCGGCGGCAGCATCTCAGAATTGCCGGCTGACCGTCGCCTCTATGCTGGCGGCGGCGGATCGGTGCGCGGCTACAAGTTCCGGTCGATCAGCCCGCGGGACAGCGACAACAATTTTACCGGCGGCCGCAGCTCAGTCGAAACCAGCATCGAACTGCGCTATCGCTTCCTGGAAAACTACGGCATCGTTCCCTTCTTCGATGCCGGCGAAGTATCCTCCGATGTGGTGCCGACTTTCGACGAACCGGTCCAGTATGCCGCCGGCATCGGCCTGCGTTATTATACCGCCATTGGTCCCATTCGCGCGGATTTCGCCGTGCCGCTCAACCCGCGCAGCGACGACGATAAATTCGCCTTCTACATCAGTATCGGACAGGCCTTCTGATGCGATGGCTGCGCCGCCTTCTTGTGCTTCTGGTTCTGATGCCGGTACTCGGTATCGGCCTGCTCCTGCTTTGGCTGCAGACGGATACCGGCCATCGCCAGGTGGGCGAACTACTGGCCTGGGCGACACGCGGCAGCAGCGCGCAAATCCAGATCGGCGCTATCGAGGGCAGGCTTCCCGTCGACATCACCCTGCATGATTTGCGGATAGCCGATAGCCAAGGCGACTGGTTCCGCGGCGACAGAATCCATCTCACGTGGTCGCCGCTGTCGCTGTTGGGACGCCAGGTGAAAATCGATATCCTCGAAGCCGATACCCTGACCCTGTTGCGGGCGCCGGGCTCCAGCGAACCGCAACCTCCGTCGACCGAACCGCCCTCCTTGCCGCATCTGCCGGTCACGATCGATCTGGAGAAACTGGCCATCGCTCGGGTGTCGCTGCCGAAGTCCCTGGTTGGCAATGACATGGCCTTCACCATTCAAGCGAAGGCATCCGCTGCGCGGAGCGGCGATCTGACAGCGCAATTGTCCGCACAACGGCTCGACCAGCCGGACGGCACCGATGACATCGCATTGAACGCGGCCTATCGCCAGGCCACGGACCAACTCAGCCTTGATTTCAAAATCGATGAACCGCGCGGCGGTATCGTCAGCGAACTCATGGGCCTCCACGGCAATCGGCATCTTGCCATCCAGGCGAAAGGCGACGCGCCGCTGTCCGCCTGGTCCGGCACGGTGTCCGCCAAACTGGACGACATCGCCCTGCTCGATCTGCAGGCCGCGCTGCAGGGATCGAATACCGACCGCCAGTTCAAGCTGTCGTTGACGACGGACCCCTCGATCCTGGTTCCGGCAACGATCCGTCCCATCATGGCCGGCGGCTTGAGGCTTGAAAGCAACGGCCACGTGCGCCAGGCAGGCGGCGCGATCCAGATCCAGATCGATCGTCTGCAGCTCCATGGCGATGCGCTCGATTTAAGCGCCCAGGGCCTCGTCGATCCCTCCGGCGACAGTAAGCTGCACATAGAGCTGGCGCGGCTTTCGGACAGCGCCCTTGCCCCGTTCGCACCACGGCTATCCTGGCAAGGCATCAGCCTGGCGGGCGATGTCACCGGTCATCTGGCGCTGCCCACTATCAAGCTTTCCGCCGGGGCAACGGAAATCGGCTATAGCGGCAACCGGATCAATCAACTCACCCTTTCCTTGGACGCCACACCAGGCGCCACGGCAACGGCACCCATCAATCTCACGGCCAAGGCGGTTGCCAGCGGCATCGATCCGGCACAGGCAAACCTGAAAGCTCTGGCCAAAAGCGACCTCAAGCTCGATATCGCCGGTTCAGCCGATCTGCAGGGGACGATCGATCTTCCGACAATTGCCGTCACCAGCCAGGCAGCAACAATAAATGCGCAGGCGCAGGCGCAGAACTGGGGCAAGACAGCACATGCCATCCTGGCCGTGAATGCGGGCGACCTGGCAGCCTTCCGCGACATTACCGGGCTGCCGCTGACAGGCGCGCTGAAAATCGATGCGGAGGCCAGCAGAACGGATACCGGCGCGGTTCTGGAACTGACTGCCGCCGCGGACGGCTTTGCGGCCGGTCAGCAGCAAGTCGACAATCTTCTCGGCCCCTCGCCCCGCTTGGCGCTGCACGTGACGCAGGCAGGCAGCGGGATCGATATCCAGCAGGCCGAGCTCAGCGGCAGGTCGACGCATATCGCTGTCGAGGGGCATGCCAATTCCGACGACATCGCGCTCGATCTGACCGGCAATGTCCCCAATCTCGCCAGCGTCGACCGCCAGCTGGCGGGCGACCTCGGATTGAAAGTCAAAGTTGCCGGCACAGCGGCGCAACCGCGGCTTGACGGCGAGCTTTCCGCATCAAGCCTCGCTATCGGCGACATCAAGGCCGGCGGCATCGCCCTGACGGCACAGATTCGCGACCTCAAAGCCTTGTCGGGGATCACCGCAGCTGGCAAGGCGACCGTCAATGGCCTGCCTGCCACGATTAAGACGGCGGCAAACATCACGACAAAGGACGGTCGCAAGACCGTCAGCATCGATGATCTGCAACTGCAGCTGAGCCGGACATCCGTGTCGGCCCAGGCACAGATCGTCAACGGGTTGATAACCGGTCAAGCGAAGCTGGCGGCACCCGATTTGGCCGAGTTGAAGCCGATGACAGGGGCCGATCTCAAAGGCCGCCTGACCGCCACGGCGACCTTGCGCACCGCAGATGGCCGTCAAAACGTGGAAGCTCTGCTGACGGGGAACGACCTCTCCTACGCGGAGACCGCGCAGATCTCGCGCCTGCAGATCGACGCGAAAGCCCTCGATGTCTTCCATGCGCCAAATATATCGACCAAGGTCAATCTCGCTGAGGCGACCGTTTCCAAGCAGAAACTGACGAGTGCCCTTGCCACATTTACCGGCCCGCTGACGAATCTTGCCTTCGCCATCTCGGGCAAGGGACCGCGCCTCGATCTCGATCTCGCCGGCACCGCCGCGGCGAGCCAGTCTGAGAACCGCGTGACCCTCAACCGCGCCAAGTTCAAGTTCCAGGACCAGCAGATCAGTCTGGTGCATCCGGCAACCGTTTCGATGCGCGGCAGCTCAATCGACATCGCCAATTTCGTGTTGGCAAATGGCCCCGGGCAGCTTGCCCTCGACGGTAAGCTGGCTCCGGAAGGCAATCGGATGAACCTGCAGATCCAGCATCTCTCCCTGGGTCTGCTCACGCTGGTTGCGCCGGCGGATCACATCAATGGCGAGATCAACGGCTCGCTGCAGTTATCCGGCAGCAAGAGCGCGCCGGAAGCCGATCTGCGGTTGTCGCTGGACAGCGTCTCCAGCAGCGATCTGTCGATCCCCCCCACTGCGGCAAAATTTGCTGCCAACTGGCGGGCCGGACGGCTGGGTGCTACGGGCGAAGTCAAGCTCACCTCGCAAGAACAGCCGCTGCAGCTGGCGGCAAGTCTGCCGCTGCCGGCCGACGCATCGACCGGACTGCCCCGGCTTGACAGCTCGGCGGAGCTTGCCGCCACGGTCAAAGGCAAGATCGATCTCGCTATCGCCAATGGCCTGTTCCTCGACGGCGTATCGCATGTCGGCGGCCAGGCCGATATCGACGTCAAGGCAGCGGGCCCGCTATCGAAACCGAACCTCAGCGGCCGCATCGCCCTGGTGGACGGCAGCTACGGCAATCAGCGCATGGGAACGCGGCTGCGGGCGATCCAGGCGATGATCGTGGCCAACGGCACCCATGTCGAGCTGCAGCGGCTCGATGCAAAGACCCCGGGCAACGGCGTGATAAACGGGAGCGGTCATATCGACCTCGGCGACAAGCGCGACATCTCGATCCACATCACGGCCAATAACGCGCAGTTGCTCGATACCGATTTGGCCTCTGCCGTAACGGATGCCGATCTGTCCATCACCAGCCTCAACAGTCGCGACCTGCAAATGGCCGGCGAGATCAAGGTCGACAAGGCGGAAATCCGCATCCCGGATAGCATTGCCGGCTCCGTGCAGGAGATCGACGTCACCGAACGCAATACCGAGGCCAAGACATCGGGTACGGCGCCGCCTGTGGCCAAGCCGCAATCGTCGGATGCGCCGCCACCCATGCGCATTGCTCTCGACCTCAGGATCGATGCGCCGCAGCAGGTCGCCGTGCGCGGCCGCGGTCTGGATGCCGAATTGGGCGGCAAGCTGCATGTCGGCGGCGATGCCAGTCAACCCGCGGTGACGGGTCGCCTCAATCTGCGGCGGGGCACGCTCAATCTAGTCGGTCGCAATCTGACATTCGATCATGGCGTCATCTCTTTCGACGGCGGGACACCGATCGATCCGCAGCTCGATTTTTCCGCCAAGAGCAAGGCGGAGGCCTATGACATCACGGTCGCGGTCAGCGGCACAGCCACCAAGCCAAGCTTGGCCATCACCTCGACGCCCGAACTGCCACAGGATGAGGCACTGGCGCGCCTGCTGTTCGGCCGGTCGGCAGGCTCCCTCACGCCTCTCCAGGCCCTGCAACTGGCGCAGGCGACAGCGGAACTGGCCGGCGTCAATACCGGTCCCGACGTTTTCGACAAGCTCCGCCGTGCCACGGGTCTCGACCGGCTGAGCTTCGATGCGGGACAGGATGCCGGCAGCCAGACGGCGGCGACTGGGCCAAGCCTGAATGCTGGCCGCTACGTTGCGCCCGGCGTCTATCTGGGCGTCAAGCAGGGCGCCAAGGCCGGCTCCAGCGCCGCCACCGTCGAACTCGACGTTACGTCCCACGTTAAGGTGGAAACCGATATCGGCGCCCAAGACAACAGCAAGGCCGGTATTAACATGCAGTGGGACTATTGACCGGCTTTGCCATAGAAACGCCATTTGTTGCAGTTAGATTCTACTCAAGTATCTGAACATCGTTATCTCGCTGACCAGTGCAGAGGCTATCGTGATCAAAGCGGTTATTTTCGATTTTGGCGGCGTTCTCGTCGACTGGAATCCGGAGCATCTCTATCGAAAGCTCATTCCCGATGAGACCGCGCGGCGCCACTTTCTGACCGAAGTCTGTTCCGCGGCCTGGAATTTCGAGCAGGACCGCGGACGCGATTGGGATGAGGCTATCGCCCTGAAGATCGCCGAATTTCCCCATCATGCCCCCTTGATCCGGGCCTATCGCGACAGATGGCCGGAAATGTGCGGCGGCACGATCGAAAGTGGTGTCGCCTTGCATGCCAAGCTCAAGACCGCCGGTGTTCCGCTGTACGGACTGACCAACTGGTCGGCGCCGACCTTTGAACTGGGTGAACGCCTGTTCCCGATTCTAAGGGACTTTGCCTATGTCGCCGTATCGGGTCGCCTCGGCATGGTGAAGCCCGACCCGGAAATCTATCTGCACCTGCTGAAGA
Source organism: Dongiaceae bacterium (assembly GCA_035539215.1). Lineage (GTDB taxonomy): Bacteria > Pseudomonadota > Alphaproteobacteria > Dongiales > Dongiaceae > Dongia_B. The sequence continues at coordinate 28,078 of DATLIX010000043.1, read as the reverse complement.
CCTGCAGCCTCGACGCCGCATCCTGTCTCTTCATCGATGATGTGGTGAGGAATGTGGAAGGCGCCCGCGCCGTCGGCTTGCAGGCGATCCACTTCAGCGACCCCGATCGCGTCGCGGCAGAGATGCGCGAACTCGGCCTGCCGGTCTGACAAGCTGGCTGCGACGCGATAAGGGTTCTAAGCCGCCACCAGATGTTCCATGAAATCCCGGCACCAAGCCGCGGCCGAATGCTTTTGTACGACCTCTTTCAGGGCGATATGCCGCGCCTGACGTTCCGCGAGCGGCATGATCATGGCCTGGTGGATGGCCTCGGCAATTTCATCGGAATCATAAGGGTTGACGATGATGGCGTCCTTCAGGCTCGCCGCGGCACCGGCAAACCTGGACAGGATGAGAACGCCCGGGTCTTCATCACTCTGCGCGGCAACGAATTCCTTGGCGACCAGGTTCATCCCGTCACGCAATGGTGTCACCAAGCCGATGCGTGCCGAACGATAGAAACCCGCCAACAACCGCCGCGGCACACTTCGTGTCATGTAGCGCAGCGGCACCCAGTCGAATTCGGCGAATTTACCGTTGATCTTGCCGCAGATGCGGTCGAGATCGCGCTTGAGATTCTGATAGCGCAGAACATCCTCGCGCGACCGCGCGGCGATCTGCAAATAGCTGATCTTCGAACGGTGTTCCGGAAAGCGATCGAGCAGTCGCGAATAGGCCTCGAAGCGGTTGGCAAGCCCCTTCGAGTAATCCAGCCGGTCGACGCCGACCATCAGCTTGCGCCCGACAAGGCTTTCCTGCAGACGCCGCGCTTCCTTGCTATTGGCAGAGGCATCGGAGAGCCGCGCGAAGGCGGCGGCATCGATGCCCGCCGGAACCGAGATGATATGGATGACGCGATTGTCGATCAGCAGATCGCCGCTCGTCGTCACCCGGGCGTTCAGATAGACCTCGGCACAGGCCCGGAAGGCACGGCAATCGACTTCCGTCTGGAAGCCCACCACATCATATGCGCAAAGATCCTTCACCAGATCTCCTGCCGCCGGGAGAATCTCGATGACTTCGGGAGGCGCAAACGGGATATGCAGGAAGAAACCGATGCGCTGGCTCTGATCGCGCTGGCGCAACAGCCTGGCCATCGGGATCAGATGATAGTCATGCACCCATATGAGATCGTCGCTTTTGAGCAGCGGCGCGGCAGCGTCTGCGAAACGCGCATTGACACCCAGATAGCCCTGATAATCCTCGCGCAGATATTCGACAAGGCCGAGGCGAAAGTGGAACAGCGGCCACAGGGTGCTGTTGGAAAAGCCGACGTAGAAATGCCGATACTCCTGCTCCGTCAAATCGACCGTCGCATAGGAAATCCGCTTCTCAACCGTGATACGGGGAGTACTCTCGGGCTTGGCGTTGACCCGACCGCTCCAGCCGAACCAGAGCACGTCACCTTTCAGCGCCTCTTGCAGAGTGACAGCGAGGCCGCCAGCCTTCTGTTGCCGGTCCCTGCTGGCGGCAACACGATTGGACATGATTACGAGACGCGCCATATGCCTTCCTCCCAACTTCGACTCAGACGTAATGCTGAATGAATCAGCCCGACCATCGAATAGGTCTGGGGGAAGTTCCCCCATAGCTCTCCGGTGGCAACGTCAACATCTTCACTCAGCAAACCGACGTGGTTTCGGAAGCCAAGCACACGATTGAACAAGGATCGCGCTTCCTCCTTGCGGCCGACCGCCGCCAGCGTATCGATGTACCAGAATGTGCAGACCAGAAAGGCGGTCTGCGGCAGGCCGAAGTCGTCCGCCTCCGCATAGCGCATGATCAAGCCATTGCGCAGCAGGCCTTTTTCGATCGCCTCGATGGTCTTCAAGAAACGCTCGTCGCTATAAGAAACGATGCCGATTTCCGGCATCAGCAGCAGCGCAGCATCGAGATCCGTGCCGTCCAGGCTGCCAGCGAAATATTCGCCTGCCGGCTGCCAGGCCCGGCGCAGAATCTCGTCGCGAATCTCGATGGCACGCTGCCGCCAGTGCAATGCATCCGCATCCTCGCCGACCCGTTCGGCGATCTGGCCGAGGCGGTAGATTGCGGCCCAGCACATCATCGCCGAGAAGGTATGACAGCGGGCGCGCTGGCGATATTCCCAGATGCCCGCATCCGGCGTCAGCGCGGCCGATTCGGCGATCACGCCGATCGGCCGCAGCCGGCGGTAGAGCGCGAGGTCGCCGGGCCGCGGCAGACGGTCATCCCAGAACATTTGCGATGCCGCCAGGATAACCGATCCGTAGATGTCATTCTGGCGCTGGGTATTGGCGCCGTTGCCGCGGCGCACCGGCCCCATCGCGCGATATCCCTTCAGGGCCGGCACCACCGCTTCGTCGGTGATGCTGTTCGGGACGATCGGGTAGAGCGGCACGATCTGCTCCAGATTGCCGGAGAGCACGGCATCAAGCACATAAGTGAGATAGTTTTCCATCGTCAGCGTGGCGCCCAGCCGGTTGAGCGCGAGCACGGTGAAGAAGGCATCTCGCATCCAGCAGAAGCGATAATCCCAGTTGCGTCCGCTGGAAGCATGCTCCGGCAAGGAAGTGGTCAAGGCGGCAACGATGGCGCCGGTGTCTTCAAAGCTGCACAGCTTCAAGGTGATCGCGGCGCGAATGACCGCTTCCTGCCAGTCATAGGGCACGGCAAGATCGCGCACCCAATCCTGCCAGTAGGTGGTGGTTTCTTCCAGGAACTCGCGGGCGATCATATCCGGTCGCTCCGCCACCGTCTCATCGCTGCCGATCAGCAAGGTGATCGGCCGATAGAGAACGAAGGGTACTTCCTGTGCAAGATAAGAGACCGGCATATCCGTCGTCACGCGCAACACCAGATCACCGGCGATCAGGCGCATATGGTTGCTGCCGAAGGTGCGGGTCGGCTGCAGGGCGCCATAGTCGAAACTGGGCCGCAGCCTGACCGTGATGCGATTGCTGCCGCTCATCGGCTCGATACGACGAACGATCATCGGCGGACGGAACTGGCGGCCGAATCTTTTGAAGCGGGGCGCGAAATCGATGATGCGAATGGTGGGCGTGCCATCTTCCGTGGTGAGTATCGTCTCCAGCACGGCGGTATTGCGCAGATAGCGCTGTTCCGACTTCACGGCGCCCTGGCAGATCACATCCATGAAGCCGTGATCGGCCGGCTCACCCTGTTCGGATTGATCGTTCAGCAGGGCGTTGAAGACGGGATCTTCGTCCAGTCGGGGAAAGCACATCCAGACATATTTGCCCAGCCGATCCACCAAGCCAGCAATGGTGCAATTGCCGACAACCGCGAGGTCCATCTGCGCCATCTTTTCCTACTGCATCCAGATTAATTAACGGAAGGGAGTGCGGCGAAGGAACGCAACCAGTCCCTCACCAGTTCCGGTTTGTTGTCGAAGGCTACGGCCACATCCAGCGGAATCCCGCCCATCTCGGTAACAACCGAGAAGCCGTCGTGGTCCGTGACGTCATCCCCGATAAAGACGGGAACCCGATCTTTAAACTCCGGCAGGCGCATTAGGTTCCTGACGGCCATCCCCTTGTTGATGCCGGAGCGACGCAGCTCGAACGCCATTTTCGCCGGAATGACCTCGAAACCCTTGCTGCTCCCGGCCAGGGCCAGGGTCATGTCGCGCACGGCCTGGGCCGCCTGTGGCGCGCCACGAAAATGGATCGAGACTCCGAAGCTCTTCTCCTCGATTTCCACACCCGGCCAGCAGCGCGCGAAATGCTCAAGGCTGCGCTGCCACTCGGTCGGCCAGCTGGGCATAGGCGGTGGTGCAGCCGTACCGGCCATGCGGATCACCGCGCCATGCTCCGCGACGATGGTGATATCTGCCGGCTGCAGGAAGCGATCGAGATCGCGGGTCGGCCGCCCACTGACGATGGCCACGGCATCGGCCAGCCGGCGGCGCAGATCGCTCAGGATTGCCGGCAGATCGGGCGGGACGACAACGAGATCCGGCGCGAGCGCTATATCGACAAGAGTTCCGTCGAAGTCCAGGAACAGCGCGAAATCACGCGACGGTTCCGGCGGTTTTTCATGCGTTTTCCAGCTGTTCATTTCCACCCGGCAGTTATCGACACGAGGCCCGACAGGCATCCGGCCTAATCGGGAATCTACAATCTTCTGCGGGTAAGAACGCCGCGGGGCGATGTGGTGTCTGTGGACCGGAGAAATTTATTTTCAGGGGGCGGAAATTCCACCGAATCGGGAAACCCCGATTGGCGCCGGGTTGCCGCGGGATAGGGTCAGCCGCCAACATAGGTTAGCCCGTCAGATCTGGGCAACCGCTTAATTTTAAACAAAAATCCAGCTTTTTTGAAAATTATGGCGGAGGGGAGAGGATTCGAACCTCCGAAGGGACTTTAGATCCCTTAACGGTTTAGCAAACCGCCGCCTTCAGCCGCTCGGCCACCCCTCCGCACGTGAGCAGCTTGCCACACGGCGTATGTGAGCCCTTCCTAATGGGCGCGCGGGCAAAAGTCAAATGCCGGGTTAACTTCCCGATCTGGCGGGGGACGGGCGCCCGCCGACCGCGGCGGCAGCGTCTAGCGACGCTTGTATTGCTCTTCGCCGAAAAGGATGCGCCGCTGTTCCTCGCTGAAGGGCTGCGAGCTGGTATGCTGGGCCAGAACCTCGATACCGCGCTGCACCGCAGGGCGGGCCTCGACCTCTTTATACCAGCGCTTCACATTGGGATAATCGGCAAGATCGATGCCTTGGCGTTCGTGGTAGCGTAGCCAGGGCCAGATCGACATATCGGCGATGGTGTAATCCGTGCCGGCAAAATACGGCGCCTCGCCAAGGCGGCGGTCCATGACGCCGTAGAGGCGCTGCGCTTCCTTGGTATAGCGCTCGATCGCATAGGCGATCTTCTCCGGCGCATAGACGCGGAAATGATGCGCCTGACCCAGCATCGGCCCCACACCACCCATCTGGAACATCAGCCATTGCAGCACCGCGTAGCGCGCGGCACCCACCGTGGGCAGGAAGCGGCCGGCCTTTTCCGCCAGATAAATCAGGATCTCGCCGGACTCGAACAAGGCGATCGGCTTGCCGCCCGGACCATCGGGATCGATGACGGCTGGCACCTTGTTGTTGGGACTGATTTTCAGGAACGCGGCCTCGAACTGCGCGCCGGCGCCGATATCGACCCCGATCGCCCGATAGGGCATGCCGAGTTCTTCCAGCAGAATATGGACCTTATGCCCATTTGGCGTCGGCCAGGAATAGACCTCGATCACATCGTTGCTCATATCCGTCTATCGCTTTCTCACGCGGCCGCGCCAGCGGGCCGGATTACATCTGCTCGAGGTACTTCATGCCCCGCTGCACCGCCGGCCGTGCATAGACCGCCTTCTTCCAGCGCAGGATCGCCGGGAAATCGGCAAAATCGAAACCGAAATTGTTGAGCCCCTTGACCCAAGGCCAGGTGGCGATATCGGCGATCGAATATTCGCCGGCGAGGAACGGCACCTCGTTCAGGCGCTTTTCCAGGACGCCGGCCAGCCGGCCAACTTCATTGGTATAGCGGTCGATCGCATAGGTGATGCGTTCCGGGGCAGCACTGCGGAAATGATAGCATTGACCGAACATGGGGCCGATCCCGCCCACCTGGAACATCAGCCACTGCAAGGCGATATGCCGGTCATGTGCATCCTTGGGCAGGAACTGGCTGGTCTTTTCCGCCAGGTATATGAGGATCGCGCCGGATTCGAAAATGGCAATCGGCTTGCCGTCGGGACCGTCGGAATCGACCAGGGCCGGAATCTTGTTATTGGGGCTGATCTTCAGGTAATCCGGCTTGAACTGCTCGCCGGCACCAATATCGACAGGATGGATTTTCGCCGCCAACCCTGTTTCGGCCAACATGATATGGATCTTGTGGCCGTTCGGCGTGCCCCAGGTATAGAGATCGATCATTATATCCCTTGTCACAATACGGAATTAGCCGGGCGCCAGAGATAGCGGCGGAGAGCGGAACACATCGGAAGGCGCAGTTTTGGCGATTTCGCTTGTGCTGGCAAGGTCGACCTCACATGATCCAGCCGAATCTGTCCCGATAAATTTTCATGAAAGCTGAAGGAATGCTCGTCGACCAGGTCCGGGATGTCAGCCTCAGCGGCTACAGCCAGTTGATCGAATACCGTCTGCAGCGCGGCGACAAGGGCTATGCCGAGGTGTCGCTGGCCGTCGGACCCCAGCATCTCAATCGCCTGGGCATCATGCATGGCGGCGTCATGGCTACCCTGATCGACACGGCGACCGGTTTTGCCGTGGCTTTCGCTGACTCGCCGGATCGCATGAAACCGGCGGTCACCCTGACCTTGAACACGCAGTTTCTCGGGCAAGCGGCGGAAGGCGAACAACTGGTCGCCGTCGGCAAGCATATCGGCGGCGGCAAGACCATCGCCTATGCGACGGCCGAGGTCCGCCGCGCCGATGGCACGGTCATCGGGCGTGGGGATGCAGTCTACCGCTTTCTCAGTGAACGCAAGGCCGGGAATGGCGGCGGGCCATAAGGCCCCTCGCCGCCTAAGCCTCTCCCGCCCGGAATTGCCGCGCTCAGCGCTCTTTGACGGCCGCTGCCGGAACCGACACCGGCCGCAGGCCAAGGCGGATATATTCATTGGCAAGATCGCCCCGCAAAGCATGCCAGCACATCCTGACGTCAGCCGCTGCACCGTAGAGCGGATTGACGCCGATGAGCGGCTGGTTCCGCTCGATCATCTTGTGCGAACCGATCGCTATGCAATAGGCGCCGATAATGCTTCCGATCATGATCAGGATTTCGCCCTCCACCGCCGCAAGCAAGCTGCCTGTCAAACCGCAGAAACTTGCAAGATAGTGACACAGCCTCGTGCCCGGTTGACGATGAGCATCCAGATAGAGCGGCCAGAACTGACTGAAAGGCATACGCAGTCCTTCGCGTAGTGTCGGCAACATCATCCCAACCTCGCATTTCCTGCTGTAAGCATTCAGCAGGCGCCGATTGACTGCGGCTGTCAAGGCAGGACTGCGGGCCCATGTTACCCCGCAGTGACGGAGTAACTCCCTTCGCCAGCATCAGTTCCCTTCAAATGCCGGACGTCGCTTGGCCAGAAACGCCTCGATACCTTCGCGATAATCGCCGCTTTCGCAGGTCGCGTAAGCCGCGCGGATCTCCGCCGGCTCCAGCTTGATTTCACCCCGGCAGCGGCGCGTCATGGTCTTGTGGTTTCGATGACTGAGCGGCGAGCCCGATGCGATCTTGCGCACCAGTTCAGCGAGGTCCCGTTCAAAATCCTGGACAACGCAAAGGCGCGTGACGAGCCCCTTGGCGAAGGCCCAGTCCGCATCATGAATACCGCCTTCCAGCAGCAGCTCCAGCATCGTGGCGCGGCCCAGCAGCGCGACCAGTTCGCTCAGCTCCGGATAGGGCATGGTGACGCCGATCTTCTGGATCGGCACGCCAAAGCGCGCCTGCGATGTCGCCAGACGCAGATCGCACATGGCCGCCACTTCCAGCCCGGCGCCGATGCAATTGCCGTCGATGGCGGCGACCGTCGGATGCGGGCAGTCGCGGATGGCATAGAGCGCGCGCATCATGACGGCGCCATAGGTCTCGGCCTGGTCCGCGGTCCAGCGCTGGTCGCGAAATTCAGCCAGATCGGCGCCGGCCGCGAAATGGCCGTCAGCCCCGCGCAGGATGATGCAACGTAATGCGGCATTGGCGCCCAGCTGCTCCATATCCTGTGCCAGCGCCAGCCACATCTCGCGATTGAGCGCATTCATCTTGGCCGGCCGGTTCAACACCACCGTCGCCACGCCATCCGCCAGACTTGTCTCAATTACCTTCTGCATATTTCCTGCCTTCAGCATGTCTCTTTGCGTCCCCGCTTGCCCGCTGGGGCCAATCAGATGGCCTATTTAGACATGCCATCAGCTTGGCCGATAGCAGGTTAACGGGCCGGGATTCGTCCCGTCTTCCCGCCTGCGCGCCGGGTCGTTGCGCGAGTTGCCCCGCCCGGCGCAAGCGGCTAAAAGATGGCCAATTCCTCCAATAATCGGGAGTCGCCATGACCGCCACCGTGACGCAATCCAGTGCCGGACCCTCGGGTCCGATCGTCGCCCGTATCCTGCTGGAGATCGCGGCCGTGCATTTCCGGCCCAATGAGCCCTTCATCCTGACCTCCGGCCGGGCCAGCCCGGTCTATATCGACTGCCGCAAGATCATCTCCTTCCCCCGCGCCCGACGGAAGGTGATCGATCTCGCCGCCGAAAAGGTCGAGACCGAGATCGGCTTCGAGAGCCTGGATGCCGTGGCCGGCGGCGAGACCGCCGGCATCCCCTATGCCGCCTGGCTCTCCGACAAGCTTAACCTGCCGATGCTCTATATCCGCAAGAAGCCGAAAGGTTTCGGCCGGGGCGCACAGATCGAGGGCGATATGCCGGTCGGCTGCCGCACCCTGCTAGTCGAGGATCTCGCCACCGATGGCGGCAGCAAGGTCAACTTCATCAACGCCATCCGCGCCGCCGAAGGCCGGGTCAGCGATGCCCTGGTGGTGTTCCATTACGGCATCTTCAAGCAATCGACCGAAATCCTGGCTGAATTGGGCGTGCGGCTGCATGGCCTCGCCACCTGGTGGGACGTATTGGAAGCCGCGAAGCAGACCGGCCGCTTGAACGCCGCCGACCAGGCTGCGGTGCGCGCCTTCCTGGAAGACCCGGAAGGCTGGTCCAATGCTCATGGCGGCAAGGAACCGGTCAAGGCCGAAGGCTGAACGTCACTTATCCGACTATCTGGTCACATAAGAACCGGCGGCCCGGCGATCGATAATCGGCGCAAGGGTCGCCCCAATCCGTTGATACGGTCCATCCATGCGGGGGAAGATCATGGGCGAGCAGAGACTCGATATCGATTTCGTGCGGGCGCAGTTTCCGCCGCTGCAGGATGGCTGGGTCTTCGTCGAGAATGCCGGGGGCACTTATGTGCCGCAGCAGGTGCTCGACCGCGTGCAATCCTATATGGCCAGGACCCAGGTGCAGCCGAATTGGGGATTTGCCTCATCCCAGGCCGCCACCGATCAGATCAAGCGCGGCAAGCAGTTGATGGCCGAATTCATCAATGCCGATGCGGATGAGATCATTCTCGGCCCTTCGACGACGATGAACATCTTCCTGCTGACCCAGGCGATCCGCGGCTGGTTCCAGCCGGGCGACGAGATCATCGTCAGTGAGCAGGACCACGAGGCCAATGTCGGCGCCTGGCGCCGCCTCGCCGAATTCGGCCTCGTTATCAAGGAATGGCCGGTCGATCGCGAGACCGGCGCGCTGGTCTATGGCGCGCTGGACACGCTGCTGACGGACAAGACGCGCCTGGTCGCCTTCACCCATTGCTCCAATGTCTGTTCGATCGTGCATGACGTGCCGGCGCTGGTGAAAAAGATCCATGCGGCCGGCGCGCTCGCCTTCATCGACGGCACCGCCTATGCGCCGCATTTCCCGGTCGATGTCAAAGAGCTGGATTGCGACTTCTATGTCTGCAGCCTCTACAAGATCTGCGGACCGCATCAATCCATTCTCTATGGCAAGCGCGATCTTCTACTGAAAGCAGCCAACCTCAACCACCATTTCATCGCCAATGACAATTTCGGCTACAAGCTGCTGCCGGGTGGGTCGAATCATGAATTCGCCGCCGGCGCGGTTGGCGTCGCCGATTATTTCGACGCGCTGTATGACCATCACTTCAGCTCACGCGAAAACAGCTTCCATGCGCGCCTCGTCAAGGTCTATGGCCTGATTGCCGCGCATGAACACCGCATGGCGGAACGGCTGGCGGCGTATCTGAAAACCATTCCCGGCATCAGATTCATCGGCCGAGTGCCGTCCGAAGATGGCCGCCTTGCGCCGGTGATCGGTTTCAGCATCGCCGGCAGATCCTCGGCGGAGCTTGCCCGCGAACTCAACAAGCGGCAGATCGCCCTTGGCAACGGCGATTTCTGGGCGGCGGGTGTCATCAAGGCGCTCGGCATGACGCCGGAAGAAGGTGTCGTTCGCATCGGCCTTGCCCATTACAATAACGACGAGGACATCGATCGTTTGATCGCCGCCCTGCGGGAGATCGTTTAGAGCCGGATGCCTTCAGGTGGAACGCCTGGGCTATTCCACCTAAAGACTGAATCCGTCTCTCTTCTATATGATTGGAGTGCGAAACCAACGGGGAAGAATCGTGGCAAGCGGCAGAGCGAGCGAAGCGCGACCGTCGATCGCGCGCGGGTAATGGCGATACGTGCGCGCGAGGATGCCATTTTCCACGCCCGCATTGCGCAATCCAAGCTGCTGCTGTAACGCGCCAGGCTGCATATGCCGCAAGGTGTGCCGATGGCCTGGATGGCGGGGCTCTACCGCTTCCACACGATTTTCATCGCCGGCGGCGCAGGTGCGAGCTTTCGCGATGTCGACGGCAACTCCTATCTCGACTTCAATGTCTGCGACCTCGCCATGACCATGGGCTATGGACCGGCGCCCATCGTCAGGGCCACCGGCGAGCAGATGGCGCGGGGTGCGCATTTCCTGCTGGCAACGGAAGATGCAATCACCGTCGCCGAGGACCTCGCTGTGCGCACCGGCATGCCGTTCTGGCAGTTCACCGTGTCCGCCTCCAGCGCCAATACGGAGATCCTGCGGATCGCCCGCCATATGACGGGACGACAGAAGGTGCTGGTCTTCGGCGGCCACTATCACGGCCATATCGATGAGACCCTGGTCAGCCCGGGCGACAACGGCAGCGTCCCGGAACTGCTGGGCCTGCCGGCGGAGGTTGCGGCGCGCACGGTCATCGTGCCCTTCAACGACCTCGCCGCCGCCGAACGCGTCCTATCGCAGCAGGATATCGCACTCGTTCTGACCGAGCCGGCTTTGACCAATTGCAATATCGTGATGCCCGAATCCGGCTTTCATCGGGGCTTGCGCGATCTCACGCAACGTTGTGGCAGCCTCCTCTGCATCGACGAAGCCCATACTTTCCAGTTCGCCTATGGCGGCCTGACCAGGGCTTGGAGTTTAACGAGCGATTTTCTGGTGCTGGGCAAAGGCCTCGGCACCGGCCTCAGCTTTGCGCTCTACGGCATGACGCCGGCCGTCGCCGATCACCTGACGCGTTATCGCGATATCGATATCGGCCCCAAGGGCCTGGCAACCGGGGGCACCACCTATGGCAGCGCCGTCTCGGTCGCCGCTGCCAAGGCGGCCCTGCTGGAAATCATGACGCCGGTGAATTACCAGCGCGTGGCCGATCTCGGCACGCGATTGTCGGACGGGCTCGATGCCGTTTTTGCCCGCCACCGCCTGCCCTGGTGCGCTTTTCGGCTGGGTCCCCGCGCCGGCTATTGCATGGCGCCCGACCTGCCCAAAGACGGCGACGAAGCCGGGATTTCCCTGGATGCCGAGCTGGTCGATACGCGGCGCATCTATATGGCCAATCGCGGCATCTGGGATGCCGTCGTCTCAGCCGGGCCGCAGGCTTCATTCGCTCATGACGCGGCTGATATCGACCGCTATCTCAAAGCTGCCGACGACTTCATCGGTGAAATCGTCGGCTGATGCTCCGGCCGGTCACTCGCCCGCTCGGGCCGGAATCCACCATTCCTCACCGCGCGCCGTGGTGACATATTCCGGCCAGCGGAAATCGATCGGTGCCTGAAAATCCTGCGGCAGCAACGGCGCCATCCATTGATCGCCGCCGATCCCGCCGCCGGTACGCTGACGCCATTCGTCCTTGGCCGCTTTCAGGAGTTCCGGCCGGGTCATCAGATCGACGATGGTGGCACCAATGGTCTGCGCCGCGGTACGGATCATCGGATCGATGCAGCTTCTGATACCACCCAGCGCATTCATCACCCAATCGGGATAATTGACGCCCCTCGCCGCCTTCAGCATTGGCCGGCCGATATAGAACCGCACCGTCGGCGCCGACCAGCAATATTCGGTATAGTCATCCGAGGTTGAATTGAGCTGCCAGGGCGGCAGCGTCTGGCGCAACCGCCGCTCCGCCTCCTGCGGCTCGATCAACGCTTCGATCGCCGGCAGGAAAGGCTTTTCCATCGGCTGCAGTCCAAGCTCCCGTTGTATCGCCTGGGCGGCCGCGATCGCCTCGCTGCCCCATTTAGGGGCACCGGCAAGCACCAGGTTGTCATAGGTCGCCTGGGCCATGACATGATTGGCAAGACCGGGGCGCGATTTCGTCACCCAGGTCCTGGTCCAGCGGCAATGCGCCGCCTTGGCCGCCGCCTCGGCATTGTTGTCGAGCACCCGGGCGATGGTCTCCGCCATCTCCAGGGTCGGCGCGCGCCAGAGATATTGAATCTGCGCCGTCTGCGCCGGTAGATTGTCCGCGGTGGCCTGACCGGCACTCAGGATCGCCTCGCTGATCGACCAGCCGCCGGTGAAAGGCAGCATGTTCGACTGCGACTGCTTGGTCATCCCGAACATATGGAACAGCGCGTCATTGGCCCCCGGGGCGCGGGCCGAGATATGGCTGGCGGGGATGGGACTGTCGGGATCGGCGGAGAGCCAGTTTTCCGGTTCCACGCAGTCGAACGTGTAGATGCAGGCATAGCCGAGACCGCAATGGGTACCCCAGCGCACGGTATTGACCAGCGGCAGCATATAGGTTGGGTGGAAGCTGAGAAAAGCGTCGATGCCGTCGTAATAGCCCTTGGCGGCATGGACAGGCTTCGACAGGCGTAGTTTCTCCGCCGGCTCGCCGAAATAGCGGATGGTGCCGGGGATATCGAACTTTTCCATCGCCGCCTTGGCGGCCAGCACGCCGCCGAGCGAAGAGATGCCCAGGGCCGAATGCGGATCGGTATGGCCGGCCGCGTGACGGCTAAGATAGCCGTTTGGGCCTTTGCGCGGTTCCCTGCTGGTGCTTGCCGCCTGGCAATTGCCCGGCACGGCATCATATTCCGCATAGGCGCCGATCACCGGATCGCCGGGTCTGGCTTTATGCGACCAAGTGGCGGAAAAGGCGGTCGGCATGCCGCCGCTGCCGGCCTCGACCTCGAAGCCCTCGCGGCACAAGAGATCGACATACCAGGCGGCGGATTTATATTCGCGCAAGGCCGGCTCGGCATAGTGCCAGATGATCTGGTTCCAATCGGAAAGATCGCCCATACGACTGTCGATCCAGTCGAGGGTGAAAGCCTTTTCAGATGTCGACCGATCCTGCACCATGCGCCAGCACTCCCCTGCCTCTGCAAGCCTCTCTGGTAGCCCAGCCCGGCGCAGCCGCACAGAGCAAATCCTTTCATCACCGGCCGCTAGAATTTTCCATCCACCGACAATCGAGAGAGACCGCGTTACAGCGCGCCGAACAGCAGATTGTCAAGACCGCGCACTAGGCCCTTCAGCGCCACCACGTGGCGCGCCGCCAAGAGCGTGCCGCCGACATAGGGTTCGGCGCTGGTGCCGGCATCATGGCGGATGCTGAGCCGCTCGCCATTCATGCCGAAGACGACTTCCGCCGAAAGGACAAAGCCCGGCAGGCGTACGGAATGCACCCGGCCGCCGCCGACCTCGGCGCCACGGGCTTCCTTGGGGCCGATGATCTGGTCGATCTCGACACCCGGCACGCTGCGGCGAATCTGGCCCAGGCGCTCGGCGAGCTCACGCGCTGTGCCGCTGGGGACGTCGGGCTTGCTGTATTTGGCGTAGTCGATGATCTCGTAATCCGGCACATGCTGTGCTGCCAGCAGCGCGAAACGCTGCAGCAATGCGGCCGTCAGCGAGAAATTGCCGCTGGCGACCACCCCCAGCCCCTGCTCGCCGGCGATCACGGCGATCTCTTCATAGTCTTCGGCGCTGAGGCCCGAGGTGCCGATGATAACCGGCACGCCCAGCTTCAAGGCGGTGATGGTGTTGGCCTTGACGGCGCCGGGATGCGTGTAGTCGATATAGACGTCGGTCGGCTTGGCGACGGCGGTAGCGACGTCGGCCGAGACCGTCACCTCCAGCTTGTTGCGGCCCAGCAGGGTGCCGACATCTTGCCCCGCTGCCCGGCGCGCCACGGCGCCCGACAGGGCCAAATCCGGTGCCTCCAGGACACCTGCAGCCAGAGCCGAGCCAGTCCATCCGGTCACACCACCGATGCAGATCTGTAATGTCATGGGTTTTCTCCATGTAATCAGTCAGTTGAGGCAAAATGTCTCAACACAATGCCAGCTTTGACAGCTGCGCGTCGGAAGGGGATATTAACCGCCGGAAACAGATTTAAAAGGCACCTTCCGGCGTCAGGGCCGGATTGCCGCGACTTAAAAAAACGGAACGGAAGCAAACCATCATGAGCCCTCGGCCGAATTCACTGGCAGCACGCGATGCTGCCTTTCATATGCATGGCTATACCAACGCCGTGAAGAACGAAAAAGAAGGCGGTTTCGTCGTCACCCGCGGCAAGGGCATCTATGTCTATGACGAGGACGGCAAGGAATATCTCGACGGCATGGCCGCCTTGTGGTGCTCCGGTCTCGGTTTCGGCGAGGAACCGCGCCTGACCCAGGCCGCCGTCAAGCAGATGCAGGAGCTTCCTTTCTATCACACCTTTACCCAGAAGGTGTCGGCGGTGACGGTCGAACTCGCCGAGAAGCTGGTCAATCTGGCGCCTGTGCCGATGTCGAAGGCCTTTTTCTGCAACAGCGGATCGGAAGCCAACGACACCGTCATCAAGATGATCTGGTACATGAACAATGCGCTGGGCCGCAAAGAGAAGAAGAAGATCATCTCCCGCACCAAGGCCTATCACGGCGTCACGGTCGCCGCGGCCTCGTTGACCGGCCTGCCCGGTCTGCATATCGATTTCGATCTGCCGATCGCCGGCATCCTGCGCACCGATTGCCCGCACCATTATCGCTTCGGCAACCCCGGCGAAACCGAGGAGGCTTTCGCCACGCGTTGTGCCGAGAACCTGGAGAAGCTGATCCTCGCCGAGGGGCCGGAAACGATCGCCGCCATGTTTGCCGAACCGGTGATGGGTGCCGGCGGGGTCATCATTCCACCGAAGACCTATTTTGCCAAGATTCAGGCGGTGCTGAAGAAATACGACATCCTGCTGGTGGCTGACGAAGTGATCTGCGGCTTCGGCCGGACCGGTAATTTCTGGGGCACCCAGACCTTCGGCCTGCAGCCCGACATCATGACCATGGCCAAGCAGCTCTCGGCCGGCGTGCTGCCGATCTCGGCCATTCTGATCAACCAGAAGGTCTATGAGGCCTTGCGCGACAACAGCGCCAAGAACGGCGTCTTCGGCCATGGCATCACCTATTCCGGACATCCGGTCTGCGCCGCCGTGGCGCTGGAAACCCTGAAGATCTACGAAGAGCGCAAGATCGTCGACCGCGTGCGCGATCTGTCGCCGATCTTCCTCAAGGAGTTGCAGCGTTTCAACGATCATCCGCTTGTGGGCGAAACGCGCGGCGTCGGCCTGGTGGGTGCTGTCGAATTGGTCAAGGACAAGGCGACGCGGCAGAGCTTTGATGCGTCGCTGGCTGTGGGGCCGAACCTGGTTCGCATCGCCCATGATCACGGCTTGATCATCCGCGCCGTCGGCGATTCCCTCGCCTTCTGCCCGCCGATGATCATCACCGAGGCGGAACTGGTCGATATGTTCCGCCGCTTCGAGAAAGCTTTGGCAGATACTGTCATCTGGCTGCAGAGCAGCGGCCACTTGCAGGCAGCCTGATTGCAATGCGTGCGCCCGGCCGGAAATCGTCCGGGCGCACGATCACCAGGATCGAGATGATGAATTTTGAGCAGTTCTTTCTGGATCGGCTAGGCGAGTTGCGGGCGGAAGGCCGTTACCGGGTCTTTGCCGATCTGGAACGCCAGGTGGGACGTTTCCCGCGCGCCTTGTGGCGCGAGCGCCCGGATATGCCGGCGCGTGAGATCACCGTCTGGTGCTCGAACGATTATCTCGGCATGGGGCAGCATCCGGCCGTCCTGCAGGCGATGCAGCAGGTCCTGGCGCAATCGGGTGCGGGTGCAGGCGGCACGCGCAACATCTCCGGCACCAGCCATCAGCACGTGTTGCTGGAGCGCGCCTTGGCGGCGTGGCATGGCAAGGATGCGGCACTGCTGTTTACCTCGGGCTATATTTCCAATGAAGCGAGCCTGGTGACGCTGGCAAGGCAGTTGCCCAATGTCATCGTCTATTCGGATGCCTATAACCATGCCTCGATGATCGCCGGCATTCGCCACAGCCGCTGCGAATATCATGTCTTCCGCCACAACGACGCCGAACATCTGCGCGAATTGTTGGGCGCCGCGGATCCTGCCCGGCCCAAGATCGTCGCTTTTGAGTCCGTTTATTCGATGGATGGCGATATCGCGCCGATTGCGGATATCTGCGATGTCGCCGAGGCATTCGGCGCCCTCACCTATCTCGACGAGGTCCATGCCGTCGGCATGTACGGCGAACACGGCGCCGGCATTGCCGAACGTGACGGCCTCAGCCACCGGCTGACCATCATCGAGGGGACACTCGGCAAGGCTTTCGGCCTGATGGGCGGCTATATCGCCGGCTCGGCCGCCACGGTCGATTTCGTGCGCAGTTTCGCCCCCGGCTTCATTTTCACGACCTCCCTGCCGCCGGTGATCGCCGCCGGCGCCCTGGCCAGCCTCAAGGTCTTGCGCGAGGCGGCCGATCTGCGCCTGCGCCACCAGGAGCGCGCGCAGCGGTTGCGGCTTCGCCTGACGGAAGCGGGCCTGCCGGTCATGCCGAATGACAGCCATATCGTGCCGGTGAAAGTCGGCCATGCCGCAGCCTGCAAGGCGATCAGCGATCGCCTGCTGCGCCAACATGACATTTATGTACAACCGATCAATTATCCCACCGTGCCGCGCGGCACCGAGCGGCTGCGCTTCACGCCCAGTCCGGATCATGACGACCAGATGATCGAAGAGCTGGTAACGGCGCTCGCCGATTGCTGGCGGCAGCATGAACTGCCGCTCGCCGGCTGAACGGCGCTTCTTCCCATACCGGCAGTGACGCCATCGTGAGCTGGCTTTACTGGACAAGGCACTAGCCTGCACCTTAGAATGCTTCTCCTTCTGAGGTGATGATGTACAAAGACAACAGCTTGGTACCGAGCGAAGCGATCCGGCTGGCGGCCCTGGGGCTGCTGGCGCAGCAGTCGCGCGCTTATGCCGATCTGGCCCGCGACATCCGCCATTTCACCGCCCGCATCGCCGGTCCATCGCTCGACCTGCTCGGCCCCTCGCTGGAACTCTTCAAGGTGGAAGGGCTGATGGAGGCGCATGCCACCAATCAGAAGCCGGACGAACAGGTTATGCATCTGACCGAAACCGGCCGCGTGGAATTCCGCCGCCTGATGACGACGAAACTGCGCGGCCCGATGGGCGAGGTCAACAAGCTGATCGTTGCGCTGAAAATGCATTTCCTGAAACTGCTGCCGCTCGATGACCAGCGCGCCCAGTTGGAAATGCTGGAAGAGGCCTGCGACCGCGAACTTGCGCGTCTCGGCGATCTGCGCGCACATCACGCCGAGGAGAAGACGCCGCTGCTGCCCTGGCTCGATCACGAGATCGACGAGGTCAGCGCCCGTCGCGCCTGGTTCCAGCGCCAGCGCACCGCGATCTAGGCACGCGGCAATCTAACAATCAGTCTCTTTTGGCGCGAACCTGATCGATCGCCCGGCCAATCGCCGCGGCGGCAAGATCGATGTCCACCACAGTCGTTCGATAATTGCAGACGGAAAGACGCAGGCAGCGGCGCCCATGCCAGGTCGTGCCGCCCAGCCAGCAGGTGCCGTCAGCCTGGATGGCGGCGATGACGTCCTCGGTAAAAGCATCCGCCGCCATACCATTCATCTCGCCATCCATTCCATGCGCCGGCTCGACGGCGAACAGCACCTGATTGAGCACGACGTCATTGAGGATGGTGACGGCCGGATGTGCCTGCAGGAGATCGCGCATCCGCAGCGCAAGATCGCAGCAGCGGTCGATCATCTCCGCCAAGCCGTTGCGGCCGAACGCCAGCAGCGCGGCCTGGATGGCGAAGACCCGTGCCCGCCGCGACATTTCCGGGACCCATTGGTAGGGATCGCGATTCTCCCCACCAGCTCGCGCCAGATAGGCCTCTCCCGGCACCGACATGGCGGCGCGATGTGCCGCCGGATGCGCGGTGAAGACGATGCCAGAATCATGCGGCACGTTCAGCCACTTATGGGCATCCGTGGCCCAGGAATCGGCCTGCTCCACGCCCGCCGTGAGATGACGGCGCGTCGCGGAGGCAGCGGCCCAAAGGCCGAAAGCACCATCGACATGCAGCCAGGCTGCATATTGCCGCGCGATCCCGGCAATGGCGGGAAAATCATCGAAGGCGCCGGTATTCACACCGCCCGCTTGGGCACAGATGATGGCCGGATCCGGCGAAGCAGCCATGGCCCTGCGCAGTTCTTCGACCTGCATGCGGCCTTGGCTGTCGCTCGGGATGATGACCGCCCGATCGCGCCCCAGGCCGATATATTGCAGGGCGGTCGCCACCGTCCCATGCGCCTCGGCACCGACCAGCACCCGTAGCGGCGGCGCGCCGATGAGGCCCTGGCGCTCCACGTTCCAGCCCTGCCGTCCGAGCATTTCATGGCGGGCGGCCAGCAGGGCCGTGACATGCGCCATCTGACAGCCGGAGACGAAGCCGAAACTGATGGCACGGCGGGTCCGGTCGAGATCAAGTAAGTCGATCAGCCATTTGCCGACCACCTCCTCCAGCACCGCATTGGCCGGGGATGTCGCATGAAGCACCGCGTTCTGATCCCAGGCTGCCGTCATCCAGTCCAATGCCAGGGCCGCCGGATGCGCGCCGCTGATCACATGGCCGAAATAACGCGGCCCTGCCGAAGCCACGAGGCCGGGATCGATCGCCGCTGCCTGCTGCTCAAGCACGGCAAGTGCATCCTGGCCAAGCGCGGGCAAGGCCACTGCCAGTCGCACCTGCAGTTCGTCGCTTGTTGCGGCAACACCCACGGGGCGCTGCGGCAGCTGGTCAAGGAACTCGGCCGCGATCTGCGCGGCGCGCGCCAGCAGGATATGATTGGGCGATTTGCTCATCTTGCGTATCGTCTGTCGAAACCAGCGAAAAGCCCGGCGAAGGCTAAACTAGAGCCGGCCTGCCCTTTCAACTGGCCAGATCGCGACATATAGCGACCTTTCATCCGCCGCTTGCGTCGATTTCGACAGGCCCCGGAGCGATTTAGAACAGGTGCTGACCGCCGGTGAGAAAGATTTCCGTTCCCGTCACATAGCCGAAATCGGTCCCGCAGAGTTGGAAGACCACGCCGGCCACCTCTTCGGGCGTACCCATGCGACCCATCGGGATACGGGGGATCAGGGCTTCGTATTCCGGGCCGATCATGGCCGTTTCGATCTCGCCCGGCGCCACCGCATTGACGCGCACACCGAGCGCGGCAAATTCCACGGCCATTTCCCGCGTCAAGGCGGAGAGCGCCGCCTTCGACGTCGAATAGGCCGAGCTGGCGAAGGGATGGATGGCATGGCCGGCGATGGAGGTGATGTTGACGATGGTTCCCTTGCCGTGATGCAGCGGCTTGGCGAAGCCCCGCGCCAGCGTGAGCGGCGTGAAAAAATTCAATTCGAAGACCTGGCGCCAGGCGGCGACATCGCCGTTGAGACAGCCCAGACGCTCCTTGAAGGGCGTCTTAGGGCTGATCGCCGCGTTGTTGACCAGGGCGTGCACCGCTTCGCCGTCGAGAATTTCCAGCGCTTGCTGCACGAAGACATCAGCATCGTCGGCATGGGCGAGATCGACAGTGATGTGATGCGTCCAATTGGGATCGCGCTTGCATTCTTCCGGCACTGCGTCGCGGCTGCAAGTGATGATACGCCAGCCTTCCCGGCTGAAGCGCTTCACGGTGGCATGGCCGATGCCTCGGCTGGCCCCCGTCAGGATCACTGTCTTCTTGTCGGAGTTGGCTGTCATTTATCGACTTTCTCTCTTGCGAGGCCGCGATTGCACTATCCAAAGACCCGGCGTCGCTCGGCGACGCCATGGGGATCCTGGTGAATGATGACCTCAGCCCCGGGAAAGGCGGCCATGACATCATCTTCGACGGCGTCGGAAATACGATGTGCCTCGAGCAGGCTGATATTGCCATCGAGTTCCAGGTGAAACTGGATGAAGCGAATCTGGCCGGCAACGCGGGTCCGCAACTCATGCAGGTTGAGCACCTCCGGATGCTGCCGAACGATCGCCTTGATCTGCGTCCGCTCCGCCTCGTCCATCTCCCGGTCCATCAGCATGTCGAAGGCCTCGCGGCCGATGCCGATCGCCGTGACCGCGATGAAAAGCGCGACGGCAAGACCGAACAGCGGATCGATCCACCACCAGCCGAATTCGGCACTGAGGAGCAAGGCGGCGATGACGCTGACATTGACCAGAAAATCGCTGAGGTAATGCGCCGAGTCCGCCTTGACGGCAAGCGATTGCGTGCGCCGGATGACGTGGCGTTGATAGGCGATCAGGACCACCGTCACCGCGATCGAGGCCACCATGACGACGATGCCGATCAGCGGATTGGTCACCGGTTGGGGACTGGTGAAATGATTGAAAACCTCGACCAGCAGCAGGATCGACGAACCGAGGATGAAGGCAACCTGCACCAAGCCCGCCAGCGGTTCCGCCTTGCCGTGGCCGAAGCGGTGCTCGGCATCCGCCGGCGTCAGTGCCTGGCGGATCGCCAGCATATTGACGAGAGAGGCGCCGACATCGAGCAGGGAATCGAACAAGGTGGAAAGCAGCGCCACCGAGCCGGTTTCCAGATAGGCATAGAGCTTGATCCCGATCAGCAGCAGCGCGGCGGCAACCGATGCCATGCCGGCGAGCCGCATCAGCCGACCGGCCTGTTCGAGCTGGCTCGCTTCCTGCTGCGCGCTCTGCGATGCAGTGGCGGATTTCATTTCAAGACCCATCCCTTGGCGTCAGATTCTGTCTCCGGCAGCATCATGGATAAAGCTTCTCCGTGTGCCAGCCATCCCCGGCCCGCAGATAGACCAAGCGGTCATGCAGCCGGAATGGCCGGTCTTCCCAGAATTCGATACGCTCCGGCAGGAGTCTGATGCCGGACCAATGCGGCGGCCGGGGAACGGTGCCAATGGCATATTTCGCGGTGAATTGCGCAACGCGCTTTTCCAGTTCGAACCGGCTTTCCAGCCGGCGCGACTGCTGCGACGCCCAGGCGCCGATCTGACTGGCCCGTGCCCGGCTGTGGTAATATTCATCCGCTTCCGCATCGCTGACGATCTCGATCGGGCCCTCGACCCGAATCTGGCGCCGCAGCGATTTCCAATGCAGCACGATCGCCGCCTTGCGATTTGCCAGGATCTGCTCGCCCTTGCGGCTTTCGAAATTGGTGTAGAAGACGAAGCCGCGCTCATCATACCCCTTCAGCAGCACCATGCGGACGGAAGGCTGGCCGTCCGGCCCCACGGTTGCCAAGGCCATGGCGTTGGGGTCGTTGGGCTCCTTGTCCCTGGCTTCGCCGAACCATTGGCCAAACAGCTCGAAAGGCTCGGCGAGGGGGTGCAATTTCATCTGCTCCATAACGGCACTTTTCAATCAAGAGGATGCGCCATCTATAGCATCGATTTCCGGCCGATAAGGACGAATTTCAACACCTGTGGTAAGGTCTTGTATCGAGACGATTCGGACTGCGATCATGTGGTGTTTTTCATGACCCAATTGAAGAGCCCCCACCGACATAGATCAGCAACCATGTTGAAGCGCAGAATTCTCGCCCTCAACCTCGCGGCAATACTGGCCGCCTCGCCTCTTGCGGGCTGCACGGGCAGCGGCAGCTATTCCGATGAGAGTGTCGGCACGGTCCTTGGTGCGGTGGGCGGAGCCGCGGCCGGCGCGGCGCTTGGCGACGGCAAATGGTGGGCAATCGGCGCCGGGGCGCTGGTCGGCGGCGTGCTCGGCAACCGTATCGGCAACTATCTCGACCAGAAGGACCAGCAGCGGGCCGTCCAGAACGCCAATGACGCGCTCAGCCATAACGCGGACGGCCAGACCAGCCGCTGGTCGAATCCGCAAAACAACACCGGCGGCTACACCACGCCGGTCAAAACCGTGCAGACCGCCAGCGGCGGCACCTGCAGGACTTATCAGACCGGGATCAGTGCCGGCAGCCAGAATCAGTCTGGAACGGGGACGGCCTGCCGCCAAGCTGACGGAACTTGGAAAGTGGTTCAATAATCTTTCCAAAAGTGCCGGTTGGGATGCCTAATTTGACCCTGCCCTTGCAGGCGGCCGGAATTGTGATTAACTAATTTCGGTGGGTAGGGTGGAATGATGACTGATCCGTATCAACTTTTAGGCGTGCCGCGCACGGCTTCCGACGAGGAAATCAAGAAGGCTTATCGCAAGCTGGCGAAGAAGCTGCATCCTGACGTCAATCCGGGCAACAAGAAGATCGAGACGCAGTTCAAGGAAGTGACGGCGGCTTATGACTTCCTGACCGATCACGAGAAGCGCCAGCGCTACGACCGCGGGGAAATCGACGAAAGCGGCCAGCCGCGCGGCTTTGGCGGCGGCTTTGCCCAGGGTCGCCGCCCCGGCGGCGGCGCGCGTCGTCCTGGCGGCTTTGGCCTCGATGAAGAAGGCTCCGAAGACGTGCTGCGGGATTTCTTCGGCTTCGGCAATCGCCAGCGCGCCAACATGCGCATGCGCGGCGCCGACGTTGCCTACCAGGTGGAAGTGAGTTTCCTGGACGCGGTCAAAGGCGGCAAAAAGCGCATCAGCCTGACCGATGGCAAGACCATCGACATTACTATTCCGCCCGGCACGGAAAATGGCCAGACCTTGCGCCTGAAAGGCCAGGGGCTGGCTGGGGCCGGCGGGGCCTCCGCCGGCGATGCTTTCGTCGAAGTGCTGGTTGCCGAACACCCCCTCTTCAAACGGGACGGCTTCGACATTTCCATCGATTGCCCGGTCACCCTGCCGGAAGCGGTCCTCGGGGCAACCATCACCGTGCCGACCATCGACGGCAAGGTGGCGCTCAAATTGCCCAAGGACAGCAATACCGGCACGCAGCTGCGGCTGAAGGGCAAGGGTGTCCTCAACCCCAAGACCAATCAGCACGGCGACCAATATGTCCGGTTCACGGTCATGCTGCCGGAGCAGGTCGACCAGGACCTCCGTGACGCCATCGAACGCTGGTCCAAGCGCCATAGCTATGACGTTCGCGGCAAGTTGTTCGACTCGTAACCCAAGTCAAAAGACGGCCGCAATCTTTTGATATTTAAGCGATAATATCATATTCAGCCGCCTCACCGGCGGCCGCCGCGCGTTGACCGTGACAGTCAATGGTGTAGGATGCCGGCACATTCGGGCGCGAACGCGATCGTTCTACCTGGCCGCGAATTTGCTGCCTTCTAGGACACGAAATACCGTCTAACTTATTGAGTAGAGACCAATTCATGGTTTAGATCGAAGCACGGTGTGATTCGATCGGAAGCCGTCCGACTCTAAAGCTATGGTCGCGATGACCTCGATTACTTATGCATGGGGAATGGAATGACGGAGAAAAGCGGCCTGTTGGCGGGCAAACGTGGTTTGATCATGGGTGTCGCCAATGATCGCTCGATCGCCTGGGGTATCGCGAAGGCTGCGGCGGATGCCGGCGCGGAACTGGCTTTTACGTTTCAGGGCGAGGCGCTGCAAAAGCGCGTCCTGCCGCTGGCGCAATCGGTCGGCGCCAAGCATGTCCTGCCCTGCGACGTGACCGACGATGCCAGCCTGGACGCCGCTTTCGCGTCGATCAAGGAAAGCTGGGGTACGCTCGATTTCGTCGTCCATGCCATCGCCTTTTCCGACAAGGATGAGTTGAAGGGCCTCTACGTCGATACGTCGCGCAAGAACTTTGCGCTGACCATGGACATCTCCTGCTATTCCTTCACGGCGGTCTGCGAACGCGCCCGCCATCTGATGCCGAAAGGCGGCAGTCTGCTGACCCTCTCCTATTTCGGCGCCGAACGGGTGATGCCGCATTACAACGTGATGGGTGTCGCCAAGGCCGCCCTCGAATGCAGCGTGCGCTACCTCGCCGCCGATCTCGGCGAACAGGACATCCGGGTCAATGCCATCTCGGCCGGTCCGATCAAGACTCTGGCCGCCTCCGGCATCGGTGATTTCCGGCATATCCTGCGCTGGAACGAGCTGAATTCGCCCATGAAGCGCAATGTCACCATCGAGGATGTCGGCGGGGCCGGCCTCTATCTGGTCAGCGATCTGTCGCGCGGCGTCACCGGCGAACTGCATCACGTGGATAGCGGTTACAACGTGGTCGGCATGATGCGGACGGATGCTGCCGGCGACCTTGCCGAGATGCTGAAAAACTTCAACGAGCGCGGCTGAGCCGCGCGCCATCGCGATGTCGCATAACAGTTTCGGCCATCTCTTCCGATTCACCACCTGGGGCGAAAGCCACGGCCCGGCGCTTGGTTGCGTGGTCGACGGCACGCCGCCCGGCATCGCCATCGCCGAGCCTGAGCTGCAGACATGGCTCGACAAGCGCAAGCCCGGCCAGTCCCGCTTCGTCACCCAGCGTCGCGAGCCCGACCGGGTCGAGATCCTGTCCGGCGTGTTCGAAGGCAAGACCACCGGCACGCCGATCTCGCTGCTGATCCGCAATGAGGACCAGCGCAGCAAGGATTACGGCAAGATCAAGGACCAGTTCCGTCCCGGCCATGCCGATTACACCTATTGGGCCAAATACGGCATCCGCGACTATCGCGGCGGCGGCCGGTCTTCGGCGCGCGAAACCGCAGCCCGTGTCGCTGCCGGCGGTGTCGCCCGGCTGGTGCTCAACCATCTCATTGCCGGCGGCGTACAAATCCGCGGCGCCCTGGTCCAGATCGGTCCCCACGCCATCAATCGCGGCAACTGGGACTGGGCGCAGACCGAGCAGAATCCGTTCTGGTGCCCGGATGCCGACACCGCCGCGCGGTGGGAGGACTATCTCGACCAGGTACGCAAATCGGGCTCCTCGACCGGCGCCGTCGTCGAAGTAACGGCCAGCAACGTGCCGGTCGGCTTGGGCGCACCGATCTATGGCAAGCTCGATGCCGATCTCGCCTCGGCCATGATGAGCATCAATGCGGTGAAGGGCGTCGAGATCGGCGCAGGCTTCGCGGCCGCGGCGCTGAGCGGCGAAGAGAATGCCGACGAGATGCGCATGGCCCATGGCAGCGGCAAGGCCAATGCAGTCAAATCCGGCGACGTTCAATTCCTCTCCAACAGCGCCGGCGGCATTCTCGGCGGCATCTCGACCGGCCAGGACGTTGTGGTGCGCTTTGCCGTCAAACCGACCTCGTCGATCCTGACACCACGCCGCAGCGTCGACATCCACGGCCATGACATCGAGGTTTCGACCACGGGCCGCCACGACCCCTGCGTCGGCATTCGCGCCGTGCCGGTCGGCGAAGCCATGATGGCCCTGGTTCTGGCCGACCATCTGCTGCGCCATCGCGCCCAATGCGGCGACTGAGGAACGGTGACTGGTGGGCGGCAATTGAGCCGGGCGAATTGACGTGAGCGTCTTCGCCGGCGCGCTGATCATTCCACAATGGCAGGGCGCGGGGCGGCGCATCGGTTATCTTGCCGGTATCGTCTGCCCGCAGGCACTGCTGCCAGCGTCGCTGCCGCGATATGAGGTTGATTGCCCGGATCAGGATGACCTGGCGCCGCAGGATGGCGTGAAGGCCCTCTCCCTTCTGGCCGCCAATGCCATGCGGGCCGCGGCGATACGGGATCGCCTGCAGGGTCCGACCCTGACCATCGGCGGCGATTGTTCCGTCGATCTTATCAATGCCGCGGCGGCCAATGCCGTCGAAGACGCGGCGCTGGTCTGGATCGATGGCCATGCCGATCTCAACAACCCGGCGACATCGCCCAGCGGGCATTACCACGGCATGGTGGTGCGCAGCCTGATGGGCGATGGGCCGGCGGCGCTTGTCAGCCATGTCGCCCGCCCCTATCGCGCAAGCCAGATATTCTATGCCGGCCTACGCGACTGCGATCCGGGCGAGACCGAGGAGATCCTGCGATCGAAAATCTTCACCCTGCCGGTCGGCGGCGATCCGGCAGCCCTGGTGGCGGCCATCAAGGCGGCCGGTTTGTCGCGCCTTCATCTGCATCTCGATCTCGACTGCCTCGATCCGGTGATCTTTCCCTATATCGGCGTGCCGGCACCGCATGGCCTCGATCTCGACCAGCTATGCGATTTGCTGACGATGCTGCGCAGGAGCTTCACCTTGGCCGGCGCTTCCGTAACCGAATGCAATCTTGCAAGTGAAGCGGAAGCCGCGAACGCCACGCCGATGCTTCGGCGCATCGTCGGCGAAGGACTGGGCCTCACGGCCGAGGACGTAGCCCACTTCTAGCGCTGAAAGGCGGCCACCAGTTCGACATGCGGCGACCAGATGAACTGATCGACGATCGTCAGCGCCGTCAGATGGAAACCGCCGTCGATCAGGATACGGGCATCGCGGGCGAAGGTGGCCGGGTTGCAGGACACCCCGACCGCTCGGGATATGGTCGATCGGGCGATCTGTTCGCACTGTGACCGGGCACCCGCACGCGGCGGGTCGAAGACCACAGCTTGCACTTTCTTCAACTGCTCAGCCATCAAGGGAGCATCATCGAGGTCCTGGCTGGTCGCCGTGACGCGGGCGCTGACCAAAGCCCGGCGAGCCGCCTGGTTGAGCGCGGCGACAGAGGCCTTTACGCCTTCGACGGCGATGACCCGGCCCCTGGCCGCCAAGGGGAAGCTAAACGTGCCGCAGCCGGCATAGAGATCGGCAACGAGGGATGCCTCTCCGACACCGGCAAGAACGGCATCGCGCAAGGCCGCTTCGCCCTCGGCGCTCGGCTGCAGGAAGGATTGCGCCGGCAAATCCACCCGCACATCGGCAAAGCTCACCTGCGGCAGATGATGCTGGGCGATCGGTTCCGGCGCGGCGCCGCGTTTGTCGATCAGCCAGGTGACGCGGGCGACGCCGATCCTCGCGCCGTCTCCCGACGGCAGTTCGATCTGGGCCAGATCGGCCAGGGCAAAACGCTGCGCGTTGGTCGGTGCCGCTTTGGCCGTCACCAGGATATCGATGCCGTTGAGACATTGCGTGGCAAGCACATCCCAGCTTTCACCGGTCGCAAGCGCCGTTCGCAGCGTATCGCGCAAGGCTGGCACGAGCGCAAATAAGGCCGGCGTCAGCAACGCACATTGCTGCAGGTCGACGATCTCGTGGCTGGCAGCACGATGGAAACCTACCGCGATCCCACCCTTGACGCCGATCACGGCAAAGACCGCGCGGCGCCGCGTGCCGGCGGGCACGAATACTTCCGTCGGGGTGAAATCAAGCGCGATGCCGCGCTGGGCCAGGGTAGTGACGACAGTGCCAGCCTTCCAACGGCGATAGCTGTCGCCTGCCAGATGTTGCAAGGCGCAGCCGCCGCATATTCCGAAATGCCGGCAGGCAGGCGCGACGCGATCAGCGGCGGGTTCAAGGATCTGCTGCACCCTCGCCCGCAGGCTGGAATTCTGCCGCCCAGCCAAGACAGCCTGGACGCGTTCGCCCGGCAAGGCAAAAGGTACGAAAAGCTGCTCATTTTGCCAGGAAGCAAGGCCGTCGCCCTGCTGACCGAGCGCCTCGATCATCACTTCGATGGAACCGCCCATGGCCGAGCCCGGTTCTTTTCCGCGGGATGCGGCGGCACCCGGCGACGTTTTGCCGCGTCGCGCTGTTGGCCGGCCCGGCTGGGTATCGCGTCGAGACCGCGTCATGATGCGCAAAGCCGCGCCGTCGCTCGATCTGCCATCGGACTGAGATCGACGTGGCGGCAACAGACAGAAGGAAAGTGATCGGCTATCATGCCGGCACCCTATACCAGCGAGGAGCCCAAGGCGATATGGCTGTCATCCGGTTTATCGGCAAATTTATCCTCTGGGTCTGCGCCGGTCTCGGTGCCCTGCTG
>DATLIX010000042.1:0-41521 GCA_035539215.1 Dongiaceae bacterium | reverse complement strand
TGCGGCGCGGTCGCCTCGGCGATCTCAGCGCGCATTATCGCGAGGCCGGGCCGCCGCGCGGCGAAATCGTGCTGGTGGTCGGTCCGCCCGAGGCCGAAACGGCGGTCGCCTTCGATCTCGACGCTGCCTTGCGCGCAGCGCTCGCGCGCATGAGCGTCAAGGATGCGGCGGCGCAGGTCGCCGCCAATAGCGGGCAGAAACGCCGCCAGGTTTATGCTCGCGCGCTGGAACTGGCGCAGAGCGGCGCGGCCGGCGGTGGCGGCGAATCAGCCGGGGATGAGGACTGATGATGGCGGGCGACGCATCCGGCCGCGGACCGCGAAGGGAACCGGCGCCGGAACGCGATCGAAAGCGGGCCTGGCGCGGCGGCCGCTGGGCGGAAAGCCTGGCCGTCTGGCGCTTGCGCTGCACGGGTTACCGCATCCTTGCCCGTAACTGGCGTTCGCCGATGGGCGAGATCGATATCGTCGCAAGGCGCGGGCGGATTTTGGCGGTCGTCGAGGTCAAGCAGCGGCCGGACCTGGCGACGGCCTTGCAGGCGATCTCGCCGCGCCAGCAGGCACGACTGGCACGTGCCGCCCTGGGGTTCCAGGCACGGCGGCGGGATTGCGCCGGGCTCAATCTCCGCTTCGACGTCATCACCCTTGGCCCGGGTTTCTGGCCGCACCATCTCAAGGATGCTTGGCGACCTTCCGCCGAATGAGGCATGATTCACCCTCGGTCACCGTCGGGGGCTGGCGCCTTCGGCCGCCCGTCGCCACCGTGCCGCTGCCGCGAGCACTTGCTTGCGGATGACCCGCCGTAAAATTAGGCCGAACAACCTATGACGCATGCCTCATGACCAGTGCAGAGTCCGATCAGTCGTCGACCCCGCCCGGCGCTTACCTGCAAGCGATCGGGGCCGCGCCCGCCCGGCCCTTCGAGCTTGCCGAAGCTGCCCTGGCCTGCGCCGCGCAGGACCGGCCGGATATCGACCTGGGGGCTTATCGCCGGCACCTGGCGACGCTGGTCGAGGATCTGCGCCAGCTGGACCGGCTGGATGACGCCGCCGCCAGGGATGATGACAGCATTCTGGCAGCCCGCGCCGATATGCTGCGCAACGTGCTGGCGTCACGCCATGGCTATCGGGGCGATGATTCCACCTATGACGATCTGCAGAATGCCGACCTGACCCGCGTCATCGATCGCCGGCGCGGCCTGCCGGTGGCCCTGGCCATCCTCTATATCCAGACGGCGCGCGCCCTTGGCTGGCAGATCGAGGGCGTCAATTTCCCCGGCCATTTCCTGATCCGCCTCCGGGTCGGCGGCCAGGCGGCCATTCTCGATCCCTTCGATCAGGGTGCGGCGCGCAGCATCGTCGATCTGCGCGAGAAGCTGAAGGCCCTGGTGGGCGAAAAGGCCGAGCTGAAGTTCGAACATTCCGCCGCGGTCGGCGACCGCGACATCCTGCTGCGGCTGCAGAACAACATCAAGCTGCGCCTGGTACAGGAGGGCGACCTGCCGCGCGCGGCCGCCGTCCTGGAGCGCATGCTGTGGATCGCGCCCGATCAGGCGCCGCTCTGGCGCGAAAGCGGTCTCATCCATCATCGCCTCGGCCAGCTCGCCCGGGCCAAGGCGGCCTTGCAGCATTTCCTGACCTTTGACAGCAGCGTCACCCAGCGCCATCAGGCGGCCCGGTTGCTGCAGGAGATCGAGCGACAGCTGAACTGAGGCACGGAACCTGGGCAGCCGGCATGGCCGCCCTGTCCAGGACGCGCCAGCTTGACGCCATCGCGGGCGCCGGGCACAAACTGCCGGCGGACAATCGTTGATCCGTCCCGCATCCAACCTGCTGATCCGACCCCGCCGAGGCCCGCCATGTCATTGCTTGTCGCCATTCAGATGGACCCGCTGGAAAGCATCAATATCGAGGGCGATTCCAGTTTCGTCATGGGCCTCTCGGCCGAACGGCGCGGCCATAAGCTCTACCATTATCATCCGCGCGACCTGTCGCTGCGCGACGGCAAGGTGACGGCCTGGGCCCGGCCGGTCACCTTCCGCCGCGAGAAGGGCAACTACTACACGGCCGGCATGGCCGAGCGGCTCGATCTCTCGACGGTCGACGTGGTGCTGATGCGCCAGGACCCGCCTTTCGACATGGCCTATATCACCGCCACCCATATCCTCGAGCATATCCATCCGAAGACCCTGGTGGTGAACGATCCGGTGCATGTCCGCAACGCGCCGGAGAAGCTCTTCGCCACCCATTTCGCGGGGTTGATGCCGCCGACTTTGATCACCTCCGACCGGCGCGAGATCCTCGCCTTCCGCGCCGAGCACAAGGACATCATCGTCAAGCCGCTCTACGGCAATGGCGGCGCCGGCGTCTTCCACATCCGGCCGGACGACGAGAATCTGAGCTCGCTGCTGGAACTCTTCACCCATCTCTACCGCGAGCCGGTGATGGTACAGCGTTACCTGCCGGCGGTGCGCCAGGGCGACAAGCGCATCATTCTGATCGACGGCGAGGCGGTCGGCGCCATCAACCGGGTGCCGAGCGCAGGCGAGGCCCGTTCCAACATGCATGTCGGCGGCCAGGCGATGAAAGTCGAACTGACCAGGCGCGACCGGGAGATCTGCGAAGCCCTGGGTCCGGCCCTCAAGGAGCGCGGCCTGATCTTCGTCGGCATCGACGTGATCGGCGACCATCTCACCGAAATCAACGTCACCTCGCCGACCGGCCTGCAGGAAGTCAACCGCTTCGACGGTACCGTCCTCGAAGACAAGATTTGGGACGCCATCGAAGCGCGGCTGTAGGGCGCTCCTATCTGCGCTATTGCTGTCCCATCGGCGGCGGCACGGTGATGGCGGCGCGGCGGCGGCGGCGGGCGGTTACCGCTTCGCGGTGGACGATGTAGATACCGCTGGCAACCACCGTCAGGCCGCCGACGATGAGATAGGCGTCCGGCACCTCGCCGAAGCAGAAATAGCCGAGAATGAAGGCATAGACCAAGGCGGTGTAATCGAACGGCGCCACCACCGCCATCGGCGCCAGCCGGAAGGCATTGGTGAGCAGGATCTGGCCGACGCCGCCCATCGTGCCGATCACGACCAGAACGAGCAGATCGCCCCCGCTCGGCCAGGCCCAGGGGCCGAGCCCGATTTCCGCCCAGTCGGCACGGCCGACGGGGATGGTGGCAAGGCCGGCGGTACAGGCGATGACGGTGAAATAGAAGGCGACGGTACCGCTGCGCTCCGCCGTCATCTTGCGCACGGTGACCATGGCAAGGTCATAGAAGACGGCGGCGACCAGCGGCACCAGCGCCGCCACCTCGAACACGCCGGCACCCGGCCGGGTCATGATGAGCACGCCGAGGAAACCGACGAAGACCGCCGCCCAGCGCCGCATCCCGACCTTTTCACCGAGCAGCGGGATCGACATCACCGTCATGAAAATCGGGCTCGAGAGGCTGAGCGCCACGGCATCCGACAGCGGCAGCAACCGGTAGCTGAGGAAATAGCAATACATCGAGGTGACGCCGAATACCCCGCGCAGCACGTGACTCCAGGGCTGGTTCGTGCGGAAGGCGAGCCCGCCGGTCTGCCAGAGGAACAGCAGGATCGGCGGAAAGGCGAAAAAATTGCGGAAGAAGATGATCTGACCGGTTGGATAATGTCCGGAGACGCCCTTCACCACGGCATCCATGATGGTAAAGACCAGCACGGCGCCGTTCATCAGCAAAATGGCGCGAACCGGCCGGTCCTGCTGCGCGGTCTGGCGTTCGCCGGCCACGGCGGGCGCATCTGCAGGAAGAGCGGTGGAAAGCGGTTGCGTCTGGTCGGTCACGGTCTGGCTGCATGAAACGGATTAATCTCCTACCTGTAGAAGAGTACCCGCGCCGTCACCAGCGCAAATTGCGCTGAGCGCGCCTCATTCCCGGACAGGGCTCGCGGCGGACGCGCGACTGCCATTCCGGTGCGACCGCAGCGGCGTGGTTGCGAAGAGCGCTATTCGGCATCGCGAAATGCTTCCCCGAGGATCATAAGTTTTTATGCTGAATTCTCCGGCGCGCTATTGTCGGCGCCACGGCTGTTGCCTATGCTGAAAAAAAATTCACTGTCTTCAAAAACATTCGCGACTACGGACAATCTCGATTTCAGGCAGGGGGCAATGGTGGCTGGCGCAACAGCGATCGAAGCACGCAACGTCATCAAGACATTTGGTAATGGTTCGGAGGCGTTTCACGCCCTGGACAACGTTTCAGTCACCATTCGACAGAACGAATTCTTCACTCTTCTCGGACCTTCAGGCTGCGGCAAGACGACCCTGCTCCGCATGATCGCCGGGTTCGAGCTGCCAACCTCCGGCGACATCCTGCTCGACGGCCAGCCGGTCGCCCATTTGCCGCCTTTCAAGCGCCAGGTGAACACGGTTTTCCAGTCTTACGCCCTGTTCCCGCATCTCACCGTGGCGCAGAATATCGCCTTCGGCCTGGAAATGCTCGGCCGGCGCAAGAGCGAGATCGAGACCCAGGTCACGGCGATGCTGAAGCTGGTGCAGATGGAGCCAATGCGCAACCGCAAGACCAGCCAGCTTTCCGGCGGCCAGCAGCAGCGCGTCGCCCTAGCCCGGGCGCTGGCGCCGCATCCCAAGGTCCTGCTGCTCGACGAGCCGCTTTCCGCCCTCGATCTCAAGCTGCGCAAGGGCATGCAGATTGAGCTGAAGCGCCTGCAGATGGAAACCGGCATCACCTTCATCTTCGTCACCCATGACCAGGAAGAGGCGCTGACCATGTCGGATCGTATCGCCGTCATGAGCAAGGGCAAGATCCTGCAGGTCGGCACGCCGACCGAGATCTATGAGCATCCCAGCGACCGCTTCGTCGCCCATTTCATCGGCGAGACCAATTTCATCGAGGCGGAAGTGGTGGAACAGAGCGCGGAAGGCAGCCGCCTGCGCCTCGCTTCCGGCGCCGAGATCTTCCATCCCCGCGCCGGCCAGGCGGCGGTCGGCCAGCGCATCAGCCTGGTGGTGCGGCCGGAGCGCATCGAACTTGCGCCGCTTGACGACAGCTGCCAGTTCGGCGGCATCATCAGGAACATCGTCTATTTCGGCACCGATACCACCTATCACCTCGATGTCGAGAATGCCGGCGAGATGACCGTGCGCATGCAGAACCGCTGGGGCCATCAATCGGTGCTGCAGATCGGCGATCAGGTCGGCTTGAAAATCGAGCCGGAAGCCTTGCAAGTGCTGAAGGACTGACGGCCATGGCAGCGACATCCGAAGCGGCAGGCACGGCCTCCATCGACAATGGCCGGGCGCAGATCGCCGCGCAGAAGGCGGCGACCCGCACGGTGGTCAGCCGCTGGCTGCTGCTCAGTCCCGCTCTCGTCATCATCCTGGGCTGCGGCTTGCTGCCGCTTTTCATCATTCTCGGCTATTCGGTGATGCAGCCGGGCGACTATGCCGGCGTCGTCTGCTGCAAGCTGGTGCCGGATGCCTGGATCAACCTGTTCTTCGAACAGGATATGTTCTCCGACGCGCTGGCGCCGAATTACGCCTACTACATCATCTTCGCACGCTCGATCCTGATGGCGCTCTTCACCACCGCGCTGGCGATCGGCGTCGGCTTCCCGACCGCCTATTTCATCGCCACGCGCAGCCCCAAGATGCGCAACCTGATGCTGTTCCTGATCACTATCCCCTTCTGGACCAACCTGCTGATCCGCACCTATTCGATCATCATGGTGCTGCAGGATCAGGGGGTTCTGAACAAGATCCTGATGGGTCTCGGCCTCATCCATGAGCCGTTGCAGCTGATGTATACCAATGTCGCCATCAGCTACGGCCTGGCCTACGCCTATCTGCCCTATATGGTGCTGCCGCTTTACGCCAGCATGGAGAAGCTGGACTTCCGCCTGATCGAAGCGGGTTACGATCTCTATGCCAACCGCTTCCAGGTGTTGCGGCGGCTGATCATTCCTTTGGTGAAGCCCGGTATCGTCGCCGGCAGCATCCTGGTCTTCATTCCGGCGATCGGCGACTATGTCATCACCACGCAGTTGGGCGGCGGCACGCGCATGATGTTCGGCAGCCTGATCTCGCAGCAATTCCTGACGGCGCGCAACTGGCCGCAGGGTTCGGCCCTGTCGCTGGGCCTCATGCTGGTGGTCATGATCGCCCTCTTCGTCTATGCGAAAAAAGCCGTGGGGCGGGCACAATCATGACGGATACCACTGCCGCAACCAACCTTGCCGCCACGCCCAGCTCGGCCACACCGGGGCGGCGCGGGCCGCGTTTCGACGTCAAGCGCCAGGGCGGATTCGGCGTCATGGCGATGTTCTGCCTGCTGATGCTCTATGCGCCGATGTTCGTGCTGGTCGCCTATGCCTTCAACGACAACCAGTTCGTCATGATCTGGAAAGGCTTTTCCTGGCGCTGGTTCGGCATCGCCGTCAACGATCCGGAAATCCGCGGCGCCGCGCTGCTGTCGCTGAAAGTCGCCGCGATCGCCTCGGTGACGGCGACCATCATCGCCACCATGGCCGCCCTGGTGACGACGCGGGTCAAGCCCTTCCGCAGCCTGCCGCTGGTCTATGCCATCGTCAACCAGCCGCTGATGGTGCCGGAGATCGTCACCGCCATCGCCACCATGGTGTTCTTCGCCTGGATCAAGACGGTGACGCAATACCAGGGGCTGATCTATCTCGTGGTGTCGCATATCGTCTTTTGCATCCCCTTCGCCTATATGCCGCTGCGAGCGCGACTGGAAGACATGGATCTGACCTTCGAGAATGCCGCCGCCGATCTCTATGCGACGCCCTGGCAGGTGTTCCGCCGCGTGACGTTTCCGCTGATGATTCCCGGCATCATCGGCGCGCTGATGTTGTCCTTCGTCATCTCCATGGACGACGTGGTGATCACCGTCCACGTCTCCGGCCCCGGCGAGGAGACGCTGCCGCTGTATCTCATCGGCCAGCTGCATCGCGGGGTGACGCCGGAAGTGAATGCCATGTCGACCTTGTTCCTGTTGGCATCGGTGCTGCTTGTCACGATCTTCTTCATCGTGACGCGCAAGAAGACCTGAGATCATCGCAATCAATACGGATCAAACTGGGAGGATACCATGAAGACATTTGCGTCAGTGCTGCTGGCAGGGGCCGTCCTGGCCTTCGGCGCCGGCACCGCCTTGGCCGATGGCGAGCTGCACATCGACAATTACGGCGACTACACCAATCCGGACCTGATCAAGAAGTTCGAGCAGACCTATAACGTCAAGGTGACGCTCGACACCTATGACGCCAGCGAAGACATGTATGCCAAGGTCAAGGCGGGCGGTTCCGGCTACGACGTCGTGGTGCCGGCGAGCTTCCTGGTTCCGGCCATGGTCAAGGACGGTCTTCTGGAGAAGATCGAGCCCAACCAGATGTCGAACTTCAAGAACATGCGGCCGGAATTCGTCAACGTCTATTGGGATGAAGGCCGCCATTATTCGGTTCCCTGGCAGTGGGGCACCACCGGCCCGGCCGTGAACACGGAATTCTACAAGGGCGACATCAATACCTGGGCCGTCATCTTCAATCCGCCGGCGGAATTGAAGGGCCGCATCAATGTCGAGCCCGGCATGACCGACGTGCTCAATGCCGCCAGCTATTATCTCGGCCAGGATGCCTGCTCGGATAAGAAGGAAGATCTGAAGAAGCTCAACGACACCCTGATCGAGGCGAAGAAGAATTGGCGGACGATGGATTACGACACCATCGGCAAGATGACCTCGAAGGACGCCTATGCCACGCTCACCTGGGACGGTGCGGCGATCCGTCAACGCCTGCAGGTGCCGACCATCCAATACGGCTTCCCCAAGGAAGGCCTCGAGAGCTGGATGGACAATGTCGTCGTGCTGAAGGGCGCGAAGAACATGGAGAACGCCAAGCTCTTCATCAACTTCATCATGGATCCGGAGAACGCCGCCCTGATCTCGGCCTTCGCCCATTATGACAATGGCATCAAGGGCACTGAGCCCTATCTGCCGAAGGAAATGGCGGGCGCCCCGGAATTGACGGTGCCGTCCGGCGTGAAGACGGAATTCTTGAAGCCCTGCTCGCAGGACGTTACCGCCATGCATGCCAAGATCTGGAACAATCTGCTGAAGTAATCAGCCGGTGCGACAAGGCCCAGGTGGCGACACCTGGGCCTTTCTCATGCCTGGAATTTTTCACCTTTCGTTCAAGAGGAACGAACACGCCCGGATATTGCGGGTTTCGGTCGCGGTTTTGCGCGACCCAAACCGGCTGTACCGGCACCGGGCTGGCGATCAAGCCGGCATCGAGAGGACCGCAGCGGGGTAAGGGTGAGCTGGCGGATATCTTCTCCCATCAACAGCAACCAACATCACGAAGGAAATTATGAAGAACATTCTGAAAGTCATGACCGTCGGCATTGCCGTCGCGGCCGGGGCCGGCCAGGCGCAAGCGGATGGCGAATTGCACATCTATAATTTCGGCAAT
This sequence comes from Dongiaceae bacterium, assembly GCA_035539215.1. Classification (GTDB taxonomy): domain Bacteria; phylum Pseudomonadota; class Alphaproteobacteria; order Dongiales; family Dongiaceae; genus Dongia_B. The sequence goes on along the minus strand of DATLIX010000042.1, from coordinate 33,031 downwards.
TACACCAGCCCGGAAATGATCGCCAAGTTCGAGAAGGCCTATAACGTCAAGGTCTCGCTCAACAGCTATGACAGCAACGACGAGATGCTGGCCAAGGTCAAGACCGGCGGCTCGGGTTACGACATCGTCGTCCCGTCCAGCTATGCCGTGCCGGCGATGATCAAGGAAGGCCTGCTTGAACAAGTCGAGCCGAACCAGATGGCGAATTTCAAGAATCTGCGACCGGAATTCGTCGACATCTACTGGGACAAGGGCCGCCATTACTCCGTGCCCTGGCTGTGGGGCACGACCGGGGTGACGGTCAATACCGACGCCTATAAGGGCGATATCGACACCTGGAAAATCGTCTTCGACGCGCCGGCCGAACTGAAGGGCATGATCAATGCCCTGCCGGAGATGACCGACACGATGAGCGCCGCCAGCTATTATCTCGGCCAGGATCCCTGCAGCCCCGACAAGGCGGATATGAAGAAGCTGAACGACCTGCTGTTCAAGGCGAAGAAGGACTGGCGCGCCATGAACTACAGCACGATCGAGAACCTGACCGCCAAGAACTTCCTCGCCACCGTCGACTATAACGGCTCGGCCCTGCGCGCGAAGCGGCAGATGCCGTCGCTGAAATACGGCTATCCCAAGGAGGGCATGCAGACCTGGATGGACAATGTGGTGGTCCTGAAGGACGCGCCCAACAAGGAGAATGCCAAGCTGTTCCTGAACTTCATCATGGATCCGGAAAACGCCGCGCTGATGTCGGCCTTTGCCGGCTATGACAACGGCATCCAGGGCAGCGAGAAGTTCCTCCCCAAGGACATGATCGGCGCGCCCGAACTGACGCCGCCGGCCGGCTTCAAATACAACTTCGTGCCGGCCTGCCCGCGCGAGGTCGTCGCCCTGCATGCCAAGATCTGGAACAACCTGCTGAAATAAGCGGGGACGACGCGTACCGGGGCGCGGTTCGGACCTCTGCGTTGGGGCCGCGTCCCTCAGGGCGCGATCGTCTTAAATGGGAGCGGATGAGCTTCCACTTAAGACGTGAACCGCCCTTATCATATCGAGTGGAGCCGGATTCACGCTTTACCCGGAACCGCGAAGCGATTCCGGGTAAAGCGGATCCGGGCTCTGGCGCCACAAGACAGCGGCGCAGGCGATGCCGGAATGCGACCTGTCGCCCACCGGCATCGGCTATGAAACGACCATCGGGGAATGGTATACCAGCATCCGGCGCCGGGCCGATGGGCAGCGGCGGAATTGGCTGAGCGGGACATTTGATTTCTGACAGACCGGCCGGCGAAAGCGGCCGATGAAGAGGGGGGTGCAGGTCATGCGCACAGTCTACAGCGAAGATCATCGCTTTCAGGATGCCGACAAGGAGCTGATCGAAGGCAAGCTGGTGAAGGCGCATGAGATGCCGCGCCGCGCCGATATCGTGCTCGACCGCATCAGGGCGGTTGGCCTCGGCGAGGTGCTGGCGCCGCAGGATGCCGGTCTGGAGCCGATCCTCAAGGTGCATGACGAGGGCTTCGTGCATTTCCTGCGCGACGCCTGGAGCGACTGGCTGAAGAGCGGTCGCGATTTCGACGCCCTGCCGCATGTCTGGCCGGTGCCGGGCCTGCTGGTCCCGGGACGCAAGCGCGGCAGCCGGATCTCGAAATCGATCGACGGGCGGATGGGCCATTACGCCATCGATGCCGGCACCGCGATCACCGCCGGCACCTGGAAGGCGATCACCGGCGCCGCCAATGTCGCCGTCACCGGCCAGAAGCTGGTGGCGAGCGGCGAGCGCGCCGTCTTCGCACTCTGCCGGCCGCCGGGACATCATGCCGGCAGCGATTTCTACGGCGGCTACTGCTTCTTCAACAATGCCGCCATCGCCGCCCAGGCCTTCCGCGATTCCGGCGCCCAGCGTGTCGCCATCCTGGATGTCGACTACCATCACGGCAACGGCACGCAGCAGATCTTCTACGAGCGCGGCGATGTGCTGACCATCTCGCTGCACAGCGATCCGGACCAGGAATTCCCCTATTACATGGGCTATGCCGATGAAATCGGCCAGGGACCGGGCGAAGGCTATCACCTCAATCTTCCCTTGCCCTGGGGCACCGCCTGGGACCGCTACGAGCCGGCGCTGGAAGAGGCCATGGCGCGCATCCGCAGCTACAAGGCGGAAGTGCTGGTGGTCTCGCTCGGCCTCGATACCTTCGAGCAGGACCCCATCTCGCGCTTCAAGCTCAACCATGACAACTATCTGCGGATGGGCGAAATCATCGCCAAGGCCGACCTGCCGACCCTGTTCGTCTTCGAAGGCGGCTATGCGGTCGAGGCCCTCGGCGTCAATACGGTCAATGTGCTGAGCGGCTTCGATCGCGCCGCCTGAGCATCGCGCGGAACGGGAGAGGTGCGATGAAACTGATCGGCCTGATCGGCGGCTTGTCCTGGGAATCGACGGCGGAATATTATCGCCTGATCAATCGTGGCGCCCAGGCAAAGCTGGGTGGCGTGCATTCCGCCCGTTCGTTGATCCATTCGCTGGATTTTGGCGAGATCGAGGCGATGCAGCACCGCGGCGACTGGGCCGGCGCCACCGCGGCGATGATCGCCGCGGCCCGGAGCCTGGAGCGTGGCGGCGCCGGTTTCCTCGTCATCTGCTCCAATACCATGCATCGCATGGCCGGCGAGGTCGAAGCGGCGGTGGGCATTCCGCTGCTTCACATCGCCGACCCGACCGGCGCCGCCATCATCGCCGGCGGCTTCAAGCGGGTCGGCCTGCTGGGCACGGCCTTCACCATGGAGCAGGACTTCTACCGGCGGCGGCTGGAAGAAGAATTCGGCCTCGAGGTGATCATTCCCGGCGCGGCGGACCGCGCCACCGTGCACGAGATCATCTACCGGGAACTGGTGAAGGGCATCGTCCGTGAACCCTCGCGCGATGCCTATCGCGGCGTCATCACCCGGCTGATCGAAAGCGGCACCGAGGCGATCATTCTCGGCTGCACCGAAATCATGCTGCTGGTGGGCGCGCCGGATTCCGCCGTGCCGCTTTTCGATACCACCACCTTGCATGCCGAAGCGGCGCTCGCTTTGGCCCTGTCGGCCGGCTGATCGACCGCCGGCTGGTCGGCCGCTATTGCGTGAGGCGCGTGAGATCGCCGGCCGCGATGTCGAACTCCATGAACTCCCGCATATCGGTCTTGACGACGTTCTCCAGCCGCTTGCGGCCCTCGTCGCGGCGGCCGTCCAGCAAGGCCCATTGACCGAGGTAGAAGTCGAGATCGAAATGCTGATCCGCCTGGGCATCGGCATCGCCGCGCTTGGCGGCGGTTGCGACCTCCGTCGCCGAGATCTTGCCGAGGTAGAAGTCGACCATCGGTCGCGGCCAGTCGGTCGCGGCATTGCCGCTGGTGCTGGTCGGAGCCTTTTTCGGGCCTGACCATTGCGCGGCAAAGTCCTTCAGCTCCTCTGTCGCCTTGGCGCGGTTGCCGTTGCGCGCTTCGGCGATATAGAGCAGCAGCGCATCGAAGGGCTCGTCCGGCTCCAGCTGCAGCGCCTTGCGGAAGTCTTCCGCCGCCTTGGCCTCGTCTCCGGAAAGCAGATAGGCCGTCCCGCGGTTGGCATAGTAGACGCCGGTATCGGGCGCCATCTTGATCACGCTGCTGAAGCCGGCGACGGCGCGGTCGGCGGCACCGCTGGAAAGGTCGCAGAGCGCCACCCCATTGGCCGCCTCGACGTCGCCGGCATCGAGCTTCAGCGCATGCTGGAAATCGGCCCGCGCGAGATCGTATTTCGCCATCGTGTGATAGAGGAAGCCGCGGTCCCGCCAGGCATCGCTCCAGTCGGGATTGAGGCTGATCGCCTTGGTGAAATCCGCCAGGGCGAGATCGTTCCGATGCAGGTCGCGATAGGCTTCGCCGCGGGCACTGACGGCGACGGCGCTGCCGGGCTGCGTCGTCAGGGTGGCGGTGAGATCGGCCACCGCCTTGTCATTCTGCTTCAAGGCGCGATAGCCGAAGGCGCGGTAGAGCAGCACATCGGGCGAGCGGGGAAATTCCCGCAGGATGCGGGTGAAAGCCTCGACCGCGCCATCGAGATTGGCCGGATCGTCATCGCCCCGCCGCAGCAAGGCCTGGCCGTAGAGATAGCGCGCCGGCGCGTAGTTGGGATCGACCGAAACCGCCTTCGTATAATCCTTCAAGGCATCATTCGGGTCGCCCTTGACGTCTTCCCAGCTCGCCCGCAGCAGATAGAGCTCGGCGCTGTGCGGCAGGGTGCCGATGGCGGCGGTGAGATCCTGCACCGCGAGTTCGGCCTTGTCGGCGGTGTAATGTTCGTCATCCTGATGCGCGGCAAGATAGGCGCTGACGGCGGGATCCGGCGGCAGATAGGGGGCGATCTTGTTGATCACCGCGGCGATCGGCACCGCGGTACCCAGCAGGTCGTAATAGTTGGGATCGTTCTTCGCCAGGGCCAGGCGATCGGATTGGTCGTTTTCCAGGCCGTCGACGCCGATGATGGCAATGGTGATGCCGACCACCGGCGGGCGGCTCTGCGGCGGCAGGGAGCCGACCGTCTCCTCGCCATCCGGGCGCAGCAGCAGCGGGCCGCCGGAATTGCCCGGCACCGTCACGCAATCGTTCTGCCAGCCGGAATCGTGCACCTGGCCGACCACCCGGCAATGCGGGTCCCACCATAACCGGGTCAGCGGCTTGTCGCCGGGCAGGCCGATGCTGCTGATGCGCAGGCCCTGGCCCTGGCGCGTCAGGTCGCGGGTGGTGAGGGGATAGAGATGGAAGTAGCCGTAGCCGGTCTTTTCGTCGCCGAGGCAGCGGTCGAGCTTCAGCAGCGCCCAGTCTTCCCAGCCGTTTTGCAGAATCGCCTTGGCGCGGACCGCCAGCGGGCTGTCATCCTCATTGGGTATGTAATGGCCCCAGACCAGGGGATGCGCCGTGGTTTCCTCGGCGAACTGACGGGCATCGTCGAAGTCGGGACCCACCTGGCCCTGGCCGAGATAGAAATGCGCCACCGTCTTGTCGGTGATCAGTTTGCCGCCGCCGGCGACATGATAGGCCGTCAGCACATGGCAGGGCGAGACCAGGAAAGCGGTACCGGCCACCGCATCGTCGGCGCCTTCGTCCAGCACCATCAGCCCGACGGGACCGAAGGCGCTGCCCTTGATCCGCTCGATCGCCTGGCGGTCGTCGCCGCCGAGAGCCACAGCGCCGGCCGATTGCGGCATCAGTGCCGCGGTCAGCACCGTCGCCAGCAGGACAATCTGCAACAGGACTGCCGGCCAAGTGAGCGGCAATGCCGGATGCCGCCGCCGAGGGGAGGGATTGCAGCCGGGAATGTCGCCACCGGAAATATCAAAAGGGCGAAGCGACAAGCGGCCTTGGCCGCCATCGCAGATCGGTCGTGATTTGCTCATGACAATATCGAACACGTCGCGGGACCGGAGCGCAAGACTCCTGTGAGATGCCGCACACTTTCTGCGGGCAGATGAGCTTGAACGGACCAAGCCGCTGATCGATAGTGGGGCATGGGGATCGTGCGCAAGAGGATGATGACGGCAATGATGAAGCGGGGGATCAACCGGTGCTCGGCGATGCGGCAACGCCGGTCGAGACGAAACCGTTCCGCCGCAGCGGTAAAATGGACCTGCGCAGCCGCTCTTGCCGTCCTGACGCCGGTTGCCGTTTCGCAATCTGGCGCCCCGGCACAGGCGGCCAGCTTCGATTGCGGCAAGGCCAGCCAGCCGCTCGACCAGCGTATCTGTCGTAATGCCGAATTGTCACATTTGGATGAGGATCTGGCCGCGCGCTATGGCAAGGCCAGGGCGGCGCTGAGTCCGGCCGGCCAGAAGCTGCTGCAGGACAGTCAGCGCGACTGGCTGGCTTTCGCGCGCCGCATCTGCAAGACCCGGCTCGATGCCAAGATCGCCAAGGCGGCCGAGCAGACGGTGGAAGACTGCCTGAAATACGAATACCAGGAACGGCTCGACGATCTCGAGGGCGCCGTGACCGCGATCAACGGCTTCACCTTCCAGCGCGTCGATCTCTATGGCCTCGCCGTCGACAAGATCGATCCCGGCATGCCGTCGGGTGCGCGGGCCGGTTTCAGCTATCGCCGCATCAGCTTTCCCCGTATCGATCTGGCCCCGGCCGGCATCGATCCAACCGGCTGGAACCGGATGATCGCCATCGCCGCCCAGAAACTGGCGGCCTCCGGTGACGGTGATGACGGTGCGGCGATGGAAGCGGCGGCGGCCAAAGCGCCCGACAATATCGTCAAGCCGAACATCGACCAGGCGGAGGCGGCCGATATCGATACCGCCTATGATTTCGGCCTGGTGACGCCGCAGATGATCTCCGTCAACCTGAGCTATGGCGTCTACGGCCATGGCGCCGCCCATCCCAGCGGCATCACTGAAACCCATAGCATCCTGCTGGGCGAAGGGCGCGAACTGACCGCCAAGGATCTCTTCAAGGACGGCACCGACTGGCAGGGCTTCCTGGTGAAGCGCAGCCATGACGCCTGGGTTCAGATCATGGAAGACGCGCCGGATCAGGTCGATGACAAGGCCATTGCCGATGTGGTCAAGGATAGCCGACTCTGGCAGCTGACGGACAAGGGCTTCGCCGTGTTCTTCCCCTTCTATTCGGTGGGACCCTATGTGGTCGGCGAACAGCAGGTCGATCTCACCTGGGCGGAGCTGAAACCTTATCTTGCCGACAACCCGCCTTTCGCCGTGCCCGCCAAATCAAACTGACGCAGGCCGGGCTGGTGGTTGCCGGGGTCATGGCGCTCATCGATCGCTGAGCTTTGACGTCAGGCCGTGCCTTCCGGGACATTGCCTTCGAGATTGCTGCGCAGGGCGACGAGGTCGTTCTTCAGCGCCGTCAGCTGCGCCACTGTCTGGCCGGTGGCGCAGAGCACCTGGGCCGGCACCGCGCGCGCCTTCTCATAGAGCGCCTTGCCCTTCTCGGTCAGGTTGATATTGACCTGCCGCTCGTCGCTGCTGGCGCGCTGGCGGCGCACCAGCTCGGCCGCTTCGAGGCGCTTCAGCAGCGGCGTCAGCGTGCCGGAATCGAGATGCAGGCGCTGGCCGATTTCCTTCACGGTCAACCCGTCCTGCTCCCACAGCACCATCATCACGATGTATTGCAGATAGGTGAGGTCGAGCGCCTCCAGGATCGGACGATAGGCGCGGGTGAGGGCATGGGTCGTCGAATAGAGCGCGAAGCAAATCTGGTTGTCCAGCTCCAGCGCCGGATCCTGCGTGATGCGGGTCGACATTTTTTCTCCTCCCGGCAAGCAGCGCCGGTCGCATATGTTACGTTTATATAAGCGCTGCCGGGCTGCACAGGAACGGGAACCGGCGCGCCTCATCTTTCGGTTACCTCACTGCCCGGCCACGCCGGGAAGTCGTTTTCGTCATCAGTATGACATAGGACGTGATTAGATTGTATGCGATCTAATATCGCATGGCTGCCATGCAGCGAAAAACAATTGTACAAAATTAAATTGTGTTCAATATTAAATCTCAGACGGACGGTAAAGGCCGCCGCCGAGGAATTGACAGTTTGAGCGAAGGCCGGGCCGCGACGGTTCGAGGGGTCCGGCAAGGAAGAAAGAAGAGACCCAACCCGGGCGATGCGGCTCAAGCCTTCGCCCCTTTGATAGGAGAGACAGATGCAGGTTCTTTATACGACGAGCGCCAAGTCCACCGGTGGTCGTGACGGCGGTCATGCGGTCAGCGGCGACAATCATCTCGACGTCAAGCTCTCGCTGCCGAAGGAACTGGGCGGCCCGGGCGGCGAAGGCACCAATCCGGAACAGCTCTTTGCCGCCGGCTATTCGGCCTGCTTCCTCGGCGCCATCAAGTTCGTGGCCGGCCAGCAGAAGGTGCAGATCCCCAGCAACGCCACGGTTCAGGCAACCGTCGGCATCGGCCCGATCGAAGGCGGTTTCGGCATCCAGGCGGCCCTCGAAGTGAGCCTGCCCGGCATCGACCGCGCCAAGGCCGAAGAGCTGGCCAAGACCGCGCACGAGAAGGTCTGCCCGTATTCGAACGCGACCCGCGGCAACATCGAGGTCAAGGTAACGGTGGTTTGATCCACCGGCGGAAGTCCGGCCGGGAGTCCCGGCCGGAAAGCGGCGGCGGGAAACGCCCGACCGAACGCCCGCGGGCGCGCGCAACCCCCTGATTCCGCGCTCCCGGTCCCGCGCCGGCGCACGCCATGCCCTTCACGCTCCCGGAAGGGCATGGCGGCGCGCTTTGCACGGCACACAGATTCCGCCTGTGCCGGCTGCATGAGGTCCTGCATTTCCGCGCATTGCCCGGCCGCCGCCGAGTGGCTAGGGTGCGGCCGGCAACATGACGCCGCCTTGTGGCGCGGCGAAGAGTGGGACACGTGTCGTTAGCGGCCTATAGCATTTTCAATCGCGATGACTGGGCGAAGCTGCGCTCCAACACGCCGCTGACCTTGTCGGAAGCGGATCTCATCACCCTGCGCGGCACCAATGAGCGCACCTCGCTGGACGAGGTGGTGGACATCTATCTGCCGCTCTCGCGCCTCCTCAACCTGCATGTGCGCGCGGCGCGCAATCTCAACGGCGTCAAGGATGCCTTCCTCGGCCGGCTGGCCGGCGAGGCGCCCTATATCATCGCCATCGCCGGCAGCGTCGCCGTCGGCAAGAGCACGCTCGCCCGCATCCTGCAGGCGCTGATGGCGCGCTGGCCCGACCATCCGCGCGTGGCGCTCGTCACCACCGACGGTTTCCTGCATCCCAATGCGGTGCTGCAGGAACGCGGATTGATGGGCCGCAAGGGCTTCCCGGAAAGCTATGACCTGAAACGCATGGTGCAGTTCCTCGCCGATGTGAAAGCCGGCAAGGCCGAGGTCAAGGCGCCGGTCTATTCGCATCTCGCCTATGACATCGTGCCGGATGAATGGCAGGTGGTGGCGCAGCCGGACGTGCTGATCTTCGAAGGCCTCAACGTGCTGCAGACCGGGGTCCAGAGCGGCGCGAAGCCGGCCAGCACCATCGTTTCGGACTTCTTCGACTTCTCGCTCTATATCGACGCCGAGGAAGCGGCGATCGAAAGCTGGTATATCGACCGCTTCCTGCTGCTGCAGCGCTCGGCCTTCCAGAATCCCTCGTCCTACTTCCATCACTATCGTGACCTGCCGGAAGCAGAAGCGGTGGCGACGGCCAAGCGCATCTGGCGCGAGATCAACCACGTCAACCTGATCGAGAACATCCTGCCGACCCGCGACCGCGCGCGCCTCATCCTCACCAAGCAGGCCGATCACCGGGTCGGCGAGATCCGCTTGCGCCAGATCTGATGGCAGGAGCGCTGCGTCGGGCCGAAACAGGGTACGGCCCGACGCAGCGCTGTCGCCGCCGATCCGCGCCGGGGACGTCGGTTTGGATCGGCGCTCGAGACACCTCAAAAAGCTGGCGGCGGGGTCAGCGATAAAGCGGGCTCAGTGGTAGAAATAAGGATCGAGCACCCGCACTTCCGAGATCCGGTCGGCCGGAAGATTGTTCTTGGTGGCGACCCGCCGGATCGCTTCCGGATTGGGGCCGTCATAGATGCAATAGGTCTTCTTCTTGTCGGTGCTGACATAGGAATGCACCCAGGTCACGCCGTCGCTCATATTGTTGTCGACCACGGCGCGGCAGGCCTTGTCGCCGCTATTGTCCATGGGGATGTTGAGGCCGTTGGGAAAATCGCGTTCGACGAGATAGCGCGGCATGGGGCAGCTCCTTGTTTGTCGGCCGGATCAGTCCGGTCGCAGCCAAGCTAACCCGTGGGAACAGGGGCGGGTATCGGGAGTTCTCCCCATTTTTTGACGTCATTGTCGTGGCCGCGCGGCCCCTATCACCCAGCCTCCCTGCAGACTCTAGATGTTAGCTCAGGCATCGCAGAGGCATAGCCGGCGCGCCGCGGCGGCGGCTTCGCCGCGCGAGCGGACCGCGAGCTTGCCGAGGATCGACGAGACGTGGTGATCCACCGTTTTTTCCGAGACGAAGAGGCGGCGCGCGATCTCGGCATTGCGGCAGCCTTCGGTCAGCAGGGCCAGCACCTTCAGTTCGCGCGAGGTGAGGCCGTGCGGGTTCTGCCGGGTACGCTCCTGCGCGCCGCGGGCAATGCCGCGCACACCGCTCGCCCGCAATTTGCGCCGGATGATGCCGGCCAGGGGTGCGGCACCCAGGCGCTCGCAAATGGCCAGGCCGAGCCGCAGCCCGGCCTCGTCGTCGCCTTCCGCCAGGGCCATGGCTTGCTCATAGGGGCAGCCGAAACGCTGCCAGGCATCGGCCGCCGTCTGCCATTCCTCGGCCAGCTGCAGAGCAAAGGGTTCGGCGGCCAAACGCGTGACGGCGCAGCCGCCATCGATCGTTCCGCCGCAGCGCTGCATCCACTGCGCCAGCTCGCCCAGCAGCCAGGGATCCGATTGCCGGCAGGCGAGTTCATAGGCGCCGCGAATCTCCGGCGCCATCTCGGCCAGCGTGCCGGCGAGCCAGGCCGCCTCCGCCCGCGCCGCGACGACCGGGCCGATGCGCTGGATCTCGCCGGTCGGCCGGGCCAGTTCCCAGGCCTCGGCGAGCGGCGTCGCCACATCGGGATCGCCACGCCGCGCCCGCACCAGGCCTAGCACCGTCAAGGCGGGGATCTTGGTCACCGGGGCGACGCGCGGATGGCGGATGATCGCCTGGGCTTCCTCGGCGCCGGCCTGCCAGGCACCCTGCGCCAGCGACGCGGTGGCCCGGAAGGCCATCATGTAGCGCATCCAGGCATTGAGGTCGTGTTCCTCGCAATAGGCGATGCCTTCGCCGAAATAGCGCGCGGCGGCGGTGAAATCGCGCAGCCGCACGGCGGTGGCGGCAAGATTGGTATAGGCCCGCGCCGCATGTTCCTCGAAGCCGCCCTCCAGCGCCAGCCTGAGGCTGTGTTCCAGATCGCGGCAGCCGCTGGCGTCCAGCTTGAACGCCTTGGCGGTGCCGACATTGTTGAAGGCATGGGCCAGCACTTCCGTATCGCCCAGGGCGGTGGCCAGGGTGATGGCCTTCTGGCCCCAGAGCAGGGCGCGCTCGACATCGTCCGCCAGCATGTAGAGCTGCGCGCAATTGCTGTAGGCCATGGCAAGTTCGCGGCCGGGCGGCAGGGCCTCCAGAATCCGGATCGCCTCGCCGGCATTGTGCTCGGCCGCGTCCTTCTGCCCGTTGAACCACGAAAGGCGCGAGCGCCAGCGCAGATTGTCGCCCTCCTTCAGGCGATTGCCGATCGAGCGCCAGAGATCGAGCGCCGTATCGCGGGCCTGGATGCCGTCGCCGATCTGATCGGTGAGGTAGCATTCGTAAGAGAGCCGCTCGAACAGCGCGGCGCGGTCCTCTGCGGACAGGGCCGCCGCATGGCGCAGGGCGCAGCGATAATGCGCCGCCGCCTCGCGGTGGGCGCCGAGCGCTGCCGCCTGTTCGGCCGCCGGCGGGGCAAAACGCAGCACCGCCTCGCTGTCGCCCGCGAGATCGGCATGATGCACCAGCCGGGCGGCGGCGATGTCGTTGCCGGGCCGCGCCAGCAAGGCGGCGAGGATATGGCCATGCAGCTCGCGGCATTGCGGCGCCGGCACATATTCGTCGACGGCGCGGCGGGCGAGTTCATGACGGAAGGCGAGCGAGCCGTCTTCCAGGGCCACCATGCCGACGGCGAGACATTCCTGCAGGGCAGCGGCATCGCTCGGCGCCACGGCATCGAGCAGCCATCTTTCGACCTTGCCGGGAATGAGCGACACGAGGTTGGCGACGGCGCGCGCCTCGCCGGAAAGGCGGGCCAGGCGGGCGATCACGGCGTCGCGCACCGTCGGCGGCACGTTATGGCCGGCGATCTGGATCTCCGGCACGGCCAGGGCCTCGGTGACGAAGAAGGGATTGCCGCCGGTGACGGCATGCAGGCAGGTGGCCGAACGGCCATGCGCCGCCGCCAGGGTCGCCACCGCGGCGGCACTCAGCGGCTCCAGCTCCAGCCGGCGCAGGACGCCCGACGGCAGGTCGCCGACCACGGAGCAGAGCGGATGGGTGGCGCTCACTTCATCGAAGCGATAGCTCATCACCAGCATGACGCCGAGCCGGTGCAGGCGGCGGCCGAGAAACTTGATCAGGTCGAGTGTCGCTTCATCCGCCCAATGCACGTCTTCGAAAACGACGACGGTGGGCTGGCGGCCGCGCGACAGCTGATCGATGGTGAGGTGGAAGACGACCTCGCGCTTCGCCGCCGCCGCGATCTCATGCGGGAAGTCGCCGCCGATCTGGCGAGCGATATCGTAAAGCGGCGCCAGGGGATGGGGGGTGAACAGGGCCTCGCAGCCGCCCCAGAGGATGCGCGCGCCGTCGCGCTGCTGCTCGGTGAATTGCTGCAGCAGGGAGGTCTTGCCGATGCCGGCCTCGCCGACCAGAAGGACGATGCGGCCCTGGCCGGCCGCAGCCTCATCCAGCCAACCGGTCAAAGCATCGAGATGCGTTTCACGCTCCAGCAAATTCATTCAAGAAACACTCCCCTTTGCGGCATCGGCCTGACCGGCGGATGCAGCCTTGCACTTGCGGCCTGACCGGCCGCGCCTGGGGGGCGATTAGCTTGCCGTCTCTCCCCACTGGTCGGAGCTGGATGACCGGACGGGCGCCGCGGCGCCAGTCCCACCGGGTGATCCACTCCCACTCGGCATCGAGGCGATTTGTAACGGGGCGGGCCGAGACCGGATCAGCTTGTGATCGCCGGGCCGTCGGGGCCGCCACCGCATCGCGCACTCGCGACGCCGCCCATCTTCGCAAAGATCGGCGGTGCAAAGACTAGGGCAGCGGAAAATAAATTCCAGAAAATAGGATCGAAGAACGGTTATTCGATAAGAAAAATCGATCGGCGCGGCTCGGATGCGCCGGACATCACCCCGAGATGTGCGATCGGGAAATTGCGCGCCGCCGCCGACCGTGCCAGCGCCTCCCCGAGGGGAACCGCAGACCGGCCGCGGCGCTGAGCCACGGGAAGGAGGCGGCAGCGGCGCGACGGTATTGCCGGCTTGGCCAGAACTATAAAGTTAGGACAGATGACTCATCCGAGAAGATCATCATATTGTCAGCTTGCTGTCAGAACGGTCCGTTATCAGGGATGTTTATCCGGCTGCGACGAACCGGCATGGCCGATCGCGCCGGAAATCCGCCGCCGCCCCGTTGATATGGCGCAAGGCCAGCTTGCGGAAAGCTTGCTATAGTTTTTGAAACTGAGAGGGAGATTCGTGATGCAGCACGGCGTGATGTCCATGAGCCATAGGGTCACCGGCCGCTATAGTATCGGCGCCCGTAGCCTGCATTGGATCATCGCCTTGGCGATCGGCGGCATGTTTTTCACCGATCAGGCGCGCGATTTCTACGATCGCGGCGCGCCGGAGCGCGACTGGTGGCTCGGCATTCACGCCTCGCTCGGCATCACCATCCTGGCGCTGACGCTGGTCCGCATCTTCTGGCGCCTGATCAACGGCGCGCCGCTGCCGGTCCCGGCCTCGCCGCTGATGCATCTCGCCGCCAAGCTCGGCCATCTGGCGCTCTACGGCTTCACCTTCTGCCTGCCGATCAGCGGCTTCCTGCGCTATACCAGCAGCGGCAACGACATCACCCTCTTCGGCAATACCATCGCCTCGCCCTTCGGCAAAAACGATACGCTGCACAATATCGGCGAGCTGTTCCATAACGGCCTGTGGACCAACCTGCTGCTGGCGATGATCGGCCTGCATGTCCTCGCCGCCCTCTATCACCAGTTCATCCTGAAGGACGGGACCTTGCGCCGCATGGCGTGACGGCGGGGCCGCAGGGCGTGACAGGCTGCGTGGCAGCGCGCCGCCGTGTCCCGCAGGCCGCAACTGTAAGTAGGTTGTAAGCCAAAACCTCTTCTGCCAGTATCGCGTGATAAGATTTCACGCGCATTTCGGCAGAGTGATCATGGTCGCCCGCATCCGCACCGTTGCTTTCCAAGGCGTCGATGTGTTGCCGGTCGACGTGCAGGTGCAGGTCTCCAGCGGGCTGCCGGCTTTCACCGTGGTCGGCCTCCCCGATAAGGCGGTGGGGGAGAGCCGCGAGCGGGTGCGGGCGGCGCTGGTCGCCATCGGCCTTGCTTTGCCGCCGCAGCGGATCACCGTCAATCTCGCCCCCGCCGATCTGGCGAAGGAGGGCAGCCATTACGATCTTCCCATCGCGCTTGGCCTGCTCGCCGCCATGCAGGTGCTGAGCGCCGAGCAGATCGGCGGCCAGGTGGTGCTGGGCGAGCTTGGCCTCGACGGCTCGATCGCGGCGGTGGCCGGCGTGCTGCCGGCCGCGCTCTATGCCGCGGAACAGGAACTCGGCCTCATCTGTCCCGCCGCGCAAGGGGGCGAGGCGGCCTGGGCCGGCGAGATCGAGGTGACGGCGCCGCCGCATCTGATCGCGCTGATGAATCATCTCAAGGGGACGCAGCGCCTCAGTGCGCCGCAGCCGCGCATCGCCGAGGACGACGGCCCATTGCCCGATCTCCGCGACATCAAGGGCCAGGAGACGGCCAAGCGCGCGCTGGAGATCGCGGCCGCCGGCAGCCACAACCTGCTGATGCAGGGCCCGCCCGGTTCGGGCAAGTCGATGCTGGCGGCGCGGCTGCCCGGACTCCTGCCGCCGCTCTCACCGGCCGAGGCGCTGGAAGTCACCATGATCCATAGCCTCGCCGGGCAGTTGAGCGAGGGCAAGCTGCTGCGTCGGCGTCCTTTCAGGAATCCGCATCACAGCGCCACCTTGCCGGCGCTGATCGGCGGCGGTGCGCGCGCCAGGCCCGGCGAGATCTCGCTCGCCCATCACGGCGTCCTCTTCCTCGACGAGCTGCCGGAATTCCAGCGCGCCTCCCTGGAGAGCCTGCGCCAGCCTTTGGAGAGCGGCCGCGCGATCATCGCCCGCGCCAATGCCCATGTCGCCTATCCTGCCCGCGTGCAGCTGGTGGCGGCGATGAACCCCTGCCGCTGCGGCCATCTCGGCGATCCGACCCAGGGCTGCGGCAAGGCCCCGCGCTGCGCCCAGGATTACCAGGCGAAACTCTCCGGCCCGCTGCTCGACCGCATCGATCTCCATGTCGACGTGCCGGCGGTGAGTGCTGCCGATCTCGCACTGCCGCCGCCGGCAGAGGGCAGCGCCGAAGTCGCCGCCCGCGTGGCGCAAGCGCGCGAGATCCAGCGCGCGCGTTATGCGGCTTTCGGCGAGGCGAGTGCGCGCATCGCCACCAATGCCGAAGCCGATGGCGAGATCCTCGACCAGGTGGCGTCGCCCGACAAGGCCGGCCGCGCGCTGCTGACCCGCGCCGTCGAGAACTTCAAACTCTCCGCCCGCGGCTATCACCGCGTGCTCCGCGTCGCGCGGACACTCGCTGATCTCGCGGGGAAAGACGGCGTCGGGCAGAGCGAGATCGCCGAGGCGCTGAGTTATCGAAGGGTTGGTGTTGGTCGATGAGTCGCATAGAAGGTATTGGGAAAAGCAAGCCGAAACAATTTCGTGTTCCTCCGCGGATTGCATTAACCGTGACTATTCTATTTTTGATTATATGGATCATACCGGTTTATCGACATGGGCAACTCAGCCTGAACGCGATGAGCGTTGGTTTGACCATCCTGGGCTCAGCCGTTCTTTACTGGGAATCTATTTGGCTGTGCGACGCTAAGAAGCTCTATCTTCGAGAATTGGATTGGCCGACCGAACTGACGCTTTCGGATATTTCCTGGTGGTCTGGTTGGTATTGGATTGCTGTTGCTCTTACCGCTTGCAGCTTCGTCGGGGCTTTAGCAGCCCACAAATTGGGCCTTGGGACGATTGCGTTGGGAGTGTTGATTCCCTTGATGCCGATCTTCTCCAGCTTGATCATATTTTTCGTCGCACGTCTCAATCGATGGGTCGCGGGTGTCAAGACCCGTGTGAACGATGAGATTCTTAAATCGGAAGAGACTACCGATGCAGAAGGCAAGGAACGCCATCTTAAAGAAGCAGAACGGCTCACTCGCAATATGATTAAGCAGCTAGGTTTTATATGTTATTTTCTTGCTGGCCTGCTCCAGCTTCCGTCAGCGTTATTTAATGCATGATATTCTTTCAAATACACGGGGTTAGTTTGCGCCGCAGACGGTGCGATGTTTTCACGCCGCAAAGAACCCCTTCGCTTCTTCCAGCGCCTTCGCATCCGCCAGCACGTCATCCGGCTTGTTGCCGTAGCCGAGCAGGGCGCCGCCCCAGTTCATCTTCATGTACTCCGCCGTCCATTTCAGGCTGCCGAGCAGGGGCTCGGCCTGGGCGGTATCGCGGTCGCTGAGCATGCTGACGGCCCACATGGTCTTGCCGGCCATGCGCGGGCGGAAGTCGATGCCGGCCATGCGCATCCAGCCGCTCCAGTGATCGAGATAGAGCTTGGCGCTGGCCGGCAGGCCGTACCAGTAGACCGGGGCGACGAAGACGAGATCGGTGGCGGCAAGTGTCGCGTCAAGCAGCGTCTTGCCATGGCCTTCCGGCAGCGGATAGGTGCCGTCGCCGCTGTGGCGGATATCGACGAAATCCGGCAGCGGCAAAGCAGCATGGTGCAGCCAGGTCTGCCGCACCGTCGCCGGCAGGGTCTTGGCCGCGAGGCGGGCGAGAGTCTCGGTATTGCCGCCGGCGCGGGCGCTGGAGACGAGGAACAGGACGTGGCGTGCGGCCGCTTGGTCGGTCATCAATTTTCCCTTGGTGAGTGGAAGTGGTCTTCAAACATGCCGCGTGAGATAGGCGCTACCGCCTTCTTATCGGCACACGACTTTATCTATCTTCAGCAGCCATCGGCTTTCGCCAGGTCCGATCCCGCTTGCGCCGCGGCGCGGCAGGACTGGTCCGCCTTCGATGTGTCGATGTCGCCGCCGATTCCCAGGCGGTCGAGCTGCGACAAGGCATAAAGCCCCGAGGCATCGCCGAGATCGGCGGCGCGGCCGATCCACAGCCGCGCCATCTTGGGATCCACCGCGACGGCCTTGCCCTGCAACGCGGCGAGGCCGAGCTTCGCCGCCGCCTTGCGGTGCAGCTGCTCGGCCGCCAGCATGTACCAATAGGCGGCGAGGCGCTCGTTGCGGGGGACACCCTTGCCGGTCTCGGTCAGCACGCCGAAGCGGAATTGCGCCGGCGCATAGCCGTTCGCCGCCGCGTGGCGGTAGAGATTTGCCGCCGCGACAAAATCAGCCTCGTTGGCGGCGCGCTGTTCGAGCAACAGCGCCTGCGCGCTGCTATCGGCATCGGTGCGGTCGCCGGCGAAGATATCAAGCTGGTTCTGCAGATCGGGCTTGTCGAGTTCGGCGTCCAAAGCGGCGAGTTTTTCCGGCAGAGCGACCGGCGCGATGGTGACCGGCGGCGGCGGCAGGCTGGCCGCGCCCCGGTCGAAAGGTGCGGGCGGGGTCTTGCCCGAGGGCGTTTTCCATTCACCCTTGACGTCCGGCGCCTCGACGGCGGCCGAGCCGGTTTGCGCGGCATCCGGCGCTTTGGCCGCGCAGGCCTGCAGGAGAACGGCGGCCGCGATCGCCGCAAGAATCAGACCAGGTCCGCGCACGCTGCCGCGATGATCACGCATCTTCCCCTCCCCCGATCTCCCGCGACATCTTTGCGCGTCGCCTGGGAACGCTAGCAGGTGGCGCCTGCCGCGGCAATCCGCGTCGCCCGTCAGGTATGGCGGCGGACCGCGTCGCAGCGGCGCGACGTTAATCTGCGTGAATGGACACGCGGGCCGGCGGTTCATTAGAACCCGGTGATCACCGTCATACCGCTGCCCTCGAACTTGTCCATCGCCATCAGCGCGGCGGGGGCTTCGTCGAGGGTGATGGTCTTGCCGACCAGCTTCTGCGGCTGCAGTTTGCCGGCTTCGATCATCGCCAGCATCGGTGCGTAGCGGAAGGCCTGCATGCCGTGGCTGCCGCGAATCTCCAGCTCATAGGCGATGACGCGGTCCATCGGAATTGAGGGATGGGCTTGATCATCCAGCATCAGCCCGACTTGAACGTGCCGGCCGCGGCGGCGCAGATTGGCGATCGAGTTGAAGCAGGTGGCGGGGTGGCCGAGCGCGTCGATCGAGGCGTGGGCGCCGCCCTTGGTGATGTCGCGCACCGCTTCGACAACGTCATTTGTCTCGGCCGCATTCACCGTCGCGGTGGCGCCGAGGCTCCTGGCGAGGGCCAGCTTTTCCTCGGTGCGGTCGACGGCGACGACATTCGCGCCGATGGCGCTGGCGATCATGATGGCCGAGAGGCCGACGCCGCCGCAGCCATGCACCGCCAGCCATTCGCCGGGCGTGACACGGCCCTGGTCGACCACGGCGCGGAACGAGGTGATGAAGCGGCAGCCGAGACTTGCGGCGGTGGCGAAATCCATCTTGTCCGGCAGGCGCACCAGGTTGGTGTCGGCGCGGTCGATCATCACATAATCGGCGAAGGAGCCCCAATGAGTGAAGCCGGGCTGGAACTGGTCCTCGCAGACCTGGTGATTGCCGCTCTGGCATTCCGGACAGATGCCGCAGGCGGCGGCGAAAGGCGTCGTCACCCGGTCGCCGATCTTCCAGTTCTTCACGTCCTTGCCGATGGCGGCGACGGTGCCGGCCAGTTCATGGCCCGGCACATGGGGCAGCGTCACATCGCTGTCATGGCCCATCCAGGCATGCCAGTCGCTGCGGCAGAGCCCCGTCGCCTGCACCTTGATGACGACGCCATGGGCCGAGGGGGTCGGGTCCGGCACCTGCTGGATGCGCGGGGCTTCGCGGAATTTCTCGAAATAGACGGCGCGCATGACCTTTTCGCTCCCCTGCTTGTTCTTTGACTTGCCGCGAGGATAGCAGATCGGCACGCGCCGCCAATCTCCTGTCCCAGGCATGGACCGCATGGCTGCCCCGCAGCGCAATACGCAAAAATTTCGCGCGGCCTCCGCCCTGGTGCTACACTTGAGGTTTGCAAGGAAAGAACGGCATGACGACGAAACGCCAGCAGATTGAAAAGATCATCGACCAGGGCATCGGCCGGGCCGAGGCCGATGTGGTCTTGAAGAACGGACGATTCTTGAATGTGGTGACGGGCGAGATCGCCAAGGGCGACATCGCCATCTGCGACGACCGCATCGTCGGCACCTATGACCAGTATCGCGGGCGGCGCGAGATCGACATCAGGAACCAGATCGTCGTGCCGGGTTTCATCGATTGCCATGTGCATGTGGAATCGAGCCTGGTGGCGCCGGCGGAATTCGATCACTGCGTGCTGCCGCGCGGCACCACCACGGCGATCTGCGATCCGCATGAGATCAGCAATGTGCTGGGTGTCGCCGGGCTGGAATTCTTCCTCGACTCCGCCCTGCATACGGCGATGGATCTCCGGGTCCAGCTGTCATCCTGCGTGCCGGCGACCCATCTGGAAACGGCCGGTGGGCGATTGGATGCCGCCGATCTCGTCCCCTTCCGCGATCATCCGCAGACCAGTGGCCTCGCCGAGTTCATGAACGTGCCCGGCATCCTCAACAAGGTGCCGGCGGTCCTCGACAAGATCGAGGCCTTCTGGGACAGCCATATCGACGGCCATGCGCCCTTGCTCGGCGGCTACGCCCTCAATGCCTATCTCGCCTGCGGCATCCGCAACTGCCATGAGACGACGAACACGACCGAAGCCTGGGAGAAATTGCGCAAGGGCATGCAGGTCTTCATCCGCGAGGGCAGCGCCTGCAAGGATCTCCATGCCTTGCACGGCATCATCTCGACCATGACCGCGCCCTTCCTCGGCTTCTGCACGGATGACCGCAACCCCTTCGATATCGCCGAGGAGGGCCATATCGATTATCTCATTCGCGAGGCGATCCGCCTCGGCGCCCAGCCGATCGATGTCTACCGCCTAGCGAGCTGGTCGGCGGCGCGCGGCTTCGGCCTGAAGGATCGCGGCCTGATCGCCCCCGGTCAGCGCGCCGACCTCGTGCTGCTGGACGATCTCGCCAGCTGCGCCATCGGCGGCGTCATCGCCGCCGGCCGCGTGGTCGATGAGGAACTCTTCGCCGGCCGCGCGATGCCCAAACCCATCGGCTACAATTCGATCAAGCTCGCCCCGGTCAGCGCCGATCTCTTCCGGGTGCCGGCCAGCGGCCCCACCGGCCCGGTGATCGGCCTGCGCGAAGGCCAGGTGCTGACCGACTTCCTCACCTTGTCCCTGCCCTATCGCAACGGCTGCCGCGAAGCGGATCTCAGCCAGGACGTGCTGAAGATCTGCGTCATCGAGCGCCACGGCCGCACGGGGAAGGACGGAAGCGCCGTCGCCGTCGGGCGTGGTTTCGTCAAGGGCTTGAAGCTGCCGCGCGGCGCCATGGCCTCGTCGATCGGCCATGACAGCCACAATATTTGCGTCGTCGGCGCCAGCGACGCCGAGATGGCGCGCGCCGTCAACCGCCTGATCGACCTCGGCGGCGGTTTCGTCGCCGTCGAAGGCGAGCAGGTCATCGCCGAGATGCCGCTGCCCTTGGCGGGGCTGATGAGCGATCGCGACTTCAAGACGGTGGCCGGGCAGATCAAGGTGCTGCGCCAGGGGGTGCGCGATCTCGGCTGCCCGCTGGCCGAGCCCTTCCTGCAAATGGCCTTCCTGCCCCTGCCGGTGATCCCGCATCTGAAGATCACCGATCAGGGCCTGGTCGATGTCGACAAGTTCGAACTGATCGCGGCCTAAAGTTTCAGACGATGAGCGTGGCGCCGACGAGGCTTTGCAGGCAGAGCTCGAAGGCGGCCAGGTGATCATCGACCTGGCGCCAATCGCCCGGCCGGATGATCCAGCGATCGACGCCGTCGGGCGAGACCAGCGCGCCGGGCAGCATGAGATTGTCGCCGAGCCGGAAATCCTCGACCATCTGCCCATCCCGGTCATTGATCACCCTGCCCTGCTGCGTCACGCCTTCCAGCCAGCCCGCCGCTGCGACACGCTCGCGATAGGTGATATCGCTGAGGCTATAGGCCGCGACCGGTTTGCCGCGTGCCGCCATATAGCCGAGCTCGAAGACCGTGCCGGTATCGGCGCTCACACCGCGGAAGGGTGTCAGATTGGCGATCAGGAAATCACAGCTCTCGATCAGGCGGATATTGGCGCGGTAGATCACCATCGCCGCGCTGCGACCGTCGAGTCCGGTAAGATCCGATTCATTGTCGAGCGGAAAACGCCCCTGCAGGCCGTAACGTGTACATAGCTGGCGCTTGCCTGCCGCCAGCGCCGCCATCTGCGGGTGGAAGACATCGGGGCCGGCGAGATAGCAGGAGCGCATGATGAGGGACCTCCACTGCAGATTGGTTCAATTCCGTGCCGGCCGGCCCATAACGGCTTGTCGCCACGGCGCCGGCTGGTCAAGATAGGCATCACAAGCGAGCTGCGCGACCTTATCGGAGGCGACCCAGACATGCGGGCAAGATGGCAAGTTCGGCAAAGCTGATCAATCGTCTCGTCGCCTGCGATGCCGGACGGGCGCCGGACTTGCTGGCGCGCAAATACCGCCGCATGGCGGGTGACGCCTTCGCCTTCTTCCGCGGCAGCGCGCATCTCTTCCATGCCGATTTCCCCAAGCGCCTCCGCAAGTTTCCCGCCGTCTGGCTGAACGGCGATCTGCATCTGGAGAATTTCGGCAGCTATCGCGGCGAGAACCGCCTCACCTATTTCGATATCGGCGATTTCGACGAAGGCGGCCTGGGGCCCGCCAGCCGCGACCTGCTGCGCTTCCTCGCCTCGCTGCATCTCGCCATGCCGCTGCTCGATTTCTCGGCCGCCCAGGCCGGCAAGCTGGCAAAGACCTATATCGCCGCCTATCGCGACGCGCTCTGCAGCGGCAAGGCACTGTGGCTGGAGCGCAACCTCACCACCGGCCTGATCGGCGAGCTGATGGTGAAGCTCGACCGGCGCCTGGAGGCGGGCGAGGAAGGCAGCACCTGGCTGCGCAGCCGCGTCACCGGCTCGCCCCATCTCGACCGGCGCGGCAAGAAGGACGAGAAGAACGGCGACCGCCGCCGTCTGCGGCTCGATACCGGCAAGGCCCTGCCGGTCACCGCCGCCCAGCGCAAGACCGTGACCGCGGCGATCCGTGAGGTCGCCTGGCAGCAGCGCAAACTGGGCCATGGCAAATGGCAGATCCTCGACATCGCCTGGCGCGTCGCCGGGCTCGGCACGCTCGGCCTGCCGCGCTACATCATCCTGGTCCGGGTCGCGCCCAATAAGGCCGGCGATCAGGTCCTCAGCACCGAGGGCGACCTGTTGCTGCTCGACCTCAAATTCCAGCCGGGCTCGGCGATGACGCCAGAACTCAAGAAGCAGCCGCGCTTCGCCAGCGAGGCGGAACGGGTGGTCGCCATCGAGAAGCGCCTGCAGGCGATCAATCCGGCCTTCCTCACCGCGCTGCAGATGGAGAAGCGGACCTATACCCTGCGCGAGCTGCAGCCGGAGGCCGACAAGCTCGACCTGCACCAGCTGAAAGCCGAGGGGCGCGGCCTGCATTTCGATGAATTGCAGGACGCGATCGGCATGATGGGCCGGCTCACCGCCTGGGCGCAGCTGCGCAGTGCCGGGCGCCAGGGTTCGGCGGAGGCGGACACGCTGATCGATTTCGGCGGCGGCAGCCATTGGGTGTCGGACCTGCTCGCGGCCGGCGCGGCGGCGGCGGTCCGGCAGCACGCCAATTGGCAAGCCAGCCGGGACTGGCTGGCAGAGGAAGCGGCGCGGCTGGCACCGGTGGCCGGGACAAACCCTGACATCTGACCGCCTACCGGCCGATGCAGATGTCATCTTGATGAAAAACCGCGCTGTATTTCACTGAAACGCGAGATGTTTCGATCTGGACCATCCGGCACAAAGCGCGATAATCGCCATGTGATATAATTAGGTGGTAGGCCGGCAGTTTCGCCTTGGCCGCGGATGCGATACCGGTAAGTCATCGGCCGGTAGATCATCGGGGAGTCTGCTGTGCGAACGAACGCCCATGGAATGATCACAGAAGATCATGGGCGGCGCGCACCGGGCGGGGGCAGGATGACGGGTGAGTGAAGAACTGAAGTGCTGATGGACCCGCATGCCGCACCGAGCAGCTTCCTGCTCACCCTCCTGCCGCTCCTCGCTTTGGGTTTCAACCTGACCCTGGCGCTGAGCTTGGCTGTCGGCTATCGCGCCTGCGGCGGTGCCCGGCTGGAGGCCTATGGGCGGCTCGGTCGCGGTCTTGCCGGGGCCGGGCTGGCGCTGGCGATCGGCGTCGTCACCCTGCTGGTCTTTTCCCTCGCGTCGCCGCTGGCCGGTCTGCCGGGCGATGGCTGGTGGCAGGCCGGCTGGCTGCGTGCTGTGCCGGTGGATGCCCTGGCCGCAGCCGTGCTGGGCCTTGCCCTCTATGACCGGGTCATGGCGCTGGGGGCCCTCGCCGCCGGCACCCTGGTCGCCCTGATCTGGCTCGGCCTCGCGGTCTGGACCTTGCCGCTGCTCTTCCTGCCGGCCATCTGGCTGATCACCGCCCGCCGCCTGCCGGTTGCCTTGCCCCCGGCGGCAACCCGCCTGCTCTTCTCCTATGGTGCCGCCGCCCTGCTGCCGGCTTTGCCCTTGCTGATCATCGGCAGCCGCCGCGCCATCCAGGACGGCCCGGGCGCCGGTCTCGGCCTCGTGCTGCTCGCTTTGCTGCATGTGCCGGCGGTGCTGGCCGTCGCCGCCTTGCTGCGCCTCGAGGACCGCCGCGCCGAAGAGGCGGCCCGGGTGCGGCAACGCGGCGATATCGCCAGCCTGCCGGTGATCGGCCAGCCCACCATCCTCGCCCGCCCGGCTTTCGATCAGGATTCATCGGCCGGAACCCTTGGCGGCGGCAACGTGCTTGACCGGGCCGGCTTCGTCGTCGGCAGCAGCGGGGCCGCCGCCCTTCAGCGCAGCATCGCCGACCTGCCGGAAGGCATCGCCATCTTCGATGCCGAGGACCAGCTGGTGGCGGTCAACCTGGTCTATTTCCATCTCCACACCGAGCTCGCCACCGAGCTGCGGCCGGGGGCGCATTACGCCGACCTCACCCGGCTCGATGTGCTGCGCAACGGTCTCACGGCCGAGGGCGTGACCGGTGATCCCCTGCGCGGCCGCCCCCCTGCCGCGCCGCGCAGCCGCGAGCTGCCTTTCGCCATCGAGGACCGCCATGCGGACAAGCCGGGGCCGGTGGACCGGACGGCAGAGACTGATTCCGGCGCGGACGCCGCCGCGTCACCGGCGGCCGATCCGGAAGCGCTGATCACCGCTTTGCTCGAGCGTCACCACCATCTGCCCTGGCGCCAGGAAATCCGCCGCCCCAACGGGCAATGGCTGCGCATCATCGAATCGAAATCCGCCGATGGCGGGACGCTCCGCATCGTCAGCGACATCACCGCGGTGAAGGCGCGCGAATTGCGCCTGACGGAACTGGCCGAGCGCAATGCCGTACTCGCCACCGCCATCGCCTCGGTCAGCAGCGGCATCATCATCTGCGACGCGCAGCAGCCAGACCTGCCGATCACCTTCGCCAATGCCGCCTTCTGCCGCATCAGCGGCTATGCCCTGGACGAGGTGATGGGCCGCAACTGCCGCTTCCTGCAGGGCCGCGACACCGATCCCGCCGCGGTCGAGAAACTGCGCCGTGGCCTCGAGCAGAAGCGGCCGGTGCAGGCGGTTTTGCGCAACTACCGCAAGGACGGCAAGACCTTCTGGAACGATCTCCATATCAGTCCGGTGAGCGAGATCGACGGCTCGGTGCGCCATTTCATCGGCATCATCAACGATGTCACCTCGCGCATGCGCACCGAGGAGAGCCTGCGCGAGGCGAAGAACCAGGCCGAGCTCGCCAATCGTTCGAAGACCGAATTCCTCGCCAATATCAGCCACGAATTGCGCACCCCCCTGAACGCCATCATCGGCTTCTCCGAGGTGATGAAGCTCGGCCTGTTCGGGCCGCTCGGGGCGCAGCAATATGGCGGCTATGTCACCGACATCCATGACAGCGGCCAGCTCCTGCTGTCGCTGATCAACGATCTCCTCGACCTTTCCAAGATCGAGGCCGGCCGCTACACGCTGAGCGAGGAGCGCTGCAGCCTCGATGGCCTGATCGATTCCGCCATGCGGCTGGTGCGCGACCGCGCCGCCGCCGGCAAATTGAAGCTGCGCAGCAGGATCGATCCGGCAACGCCCGATCTCTGGGCCGATCGCCGCGCCGCCTTGCAGATCATCGCCAACCTGCTGACCAATGCCGTCAAGTTCACACCCAAAGGCGGCAAGGTCAAGGTGAGCGTGGCGCCGACGCCCGTGCATGCCGGCCAGCGCGCCTTTGTCGCCATCACCGTCAGCGATACCGGCATCGGCATCGCCGCCGCCGATATCCCCAAGGTGCTGAGCAGCTTCGGCCAGGTCGACAACGCCATGAGCCGCCAGCATGAAGGCACCGGCCTCGGCCTGCCCATCGTCAAGGCGCTGGTGGAATTGCATGGCGGCAGATTGTCGATCGACAGCGCGCTCGGCGAAGGCACCTCCGTCACCGTCACCCTGCCGGCCGTGGCCGACGCCGTGGTGCAGCCGATGTTGCTTTAGGGCGCGTACTCATAACTGGAGCTTGACCTGCGCGGCTTAGTCGATGTCCGCTATGCCGCGATAGAGACCACTCTCCGGCACAGCGAAACAATGCGACGTGCCAATAGCAGAAGTATCACGCTATAGGATCACTCAAGTCGTTTTGCACGACACCTGGGAGAGGCTCGCCGGGGCCCTTGCCCCATTTCGTGGCATAGCCCCATGTCGCACGCCGTACCTGGCCTTGTGCTCAACGGTCGATGCTTGCCATGTGTTCTTCCGACAATCGCTCGCCCTGCACCTGGATTCTTGCGAAGGCCTGTTTGACGTCCCGAAGGTCCGTGGCGTTCAGCTCGATCTCTGCAGCACCGAGATTTTCTTCCAGGTGCTTGAGCCTGGTCGTACCCGGAATGGGAACGATCCACGGCTTTTGCGCCAGCAGCCAAGCCAGCGCGATCTGCACGGGCGTCGCCCGCTTGCGAACTGCCATCTCGTTCAGGAGATTGAGCACGGGCCGGTTGGCGCGAATGGCCTCTGGCGTGAAGCGGGGGAATACCGCCCGGAGGTCGGATGTACCATCAAATGTCGTGTTCTCCGTGATCTTACCCGTTAGGAAGCCCTGCCCCATCGGGCTCCATGGCACAAAGCCGATACCAAGTTCCTCGCATGTCGGCAGGACATCGCCTTCCCAGTCGCGGGTCCAGAGGGAGTACTCATTCTGCACTGCAGTGACCGGCTGGACGGCATGGGCGCGGCGGATCGTCCGGGCCGTCGCCTCGGACAGGCCGAAGTGCTTCACCTTGCCTTCCTGGATCAGATCCTTCAGGGCTCCGGCAACATCCTCGATCGGCACGGCAGGATCGACACGGTGCTGGTAGAACAGATCAATCACATCGGTCTTCAGGCGCTTGAGCGAGGCCTCCGCCACGCTCTTGATGTGCGCGGGGCGGCTGTTCAGGCCAGGGTAATTCTCCAGGTCGAAGCCGAACTTCGTGGCAATTGTCACCTTGTCACGGAATGGTGCAAGTGCCTCGCCAACCAGCTCCTCGTTTGCCCGCAACCCATACACTTCGGCCGTATCAAAGAAAGTCACGCCGCGCTCGTAAGCTGCACGGATGATGGCGATAGCGGCCGTCCTTTCGGTAGGCGGGCCATAGCCGGAGCTCAGGCTCATGCAGCCGAAACCGAGCTCCGAAACCGTCAGGCCACTTTTTCCAAGGTCACGCTTGCGCATAGGATATCTCCGGATTTCAAGTGAAAGGACGCCGGCCCACAGGCTGACCGACCGCCAAAACCGTTGGTGGATCAGTGGCTCAGGCGGTGATCATGCCTCTCTCAACAGGAAGCTTGCGCAGCCGCTTGCCGATAGCCGCAGAGACGGCATTGCCGATTGCCCCGGTGATGGCCGCGGTGCCGGGCTCGCCCGTGCCGGTGGGCGGCTGGTCGCTCGCCACGAAATGGGCCTCGATCGTCGGCGCCTCGTCGATCCGCATGACCCGGTAGCTATCGAAGTTGGTCTGGACGATGCGCCCCTTGTCGATGTCGATGGCGTTGTAGAGCGCCGCACTGGCGCCAAAAATGATGCCACCTTCGATCTGCGCCTTGGCACCGTCGGGGTTGACGACCCGGCCGCAATCGACCACGCAAACGACGTGATCAAGCCGGACCTCGCCTCCGCTATCGACCGAGACCTCGGCCACGAGTGCCACGTAGGTCCCAAACAGGAGAATCACCGAGACGCCGCGACCTTTGCCGGCCGGCATCGGTTTGCCCCAACCGGCTTTTTCAGCCGCAAGGTCGAGGACAGCCTTTGCCCGTGGTGATTCCGCCAGCAGGTGCCGCCGGAACTCGACAGGATCCGTGCCCGCTATCGCGGCCATCTCATCGATGAAGCTTTCGACCGGAAAAGAATTATGGGTAACGCCGACTCCGCGCCACCAGCCGGTCACCAGCCCCTGCGGCGGTTCCGAACGGCTGTATTCGGTGAGCAGATTGGCGAACTTATAGGGTCCAGCCGCACCGTCGACCGCATCGGGGTCGAGCCCCTTGGCGAACCAGGCCGGCGCCCAGCGGGCCATCACGCTGGAAGCGGCGACACGATGTGAGAAGGCCGTCGGAACCCCGTTCGCATCGAGCCCCGCCGAGAGCTTGTCGACATAGCCAGGGCGGAAGAGATCATGCTGGAAGTCTTCCTCGCGCGTCCAGATCACCTTGACCGGGAAATCGACTTGCTTGGCGATCATCGCCGCCTGCACGGCATAGTCGGTTTCCAGCCGGCGACCGAACGCACCGCCCATCAGGAAGTTATGCACGCGCACCTTCTCGACAGGGAGGCCGATGGCGCTGGCAACCGCCGATTGGACACGGGCCATCACCTGAGTCCCGATCCAGATGTCGCAACTATCGGCCGTGATCCTCGCGGAGCAGGTCATTGGCTCCATCGTCCCATGGGCAAGCAGCGGCGCTTCGTAGCGGGCTTCGACCGTCTTTGCTGCCGCTGATAGCGCCTTCCTGACGTCGCCCTCGTTGGCCGCGACCACCGCTTCGCCGGCAACGGCCTTGTCGAGATCGGCCACCAGTTCGACCGTCGAATATGTTGCCGCCCCGCCTTGCCATTGCGGGTTCAGTGCGGCGAGCCCCTTTCTTGCCGCAGCCGTGTGATCGGCGATGACCGCCACGGTGTTGTCGAAACGGACCACCTTGCGGACACCGGCGACGGCAAGGGCCGCCGCCTCATCCATGCCGACAAGCCTACCGCCAATGATCGGCGCAGCCTGCGGCACCGCGATCTTCATGTCGGACAGCCTGAAATCGATGCTATACTGCGCCCGGCCCGTGGTCTTATCGACGGAATCGCGCCGCTTGAGCGACCTGCCAATGACCTTGAAATCCTTCGGGTCCTTCAGCGCGACCTTGTCCGGGATGGGCAGCGTGGCTGCCTTGGCTGCCACATCACCGTAGCTAAGGCGCCGGTTGCTTGCAGCATGAAAAACGGTCCCATTCTGAGCCTGACAGCTGGAGACGGCGACGCCCCAGGTTTCTGCCGCCGCCGCGACGAGCATCGTGCGCGCCAGGGCGCCAGCCTGCCGGAACGGCTCATAAAATGCGGCAATGGAGGTGGAGCCACCGGTTGCCTGGAAGCCGAGTTTCGGATTGGCATAAAGCTTGTCATTTGCCGGCGCGTGTTCCACCGCGATCTTATCCGGCGCCACTTCCAGCTCTTCGGCGATCAGCATCGGCATCGACGTATAGACGCCTTGTCCGATTTCGACCTGCGGCATGACGGCGGTGACCTGGCCCGTCTTGTCGATCCGAATGAAAGCGCCCGGCGCGAAGTCCGTCGCAGCCGCATCGGCGGCAACCGTGCGGAAGATTGGCGCGTTGATCGAAATCAACAGGCCGCCCCCAACGGCGACGCCGCTGCGCAGGAAAGAGCGCCGCGACACATTGTTATCGGCGGGCAATGCCTTGGCGAAGGAATTACTCATATGCATGCTCAGCCCCCCTGTGTCGCGTTGTCGTCGAGCTTCGCGGCGTATTTGATCGCAGCGCGAATGCGCACATAGGTGCCGCAGCGACAGAGATTGCCCGACATGGCCCCATCAATATCGGCATCCGTTGGACTGGGTTTCTCGGAAAGCAGGGCCGCCGCCGACATGATCTGCCCGGATTGGCAATAGCCACACTGCACCACGTCGAGATCCTGCCAAGCCTTCTGGACCTTGAGGCCGCTCGGGGTCTTGTGGATCGCCTCGATCGTGGTGATCGCCGAACTCCCCACACTTTCGACGGGAACCTGGCAGGATCGCGTCGGCTGACCATCGATATGGACGGTGCAGGCGCCGCATTGCGCAATACCGCATCCGTATTTGGTGCCGGTCATTTCCAGCACGTCGCGAAGGACCCACAGCAGCGGCGTATCGCCATCGACATCCACATTGCGTTGCTCGCCGTTGATCTTTAGATCGTATGGCATGAAAGTTTCCTTTGCAGTTGCCCTAGCTTCCAGGTGGTGGAGAGATGCAGCGGCCGCTTCTCACGGCCCTTATGCACTTAGACTCACATCCATCAGCGCCTTGTTGCGTTGCGGTTCCGCTTGAAGCTTGAACCAGCCTGTGGTCGCCTCGATCACTTTCCATAGCTTGCTCGGGATGGCGAGATGCGGAACCTTCGACGGACTCAAGGCGATGTCGATCCGCTCGTCGAGATCGCTCTTGGCTAGCTCGATCCAGTCGGGGTTCATCACCAGCCCCTGACCAATGGCGACCAGCGACAGACCCAACGCAATCGCCTGCGCAGCCTGATCGGGCTCACGGATCTGCCCGGCGGCGATAACGGGCAGGCGTCCGCCGACGCGCTCGACGATCAGTTCGGCCGTCGTCTTCTCTCCGGTGCCGCCGACTGGCTTGGTCTCATGGACGCTCTCGAGCGAGACGTGGAGATAGTCGATGTTACTGTCGACGAGCATGTCCACGAGTACATGGGTATCGTGGACCCGCAATCCGCCTTCCTCCGGCTCGTCCGGGGAAATGCGATAGCCGAGCAGGAAGGGCCGCGTTGCATGGGCCGCGATGACCCGCTTCACTTCCTGCACGACCGCCAGCGGGAAGCGCAGGCGATTGGCAAGCGAGCCACCCCACGCATCCGTCCGCTGGTTGAAGCGCGGTGAGAGGAAGTTCTGGATCAGGAAGCCGTGTGCGCCATGCAGCTCGACGCCGTCGAAGCCCGCCTCGATAGCGCGCCGCGTCGCCGCGCCGAAGGCGAGGATGACGTCGAGGATCTCTTCATGGGTCAGCGCCCGCGGCGTGACGGCGGGGCAGAAAGGAGTCGCCTCGGTGGTGATGGCGCTCGCACTGACGACCTCGCCGCCCGGCACCAGCTCGGGGACGGCCTTGTTGCCTGCGTGGAAAATCTGCAGCACCGCCGGCGCACCGCCGCTTTTGGCCGCCTCGGCCAGCCGCCGCAGGCTCGGGACGAAGCTGTCATCGTATGACGCAAATTCGTGCGTGAAGCCCATGCCGTTCGGCAGGACATGGGTGCACCCCGTGATCACGAGGCCAACGCCGTTCACCCGACGACGGTAATAAGCAACCTCCTCGTCGGAGACTGTGCCGTCCGCGTTGCCGGCCCAGGTCGTCATGGGCGCCATCGCGACACGGTTACGCAGGGTGAACCCTTTGGCGAAAGCGAACGGCTCGAACAGTTTGTGGCGTGTCTGATTCACTGGAATACCTGCGTCGGTGTAGTTGATTTGGACCGTGCCCGGATCGTCGGAAGGCCACGCCGGCCATCGCCGGATCGGCCCACCGGATTGACCCGCTGGATTGATCCGCTTCGGGGCGCAGATATCAGATAGTCCTGGTTCCTGATTTCGATTAGCCGCTATAATTCAATTGGGCTTATGTACGCGGTGCATAAATGAAACGAGAGGATCTATACGATCTCGCCGCCTTCGCGATCGTCGCGGAGCAAGGCAGCTTTACCCGGGCGGCGGCCGAGCTTGGCATGTCCCAATCGGCGCTGAGCCACGCCATGAAGGCCCTGGAGGAACGGCTCGGGGTGCGCCTCTTGTCACGCACCACGCGCTCGGTGTCGACGACCGAGGCAGGCGAGACACTGTTGCGCTCCCTGCGTCCCGCATTGGGGGAAATCACCTCCGGTGTGGACGCGGTCGGCGCGCTGCGTGGCAAACCGTCCGGCACCATCCGCATCACCGCCACCAAGCATGCGGTCACTTCCGTCGTCATGCCGGTCCTGCCGCGCTTTCTCGCCTCCCATCCCGATATCCGGGTGGATATGATCATCGACGACAACCTGACCGACATCGTCGCGCACCGCATTGACGCCGGCATCCGCTTCGGCGACATCGTCGAGAAGGACATGATCGCGGTCCGGATCGGGCCGGATATCCGCATGGCCGTGGTCGGCGCCGCATCCTATTTCGCTGACCATCCGGTGCCGCGATCGCCGCGCGAATTGGCCGGCCATCGCTGCATCAATTATCGGCACATCAGGTCAGGCGGTCTCTATGCCTGGGACTTCGAGGAGAAAGGGCGGCCCTTCCAGGTTCGCGTCGACGGTCCACTCGTGTTCAACAACAGCGACCTGATCCGCGAGGCGGCCCTGGCGGGCCAAGGTCTTGCATTCGTCTACGAGGACGAGGTGCTGGCTGACATCGAGGCCGGGCGGCTCATGCGGATTCTGGAGAAGTGGTGCCCGACCTTCCCCGGCTACTATCTCTATCACCCCAGTCGGCGACAGACGCCTCCCGCACTGGCCGCATTCATTGCGGCGCTTCGCTACAAGCCCTAGCACAGGGAACGCCATTACCCGGCTTGGCCCAAGCAATCCCGCGGTAACGTGAGGCAGACTGGATAAAGGCGCTCGTCAATCGGCGCGCCCCGAGCGAGACATACGCAGTAATGCATCGCTGAGAGCGTCGGATTGCCGGCATGACCAGCTTGGCGGGAGAGCGTCGATCATGAGACGATCTCGCCTCCGATGGTAGACACTCTCGGCGGTGATACCGGCCATGGAGAGCTGCAATCGATGCCGAATATCGTCACTGCCGCGCAATTGGCCGTCGTCGCCCTCGACGGCCTGTCGCTCGAGGACCAGGAAGATGTGTGGTGGACGGTCTATCAGTGCATCCATGATCGGAGCACCTTGTATGGGTCGTGGAGCACCCGGATGAGGGCTTCTTGGGCCACCATAACGCAGGATGGCACCGAGACCTCCGCCCTATCAGACGCGCTCCAGGCAGTCGTCAACCTGGTCAGCGAGCTGGAGCAGGCGGAAATGCAGGACGGCATTGCCGCAAGGGCGCTCATCATGCGCATGGCAAAAGCAGAAAATGCCGTGACGCTTTCGCAACTATGTTTTCTGATCGCGCATAGCACCGATGAAACGCTGATGCATTGATGCCGCGCCCGATCGCGTAAAACTTTGCGACGGCGATTGTCGTCCCTGTCAGTTGACCGTCGCCATTGCGGCGGCTTAGCCGATACCGCTGCAGCAGGCCGGCATCACTGATCGTCCTTCCCCACCAGCTTCCAGCTGGTATCGGGGTTGTAGTCCTGGATCGCCGCGGCGGCCAAGGCGGTGTCGTCGCCGAGATCCTTTTCGAAGATCTTGCCCTGGTGGTTGACGACGAAGGTCATGATGCCGGTCTCGCCATATTCCGCCGGCGTCGCGATCATGCCGAAACCGGCGATCATATTGCCGTTGATGATATAATCGTAGCGGCCACCGGGGGCGTTCTCGCCCTGTCTGGTCAGGATGCGGAAGTAGTAGCCCATATAGGGCTCCTTGCCCTGTTTCTGCAGGTCGCGGTCCTGCATATAAGCCGGCAATTCGGCGACGAAGGGACCGAAGGGACTCTGCTCCTCGCCCTCTTTCGCCGGCCAATAGAGGCCATCCTGCCGGCC
>DATLIX010000041.1:0-19549 GCA_035539215.1 Dongiaceae bacterium | reverse complement strand
GGCACCCCGGTTGTTGCCGGCGCCAGCGTTTCGGCCAAGGTTCTGGACCAGGCCCAGACCGATAAGGTGTTGGTGTTCAAGAAGCATCGCCGCCACAACTACCGCCGCAAGAATGGTCATCGCCAGAAGGTGACTGTCCTGCGCATCACGGATATCAAGGTCGCTTGAGGCTTCGGCCCGCGATCCCTGGTCGAATAAGGAGACAGCACAATGGCACATAAAAAAGCAGGCGGTAGCTCCCGCAACGGTCGCGATACCGCTGGCCGCCGCCTCGGCGTCAAGAAGTTCGGTGATGAAGCGGTGATTTCCGGCAACATCATCATCCGTCAGCGCGGCACCAAGGTTCATCCCGGCAAGAATGTCGGCATGGGCCGCGACCACACGCTGTTCGCGAAGGCCGATGGCAAGGTGGAATTCCACCGCACGACCGGCGGTAAGACCTTCGTTTCGGTGGTCCCGCAGGCCTGAATGAGCTTTCGCGCCGTCAGCTGACCGGCGCAGCCATTCACGACCGACTAACAGGAAGGGGAATGGCTCCCGGAGCCATTCCCCTTTTTGTTGTTCACATACCGTTTAAGTCCCAAGCCAGCCGATAGGCGGAACCCAAGATGAAGTTTCTCGATCAAGCCAAGATTTTCGTGAAGAGCGGTGACGGCGGTGCCGGTTGCGTCAGCTTCCGGCGCGAGAAGTTCATCGAATTCGGCGGTCCGGATGGCGGCAATGGCGGGCGCGGCGGCGATATCATCGTCGAGGCGGTGCCCAATCTCAACACGCTGATCGATTACCGCTATACCCAGCATTTCAAGGCGCGGCGCGGCTATCACGGCAGCGGCCGGAACCGCACGGGGCAGGATGCGGAAGCGATCACCATGCGCGTGCCCATCGGTACCCAGATCCTCGATGAGGATCGCGAGACCGTGCTCTACGATCTGAAGAAGCCGGGGCAGCGTGTCATTCTCTGCCGCGGTGGCGATGGCGGTTTCGGCAATGCCCATTACAAGACCTCGACCAACCAGGCGCCGCGTCAGCACGGCGAAGGCTGGCCGGGCGAGGAGCGCTGGATCTGGCTGCGCCTGAAGCTGATCGCCGATTGCGGCCTGGTCGGCTTGCCCAATGCCGGCAAATCGACCTTGCTGGCGGCGACCAGCCGCGCCAAGCCGAAAATCGCCGACTATCCCTTCACGACCCTGACGCCGCAATTGGGCGTCGTCCATGTCGATCAGAGCGAATTCGTGCTGGCCGATATTCCTGGCCTCATCGAGGGAGCGCATGACGGCGCCGGCCTCGGCCATCGCTTCCTCGGCCATGTCGAGCGCTGCGGCGTCCTCATCCATCTGATCGACGGCACCCAGGAAGACGTGGTCGACGCCTATAAGACCATCCGCGCCGAATTGAAGGCCTATAGCCCGGTCCTCGCCGCCAAGCGCGAGATCGTCGTGCTCAACAAATGCGATGCCCTGACGGCGGAAGAGATCCTCGAGAAGCAGAAGCTGCTCGCCAAGGCGGCGAAGCTGAAGCGCGGCCGCGGCAAGAATGCCGTCGAACCCGTCCTCGCTGCTTCCGGCGCTACCGGCCTCGGCATCAAGGAACTGCTCCGCCAGGTGATGGAGATCGTGCGCGAACATCGGGCGCGGATGCGTGAGGAAGAGGCGCAGGTGGAGGAGGATGCCGCACATGGCGGCCCGATCCTGCGGGTCACGGCCGAGCATGAGGACGATGCCGGTGCGGTGGATCAGGGGGCGAGCGGGGACCAGGAATGACCGAGAAGCGGCGCGGCGCAAAAGACCAGAACATCAGCACCTCGAAGCGCTTGGTCGTGAAGATCGGCAGCGCTTTGCTGGTCGATAACGAGACCGGTGACATCCGCCGCAAATGGCTGGATGCCCTGACCGATGATGTCGCGGCCTTGCGCAAACTGGGTATCGAAGTAGTCCTGGTGTCCTCGGGCGCCATTGCCGTTGGACGCCGCCATCTCGGCCTGGAGACCGGGACCCTGCGTCTCGAGGAGAAGCAGGCTGCCGCCGCCACCGGCCAGATCCGCTTGGCGCATGCCTATCAGGAACGTCTGGCGCGCCACGATATCACCGTCGCGCAGATCCTGCTGACCCTCGACGATACCGAGGAACGTGACCGTCATCTGAATGCCCGCTCCACCCTGAACACCTTGCTGAAGATGGATGCCGTCCCCGTGATCAACGAGAATGACACGGTGGCCACTTCGGAAATCCGCTTCGGCGACAATGACCGGCTGGCGGCCCGCGTCGCCGCCATGATCAGCGCCGACACCCTGGTGCTGCTCTCCGATATCGACGGGCTCTATACCGCCGATCCGCGCAAGGACAAGGATGCGCAATTCATTCCCGAGATTACCGAATTGACCAGCGATGTCGAAGCCATGGCGGGCGAGGCGCCGCCGGGCTATTCCTCAGGTGGCATGGTCACCAAGCTTTCGGCGGCACGCATCGCCATGTCGGCCGGCTGCCGCATGGCGATCGCCAATGGCCACCGGATGAATCCGCTGCGGGCTTTGCTCGACGGCGCCACCTGCAGCTGGTTCCTGCCCTCGGCCACGCCGCGTACGGCCCGCAAGCGCTGGATTGCCGGCGCGCTTAAGCCCAAGGGCAGGATCGCCGTCGATGCCGGCGCCCTCGGTGCCCTGAAAGCCGGCCGCAGCCTGTTGCCGGCCGGCGTCATCCGGGTCGAGGGTCGCTTCGAGCGCGGTGATGCCGTCGTCGTCACCGATCCGGCCGGTGCCGAAATCGCGCGCGGCCTCATTGCCTATAACGCGCGGGACGCCAAATTCATCATGGGGCACAAAAGCCGCGAGATCGCCAGCTTGCTTGGCTATCGCGGTCGTGATGAGATGATCCACCGGGACGATCTGGTATTGAGTTGAGACGATGACCGCTCTGCAGCAACACAAAATCGCCGAAGCCGATGATCTGGACGCGCAGATGAAAGCGCTCGGCCGCGCCGCCAAGGCCGCCGCCGCCAGGCTAGCTTTGGCCGATCGTGCGACCAAGAATCGCGCCCTCCGGTCCATGGCGGCTGCCTTGCGCGCCGACCGGGCGAAGATCGTCGCCGCCAATGCCGAAGACATGGCGGATGGCCGGAAGCATGGCCTGACGGCCGCGCTGCTCGACCGCCTGATGCTGGATGAAAAGCGGGTGGAAGCGATGGCGCGCGGCCTTGAGGAGATCGCCGAGCTGCCGGATCCGGTCGGCCGCGAACTCGCCTCCTGGGACCGTCCCAACGGCTTGAAGATCGCCCGCATTGCCGTGCCGCTCGGCGTCATCGGCATCATCTATGAAAGCCGGCCCAATGTGACCGCCGATGCCGGCGGGCTTTGCCTGAAATCCGGCAATGCCGCGATCCTGCGCGGCGGGTCCGAAAGTGCGCGCTCGTCCCTGGCGATTCTCGCCTGCCTGCAAGCGGGATTGCGCGAGGCCGGCCTGCCGGAAGCGGCGATCCAGTGCCTGCCGACCACGGACCGGGCGGCGGTCGGCATCATGCTGACCATGACCGAGGCGATCGATCTGATCATTCCCCGCGGCGGGCGTGGCCTGATCGAGCGGGTTGCCGCCGAAAGCCGCATCCCCGTGCTGAAGCATCTCGACGGCAATTGCCATACCTATGTCGATGCCAAGGCCGACGTGGAGAAGGCCCGCCGCATCGTGCTCAATGCCAAGATGCGGCGCACCGGTGTCTGCGGCGCCACGGAGACGCTGCTGGTCGACCGGTTGCGGGGTGCCGAGCTGCTGCCGCTCCTGGTGGGCGATCTCCTGGGGGCCGGCTGTGAAGTGCGTGGCGATGCGGCGACGCAAGCCGTCGATCCGCGGGTGAAGCCGGCCAGCGATCTCGACTGGGACACCGAGTTTCTCGATGCCATCATCGCCGTCAAACTGGTCGACGGCGTTGACGGGGCGATAGCCCATATCAACCGCCACGGTTCGCATCATACCGAGGCGATCATCACCGAAGACGGGGCTGCGGCTGAGAAATTCCTGCATGAAGTCGATGCCGGGATCGTCATCCATAACAGCTCGACGCAATTCGCCGATGGCGGGGAGTTCGGCATGGGCGCCGAGATCGGCATTTCCACCGGCAAGCTGCATGCGCGCGGCCCGGTGGGCGCGGAACAGCTGACCAGCTATAAATACGTCGTGAAGGGCGACGGTCAGATCCGCCCCTGATCGCACGGGACCGCGGGGGAGATTCGGGGGCGATGAGTGCGGCGACGTAAAATCGGATTGCTGGGCGGCTCGTTCAATCCCGCCCATGACGGCCACCGCGACCTCAGCCTGGCGGCCCTGGCCGCCCTCAGGCTCGATGAAGTCTGGTGGCTGGTGGCGCCACAGAACCCCCTCAAGCCGGTCGCAGGCATGGCGCCCTTGCCGGAACGCCTTGACCAGGCCCGGACCAAGGCCGGTCATCCGCGCATCCTCGTCACCGATCTCGAATGCCGTCTCGGCACACGCTACACCGCCGATACCCTGGCCAAGCTGGTGGAGCGGTACCGGTCCTGCCAATTCGTCTGGCTCATGGGCGCCGATAATCTCGGCCAGATCGACCGCTGGAAGGCCTGGACACAGATATTTCATCTCCTACCAATTGCGGTTTTTGACAGACCTACCTATACTTATGGTGCACTGGCCGCCAAGGCGGCCCGGCGGTTTGCCAGGCAACGAAAGCGCGAAAGCGCGAGCCATCTTCTGGCACTGGCGTCGACGCCGGCTTGGATGTTCGTGCATCATCGGCTGAATCCGATTTCAGCCACTGCGATCCGTGCCGCCGCTTCGAAAGCCCAGGCTCTCGCAAGCAAACGAAAATAGTCGGCAAGACGCGGGTGGCTGGTCGGGCGTGGTGATAACGGTCCGGCGCATTGGCCGATGGCGTCGGCTAGGAGGGTAGCGACCATTCCTCGTGCAAAGAAGGCAGCACTCAAGGCTGCAATGATGAGCGACGACGTGTTGAAAATCGTCGAATCGTCTCTCGACGATGACAAGGCCGAGAACATCGTCTCCATCGATCTCCGCGGCAAATCCAACATCGCTGATTATATGGTCATCGCCAGTGGGCGTTCGTCGCGCCAATTGGCGGCGATGGCGCAGCACCTC
The DNA here is from genome assembly GCA_035539215.1 of Dongiaceae bacterium. Lineage (GTDB taxonomy): Bacteria > Pseudomonadota > Alphaproteobacteria > Dongiales > Dongiaceae > Dongia_B. Next base: position 14,432 of record DATLIX010000041.1, on the reverse strand, counting down.
GATGAAAAGCTGCATAGGCTTGGCGTCAAGGATATCGCCGTCGAGGGGAAGACTCAGGGCGACTGGGTGCTGCTCGATGGCGGCGACATCGTCGTCCATCTCTTCCGGCCGGAAGTTCGCGAATTCTACAATCTGGAAAAGATGTGGGGCGCGGAAATGCCGGAGCCGGAGCGCGTAACCGCCATCGCCTAGGCGCGCCGGTCGGTTCGTTCGCAGGGCCTGCCGCTCGGCTAAGAGCGGCAGGCGCAAAGGGTCTATCGTCATCAGGCCGGCAGGGGTGATCGGCCTGACGGGTCATCGTCCGGCGCAAGCAGCGCGGCGGCAGCAATAGTGATGTGCAGGGGCTTGCGCGTCCAGACGTCAGGAACCCCATCATGGTCGATGTCATTCCCTTCGATGCGCGGCGTTTCAAATCGGCCGCGCAGCATTATCTGGCGGGCCGTCCGGCCTATCCCGAAAAGCTCACCGCCACGGTGGCCCGGCTTTGCGGCTTGCCTGCCAAGGGCCGGGTTCTCGATCTCGGCTGCGGGCCCGGACAGCTCGCCCTGGCCTTCGCACCGCTCGCAGGCTCCGTCCTTGCCATCGATCCCGAACCGGAGATGCTGGCGCTTTGCCGGCGGCAGATCGAGGCAGCAGGCTATAGCCATGTTGAGGTGCGGCAGGGCAGTTCGCAGGATATCGGCGCCGGCTTTGGACGTTTCGACCTGGTCGTGATCGGCCGCGCCTTTCATTGGATGGACCGCATCGCCACCTTGCGGCAGCTCGATCAATTGATCGTTCCCGGCGGCGCCATCGTCCTGTTTGCCGACCGCCATCCCCAATTGCCGGCCAATGCCTGGCTGGAAACATTCAATGAGATCGTCGATCGCTATGCGGCCGCTGATCCTGGCCGTGCCGTGCGAAAATCGCCCAACTGGATCAGGCATGAGACGATCCTGCTCGATTCCGCGTTTTGCCGGCTGGAGCGCTATTCCGTCTTCGACGAGCGGGCATTGGCCTTTGAGCGGATTGTAGATCGGGCGCTCTCCCGTTCCAGCACGAGCAGCGACAGGCTGGGCGAGCAAGCCGGGAACATGATCGAGGAACTGCGCCGTCGCCTCTTCCCGGACAATGCCGGCGTAGCGCTGACAGAAGTGATCGAGGCCGAAGCCCTGATCGCCCGGCGCGATTGATCGGTCAGCCGGCCGGCTGGGCGACGGCGGCCATGCCGGCCGCATCGGGCTTTGCCGGGCCGAAATAGGCATCGGCCATGGCGCGGCCGATTTCCTGACCTTCCAGGATGATCTCCGTCGCGCCGCATTCCATCAAATGAGCTGTCTCGATGGCTGAATGGGCGCGGACGATGATCGGCAGATCGGCGCGGATGGCGCGCGCCTGTTGCGTGATCTGTCCCGCCTCGAAGCCGTTCGGCACGGCGACGAAAAGGCAGCGGGCGCTGGCGAGATTGGCGCCCTCGATCACCTCCGGCTTGGCGCCGTTATCGACGATGATCTGGACCTGCCCGGCGATTGCCGGATCGATCAGGTTGCGATCCGTCTCGATGATCGCGGTCGGGAGGTTCTGTCCCAGCGCGGCCCTGACGATCGCCTGTCCGACCCGCCCATAGCCGACCACCACCACATGTCCGGTCAGGGTGATCGCTTCCGTGACATCGTCATGCCAGGCCGCGACCCGATCTTTCCCGCCCGCCGCCCGCCGTGCCTTGAAACGGTCCAGCGCCATGAACAGCAGGGGATTGGCGAGGATCGACAGGATCGCCGCCGCAAGGATGTAATCGCGCCCCGCCGTCGGCATCAGGCCGAGATCGACACCGAAGGTCGCGAGGATGAAGGAGAATTCGCCGATCTGCGCCAAGCTGGCCGAGATCATCAGGGCGGTACCGGTCGGATAGCGGAACAACCGCACGATGGCGAAGGCCACCAGTGACTTGCCGAAGACGATGATCAGGAAGGCGGCCAGGACGGGAAGGGGTGCGCGGACCAGGATCGTCGGGTCGAACAGCATGCCGACCGAAACGAAGAACAGAACGGCGAAGGCGTCGCGCAGGGGCAGGGTCTCTTGCGCGGCTTGATGGCTGAGATCCGATTCGCTCAGCACCATGCCGGCAAAGAAGGCGCCCAAGGCGAAAGAGACGCCGAACATTGCCGCGGCGCCGAAAGCGACACCCAAAGAGATCGCCAGCACGGCCAGGCGAAACAATTCGCGCGATCCCGTCTGGGCGATGTAGTGGAGCAGCCAGGGAATGATCCGCCGGCCGATCACCAGCATTAGCACGATGAAGGCTGCCACTTTGCCGAGGGTAAGGCCGATGGTGCGCAGGATATCCGCCGTACCGAGCTCTACCGCCGTGTCGCCGCTGTTGAAGATGCTCGACAGCGCCGGCAGCAGCACCAGGACCAGCACCATGACGAGATCCTCGACCACCAGCCAGCCGACGGCGATGCGGCCGCGCTCGCTGTCGAGCAGCCGCCGCTCCTGCAATTCGCGCAGCAGGACGACGGTGCTGGCGACCGACAGGGCGAGGCCAAAGACGATGCCGCCGCCCAGCGGCCAGCCAAGCAGCGCCGTGAGTGCAAGGCCCATGAGGGTTGCTGCGCCGATCTGCAGCACGGCGCCGGGAACCGCGATATTCTTGACCGCCAGGAGATCCTTCCAGGAAAAGTGCAGGCCGACGCCGAACATCAGCAGGATGACGCCGATCTCTGCCAATTGCGGGGCGAGGTGCTGATCGGCGACATAGCCGGGCGTGAAAGGCCCGACGACGATACCGGCCAGCAGATACCCGACCAGCGGCGACAGGCGCAGGCGATTGGCAAGGGTGCCGAAGATGAATGCGAGGACGAGACTGCCGACAACAGTTGCGATCAGCGGCGTCTCATGCGGCATTTTTCACCCCGTCGAAGCGATCAGACAGCGCCCCGATTGGATGACGCCAGCAGCACCATGCCAGATAGATTGTGCCACCTTAATATGAAGACGTGGGACCGATATTTCAATCGTGCGCTGTCATTGCCTGCGGTGCCCCACTGAACAACTGAGGGATCAAGTGGCGGTTCTCGTGGCGAGATAGCCGTCGACGTCGTCGCGCAGGCGCGTCGTCTGCGAGGTCAGGGTCTTCGCTGCGGCCAGCACATCGACGGAACTCTGCCCGGTGCGGTTGGTGATCTCGTTCAGCGCGGTGATGTTGCGGGAAACCTCGGCGGTGCCGCGCGCGGCTTCATTGATGTTGTGCGCGATCTGCGTCGTCGCCGTCTGTTGCTCGCCGATGACGGTGGCGATGACACCGGAGACGTCATTCATGCGGGCTATGGTGCGGTCGATGCGGCCGATCGCCTCGGCGGCCTTTTGGGCCGCCCCCTGCATCATCGTCACCTGCGATGAGATTTCTTCCGTCGCCCGGCCGGTTTCGCCGGCCAGCGAGCGGACTTCGGCTGCCACCACGGCAAAGCCGCGCCCGGCATCGCCGGCACGGGCGGCCTCGATGGTGGCATTCAACGCGAGGAGATGGGTCTGGTCGGCAATATCGTCGATGACGTTGACGACATCGCCGATGCGGCTCGCCGCCTGGGTGAGGTCGGTGACGATGCGCAGGGTCTCGGCCGCTTCCCTGACCGCAGCCGCCGCCTCGGCAGAGGATTGCGCCGCCTGGGACGTCACGTCGCGGATGGCGGCGACCAGCTGATCGGTGGCGGAAGCGACGGCGCTGACATTCTGCGAGGCGCTCTGCGCGGCCTGTGCCACGCGTTCCGCCTGGCCGGCGCCGAGCCGTGCATGATTTGAAAGGTCATCCGCGGTCTGCCCCAGTCCATGGGTGGCGGAACCCAGTTCCTGCAAGGCCAAATGGACCTCGCGGCTGAAATTCTGGCTGAGATGGCTGTCCTGTTCGGTCAGCCGCGCGCGCTCCTCCTGTTCCCTGGCGCGCGCGGTGTGCAGCCGGGTGGCCTCCAGGATGCTGTCGCGGAACACGATCAGCGCCCCCATCATCATGCCGATCTCATCGCGCCGCTCGGCACCCGTGATATGGACTTCGAGATTGTCGGCCGCCAATTCCTGCATGAGCGAGGCGGTTCGCATGATGGGCTGCAAAACCGCCCGGCGAAAATAAAGAATGGTGCCAAGACAGAGGATGACGGCGAAACCCAAAGCGAGGCCCAGCTGCCATTGAGTCCGCGTGACCAGAGCGACGCTGGTGCCGGCCGCCGCATTGCCGGTCTGCACATTGACGGCCGAGAGCTTCTTCAGGTCGTCGCGCAAACGCTCGAACAGCTTGGCGGCTTCGTTGCGATAGAGCTTGCCGACGAGGGTGTCATCGTTATTGCGCGACATCGCGGCGAGGCTGTCGCCGCTTTTGACGAAATCGGCCCAACCGGCGCGGAAGTCATCCAGCGCCTGCGATTGATCCTGCCCGGTCAGGCTGGAAAGCCGCTGCAGCAATCCCTGGACCTGCCCGTCCGTGCCATGCATGTCGTGCTCGATGCGATCCATGTCGGCGGGCGCGACGACGAAGACATGTTCCGCCTGCAGCAGGCGATAGTGCTGGGTGGCATCGGCCAGGTCGCCGAAAATCTGGGTCGCCGGCAGCACGCTGTTGCCGATATTGACCGCCTGGGTGTTGATCGCCGCAAGCTTGGCTATCGTGAGATAGGCGACCAGACCGATCGTGGCCAGCAGCAACAGAAAGAGCAGGGAAACCTTCTGGCGAATATTGAGGCGGGCGATGGATTTTGACACGGTGCAAACTCTGGCAGCTGAGCGATCGCAGCAGATTCAACGCGGCCCGTCGGGATGTGAGGGCCGAACGTAAGACCTAATGCGGCGGTACTATAGGAAGAGTTTGTTTGATCTGCGGTGGCAGTTTTGTGAAATAACCTGTCTAAATTATTGAGAAAATTTAACCATAACAAATAGTTAAGGGGGCAGATTGTGTTTTTCGCAGGTAGGACTGAAAAAATTGCCCCTTCTGAGCTGCGGAGCGGATCGATAGGCTGGCGCGCCAGGATCGGCGAGTCTCATCCGGTCCCGAGCATCCCGGCTTACGATTAGGATCCTTCATGCCCGCCAACCGAGGCGTGCTGCTGGCCTTTGTGGCGTCAGCCGCCTTTTCGATGAAAGCCGTCTTCGTCAAGCTTGCGTATCGCTACGGCGTCGATGCGGTCCTGCTGCTGGCGCTGCGCATGGCGTTCTCCCTGCCGGTGCTGGTTGTGGCGGCCTGGTGGTCGGGCCGGGCAGCGGCGACACCGCTGACGCGCAAGGATGCCGGTTTGCTGCTGTTCCTCGGTGTCGTCGGATATTATCTGTCGAGCATTCTTGATTTCTGGGGTCTGCATTACATCACCGCTGGGCTTGAGCGGCTTATTCTGTTCCTGTACCCGACCGTCGTTGTCCTGCTGTCGGTCTTCATCTTCGGCCAAACCATCAGCAAGCGGGTTTTGATCGCCATGGCGATCTCCTATCTCGGGATCGGCATCGCCTTCTTGCACGACATGCAGGCAACCGGCGACCACCAGGGCACGATTTTCGGCGGCTTTCTGGTCTTTCTCTGCATGATTACCTACGCGACCTATCTGGTCGGCAATGGACAGCTGGTGGGCCGCATCGGGGCCATCCGGCTCGCCGCCTGGACTTCGATCATCGCGTCGCTGTGCTGCCTTCTGCATTTTATGGTGGTGGACCGCATAGCCGACGCCTTCGGCCAGCCCTGGCAGGTCCACGCCTGTGCCGTTGCCATGGCGGCACTTTCAACCGTGCTGCCGATCTTTCTGACCGCCAAGGCCATCCAGCTGATCGGTGCCTCGAAAGTGTCGATCGTGAGCTCGATCGGCCCGGTCGTGACGATCTTTTTCGGCTGGCTGTTCTTGAGCGAGGCGATTTCCCTGCCCCAGGTGGCGGGAGCGGCCTTTGTTCTTGGCGGCGTTATGCTCGTCAGCTCGAAAAAGGCCTGATTTTACAGTCGGGACAGGCTTTTAGGCTGGAAAATGCCGTCGAAATCCGTACATTGCCGGCACTTCTCCATAAGTGAGTATTATGGCTGATCTGGAAACCGAAGTTTCCCGGCGACGGACCTTCGCAATTATCGCGCACCCCGATGCCGGCAAGACCACATTGACCGAAAAGCTCCTCCTGTTCGGAGGTGCCATTCAGCTTGCCGGTGCCGTCAAGGCACGTGGCGAACAACGGCGCGCGCGTTCCGACTGGATGAAGGTGGAGCGGGAGCGCGGTATTTCCGTGACCGCCTCGGTGATGACCTTCGACTATCGCGGCTGCACCTTCAACCTATTGGATACGCCGGGCCACGAGGACTTCAGCGAGGACACCTATCGCACGCTGACGGCGGTTGATTCCGCGGTCATGGTGATCGACGCCGCCAAGGGGATCGAAACTCAGACGCGCAAGCTGTTCGAAGCCTGCCGCCTGCGCGATGTGCCGATCGTTACCTTCGTCAACAAGCTCGACCGGGAAGGCCGCGAGCCTTTCGACCTCATCTCCGAAATCGAACAGACCCTGGCCCTGGATATCACGCCGGCTTCCTGGCCGATCGGCATGGGCAAGATCTTCAAGGGTTGCTACGACCTCTTCAACGACCAGCTTGTCATGTTCGAGCGCGGCGGCACCCAGCAGGAAAGCAATCTGAAGATCGAAGGGCTCGACGATCCAAAATTGGAGACGGCGCTGAAGCCGGATGAAGCCCAGCGTCTGCGCGAGGATGTCGAATTGGCGCGGGGGCTGATGCCGCAATTCGATCTCAAGGCCTATCGCGAAGGGCATCTCTCGCCGATCTATTTCGGCTCGGCGGTCAACAATTTTGGCGTCGGCGAATTGCTGGCTGGCCTTGCCAATATGGCGCCGCCGCCGCGGCCGCAGCCGACCACGACGCGCAAAGTCGAACCGACGGAAGACAAGCTGACCGGCTTCGTCTTCAAGATCCAGGCCAATATGGATCCGAAGCACCGGGACCGTATCGCCTTCGTCCGGCTCTGCTCGGGCCAGTTCAAGCGCGGCATGAAGGCGCTGCATGTGCGCTCCGGCAAGCAGCTCAACCTGCACAATCCGGTGCTGTTTCTGGCCCAGGATCGCGAATTGGCGGAGGAGGCCTATGCCGGCGACATCCTCGGCGTGCCGAACCATGGCAATCTGCGCATCGGCGACACGCTGACCGAAGGGGAGCAGCTGCAATTCATCGGTATTCCGTCTTTCGCACCGGAACACCTGCAAAGTGTCCGCGCCGATGATCCGTTGCGCGCCAAGCATCTCGGCAAGGCGCTGGAGCAATTGGCGGAAGAGGGTGCTGCCCGGGTGTTCCGCCCGTCGATCGGTACCGACTGGATCGTCGGCGTCGTCGGCGCCCTGCAGTTCGAAATTCTCGCCGACCGCATCCGCACCGAATATGGCCTGCCGGTTCGCTTCGAGCCGACCAGCCTCTACACGGCGCGGTGGGTGGAAGCGGATGATCCGGTGGAATTGAAGCGCTTCATCGACGCCTCGCGGGCATCAATTGCCCAGGATCATAACGGTGATCCGGTTTTCCTCGCGCGCAACTCCTGGCACCTGGATAGAGCCGCCGAAGACTTTCCGAAGATCCGCTTCTTGAAGACCAAGGAGCAGAATCACTGATCGGAGCTGAGGGTCAACGTCCGGCGCGACTGGCCGGGGCGGGTGCGCCGGCTGTCGCTTCTGCCATCAGCTGAGATGGATCCGGCAGAAACACTGAGACCCGGGTACCGCGCGATGGCGCGCTGTCGACGCTGATGAAGCCGCGTTGCATCTCGGCGAGGTTCTTGACCAGCGGCAGGCCAAGGCCGGTGCCGCGATGGCGCCGCGCCAAGGTGCCGTCGATCTGGCCGAAAGGATCCAGCGCCTTGACGATGTCTTCTTTGGACATGCCGATACCGGTATCGGTCACGACGATTTCGGCGCCGATCTGCCCCACTTCCTTGATCTGCAGGGTGACATAGCCGCCGCGCGGCGTGAATTTGACTCCATTGGACAGCAGATTGATGATGATCTGCTTTACCGCCCTGGAATCGCCATGGACGGTCTGGCACATGTCGTCATCGAGCACCAGATTGACGCCGTTTTCTTTCGCCATGCCGGCAACAAGCTTGCTGCCCGACTGGGCAATTGCCGGTGCATCGAGGGGCTCTATTTTCAGCTCGAACTTACCGGCTTCGATCTTCGAGAGATCCAGCACGTCGTTGATCATTTCCAGCAGATGGCTGCCGCTCTCATGGATGTATTGCGCGTAGTCGCGATATCGGCTCGGCGAAATCTCGCCGAACATGTTCTGGCGGATGACGTCGGCGAAACCGAGAATGGCATTCAACGGCGTGCGCAGCTCATGGCTCATATGGGCGAGGAACCGCGATTTTGCCTGATTGGCGGTTTCCGCAGCGATGCGTGCGGCGCGCAATTGCTCGGCCAATTGTGTCAGGCTTTGCGTCTGTTGCCGCAGCTTTTGTTGTGTGTGCTCGAGTTCAGCCTGCCGGGCTTTGACCTCCGTCAGATCGGTGACCAGTCCGACGAAGCCGCCGCCTTGCAAGCCGGCGCGGCTGACCATGACCCAACGGTCGTCGGCAAGCCGTCGCTCCATCACGCTGGAGCCGGGAATGCGGGCCCGCTGCAATTCTGCCGCGATCCAGGCTTCAGGATCATGCCGGGCGTCCTCAAATTGCCCGGTGGCGATACCACCGCGCAGGAGGTCTTCAAACTTGACGCCGATTTTGACCATCGACGCGATACGCGGATGCAGATCGAGGAAGCGCTGGTTGAAAAGGACGACCCGCTCGTCCTTGTCGAACAGGATGAAGCCTTCATTGAAAGCGGCAATCGCCGACAGCAGGCGCGCTTCGGCATTCTTGAGGCGCGTGATATCGCTCCAGGTTCCGACATAGCCGCCGTCGGGAGTGCGTCGCTCGCTGACGCGAAGCCAGCGGCCGGTCGTAATCTCCACCTCGATGGGGTCCGGCGGCGGATTGCGGTGCCGCTTAAGACGATGGCGCAGCCACTTCTCCGGATCTTCCTTGCCCGCGACAGGTGCGACCGAGGACGTTGCCAGGCTGCGCGCTATCTCCTCGAAAGTCCGGCCCAGCGGCTCCATGCCGGGCGGGCAGATTTCGTACTTGATATAGCGGGAATTATACAGCACCAGCCGGTCATCGATGTCATAGAGCGCGAAGGCGTCGGGGATGTTTTCGATGGCGAGCCGCAATCGCTGCTCGCTTGCCAGCAGATCGCGTTCCATCTGCCGCCGCTCGGTTATGTCGCGGCCGACGCCCTGGATTTCGCGAATTTTCCCGTCGGCATCATAGATCGCCACGTCAGACCAGCTGTACCAGACGCTGCGCCCGTCGAGCAGCGTTTTGTTCTGTTCATTGTGTGAAATTGCGTTGCCGGCGACGAGACGATTGACCACGCCCTCAATCTCGGCGACTTCATGCGGGTGCAGGTGGTCGGAGAATTTTGTGCCAATGAGATCCGCCGGCGTCTTATTGTAGAGACGGGCATAGGCGTCATTGCAGAAAACCAGCGTGAGATCGGTGCGATATCGACAGATCAGTTCGACCTGGTTTTCCACGATGGTACGATAGAGGTGTTCGGCCTCCTTCGCTTTTGCCTCCGCTTCACGCATCAGGGTGATGTCCTGGGTGATGCCGTCGATGCGTTGCGGTCCGCCGTCGCGGCTGACGACCAGCGTGCCGCGGTCGTGAACCCAGATCAGCCGCCCGTCACGCCGATAGAGGCGGTATTCGATGTCGAAGGGCTCACCATGTTCTGCCGCTTGCCAGGCTTTGTCGATGCGCTCGACGTCGTCGGGATGGACCTGCCGTTTCCAGCAGCCGGGCTCGTTCATCAGTTCCGCCGGCGTCAGGCCGATCAGGCTTTCGACCGAACGGCTGACATAGCTCATTTGCTTGGAACCGATTTGCACCGACCAAAGCACGTCGCGCATCGTGGTCAGAACGCCATCGAGATGCCGGACCGCCTCGTTCGAGGTGATGTCGGTACCGATCAGCAGCAGATCCTCCGGCTCCCAGTCGGGTTGGCCCGGCAGCAGGATGATCTGATAGCGGCGCAACCCGCCCGTGGTCCTGAGACTGATGGTGAGATCCTGCGGCCGGCAGGTATCAAGCGCTTCCCTGCCGAGGCTGACGAGCTGCTCGAGGCTGCTGCCGACCAGATCGTTCAATCGCGCCGAACTGATATTCGTCTCATCAAGGCCGGTCAGCAGGCAGAAGGCGTGATTGGCGGCGCGGAGCTTGAAAATTCCGCGGTCGGTCAGGCGGAAGACAGCGCCTAGCCCGGAAAGGCTGGCGAGGGCATCCATCCGGCCGGCGCTCCGCGATTTTACCGTCATATTCCCTGGTCCGGTTGCAGCCACAGCCCTCTTCTCTTTTTTGGTGCGGCGCTAAAGTTACATTGTTCCGTGATCAAAGTTAAAAAAAGCCGAAAGAAGCTGCGAGGGCGGGGCGGGTTTGTTAAGGTCGCGCCGGTTTTCGGAGAAATGCCAGAATGATATCTCGGACAAGGCGGGGGAGGCAGCGCGATTCCCTCGATCTGCGCAGCGCCATCCAGCAGAAAACAGCAAAAATCGGTATTCTTGGGTTGGGCTATGTCGGTCTGCCGCTTGCCTGCCTTTTTGCCGAAAAAGACTTCGAGGTGACCGGTTTCGATGTAGATCCCGCCAAGATCAAGCAGTTAACTGCGGGGAAATCCTATATCCGGCATATCGGCACCAAGCGCGTCGCACCCTTGGTACGCAGCGGCAAATTCGCGGCTTCCGACGATTTCGGGCGGCTGGCGCAGATGGACGTGCTGATCATTTGCGTACCAACACCCCTGACGCGTCATCGCGAGCCCGATCTTCAATTCATCGAAAAAACCGGTGAGGTGATCGCCCGACATCTGCGGCGCGGCCAGCTGGTCGTTCTCGAATCCAGCACCTATCCTGGTACCACCCGAGATGTGCTTAAGCCCATACTCGAGACAGGGGGATTACGTTCGGGGCGCGATTTCCATCTTGCCTATTCTCCCGAACGCGAAGATCCCGGCAACGTCACTTTCGGGACGGCAGCTATCCCCAAGGTGGTGGGGGGCGATGGCCGGGCGGCGCTGGCCCTGGCAACCGAGCTTTACGACCAGATCGTCGTCAAGACCGTTCCCGTGAGCAGCCCGGAGACGGCGGAACTCGTCAAGCTCACGGAAAACATCTTCCGCGCCGTGAACATTGCCCTGGTCAACGAACTGAAGGTGATCTGCACAGCCATGGGCATCGATGTCTGGGAAGTCATCGATGCCGCCAAAAGCAAACCCTTCGGCTTCATGCCCTTCTATCCCGGCCCTGGTCTCGGCGGTCACTGCATCCCGATCGATCCCTTCTATCTCACCTGGAAAGCGCGTGAATTCGGCATCAATACGCGCTTCATCGAATTGGCGGGCGAGATCAATACGGCGATGCCGGGCTTTGTCATCAGCCGGCTGGTGGAGGCTCTCAGCGCCGGCTCCGGCAAGGCCCTCAAAGGCGCCCGCATCCTGATGCTGGGTGTTGCCTATAAGAAGAATGTCGATGACCTGCGCGAGAGCCCGGCACTGCATATCATGGAAGCGCTGGAGAAACTGGGGGCCAAGGTCAGCTATCACGACCCGCATATCCCCCGCATCACGCCGACGCGCGAATATCCGGAACTGACGGGCCGGCGTTCGGTCGCCTTGACGGACAAGGCGATCGCCGCCGCGGATGCGGTGGTGATCGTGACCGATCACGATGCCGTTGACTATCAACGGGTCGCCGGCAAGGCGCAGCTGGTGATCGATACCCGCAATGCCATGGTGAAGCGGCGGGCCAAGAGCGGCAAAATCGTCAAAGCCTGAGCTGCAATTGGCTGATGGCAAAGCCGGTCGCTTCAGGTCTGCGGCGCGCTCGCCGTTTCGTGCGCCTCGCCCTCCGCCGGCTTCTGCTTCGGCAGGCTGGGAACCCAGCAATAGCCGTCGGGGTCCATGATATAGGCCTCACGCAGGCCGTGCGGTTTGTCCACCGGCGGGGCCAGCACATGGTGGTGGTGCGCTTTGGCCTCGGCTACCGCGCGATCGGGATCGCAGTGATAGAGCCGGATCTCAATGCCCAGACCGCGGATCGGCGCGTCCGAAAGCAGCCCCAGCAGGGGATGGCTGTGATAGGTGCCATCGGCATGCAGCATCCAGTGGCATCGATCGGCCCCTGCCGGTCCCTGGCGCAGGACCGCGAAATCCTTGTCGCTGTAGACGATTTCCGCGCCCAGAACGGTGCGGGCGAAGAGGGCCGATCGGGCGACGTCACGCACCAGCAGATTGATGCCCAGCCCCTTCAGGCTGCGGCCATAATCCTCCGCCGACATGAACTGGCCGCCATGCGGTTGATCTTCCGTGCTCATCGTTGGTCTCCGATTCGAGGCTCTGTGGCAGTCTTCCTCAAGGGCAGGCCCCTCGATAGGGCCGCAAAATGGCAAAATCCGGTTCCGCAAGGAGAGCTTAGCAGCTTTCCGGCAGCCTGCTAAACTGCGCCGATGTCGATTCGTCTCCTGCCCACCAACCTGATCAACCAGATCGCCGCCGGCGAAGTCGTCGAGCGGCCGGCTTCGGTCGTCAAGGAACTGGCGGAGAACGCCGTCGATGCCGGGGCCACGCGTATCGATATCAGCCTGCGCGACGGCGGACGCAGCCTGATCCTGGTCGAAGATGACGGCAGCGGCATGAGTCCCGAGGAACTGTTGCTGGCCGTCGAGCGTCACGCCACCTCGAAATTGCCGGATGACGACCTCGTTCATATCCATCACTTCGGTTTCCGCGGCGAGGCCTTGCCAGCGATCGGTGCGGTCGGGCGGTTGACCATCACCAGCCGGCGGCGCGGCAGCGACCAGGCCTGGAGCTTGCTGGTCGATGGCGGGGGCAAGGCAAAACCGGAGCCGGCAGCGCATGCCGGCGGCACGCGCGTCGAACTGCGTGATCTGTTTTATGCCGTGCCGGCACGGCTCAAATTCCTCAAGACGCCGCGCAGCGAGACCAATGCCGTCGAGGAAGTGGTGTCTCGCCTTGCCATGGCCCATCCAGCCATCGGTTTCACCCTGCGCGATGAAGATCGCACGTTGTTGCGGCTGCCGGCCGCCGCCGCCGATCTGCTGGCCGATCCGGCTGCCGCACGTCTGCAGCGCCTCAGCGCCATCATGGGCCGCGATTTCGGCGACAATGCCCTGGTGCTGGACGCCATGCGCGAAAACGTGCGCCTGACCGGCTATGCGGGATTGCCGACGCTCAATCGGGCCACGGCGTCGCATCAGTATCTCTTCGTCAATGGCCGCCCGGTGAAAGATCGCCTGCTGATCGGCGCCATCCGCGGCGCCTATCAGGATTTTCTCGCCCGCGACCGCCATCCGCTGGTGGCGCTGTTCGTCGATCTACCGCCTGAAGACGTTGACGTGAACGTGCATCCGGCCAAGGCCGAGGTGCGCTTCCGCGATGCCGCCCTGGTGCGCGGTCTGATCGTCACCGCCATTCGCCATGCGCTGGCCCAGGCAGGGCACCAGGCCTCGACCACGGTGGCGGCGCAGACGCTCAATGCTTTCCAGACGCCGTTCTACGAAACGGCATCGCAGCAGAATCTCGCTTATGCCGGCGCTCAGCTGAGCAGCGCGCCTGCGCCGGCTTGGCAGGGGTCTGGCTGGCAAAGCGGGCAGCATGTCGACCGTTCGCTGATCAATCGTGCTTTGGCGGGATTTGCACCGCTGGCGCCGGAATTCGACCGGCCCTCAGCCCGTGTCGAAGCGGTCGAGGGAATGACCGGCGCGGACGGCATGCCCCCCGGGGAGGCCCGGCCCGGTCCGGCCTATCCTTTGGGCGTCGCCCGCGCGCAACTGCATGAGACCTATATCATCGCCCAGACCGCCGATGGCCTTGTCATCGTCGACCAGCATGCGGCACATGAGCGCCTGGTCTATGAGCGCATGAAGCAGGCGCTCGCCTCGCAGGGTGTTGCCCGCCAAGCCCTCCTCATTCCGGAAGTCGTGGAACTGGAGCAGGCCGCGGCGGGTCGCCTTCTTACGCGGGCGGAAGAACTGGCCGAACTCGGCCTGGTCATCGAGGCCTTTGGCCCCGGCACGGTGGTGGTGCGCGAACAGCCGGCGATGCTGGGGCAATCCGATATCCAGGGCCTGGTGCGCGATCTTGCTGATGAGCTGGCGGAGCTGGGCGAGGCGCCGAGCCTCAAGGAAAAGCTGGAGGAAATTTGCGGCACCATGGCCTGCCATGGCTCGGTTCGCGCGGGGCGCCGCCTCAACGCCGTGGAAATGGATGCGCTGCTGCGCCAGATGGAAGCGACGCCCCATTCCGGCCAGTGCAATCACGGCCGCCCGACCTATGTCGAGCTGAAGCTCGCGGATATCGAGCGCCTGTTCGGTCGACGCTGA
>DATLIX010000040.1:0-31274 GCA_035539215.1 Dongiaceae bacterium | reverse complement strand
TGCGGTCTGGGGTTGCATGCAAATCAACCGGGGATCTCCGTGGTGCTTCATTGGGAAGGCCGCGCAGGGATCTGCTGAACCGAAGAGGTAGACATGAGCAAAGTTATCGGTATCGACCTCGGCACCACCAATTCCTGCGTCGCGGTGATGGACGGCAAGGATGTGCGGGTGATCGAGAATGCCGAAGGCGCGCGCACCACGCCCTCCATGGTCGCTTTCACCGATTCCGGCGAGCGACTGGTGGGCCAGGCGGCGAAGCGCCAGGCGGTAACCAATCCGGAAAACACCCTGTTCGCCATCAAGCGCCTGATCGGCCGCCGCTATGATGATCCGATGACCCAGAAGGATATGGGTCTCGTTCCCTACAAGATCGTCTCCGGCGACAATGGCGACGCCTGGGTCAATTCCCACGGCAAGAATTATTCGCCCTCGCAGGTCTCCGCCTTCATCCTGCAGAAGATGAAGGAAACTGCCGAGAATTATCTCGGCGAGAAGGTGACCCAGGCGGTTATCACCGTTCCCGCATACTTCAATGACAGCCAGCGTCAGGCCACCAAGGATGCCGGCAAGATCGCCGGCCTCGAGGTGCTGCGCATCATCAACGAGCCGACTGCTGCCGCACTCGCTTACGGCATGGAAAAGAAGGGCACCGGCACCATCGCGGTCTATGACCTCGGCGGCGGTACCTTCGATATCTCGGTGCTGGAAATCGGCGACGGCGTGTTCGAGGTGAAGTCGACCAACGGCGACACCTTCCTCGGCGGTGAAGATTTCGACGCCCGCATCATCGACTATCTGGCCGATGAGTTCAAAAAGGAACAGGGCATCGACCTGCGCAAGGACAAGCTGGCCCTGCAGCGCCTGAAGGAAGCGGCGGAAAAGGCCAAGATCGAGCTCTCCAGCTCGATGCAGACCGAAGTCAACCTGCCCTTCATCACGGCCGACCAGTCGGGCCCGAAGCATCTCAACATCAAGCTCTCCCGCGCCAAGCTGGAAGCCCTGGTGGATGAGCTGGTCGAGCGCACGATGGAACCGTGCCGTAAGGCGCTGAAGGATGCCGGCCTCAAGGCCAGCGACATCAACGAGGTGATCCTGGTCGGCGGTATGACCCGCATGCCGAAGATCATCGAGAAGGTGAAGGAATTCTTCGGTCGTGAGCCGCATCGCGGCGTCAACCCGGACGAAGTCGTCGCCGTCGGCGCGGCCATTCAGGGCGGCGTCCTCAGGGGCGACGTCAAGGACGTGCTGCTGCTCGACGTGACCCCGCTGTCGCTCGGCATCGAAACGCTGGGCGGTGTGTTCACGCGGCTCATCGATCGCAACACGACCATTCCGACCAAGAAGAGCCAGGTGTTCTCGACGGCGGAAGACGGACAGACGGCGGTCACCATCCGCGTGTTCCAGGGCGAGCGCGAAATGGCGGCGGATAACAAGGTCCTCGGCCAGTTCGATCTGATGGGCATTCCGGCGGCCCCGCGCGGCGTGCCGCAGATCGAGGTCACCTTCGATATCGACGCCAACGGCATCGTCCAGGTGTCGGCCAAGGACAAGGCGACCGGCAAGGAACAGCAGATCCGCATCCAGGCTTCGGGCGGTCTCAGCGACGCCGACATCGAGAAGATGGTCAAGGACGCCGAGGCGCATGCCGCCGAAGACAAGAAGCGGAAGGCGTTGGTCGAGGCCCGCAACAATGCAGAAGCCCTGATCCACAATGCCGAGAAGCAGATCTCTGAAGCCGGCGACAAGGTTGCCGCCGCCGACAAGTCGGTGGTGGAAGCGGCGATTGCCGATCTGAAGGGCGTCAAGGATGGCGAGGACGTCGAGGCGATCGAAGCCAAGACCAATGCCTTGACCCAGGCGGTGATGAAGGTTGGCGAGGCGCTCTACAAGGCGGCGCAGGCCTCCGGCGAAGCCGGGGCCGGCGAGGCTGCGGGTGGCGCGCAAGCCGGTGCCTCGGACGGTGACGACAAGGTGGTCGATGCCGATTTCGAGGAAGTGGACGACCGCAAGGGCAAGTCAGCCTAAGGCGCGCCCACCATGCACGGGCATCCGCTGAACTAGCAGTGATGGCCCCTCGATCCGATCGCCTGATCGGCGAGGGGCCATCGCTCGTTTAGGGGCCATGCCGTCGTCATTCACGCATATCTTGATCAGTCGGACCGATGTCGAAACAGGATTATTACGAGCTGCTCGGGGTGGGGAAGTCCGCCTCGGCCGATGACCTCAAAAAGGCCTATCGCAAGGCCGCGATGCAATATCACCCGGACCGCAATCCCGGCGACAAAACCGCTGAGCAGAAATTCAAGGAAGTCAACGAGGCCTATGACGTCCTGAAGGACGAACAGAAGCGCGCCGCCTATGACCGCTTCGGCCATGCCGCCTTCGAGAACGGCCGTGGCGGCGGCGCCGGCGGTTTCAACGGTGCCGGTGGCTTCGATTTCACCAATTCCGGTTTCGCCGATATTTTCGACGAGATGTTCGGCGAGTTCATGGGTGGCCGGCGCGGCGGCGGCCAGGCGCGCGGCCGCGGCGCCGATCTGCGCTACAACATGGAAATCAGCCTCGACGATGCCTTTCACGGCAAGCAGGCGACGATCCGTGTGCCGACGTCGGCACCTTGCGAGGATTGCCAGGGATCGGGCGGCGAGAAGGGTTCGCAGCCGATCACCTGCCCGGCCTGCCACGGCCATGGCAGGGTGCGGGCGACGCAAGGCTTCTTCACCGTCGAGCGTACCTGTCAGACCTGCGGCGGCGGCGGACGCGTGATCGAAAAGCCCTGCAAGACCTGTCACGGCCAGGGCCGTGTCGCCAAGGAAAAGAATTTGCAGGTGTCGATTCCGGCCGGCGTGGAAGATGGCACCCGCATTCGTCTCGCCGGTGAAGGCGAGGCGGGGATGCGTGGCGGTCCCGCCGGCGATCTTTATATCTTCCTCAGTCTGAAGCCGCATCGCCTGTTCCAGCGCGATGGCGCCGATATCCATTGCCGGGTGCCGATCCCGATGACGACGGCGGCCTTGGGCGGCCAGATCGAGATTCCCACCGTCGATGGCAGCAAGGCCAAGGTTGGAATCCCCAGTGGCGCGCAAAGCGGCCAGCAGTTCCGCCTCAAGGGCAAGGGCATGTCGGTGCTGCGCTCGCCGGCACGCGGCGACATGTATGTCGAGATCACCGTCGAGACGCCGGTGCATCTCACCAAGAAGCAGAAGGAGCTCTTGGAGCAGTTCACCGCCGAAAGCGAGAAGTCCGGCAAGCAATCGCCGGAATCCGACAGCTTCTTTGCGCGGGTGAAGGAATTCTTAGACGCCAGCCGCGAATAGCCGGCGAAGGCGCTTGAGCTATTCCGGCGGGGCAACGGGTGCAAGGCGCGGCTTTGCACCGTCTTTGCTTGTGCGCGATCTGGTGCCAGACCCTCGACCGCCCGGTTTCCTTTCTTCGTTGTGATACGGTCTTGATCGCTTGCAACGTGCTTGCAGCCGATCGCACGGGCACGCCGGATAACGCCGTCGCTTCTTGCATCGACGGCCGGGCCACTCATATATAAGACATGCTCCTGTGTCTCAGGAGCATCATGTGAAGCAGGCTGCTCTCGCCTGTCCTGCTTTACGTCGTCTCACCTAGGGCAATCGCCCTCGATCCAAAGTTGATTCCACATCGCTGTTTGAAGCAGGCCGTGTCAGTTCGCATGTCGCAGTCGCGTACATGCCAAGTGCATCCAGATGCCTGCTTCGTCTGTTTCAACGTTCAATGCGTCCCATCCTCCAGACGCAATCAATTATGGGCAGGTAACGCTATGACAGGTGGCATCGATACGGCACGACCTTGCGTCGTGCCAAGCTTCGGAAAAACGCTCTCTACATCAGATAATATCGCAACTGCGATATGCAAATCATTTTTGCTGCGTCGCAGCGCGACAGCTGACGGCTCGCAGATACGCCACCGAAGAAGCGGTGCGCGATGGATGAATGGTACGGCCATCACGGTGGCGACCTTCCTTGCCGCCGGCATGGCGCATGCCGATGACGGTGCGAGCCCGGCCGCTGCCACGCCGACAACCACGCCGACACCGGCTAACAGCACACAGACAGCGGCGGGCGCCGCGCCGAATGACGCCAAGCCGGTGGCGATGGACAAGCCGGCACCCGGACCCGAGTCGTGGATGCTGGGCGATTGGGGCGGGTGGCGTACGCGCCTGCAGCAAAAAGGCATCGATCTTCAGCTTGGCTATGTCAGCGAAATCGCGACCAACGTGCGCGGTGGCGGCGAGCAGAAATGGGACTACACCGATCAGTGGACCTTCGGCACCACGCTCGATTTCGACAAGCTGTTCGGCGTCCATGACGCCAAGTTCCAGGTCTCCTTCACCAGCCGCGACGGCAACAATCTCAGCAAGAACGCCAATCTCGGCACCTTGCAGCAGGTGCAGGAAGTCTATGGGCGGGGCCAGACCTGGCGGCTCACGCAGTTCTGGTACGACCAGAAGTATTTCGACCAGGTCTTCGATTGGAAAATCGGACGCCTGACGATCGGCGAGGATTTCGCCTCCTTCGACTGCGATTTCCAGAACCTGACCTTCTGCGGCTCCGCACCCGGCAACGTCGTCGGGGACTACATCTTCAATTGGCCGGTCAGCCAGTGGGGAACACGGGCCAAGGTGCGCCTCGGCAGTTTCGGCTATGCGCAGATCGGCTTCTATGACGAGAACCCGAAATATGCCACCAGTGAAGATGCCATCGCCCCTACCTTCTACTCCCATTCGAAGGGCGTGCTGATTCCGGTCGAACTGGCTTGGCTGCCGACCTTCGGCAATGGCAAGCTGCCTGGCAGCTATAAGTTCGGGGCCTGGGGCGACACGGCCAGGGTGCCGGACGTGGTCGACCGGGACGGCACGGTGACGGCAGACAATCCCGGCACCGATGTCAACCACGTGCGTGGACGCTATGGCGGCTACATCAATTTCCAGCAGCAGATCACGCATACCGATACCGGCAATCCGAAAGGCGGGTTGAACCTCTTCCTCAATGCCGTCTTCACCGATAATCGGACGGCGACGACGGATCGCCAGGTCGCTGCCGGCTTCATCTATACCGGCCCCCTGTCATTCCGTCCCGATGACGATGTCGCCCTCGCCGTGGGCACCACCCATGTCAATGATCGCGTCGCCAATGCGCAGGGCAACGAAGGCGCCGACCGGCAGCATTCCGAATATGCCTTCGAACTTTATTATACCGTGCGTCCTATCGCCGGCCTGCAGCTGCGGCCCAATGTGCAATACATCCTCGACCCGGGCGGCACCAGCCACAACCGGGATGCGGTTGTCCTCGGCCTCAAGACGGCAGCGACCTTCTAAAACGTGTGTTACCCTCCATCAGACTGAGGAGAGCCGGATCGTTGAGATTGAAGCACGTCGTGATTTCGATCTGAAACGGTCCGGCTCCAGAAGAATTCGTCCCGTGCAAGTCCGGTGGGCGCCGCTCCGTGCGTCGCTCGCCGGGCCTGACCGGGGTGGATAGCCGGGAGAGGGATCGATCGCCTCTGGTGACCGGGTGCGCCCGGTTCAGGCTGTCCGCGTGGGCACCTGCTTATGGCGCCGTGTCCTGCAGGAAATCCAGCATCAATTGATTGACTTCCGACGGTCGCTGCTGTTGCACCCAATGGCCGGTCTTCGGCAACAGGATTTTCTGCGTGAGACCGGGCATGGTTTCCTCCAGGCGCTGGAAATCATGCGGATTCATGTCCCGCACAACCGTATCGTATTCGCCGGAGATGAACAGCGACGGCTGGTAGATCCTGGCGCCGGTCCAGGCGGCGTTCATCTCCCAGGCGCTGCGGTCCAGATTGCGATAGTAGTTGAGCCCGCCACGGAAGCCGGAGCGCCGGTATTCCTGCACATAGACATCGAGATCGGCCTCGGACAGCCAGTCGGGGCGCTTGTCCCCTTTGCCGACGCCTCTCAGCAGGCCATCCTTTTTATGCACGAGGGGAAGGCTGGGCTGCGGCGTGCTGTATCCCGTGAAGATCCCGATGAAGGACCTGCGGATATCGGCCTCCAATTCGGCTTCGGCGCGTCCCGGCTCCTGGAAATATATCATGTAGAATTCGTGCCCACCGTCGCCGAGCTGACGCATCACGTCGGTCGGACGCGGACTGTCCCAGCGGCGCTGGATATAGGGCACGCTCAAGAGGATGAGACGACGAAAGATGTCCGGGCGGAACAAGGCACAATTCCAGGCGACTGCAGCCCCCCAATCATGCCCGGCGATGATCACCTGCTCTTTGTCCAGGGCATCGACGATGCCGACGATATCGGCCGTCACATGGAGCATCTGATAGGCTTCGATCGCCTGCGGTGCCTCGGTCTGTCCAAAGCCGCGCAGGTCGGGCGCCACGACGCGGTATCCGGCCGCGGCGAGCGCCGCCATCTGATACCGCCAGGAATACCACAACTCCGGCCAGCCATGGCAGAGGATGACGAGCGGCCCCTCGCCCTGCTCGGCGAGATGCATGCGGATGCCGTTGCTCTCGATGAAACGGTGATTGACAGGATGCATGGAATCTCCGGAACAAGGTGGCGGGTTTCGCGCGGGACTGGCGGAAGGCGGAATCCGTCGAAAGGACCGACGCATCTTGGCCGGGGCATCCCGACCGGGATTCAGCCAAGGACATTCTTCCAGTTTCGCCGGGACCGTGAGAGGCCGGCGCCGAGCCGTCTGGCCAGACGCGCGGCTCCCCTGACTCAGTTAGCCGGGCACGGCGCTGCGTCAAGAGAGGTCACGGCCACATTATGGCTACATCGGTAATCGTGCCGGTTGCGAACGGGAGGACAGATTTGGGGGCCAGAGCAGCCGGGCCCCTAGAGTGCGATCAGACGCTAGGGCAAATCGAGCCGCGGCAAGTTGGACTTGAGACTGGTCCGCAGCTCGCGCTCCACCGCGTCGCGGAAGGCCGCCTGCTGTTCCTCGGTCCAGGCATCTACCTGTTTCGGCCAGGCGGCTTTCGGCAGGTCGGTGTTGGGACCGGCAATCGCCGAGGATTCACCCCAGCTCTCGTTATCGGCATCGGCGTGGAAGCTATCGATGGTCTCGCCGCTTTTCCCGTCGATCAGGAAAGCGTGGTAGAGCACGAAGGCTTGCGGCTTGCCGCTGAAATGGACGAAGCCGATGCCATGCAGATCGGGGATGCTGTCGCTGCCGCTGGCCTCGACCAGCAGAAGGTAATAGGGGAGGTCGGCCGGCTGGACGTTATGGTGAATGATATCGACAAGGTTCGGCCGTGCGCGATCGAGCCAGCCGCGGCGCGCCACCGGGCCGCCCAGTGCGTCGGCGGCGAAAGCCGATGCCGTCACCGTCACCGGTCGCACGTCGAAGTCCTTCTTTTGCAGCCAGGCGGTTGCCGTTTGCGTCGCCAGGGCATCGATCGGCCAGCTGCCCAGCGGATAGCTCGCCCGATGCCGCATCCAGCCTTGGCCCGTCGCGTCGATCACGGTGACATGGTCGCTGAGCACGCTGATGACGCCAATGGTCTTTGGCGGCGGCGGTGTTTCATCGCCGTTTCCCCAGGGCCACCAGGAACAAGCGCTGAGCAGCAAGCAGGCCGATAGCAGGCAGAGCGCGCGCCGGAGGACAGGTTTCAACACAACAGTTCTCATCTTACTTCGTTGCGACAGCCTAGAACGCGACGGTTTTAAGGGAAAGCGGCTTTGCTGCCGCAGCGTGTGATCAAGCCCTCGAGCCCGGCCTTCCAGCAGCCCGCCCGGGGGTTTTTGGGCGGGATTGGCGGTGGCTGCTAGATTTCTCACAGCGTCCTAAGAATTGATCGCTTTGGCTGCGACCGGCCGGCGCTAGACTGGCTGACCCGCATCAGACGAGGCCGCCATGACAGCTTTCCATCCCGTGCCGACCGACAGCCGCCAGATCGTCCTTGCCTCAAGGCCGGAGGGCGAGCCGGTGCCGGAAAATTTCCGCCTCGTCAGCAGCAAGCTGCCACCCCTGGCCGACGGCCAGATATTGCTGCAGACCATCTGGCTCTCGCTCGATCCTTATATGCGCGGTCGCATGAGCACGGCGAAATCCTATTCGCCGCCGGTGGAGCTGGGCAGCGTCATGGTCGGGGGTGCGGTCAGCCGGGTCATCGCCTCGCGCAACTCGGCTTTCGCCCCGGGTGAGATCGTGCAAGGCCGCACCGGCTGGCAGAGTCATCCGATCAGCGACGGCACCGGTCTCGTCAAGGTCGATCCTGCCCTGGGGCCGATTTCCACCGCCGTCGGCGTCCTCGGCATGCCGGGCATGACCGCCTATGTCGGCCTCAAGAATATCGGCCAGCCAAAACCGGGCGAGACGCTGGTGGTTGCCGCCGCCAGCGGTGCGGTCGGCTCCCTGGTCGGGCAGATCGCCAGGCTGCAGGGTTGCCGCGTGGTCGGCATCGCCGGCGGGGCGGAAAAGGTCGCCTATGTCCGCGACACGCTTGGCTTCGACGTGGCGCTCGACCACCGCGCGCCGGATTTCCCCGCGCAGCTGGCCGCCGCCTGCCCCAAGGGCGTCGACATCTACTGGGAGAATGTCGGCGGTGCGGTCTGGGATGCCGTCTTTCCCCTGCTCAACGATTTCGCCCGGGTCCCCGTCTGCGGCCTGATCGCCCATTACAGCGAGGCGCAATACGGCGACGGCGCGCCGCCGCCGGGACCCGATCGCTCGGTCAAGCTGATGCGGGCGGTGCTGGCAAAGCGCCTGACCCTGCGCGGTTTCGTCGTCAGCGACTTCGCCGTCCAGCAGCCGGATTTCCTGCGCGAGGTCAGCACCTGGCTGCGCGAGGGGCGGATCACCTATAAGGAAGATATCGTCACCGGCCTGGAAAAGGCGCCGGAAGCCTTCATCGGCCTGCTGAAAGGCCGCAACTTCGGCAAGCTGCTGGTCAAGGTCAGCGAGGAAGGATGATCGGCAAAGATAAGCCGACCGAGGCAGCCGCCTGCGCACCCTCCCAGTCACGAAGTCCGGCCGGTCGCAACGACAGGCCCGTCGCAACCGCACTCTTCGGGTTGCGATGACTTAACCCAGGTGACTCCGGCCCCGACTTCAGCTGCCGCTGCAAGCGGCCTTGTCAAACGCTTCTATCAGGCCATTTTTCCCAAACTGTTGCCGATCTCCGCGGAACCCGCTTAGATACGGGAAATAAACCTCGGGGGACCAATGGCAACGAAGAAGTCATCGAAGCCGCAGCCAGCCCGGCCCGCTGCCAAGCCGGCCGCCAAGCCCGCCGCTGTCAAAGCCGCACCGAAGCCTGCCAAGCCATTGAAGGAACAACCCAAAGTAAAAACCCCCGCATCTGCGCCGACCGCCAAGCCGGTGGCCAAGCCAGCCGCCAAGCCGGTCGCGGCGCCAAGCCCCGCGCCGGTCGCGGTGAAGCCCGTTGCCGCCAGGACGCCGGCGCCGGCCGCGCCAGCCGCCAAACCGGCGCAGCCGAAAGCGCTGCCGAGTCGCCGGCCGAACAATGGGGCGATCCGGGTTGCGATCGTCGGTTGCGCCGGCCGCATGGGGCAAATGCTGCTGAAGCTGCTGATCAACGCACCCGGCGTCGTGGTGGTGGGCGGGACGGAACGGCGCGGCTCGCCGGCCATGGGCCAGGATCTCGGCGCCCTCGCCGGAGTTGAGCCGCTCGGCATTTCGGTGACCGAGGACGCTTCGCTGCTGTTCGAGACGGCGGATGTGGTGGTCGATTTCACCAATCCATCGGCCACCGTGCTGCATGCCAGCCTGGCGGCCAAGTTCGGCTGCGCCCATGTGGTCGGCACCACCGGCCTCGATGCCGACCAGATCGCCGCCATCAGCCGGTCGGCGCAGCGTACCGCCATCGTGCTCGCCGCCAATATGAGCCTCGGCGTCAACCTGCTGCAGCAGGTGGTCGAGGAAGTCGCCCGCATCCTCGATCCGGAATGGGACATCGAGATCGTCGAAATGCATCACCGCCACAAGGTCGATGCGCCGTCCGGCACAGCCCTTGCCTTGGGCGAGGCAGCGGCGCGTGGCCGCAATGTCGCCCTGCGCCGGGTGGCGCGGCGGTCGCGCGATGGCCAGGTGGGTCCGCGCCAGCGCGGCGAAATCGGCTTTGCCGCCCTGCGCGGCGGCGACGTGGTCGGCGATCACACGGTGATCTTCGCCGCCGACGGCGAACGGGTGGAAATCACCCATAAGGCCTCGAGCCGCGAGATCTTCGCCCGCGGCGCGGTCAAGGCGGTGCTGTGGGCGGCCGGCAAGAAGCCCGGCCTCTACAGCATGCGCGATGTGCTCGGCTTCAGCGTCACCGGTCCGGCCGGCGGTGCGACGGGCAATGGCGGCGGCAACGGAAGCGGCGGCTGAGTAGCCGCCTCTAGCCGGCCTGCGTCCGGCGCTTGAGAAAGCGGGCGCAGGCGAGGCCGCCGAGGATCAGGACCAAGGCGGCGAGGGCGTTCCAGCCCGGCTTTTCACCGAGGCAGAAGAAGCCCCAGCCGATCCCCATCAGCGGCACCAGATAGTTGTTGAAGGCGGCGAAGCCGGCCCCGGCCCGACGCAGGATCAGATAGAACAGCAGATTGCCGGCGGCGGTCGAGATGATGCCGAGCCACAGGGTGGCCAGCAAAGCCGGCGTCGTGATCTGCATCGGCGAGGATGGATCCCCCGGCCGGTCATGCAACAGCCAGATCGGCAGCAGGCAGAGAAAGGCCAGCACCAGGATGACACCCGTCGTCATCTCGGAGCCCATCGGCGGCAGCCGCCGCGCATTGACCCCGTAGAAGGAATAGCTGACGCAGCCGCCGAGAATGGCGAGCTGGCCGATCACCGTCGCGCCGAGGCCGCTCAGCGCATCGACACCCACCAGCACGATGATGCCGATGAAAGCGAGGGTGACGCCGACCGATTTGCCAAGGGTGAGCTTTTCGTCATGGGTCATCAGATGGGCGAGGAGCACGACGAAGATCGGAATGACCGCCATCAGGATGGCGGCGAGATTGGAGGGCGTATATTGCTCGCCCCAGCCGATCAGGAAGAAGGGCAGGGCATTGCCGATGATGCCAAGCAGCAGCAGGCGCGACCAGACGTGGATCCCGCGCGGCCAGGCCTGGCCGCGAAAGATCGCCAGGCCGGTGAGGATGGCGGCGCCGATGCCGATGCGGATGGTGGCGAGGCTGACCGGCGGCATGCCGTGATCGACGGCAATCTTGATGGCGATGAAGGAGGAGCCCCAGAGCACGGAGAGCAGCAGCAGAAGGGCGAATTCGACCGGGCCGGAATGGCGGATGGCGGAGGTGCTGGACATAGGCAGGGCCGGTTGCGTTTTTGCTTTTATCGTTCTGCCGTTCAGGCGGTGCGCAGGCGATTGAGCACCGCACGCAATTCCTCGGCGACATCGCGTCGCTCCTGCGGGCTGAGGAAGCTGCCGATGCGCAATTGCTTGCCATGCGAGCGCAGATAGAGCGCGCTTTCGTATTCGTCGGGCTCGTCCAGGATCACCTGCAGCCAGTAGGGCTGGAAGCGATAGAGCTGGCGCTCGCCCTTGGCGGTGAAGACCTCGACCATCAATCGGTCCTGGTACAGCCGCAGACGTTCGTTGCGCTTGTCGCCCTGCATATGCTTGCGGAAGAGATAGACGAAGAGCAGCCATTCGGTGCCGCAGAAACCGACGATCGGCCAGGCGCCCATCAGCCAGAAGGCCATGCCATAGGCAAAACCGATGATGCCAGTGGCGCCGATCAGAATGGCGAAGCCGCGCGGCGACAGGCTGCGGCGCGGATAGAGCACGGCCTGGAAAACCGGCAGATCGGCTTCCGCGTCGGCGCGCGCCGTGGCGTCATGGGGCGATGACTGGTCGTTCATGAGGCCGGAGTATAGACTGCCGCCGCCGCTGATAGAAGCCCGGCCACGCGGTCGGCGGAGCGGTTCGGCGGCGGGAAATCGCCGATGGAAAACAGTGGCAAAACCGCACCGCCCGTGAGGTATAAGTCCGTGAGGTATAAGACGGCAGCCGCGCCAGGCGTGGTTAATGCGGCCGGCATCCAAAGCCTGGCGGGAAGGCAGAAGGCGCAGGGGAAGAATGCTGAAGAAAGACCAGATCGAGGCGTTTTTTGCGCGTCTCCAAAAGGCCAATCCGGAACCCAAGGGCGAGCTCGATTACCTCAATCCCTATACCCTGCTGGTTGCGGTCGCCTTGTCGGCCCAGGCGACCGACGTCTCCGTCAACAAGGCGACCGGACCGCTTTTCAAAGTGGCCGACACGCCGCAGAAGATGGTGAAGCTCGGCGAAGCGAAGCTGAAGGACTATATCAAGACCATCGGCCTCTATAACACCAAGGCACGGAACGTCATCAAGCTCTCGGAAATCCTGATCGAGAAATATGGCGGCACGGTGCCGGAAGATCGCGACGCCCTGGAAGAGCTGCCGGGGGTCGGGCGCAAGACCGCCAATGTCGTGCTGAATATCGCCTTCGGCCATCACACCATCGCCGTCGACACCCATCTCTTCCGCGTCAGCAACCGCACCGGCCTTGCGCCGGGCGCCACGCCTCTGGCGGTCGAACTGGCACTGGAGAAAAAGGTGCCCGACAAATACAAGCGCCACGCCCATCACTGGCTGATCCTGCACGGCCGCTATGTCTGCAAGGCGCGCAAGCCGGATTGCCCGGTCTGCGTCGTGCGCGAAATCTGCCAATACAAGGCCAAGACGACGGTCGAGGCCGGGTAGCGGCGGGTTGGATTCGGATTGCCCCACGCTCGCCGCGGCGGAAATCGCCCGTTGCGGCTTTGCCGCAATCTTTGTCAAACAGTCACTGACCGATCCGAATCGGCTGCGCTAAACTTTGGCCGGAATCAGGAATCGTGCCGGAGGAGTTTCATGCCTAGCCTGCGACGGATAGCGGCCGCCATCATGCTGCTGCTGGCGTCATCACCCGTTCTGCCGTGCACGGCGAGCAGCGCCTTTGCTCAGGACACGCAGGCGGCTGATCAACAGCCTGCGGCGGCAAAGCCGGGCAGCGAAGTCGCTGCCGTCACTCATGTCGATCAGCCGCTTTGCGAAGCCGATACGCAGACGCAATTGGACACGCGGCGCAAGAGCGCGGCACCCGCGCCGACGGTGATCGATGCCGGCCGCGGCTATCGCCTCAGCCAATGGCCGGCCTTACCGGACACCGCCGATGACACCGATGCGCCGGCCGCCTTCCTGCTGCTGGAAAAGGATGGGCAATGCCAGTTGCTGGTCTCCGGCCAGCAGGTCAATGTCACCAGCCTGCGCCTGCCATTGGGCGAGGAGACGGCGCCGCAGCTCGTCATCAGCAGCTATAGCGGCGGCGCGCATTGCTGCTTTTCCTACGACATCGTCAGCCTCGGCGATCATTTTGCCGATGACGTGATCGACAGCGCCGATTCACCGATCAGCCTGATGGGGCTCGGCGATGGCGACACGCCGGACATCACCTATGCCGACATGGCCTTCGCCTATTGGAACACCAGTTTTGCCGAATCCCCGGCCGGCCAGGTGCGCCTCACCTGGGACAAGGATCGCTATCGCCTGATCGATCCCAAGGACCAGCCGGCGCCCGGCGATGCCGTGATCGCCGCCTGGCAGGCGGAGATGACGGCGGCGATCAGGGCGCTGCCCACGCCCTATGTTTCGATCGCCGATCAGAACAACGGCAAGGAAGGGCCGCAACTCGATCCGGTGATCTGGTCGCATCTCCTCGACCTCATCTATGCCGGTTATCCGGAACTGGCGGTCGATCTTTACAACAAGGCCTGGCCGGACGGGATCAAGGGCAAGGACGTCTTCTGGAAGGATTTCGTCACCCAGCTGCGCCAGGCCTCGGTGTTGTGGAAGCCGTGGAAACTGGGGGACGTGCTGCAGCCGGATCTGCCGAAGGCGCCGGGATAGCCGCTGCCGCCGGCATCGGCGAAGGACAGGAAGGGCAGAGGACGATGACGGACGAGATCGCGTTTCTCAATGCCTTGCTGCGATTGGAACTGACTGTCGTCAATCAGCAGTTCATCCATATTCTCGCGCTGCGGCAACGCGGCGACGAGATGCGCGCGTCCCGCATCTACGCGGTCGACCGCATCGACTTCCCCAATGCGCTGGCGATCATCGACCATCTGGTCGCAGTCGGCGGGTTGCAACCGCTGGCCAGCGAACCGCCCCGACCCGGCCATGTTCTGGCGGCGTTGCTGGCTGCGGAAGCGGCGCTGGAAGAACGCCTGCGGGTCGCGTTGGAAGATCTCTCCATGTTCTCCGGTGTCGCCCGCCGCCTGGCCGAAACGGCGGCGCGGCCGCGTGCGGCCTATCGCGACTGGCTTGATCAGGAACGGCACGGGCAGGAACAAGATGGGCAGGAACAGCGCGGGGCGACCGCAGAAGATGCGGTGGCGGAAAAGGGCGAGACTGGTATCGACCGGCTGTTTTCCTGCCTGATCGCTCTCATCGAGCAGATGATGATCCATGCCTTCATCTATCGGCAGGCCGGTTGCGCAGATGAGGCGGATATCGCCTGGGCGACCAGCGGCATCGCCATGGTCCAGGCCGGCGATCTGGTGACGGCCTTGTCGGGGCTGGGGATGATGCCGCGGCCGGCTGCCTCGCCGCTGCTCGCGACGGCGCTGGAACCCGCAGCGGCCCGGCGATCCGATCAGCGCCTGATCGCGGCCTATGCGGTCATCGCGCGGGAAACGGCGATGGCGGTGACGCTGCCCGAAACGCTATCGGCGCTGTGCCGCCGCATTGCCGATGCCAGCAACCGGCTCGCCCGCTGGCAGCAGGGTGCGCCGCATCCGGCGCTGATGCTGTGCGCCGCCTCTTTCAAAAGCTTCGAGGCGACGTTGACGAAGTTTCTGTCGGGATAATCGGCCGGATGCCCCCGCTGCGGGCGGCCGGTGACGGACTAATTGGTCGCGTCGGCGGTCTTCTGCAGCGGGATCTTGTCGGCGGCGGCGACGGAAGGCTGCAGCAGCGACTGCATGCAGGCATGGGTGACTTCGGTCTGCGCCTTGCGGTCGCGGGCCTCGACATAGGCCACCTGCAGCCCGGCCGCGGCCTGGTAGAGATAGAAGTCGACCACGCAATCGCTGGCGGCGTATTGCCAGATGGTGGCGGGCTCGTCATGGCGGACGTGATTGGGTTCACCCAGAGCGGCGGTCAGATCGCGATCGGCCAATCCCACCAATTGCTGATCCGACTTGCCGAGCATGGCCAGAGCGGTGGTGGCGGAGGTGGTGCTTTGGGGCGGATGCGGCTGGGTTTTGAGGACAGCCGTGCTGGCCAGATTGGCCGGTGCCTGACAGGCGCTCAGCGTGATCGCCAGAGCGGAGAAAGTAAGCGCCGCCGCTGCATTGCGCAGAAGCCGGCTGTTGATCCCCATCACTATGCGACAGGTGGTGAACGCACCCATCACAATCCCCTTCTTGGACCCGACACCCCGTGGGCCCAGTTACGCCGGATCCCCCATCGGATCCCTGACGGCTGCCGCCCATCGGCTGCCATCCGCGATAATCAGACGGGAATTCTCCCGCTACTACCTTAAGAATCTCTTTACGCGCGCTTTATGGTGCGCGATCCGGGGTTCGGATCGCGGCGAGCGGCCCCAATCCGCCGCGCCGCGATAACGATCCGGTTAAGAGTTGTTGTTGATGCCAGCCGCCTGGGCCGTTTCCGGCAGGGCTTCGATCGTGCCGGAGATGATGCCGCCGCGTTCGATTTCCAGCTGGCCGTAACGGATCTTGCCGAGGACCTTGCCGGTGGCGCGCACGGTAAGGCGGCCATTGACCGTCAGCTCGCCGTCGAAACGGCCGCTGATATCGGCGACCTCGATCGTGGCCGAGCCCTTGAATTCGCCAGTGGGCGCCAGTTCCACGCTGCGGCAATCGCTGAGCACCGCTTCCACCGTGCCTTCGACGACGAGGCTGTCGCAGGTGCGGATCTCGCCGTTGAGGTTGATCCCGCGGCCGACGATCAGCTTCTTGCTGTCGGTCTGGTGCGTACCCGCTGCGGGAGACGCGGCCGGCTGCGTCGTGGCAGCGGGAGCAGCGGCCGGAGCATCGGCGCGACGCGGCGCGAAGGCGCTGAGATCCGGCGGCCGGCGGACGATTTCCGGGTTCGGTGCCGGACGGCTGACGCCGGCTGCGGCGGCCTCGGGTTTCAGATAATTGCGGGCGGCCGTGTCTTGGCCGGGCTCATTGGTCGGCGTTGTCACGGTGTCGGAATCCTTCTTTTTGCCAAACATGTCGTACCCTTCGCTTCGGAGTGTCCCCCTCGGAGTATCCCGACAGATCGATCCATCACCCGACGATCCGTGGGACGGCCACTGCGCAGTCAGTTTTGAAGGTAGTCATCCCGAACGGTTGTCCCCCCGAATAGGGTTGTCCCCGATTGTGGGCTGTCCCCGACATGACGTCGCGCAGAGGCGGCGGCTCCCCCATGAACCCTACCACCATGCGGCCAACCTAAATTGCCGCCGGGTGCCTGGAAAAGGCGACTCGGGTAACTCAGATTGACCGTATAGCTCTTTGATTTACCACAGATTCGGTGAGATGCACCATAAAAGCGGTGGCAATAACAGGGGCAATCAAATTTAGTCCGGGAATCGTCAGCACCACGGCGATCAGGATACCGGCCAGGGTGAAGCGCCCCCGCCGCTGCGCCATCAGCTGATGGGCGGCCTGGCGATCCAGTCGGCGATAGGCGACCATCTCGAAATACTCGCGGCCGATCAGATAGCCGCCCAGGCCCCAGGAGATGATCGGATAGAGCGGCGGAACCAGCAGGAAGGGCAAGGCGACGAGGTTGATGAGCAGGGAGAGAGCGGCCAGCTTGAGCCCGTCGAGGACCGAGGCCAGGACCGGCACTTCATGGGCCGGGCCGCGGCCGGGGTAATATTTCGCCTCTACCGCGCGCGCCACTTCCTCGCAATAAAAGCTGGCGATGGTCGCGGCGACCGCCGGAAAGGTGAACCAGGCAAGCACCAGGGCCAGCAGCGTGCCGCCCCACTGGGCCACCTCGGCCCACCAGCCGTGCAGGCCGCTCAGCCAGCCGACCAGCCACCAGGCGAGCACCAGCAGCAGAACGAAGGACGAAAGGGTCCAGGCGAGGGTCTTCACGATCACCCGCCGGATCGGCGGATCGCCGAGCTGGCTGAGGGCTTTCAAAACTGCATCGAACACGGAATATCCAATTCTTTCAATCTGTTGAACCAAGGTAGGCAGGTTGGCGCCGGGTGCCCCGACACCTCCGGGTAGGCAAGATTGTCATTCCCGGACCGCGATGCCACATCTTCCGTGCGGCACGGCATGGCGGCTGCCCGTGACCGCCGATGCCCGCCACCGGCGCCGGGCGGCAATGCATCAGTTAAGCTTGTGCCTTGGTTGCACCGCACTATACTGCGCCGCGTTCACGGCAGCCGGCTCTTGTGCAGGGCGGCGCCAGTGACATCTAGAAGCTAACGCGACTTCGGACCGGCCCGGTGGCACGGCGCCGGAGCCTTTTTGCTATCTGCGGTCGCCTCCCGGCGCCGCAGCGCAGGTAAACGAGAGCCGGAGACCAGGATTACATGTCCGAGAAGATGATCGATGTGGTGGGCATCGGCAATGCCATCGTTGATGTGCTCGCCCCGACCGAGGACGCGGTCCTGCAGCAGCTTGGCATCGCCAAGGGCGCCATGACCCTGGTCGATGCCGTGCGCGCCTCGGAGATCTATGACGCCATGGGCTCGGCAATCGAAATTTCCGGCGGCTCGGCAGCCAACACCATCGCCGGCATCGCCAGCCTGGGCGGCAAGGCCGCCTATATCGGCAAGGTCGGCAACGACCAGCTGGGCGGCATCTTCCGCCATGACATCCGCGCCAATGGCGTCCATTTCGAAACCCCCAGCGCCAAGACCGATACGCCGACCGCGCGCAGCATGATCATGGTGACGCCCGATGCCGAGCGCAGCATGAACACCTATCTCGGCGCCTGCGTGGAGCTGACGCCGGATGACGTCGATCCGGCTTTGATCGCCCATGCCCGCGTCACCTATCTCGAAGGCTATCTGTGGGATCCGCCGCTCGCCAAGGAAGCTTTCCTGAAGGCCGCGCGCATCGCCCATGACGCCGGCCGCGAAGTCTCGCTCTCGCTGTCCGATGCCTTCTGCGTGAACCGCTACCTCGCCGAATTCCAGGCGCTGGTGAAGGACCATGTCGATATTCTTTTCGCCAATGAAAGCGAGATCAAGGCGCTGTGGCAGACCGATGATTACGCGGAAGCCGTGGCGCTGACCCGCGAATCCTGCGATATCGCCGCCTTGACCCGCAGCGAAAAGGGTTCGGTGATCATCGCCGGCGAGCATCTGATCGAAATCGGCGCCTTCCCGGTGAAGCAGGTGGTGGATGTCACCGGCGCCGGCGATCTCTACGCCGCCGGTTTCCTCTACGGCTACACCCAGGGCCGCGATTTTGCCGATTGCGGCCGCATCGCCTCGCTCTGTGCCGGCGAGGTGATCTCGCATGTGGGCGCGCGTCCCGAGACGCCGCTCAACGAATTGCTGCTGGCGCATCTCGGCTGAGCGGAGACATCCATGCGCTATGCCTCGGACAGATTGTCTGGAACGCCGCCGACGGGAAACCGCTAAGGCTTTTTGCCATCACTCGACAGCCTGTCACAGCCAGCAGCTAGACTGCCGGCCGTGATCTGCTTCATGCCTCTTTTATTGGACGTCTATCATGCAGTTACGCAACATCGCCATCATCGCGCACGTCGACCATGGCAAGACCACCCTGGTTGACCAGCTTCTCAAGCAATCCGGTTCGTTCCGCGCCAATCAGCAGGTCGCCGAACGGGTCATGGATTCCAACGACCTCGAACGCGAGCGCGGCATCACCATTCTCGCCAAATGCACCTCGGTGCAATGGAAGGAGACCCGCCTCAATATCGTCGACACGCCGGGCCACGCCGATTTCGGCGGCGAGGTCGAGCGCATCCTCAGCATGGTCGACGGTGTCGTCGTCCTGGTCGATGCCGCCGAAGGCCCGCTGCCGCAGACCAAGTTCGTGACCTCGAAGGCCCTCGCCCTGGGTCTGCGCCCGATCGTCGTCATCAACAAATGCGATCGCCCGGACGCGCAGCCGCACGAAGTGCATGACCAGGTCTTCGACCTGTTCTCCGCTTTGGGCGCCAGCGACGAGCAGCTCGATTTCCCGACCCTCTTCGCCTCCTCGCGTCAAGGCTGGGCGGCGGAAAGCCTGGAAGCCGAACGTACCGATCTGACGCCGCTGTTTGATCTGATCGTGCGCCATGTGCCGGCCCCGAAGGTCGAGGCCGACAAGCCGTTCTCGATGCTGGTCACCACGCTGGAATACGACAACTATCTCGGCCGCGTGCTGACCGGGCGCATCTATACCGGCAAGGCGACGATGAACCTCAACGTCAAGGCGATGCACCAGGACGGCACCGTCGTGCAGACCGCGCGCCTGACCAAGATCCTCGCCTTCCGCGGCATCGAGCGCGTGCCGGTGGAAGAGGCGGAAGCGGGCGACATCATCGCCATCGCCGGCCTCGAGGACACCACCGTCGCCGATACCATCTGCGTTCCCGAAGTCGAGGCGCCGATCCCCTCGAAGGATATCGATCCGCCGACACTCGCCATGACCTTCTCGGTCAATGACAGCCCGCTCGCCGGCCGCGAAGGCGACAAGGTGACGAGCCGCATGATCCGGGCCCGCCTGATGCGCGAGGCCGAAGGCAATGTCGCGATCCGCGTTACCGAGACCGCCGGTGCAGATGCCTTCCAGGTGGCGGGCCGCGGTGAATTACAATTGGGCGTGCTGATCGAGCAGATGCGCCGCGAAGGCTTCGAGCTCTCGATCAGCCGGCCGCGCGTTCTGTTCCAGACCGATGCCGCAACCGGCCAGCGCCTCGAGCCGATCGAGGAAGTGGTGATCGACGTCGACGAGGAATTCACCGGCGTCGTCATCGACAAGCTGGGTCAGCGCAAGGGCGAAATGACGGAGATGAAGCCCTCGGGCGGCGGCAAGACCCGTCTCATCTTCCATTGCCCGGCGCGCGGCCTGATCGGCTATCACGGCGAATTCCTCACCGATACCCGCGGTACCGGCGTGATGAGCCGCCTGTTCCACTCCTATGCGCCCTATAAGGGCCCGATCGAAGGGCGCCGCAACGGCGTTCTCATCTCCAACTCGCAGGGCACCACGGTCTCTTATGCCCTGTGGTATCTCGAAGAGCGCGGCCCGCTTTTCGTCGGCGGCGGTGTCGACACCTATGAAGGCATGATCATCGGCGAGCATAGCCGCGGCAACGATCTCGAGGTCAATCCGCTGAAGTCGAAGCAGCTGACCAACATCCGCACCACCTCGAAGGATGAAGCGGTGCGCCTGACGCCGCCGCGCCAGATGACCCTGGAAAAGGCCATCGCCTATATCGAGGATGACGAACTGGTGGAGGTCACGCCGAAATCGGTGCGGCTGCGCAAGGCGCTGCTCAGCCCGCATGACCGCAAGAAGGCGAGCCGGCAGGCGGAAGCCGTCTGATCCCGGCGGATATGAGGATGAAACGGCGGCCGCGTGGCCGCCGTTTTTTTATCCGCGCACCTGGTCCCGCTCGGCCACTGTTTCACCAGCTGCCGCTCTGCGGGCCGTTGTTTCATCTGCGGCGGGCATCGATACTGTAACGGCCGCCGCCGAAGGCGACGATCTGCAGCAGGCCGCCGGCGATGCTGAGATTCTTCATGAAATTGATCGCCTGCTCGAACTGGCTGAAATCCCGGTGAAAGATCAGCGCCGTGGCGATGGCGAAACCGGTCATGATCAGGGCGACCAACCGGGTCTGAAAACCGAGAATCAGCAGCGTGCTGCCGAGCAGCTCGATCACCGCGCCGATGGCGACGCCGATCTGCGGCAGGGGCATGCCGACGGAGGTGGCATAGCCGACATTGCCCGCGAAGTCCGTCACCTTTCCATAGCCCGACCAGAGAAAAACGGCAGCGATGAGAATGCGGCCCAGCAGGGCAGCCAATGGTTGCACGCCAGTCATGGCAACCTCCTTCGTTGACGACATCCCCGGCGCGACCCGTGTTCTGCAGCAACGACGTCGGACCGCCGGGTGGCCGCATCGGCAATCATTCAACAATCAGTCGAGAATGCCAAGGGCCAGTTCTTCTCCTGGATAGCTCCACCGAGCAGTCCGATCCGCTGCGTCACGGGGAGTAACCGGTGCCCGTGCTGCCGCTATTGCTGCCGGATTCCTTGACCAGAGGCTGCTGGCTGTCCTTGCCGTCGATGGCCTTGTCGGGCCGTAGCGGGTCCTTGGAACCGAAATTCTGGATCGGCGCCAGGGAGTCCGTCGGCAGGCTACGCCCGGGATCGGTCGCCGTGCTTTCCAGCTGCGCCCGCAATTGCGCCAGCTGCTGGTCGGTGAGGCGGAAGGGTTCGCTGGGATCGCCGCCATCGGCGGGTACCCGCACGCCGAAGCCCGGCTGGCGGATCGACTGCCGGGTGCCGTTGCGGCCCGTCACCGTGATTTCGACGCCATAAATGAAGGCGACCAGCCCATCCTGGCCGTGCGGAAAGCTGAAGAGGCCGATCCCGCCCCGGATGGTAAGGGAAGCGAGCGGGGTGGCGATCCGCACCGGCGTCTTTTTGCTGATCTTGCCACCGATGAAGCGCATGGCGCCGTCGGCGAGATCGACCGCCAGGCTGCCGTTCTGCGCGGCAGGGTCATAGGCATAATCATCCAGCACGATCTCCGAGCCATGCCCGATGGTGATGGTGGATTCATCGGCGAACATGATATCGACCAGGCCGGTCGCATCGGTGCGGACAATCTGATTGCGGAAGACATCGGCGCCGAGGATCAGCACCTGCGCAGCGCTGCCTTGGCGCTGGCCCGTCGCGACGGTATCGACCGCGCCGATCGACCCGATCTTCTCGACCTTGCCGGCATCGACCGCGATCGCCATCGGCGCCGTGCCGACGAGCGCGACAGCCAAAAGAAAGGCCGACAGACAGAATCTGCGCCGCAACATGATCAGAGCCCCACTGACCAAACCAGTCACGGTGCAGCATCGCGCCAGCGATACCGTGCGTCCCATGACGAAGCCATGATAGCACGGTTCCGGCGCCGGACCGAAGGCGCGATCGGTCGGCAGCTGTGCGCGGCGCCACAGTGCCGCTGCGAGCGGCCGCCGCGGCCTAGACCGGGGACGGGGCCATCAAACGATCGAGGATGAGGTCGACCGGAGTGGCGAGGCCGCCGCCAGGCCGGTGCTCCGCCGCCGCGACCTGCATACGCAGATGGTCGAGCCGTTCCAGCCAACGCGCCGGTGGGGCGGTCGGCGGCAATGTCTCGCCATCGGCGCCGATCAAGGCCGGCAGGGCGCCGAGATCGCTGCCCAGCAAGTGGCGCCCGCACCGCCGGCAATGATCGACCCAATCGCGGTGACCGATCGGCTGCTGCGCCGGGACCAGGATGACGGCGGCTTCGAGAAGGCCCTCCAGCAGCGCCGCCGGACCGTCGGGGCGCCGCCAATCGATATTGCCGCAGCGCGCGGCACGGGCAAAGAAGTCCTGCCGCTCGGTCTCGCCGAGGCGGGGCCAGTCGATGACGATGAAGCGCAGATCCCGGCGGGCTGCCGCCAACGCCAGGGTCAGGGCGATGCCGTCGCGCGGCCGCGCACCCATCACGGCGATGGTGTCCGGCCGGGAAGCAATAGCGGCGACGGAGGCCGGTCCGGACGGCGGCGCCACAGGCGCCACCGGCTGCTGCAGGAGCGCACCGGCCAGGTCGGCGACGTAACCGCTGTCGCCCCAGTATTGCATCGGTGCAACGGGCAATTGCCGGCCCAATGGCGCGAGATCGTCTTCGC
This sequence comes from Dongiaceae bacterium, assembly GCA_035539215.1. Lineage (GTDB taxonomy): Bacteria > Pseudomonadota > Alphaproteobacteria > Dongiales > Dongiaceae > Dongia_B. The sequence continues at coordinate 8,413 of DATLIX010000040.1, read as the reverse complement.
CCAGCCAGGCGAGCGCGTCGAGCCCCGGCAGGCGCAGCAGGTCATAGGCGGCCAATTGATTGGGCAGGACCAGGATGCGCGGCCCACCCAAAGCGAGGCTGAGCGCCGGCAAGGTGCTGACCGGCTGCGAGGTGCGAAAGACGGCGACGCCCTCGCTATCGCCGCGCGCCACCGCGCCCGGATCGAGCGTGGGATCGATCACCAGGATCGCCGCCCGGCTGCCGCGCGCGCCGATCCCCTTGGCCAAGGCGAGGATGGTGCTGCTGGCGAGATATTGCGGGCCGCCGGGCACGGCAGGCCCGCTGGCGATCAGGTAATCGATTTGCCGCGCCACCTTCATGGCTCAGCCGAGGCCGCCCGGCGCCGCACCTGCAGCGCGCGCCGTCGCGATGCGTTCCTGCAGGAGCGCGATGAAGCGGTCGCCGATGATCTCGGGCGAATATTCCGCGCGGCTGGCATGCCTCAAGGCCGCTTGCGACGCCTGGTCGTAGAAGGCGGCATCGTCGGCGAGCCGGCCCAGGGCCTGCAGCCAGGGGCCGAGCCCTTCGTCGATCGGCACGGCGAGGCCGCCCGGACCGATGGTCTCCGGCAGGGCACCGCGCCGGGCCGCGATCACCGGAATGCCGTTGAGCTGCGCCTCGGTCGCCGCCTTGCCCCAGGTCTCCTCCCAGATCCCCGGCATCAGCAGGATGCGGGCGCGGCGATAGACCGGCCGCATGTCATGCGTCGGACCCAGCACCTCGACATTGCCGAGTTCGGCCGCCCGGTTATGCAGGACGGCGCGCCATTCGTCGCTGACGCTCCAGCTTTCGATGGTGAGGAAGTGCAGGTCGGGCCGGGCCGCCGCCAGACGGAAGAAAGTATCGACGCCTTTGCTGACCGAGGGATTGACCAGGAGAATGCTGTTTCCCTGCCCGCGCTCTTCCGGCGCCAGCACGCAGGTTGCGGGGTCGATCAGCGGCGGCAGCACCGGCAGGTCGATACCGAACAGGGTGTGCATGCGCCGGGCGGTAAAATCGGAATTCGCCAGCTGTCCCAGTAGCGGACTTTCGGGAAAGACCGTGGCGATGTCGCGCGGATCGATACTGTGCACGGTCAGCATCACCGGTATATGGGCGCGCAGGCACAGGACCGTCATCGCCGCCTGGGCGCCGCCGCCCAGAGCCAGCGAGACGATATCCGGTTGCCAGCCGGCAAGAATGCCCGGCAGGGCATCGACCGGCTCGTCGGCGCGGGCGAGGGGATAGGCCAGCCCGTCGAAGGGCAGAACGGCGAACCGCTCTTTCTGGCGCTCATGCAGAATGACGGCCTGGCTGGGCCGGGCGCTGCCGGAAAGAACCAGGACCTCATGGCCGCGCGCCTGGAGCAGCCGCGCCAGCGCATCGATGGTGGTCTGGTAACCGCCCGTCGATTCCGGCATATGCGGCACGTAGCTGGCGAAGAGAACCCGCATCGTGACGTCGGCGATCAGGAGATCGGCGTGGTATCGACGACGACGCCGTTGAGGATCGAGTTGTTGCCGACGCCGGTATTGAGCAGCGGATTATCCGGCTTGAACGTGTCGTTGGAGCCGAAATTCTTGATCGGCTTCAGCGGATCGACCGGCGCCTCGCCCTGGTCGGGACTGGTGCTCTCGAACTGCTGGCGCAAGGCGGCGAGTTGCGCCTCGGTCAGGCGGAAGGGCTCGCTGGGGTCGCTGCCGTCGGCGGGCACGATGACGCCATAGCCGGGCTGGCGGATCGATCGGGTGGTGCCGTTACGGCCGGTGACGGTCATCTCGATGCCGTAGAGAAAGGCGGCGATGCCATTCTGGCCCGCGGGAAAGTTCAGCAGGCCGATACCGCCGCGGATGGTGAGGGTCGCCGTGGGGGCTGTGATTTTCACCGGCGTCGTCTTGCTGATCTTGCCGCCGATGAAGCGCATCGCGCCCTGGCTCAACTGTACCGCCAGCTGGCCGACCTCGTTGTTGGGGTCATAGACGAAATTGTCCAGCACCACCTCGGAACCATGGCCGACGGTAATGGTCGACTGGTCGGTGAACATGATCTCGGCGAGACCGTTCGTATCGGTGCGCACGGTCTGATTCTGGAAGACGTCGGCGCCGACGAACAAGGTCCGGTTGGCGCCTCCCTGCAACTGCCCGGTGGCCGCCGTGTTGACGGCGCCCACGGCGCCGATCTTGGTGTCATCGGCCTGGGCGGCGGCGGGATTGACAAGTGTGCCCAGTGCCCCCGCCGATAGCATGCCGCCTGAAAGCAACCCGACACCCAGCAACCATTCACGCTTGATCATCGCTTATCCTCATTTGCCGGCGCAGCGGCGAAGCACGGCCCGCCTCTTCCATCCTGCGCCCTTATGCGAAACGCCGCGGATCTCCGGTTCAACGGCTCTCGCATCCGCCGCGCCCGGTTTCATCTCGGCTTCGTTCATCTCCGCTCCGATTCCCGACGCGGCGCGCTCAAAACTGCCAGGTCGCCAGCAGCGAGGCGGTGTAATTGTCGTAATCTGCGGTGCGCAGATTGGAATCGACCTTCTCGTAATCAAATTGTTGCGTGATGCGCCAACTGTCGGTGATCGGGATCACATTGCTGAACTGCGCATGCCAGACATTGTCGCGCCGGGCGTTATCGCTGGCATTGCCGGGATTGACGCCGTCGAACCAGCGATGTTCGTAGCTGCCGCCGATCCGCACCCACCAATCATAGGTGAGGAAGCTGAGCGGCGAATGATAGCCCTGCAACAGGGCGATGCCGCCACCGACGGAATTGTAATCCAGATAGTTCTTGCGGGCATTGAAGAAATGGCCGCCGATATCGTTAATCAGATAGGTCCGCGGCACGATCTCCCAGGTGGAATTCAAATTCACCGTCTGATCGGTGCCGGACAGGCGCTCGGTGTCGCCGATCGCGCCGACGTGCTTGTAATCGCGGAACATGGCGTCATAGCCGAGGGCCAGCTTCCATTGGTCGACCGGCTTGTAGCTGGCTTCGATGCCGGGGCCGCCGCCGAGTTCCAGGAGTTCCTGGTCGCGGGTGGCCAGGTCCAGCGTGATATGCGGCTGCAGCCGCATCTGGCCGGTGGCGAAGCCGGGAACCGTGAAGCCGAGGCCGGTGCGGCCGCGCAGGTCGATCTCGTTCAGCTGATCGTTTTCGATATAGAAGCCGCCGCGGCCGGCAAGGCTGCTTTCCAGCGCCGTGCCCCATTGGCTGTCGAACTCATAGACGTGATTGACGGTAAATCCGACCACGCCATTGACGTCGTCATCTTTCTTGACAGCGGTAACGTCGAGACCATTGCTGGCGAAACTGCTCTTGCTGGCGCCGGCGGTGGCATTGCTCTGGTACTGCATGCCGAAGGTGATGTTGCCGGTGAAGCGGCTTTTCTCCGTCAGCGGCGCGTCATGCAGCAGGAATTCCTGCGCCTTGCGCTTGACCTCTTCATCGGCGCCGGCCATCGCCAACACGCGCTCGAACTGTTCCTTGGCCATCTGCGGCGAGTTGAGCCGGTAATACATGACGCCCAGTTCGAGGCGAATTTCCGGCTGCCGCGGATAGCGGATGGCGAGCCGCTCCAGCACGGCGGCGGCGCTTTCGAAATTGCGTTCCTCGACCAGCTTCTCGGCATAGGCGAAGGTCTTGCCGAGATCGCCGGGATCCGCCAGCAGATCCTGATAGGCAAGGCCGCTGGCCGAATTGGCCATGGCGACGTGAAGCGGAATTCCGCTAGTCAGACCACCGATCACCAAACCGATGCCGACAGCGATTACCGACCTCGAAGCAGGTCTCTGCTTCAAGGCAATCGCTCTTGCCCCTGACATATCTTGTCCCAACCCGTTTTTGAACCGACGCAAATCTTAACGAATTTGCGGCTCTCCCCGTCCCTGGGTTAGCCCTCTTCCAACCCAATACCACAGAAAATGACACTTTCCAAAGGACCTTACGGTATTTTACGGGCAAGCCGCTGGCCGGGTTGGGTGTATCAAACAGTTAACGAATCGGCGTTGAAACTGTTAACATCGAGCGGCTCCCGAGACATCGCGGCATAAAGCGCGCAATGTCGGCAAACAGAACGAAGCCCGGACTCGAAATGACGTTGGAAAATGCGCCGGGACGCCGAACCTGGCTGGACAGTCTGTCGATCTATCTGCGGCCGCGCCTGCTGCTGATCCTGGCGCAAGGTTTCGCCAGTGGCATGCCGTTACTCCTGACGCTCTCGACGCTCAGCTATTGGCTGGCGACGGTGAAAGTCGACAACACGACGATCGGGCTCTTCGCGCTGGCCGGGACGCCCTATACCTTCAAATTTTTATGGTCGCCGATCATCGATCAGCTGCCTCTGCCGGTGCTGGGCCGCTGGCTCGGCCGCCGTCGCGCCTGGCTGTTCCTTATTCAATTGCTGCTGGCGGCGGCTATCTTCGCGATGGGCCGCACCGATCCCGCAATCGATCCGATAGCGACTGCTATCGCTGCCACCGTGGTGGCGTTTCTCTCGGCCAGCCAGGATATCGTCATCGACGCCTATCGCATCGAGCTGCTCGAAACGGAAGAACAGGGCGCAGGTGCGGGCGCCACGCAGACCGGGTATCGCCTCGGCATGCTGTTGGCAGGTGCGGGAGCGCTGGCCTTGTCCGACTACCTGGCCTGGTCCGTCGTGTTCGCGGTCCTCGCGATCGCCATGCTGGTCTGTGCCGCCATCACCCTGATCGCGCCGCGCACCAAGGAGCCGCCTTTGGCCACCGGCAAGCGTGACTATCGCGTCTGGATCAGGGATGCGGTTTTTCTGCCGCTGGCGGATTTCGCCAAGCGTCGCGGCTGGGCGGTCATCCTGGTCTTCATCCTGTTCTATAAATTCGGCGATGCGATCGGCGGCATCATGGCCAATCCCTTCTATCGCGCGATGGGCTTCAGCGGCTCGGAGATCGCCATCGTCAGCAAGCTGTGGGGTGTGTGGATGACCGTGCTCGGCGGTCTGGTCGGCGGCATCATGGTGGCGCGGCTGGGCCTCTTCCGCGCGCTGATGGTCGGTGGCGTGCTGCAGGCTGTGGCCAATTTCGGCTATTGCTTCGTCGCCTGGCGCGGCCACGACATCTGGGCCCTGAGCACCGCCATCACGCTCGACAATCTCGCCGGCGGGGCTGCCGGTGCGGCGATGGTCGCCTATCTCTCGCAACTGACCAACATCGCATTCACCGCGACGCAATATGCGCTGCTGACCTCCTTCATGGCCTATGGCCGCACGGTGATGTCGGCCGGCGGTGGCTGGCTGGCCGACCAGATGGATTGGGCCAAGTTCTTCAGCCTGACCGCCCTCCTCGCCGTGCCCGGCCTGCTGCTGCTCGTCTGGCTGGCGCGGCTCTATCCGGCGGAAGGCAAATCAGTTGCGGAAACCGTGTGATGAGCGACGCACCTCCTTCCTTACCCCGCATCGAGATCGAGTTCTGCACGCAATGCCGCTGGCTGCTGCGCGCCGGCTGGATGGCGCAGGAGTTGCTGACGACATTCCAGGATGAGATCGGCGAAGTGGCGCTCATCCCGGGTACCGGCGGCATTTTTGAAATCCGCGCCCTCGGCCCGGCGATCGAGGGGCGCCGGCTCATCTGGTCGCGCAAGGCGGAGGGGCGCTTTCCGGAATTGAAGGACATGAAGCAGCGCCTGCGCGATGTGATCGCGCCGGAGAAGCCGCTGGGCCATTCCGACCGTTAGTGCGCGATCGTTTTAAGTGGAAGCGGATAGGCTTCCACTTTTACACCGAGCCGCGAAGCGATTCCGTATAAAGCGATCCGGCGGCGGGACGCCGCCGTCGCGTCCTCGGCGTCAGATGACAACGCGGATCACTCGACGCGATGTGAACGCCGCTCACAACAACCGCGCCAAAAAATGGTTTGTCCGGCTTGCCGGCGACCGCCATTCTCGGCGACAGGGTCGGGGCAACTGCACAGCAAGGAATGGCGGGACATGGCGGATTGGAACGCCGAGCTCTATCGGCAATTCGAGCGCGAGCGGACGCGCCCGGCGGAAGATCTCCTGGCGCGGATCGCGCTGGCCGATCCTTCCCACATGGTCGATCTCGGCTGCGGGCCGGGCAATTCCACCGAATTGCTGGTGCGGCGCTTTCCGGCGGCAACCGTCACCGGTCTCGATACCTCCGAAGACATGCTGGCGAGTGCCGCCGCGCGCCTGCCGTCCTGCCGCTTCATCAAGGCCGATATCGCCAGCTGGCAGCCCGGGCAACGGCCCGATCTCCTCTACGCCAATGCATCCTTGCAATGGGTGCCGGATCATCAGGCGCTGTTCCCCAAGCTCCTGGCAATGCTGGCGCCGGGCGGCGTGCTCGCCGTCCAGATGCCGGACAATTTCGACGAGCCGTCACACCGCCTGATGCGGCAGGTGGCGGCCGAAGGTCCCTGGTCCGCATTGATCGGCAATGCGGCGGCGCAGCGGGTCAAGAGACTGCCTTTGCCCGAATACTATGATTTGCTGGCGCCGCGCGCTGCCGAGATCGATATCTGGCGCACCATCTATCACCATCCCATGCCGTCGGCCGAGGCGATCGTCGACTGGGTGCGGGCAACGGGGCTCCGGCCTTTTCTCGATCCCCTGCCGGCGCCGCAGCAGACCGCCTTCCTTGCCGCCTATCTGGAGAAGATAGACGGCGCCTATGCGCCGCGCGCCGACGGCAATCGCCTCCTGGCTTTTCCGCGCATGTTCATGGTTGCCCGGCGCAAAGACTGAGCAAGGCCCGCCGGACCGTTCTTTCGGACGCGCCGCTCTATTGCAGCGATGGCGCCGGGAAAGCGAGAATCTCGTTGGTATAAGTCTCGACCACTTCGCTGAAGGGCGTGCCGTCTGGCAGGGTCAGGACGGCCTGGTGCTGCAGCACCTGACGTGGAATCTGTAAAGTGGCATCGCTGCCGCCGGCGGGGTGTACGCCGCTCTCCCAACCCTCGGGCAAGGGCTGCCATAGCAGCTTGGCGGACAAGGTGTGGCGCTGGAAATGGAGCGCCTGCACCGCCCGGCCGAAAGCGATATCGCTGCCGTCGAGCTGCTGATTCATGTCCGGGGTCAGGCGCCCCGGCACATACCAGTTATCCGCCTCGGAGAGGACATGATCGCCGCAGGCGAGACGCACCCGGCGATAGCGGATCGCCTCGGTGGCGCCAACATGCAAAAGCTGTCGCTGCTCGGGCGTCGCCGCCTTGTCTGTGTTGTGATCGCGCTCGGCGACGATCTTCGCCGGCGCGGCCAGATGATGCGATTCGCACCAGCGATCCAGCGTCAGCGTGGCGCTGTCGTGACTGAGGAGATCGGCATTCAGGGTCTGCAGCAGCGCCAAGGCCTCCAGCCGGGTGGTGACGTTGTCCGGCCAGGCAGGCTGTTGCGGGGCATTTCCCGCCTGGGCTGCCGGGGCGAGGGCGAAGAGGACGCATAATGTCGTCAAAATCGGTTGCAGGATTCGCTGCGAGGAAGAGCGTTGCAAGGTGAACTCCGTCGGGAAGCTGGGGGGAACCGTCGATGTGAACCAACAGGCAAGGGGGCGGGGCAGTGGGCGCGGAGAGCGCGATACAGGAAAGAGAAGAGGACACGTCGTTTGACGCTGGTGGCGTGACTCTGGCATTGCCTCCTTCTATCGGCAGACAACGTCGCGGAAGTGATTCTGTTGCCGAGCCTGGAGCGCGATCGTTTTAAGTGGGCGCGGACTGGCTTCCACCTAAACGTGAATCGCCCTCGATCATCTCGATCATATTGAATGGAGCCACAGGTTTCGAACATAAAAAACCCGCCCCCATCGAGATGAGGGCGGGTTCGGTGATATATCGCCTCGCTCTTTTCGAAAGAGCCGGCAGCTTCCTTACGCTGCGACGAGGTTGCGCAGCACGTAAGGCAGGATGCCGCCGTGGCGGTAGTATTCAACCTCGTCCAGCGTATCGATGCGGCAGATGACGGTGATGTCTTCGCTGCTGCCATCGGCGCGGGTGATCTTCACCTTGACGTCCATGCGCGGCTTGATGCCGTCCTGGATGCCGGTGATGTCAAACACCTCGGTGCCGTCGAGCTTGAGGGTCTTGCGGTCCATGCCTTCCTTGAACTGCAGGGGCAGGACGCCCATGCCGACCAGGTTGGAGCGATGGATGCGCTCGAAGCTTTCGACCAGCACCGCCTTGACGCCGAGAAGAGCGGTGCCCTTGGCTGCCCAATCGCGCGACGAGCCGGTGCCGTATTCCTTGCCGCCGATGACCACCAGCGGCGTACCGGCCGCCTGGTGTTTCATCGAAGCGTCATAGATCGACATGGTCTCGCCCGAGGGCTGCAGCTTGGTGACGCCGCCTTCGGTGCCCGGCGCCATCTCGTTCTTGAGGCGGATATTGGCGAAGGTGCCCCGCATCATCACGTCATGGCCGCCGCGCCGCGCGCCA
>DATLIX010000039.1:0-18912 GCA_035539215.1 Dongiaceae bacterium | reverse complement strand
CGTGATCGGCAAGCCGGCGATGAGGCCGATCAGCCGCGCGACATTGAGGCCCTGTTCGCCCTCCGGGAAGGCGCAGCCGAGCAGCAAGTCTTCGATATCCTGCGGATCGACGCCGCTCCTCTCGACCAGCCCCTTCACCACCGCCGCGGCGAGATCATCCGGCCGTACCTTGGCCAGAGCGCCCTTGCTGGCGAAATGAAAGGGCGAACGGGCATAGGCCGCAATCACCGCTTCCGTCATGATGTCTTCTCCTTGCTGGGATCCGGATTGTTGCTGGTGCCTGCCGCGTCGCCTTGCTGGCGCGCTGCGGCTTCCTCGTCGATCAGGGCCTTCTTGTAGATCTTGCCGACGGCCGTCTTCGGCAGATCGGCGCGGAACTCGATCTGCTTCGGCAGTTCGATCGGCGACAGGCGATGCTTCAGGAAACTGGTCAGCGCCTCGGCCGAGAGCTGGTGCTCGGCCTTCAGGGCGACGATCGCCTTCACGGTCTGGCCGCGATAAGGGTCGCCGACGCCGATCACCGCGCATTCCTTGACGGCCGGGTGCTGATAGATCGCCTCTTCGACGACGCGGGGATAGACCTTGTAGCCGCTGGCGGCGATCATCTCCTTGAGGCGGTCAGTGATGAAGACGAAGCCTTCCGCGTCGATATGGCCGACATCGCCGGTATGCAGCCGCCCGTCCATGATGACGTCGGCGGTGGCGTCCGGCCGCTTCCAGTAGCCCATCATCACCTGCGGCCCGCGAAAGCAGATCTCGCCCTTCTCGCCGGTCTTGACCGGGGTCTTGCGGTCGTCGAGCGAGACGATTTCGACGCTGGTCAGGGGGAAGGGCAGGCCGACCGAACCGTCCTTGCTGGGGCGATGGGTGGGGTTGCAGCAGGTGACGGGCGATGCTTCGGAGAGGCCATAGCCTTCCAGTACCCGCGCCCCCGTCTTCGCCTCGAAGGCCTTGCGCACTTCCAGCGGCAAGGGCGCGCCGCCGGAGATGCAGAAGCGCAGTGAGCTCAGGTTGTATTTGTCGAGATGCGGATAATTCAGCAGCGCCGTCAGCAAGGTGGGAACGCTCGGCATCGCCGTCGGGCGCTTCTTATGGATGGCGCCGAGCAGGGTCTTGGCGTCGAAACGCGGCAGCAGGATCATCTCCGCGCCGAAGGTGAGGGCCCAGTTCATGACGCAGGTCATGGCGAAGGCGTGGAACAGCGGCAGGATGCCGATCACCTTGGATTTGTCGTCGGCGACATCGGCGAACCAGGCCTGGGCCTGCTTGGCATTGGCATAGACATTCGCATGGCTGAGGGCCGCCCCCTTGGGGATGCCGGTGGTGCCGCCGGTATATTGCAGCAAAGCCAAGGTGGTCGTGGGATCGCAGGGGGTGACGGTGATATGCCCGTCATTGTCGATCAGATCGCGATAGGCGATATGCCGCTGGTCGCGGCGGATATAGGCGAGATCGCGGAACATGGCGATCGGCACCAGCAGATTGCGCGGGAAGGGCAGGGTATCGGCAAAAGGGCAGATGATCAGCTTCTGCAGCCGCGTCTGGTTCAGCAGATGCTCGACCTTGTCGAACAGCGAATGCAGATCCAGCGTGACCATGATGTCGGTCTCGGAATCGGCGATCTGGTTTTCGATCTCTTGCTCGACATAAAGCGGGTTGAAGTTGACGACGGCGGCGCCGCATTTCAGCGCCGCGTAATAGAAGATCACATAATAGGGACAATTGGGCAGCATCAGGCCCAGTTTCATGCCCGGCTTCAGCCCGGCCGCCATCAGGCCCTTGGCGGCGCGGTCCGACAGCGCCTTGATCTCGGCGTAGGTATAATGACGGTCGAGGAAATCGATGCAGCGATGGTCGGGATAGCGGGCGGCGCTGTCATCCAACAGGTGATGCAGCGGCTTCGGCTCGATCGGCGCCGACCAGTCGAGGCGCGGCGGATAGCTGGCCAGCCAGGGTCTTTCGCTGTCTTGCTCTCGCATTGCCAAGGCCATGCGCGGATCATCCTCCCCTGCCATCACTGCGACCCGAACCACAGTTAACTGGCGTCGCCCGCGACCGGTGTTCCGGCGCAGGCTGCATCCAGCCATTTGTCCGACCGCAACGCGCTCTGTCGACGCTTCAGGGTAAGGGACGCATAGATGGATATTGGCATCTTTCCCCGTCCTGGCAAACTTTTGGTTAACATCGCCGCCTTTTTGTCATGCCGGTGCAGAAATAGCCGGCAAGCCTTTGAAGAACTTTGCCTCGCAAGGAAAGCGGTGCGCGCCTGAACAAATGCGTCAGGCAAGATCCTCGGCGATCGCCTGCAGCACCGCTTCCGTCGCCTCGCGCGGCAGGAAATGGCCGGCCAGGGGCACCACCCGCCGCAGATAGGGTCCGGTGAAATGGCGCTGATGGTCGCGGCTGAAATATTCCAGGTCGACGCCGTCGCAGGCGCCATGCAGCACGACGGTCGGCACGCCGATCTGGGGCTGGGCCGCGAGCTTCTCCTCGATCGGTTCGAGGGCCGGATCGCCGGGCGCGTTCCGGAAGCGATGCCGATAGGAATGAATCACCACATCGACGAAATCCGGGTTGTCGAAGGAGAGGGCGGTCGCCTCGAAGGTCGCGTCGTCGAATTGCCAATTGGGCGACCACAGCTCCCACAAACGGCGGGAGATGGCGCGTCGGTTGCGCGCCAGGCCGATGCGGCCGCGTTCCGTGTTGAAATACCATTGATACCAGAAGCGGTGCTCGACATCGGGCAAATCCGGTTCCAGCGCCCGCGCGATGTTCTGGATGTTATAGCCGGTGATCGTCACCAGGCGCTCGACCTTCTCCGGCCAGAGTGCCGCGACGATGCAGCAGGCGCGCCCGCCCCAGTCATAGCCGACCAGGACGGCGCGCTCGATCCGCAGCGCCCTCATGAAGCTCACGAGATCGTGGCCGAGGGCGGCCTGCTGGCCGGAACGCATGGTGGCGGCGTCGAGAAAGCGGGTCGGCCCATAGCCCCGGAGATAAGGCGCGTAGCAGCGGTAGCCGCTATCCGCCAGCATCGCCATCGCCTCGTCCCAGATGCGCGGATCGTCGGGAAAGCCGTGCATCAGGATGACCGGTGAACCATTTTCCGGTCCGGCGGTTTCATAGGCGATGTCCAGTTCCGCCGTGCGGATGCTTTTGACCTCACGTTGCGCCATGAATATTGCCCTCGCTTGTGTCCCGTTGCATGGTGGATGATCCGTCGGCGGAGAAACCCATGTCCTTCGATCCAACGCCCATCGATCCGATCACATTTACCCGGAATTGGATTGCCGCCTGGAACCGGCGCGATATCGATGCCGTGCTGGCGCATTATGCCGAGACGGCGATCTTCGTCACGCCGAAGGCCGATTCCATCATCGGGCGCGGCGAGGTGCGAGGCAAGGCCGAGTTGCGGCAGTACTGGGCGACGATCTCCGGCCAGATCAACAGCCTGGTCTTCACCCCTGACCGCGCCCTGTGGGATCCACAGCAGCGCGTGCTGACCATGCTGTATGTCGCCTCGATCGACGGCGTCAGCCGGCGCGCCACGGAGATCGTCACCTTCAATGCCGATGGGCTCATCGAACGCGGCGAGGCGCTTTACGGCGCCTTCATCGTCGGCGATGATTCGACGGTGGATGCCTGAGGCATCCTGCGCTGTCAGGAGCTCTGTCAGTTGGCGTGCTTGTCCGTCAACGTCACGCCGAGAGCAGCCGCGGTAACGCAGCAGATCGCAAGGCTGGTGCGCAGATCGATACCCTGGCCGAGCCAGATGAGGCCGATCACCGCGCCGATGGCCGGCTCCACCGTCATCAGAATGCCGTAGCTGCGCGCCGACATGCGCTGCAGGGCCTTGAATTCCAGGCTGAGCGGCAGCACCACATTCAGCAGCGCCACGGCGGCGGCGCCGAGCAGACCGATCACCATGGCAAAGCCGTGATGCGCCGGCTGCAGCAGCCCGCCCAGCCCGGTCGCTCCCTCGCCGGTCGCCGCTTCGCCGATGGCGAGCGGCAGCAGGAACAGGCAGGCTGACCACATGCCGAAGGTGAGGCCGTCATTGCCGCTGAAGACCCGGCCCAACCTTTGCACCAGCAGCACGAAGACGGCCCAGGCGACTGCCGACAGGGCGGCAAGCATCAGCCCGAGTGGATGGAGATGACTGCCCACCGTCGGCGTCATCAGGCCGACGCCGGTCAGAGCCACCGCGATCCACAGGAAATCGATGGGGCGTCGCGAGGTGAGGACGGCCAGGGCCAGCGGGCCGCAAAAGGAAATCGTGGAGGCGATGCCGAGCGGGATGTATTGCAGCGAGAGAAAGAACGGCAGAGCAAGGCAGGTCTCGGTGAGGCCGAAAATCAGCAGCAAGCCGGCATGGCGCCGCAAGCGGCCGTCGAGCCGCGGCCGTGACATGACCGTCAAGGCGATGGCGGCAAAGAGCGTGCTGCAGGCAGTGGTGCCGACGGGGCCGAGATCGGCGAAGAGAAAGGTCGCCAGGGCCGAGCTGATCTGGATCGAGACGATCGACAGCAGCACCAGCAGCGCCGGCGGCAGGCCATTGACGAAGTGGAGCGGCGTCGTGCCCGTAACCAGCGGACTGCTCCCCGGTTCGATCCGGTTGCTCAAGGCCGACGTGCCGATCACCTTGCGTCATCCCTCTTGATCATGCAGTGGGTCGTGCGATGGCTCATGCGATGCCGGGAGCCTAACATGATCCCGGCACCGTGCCAGCACGGAACCCGGCACGGAACGATACTCTGCGCGGAACGATACTCTGCGCCGAATGATACTCCGCGCAGAACGATGCCGGGTGGTCGCGGCCGGTCTCCCTGCCGGTATTCATTTCCAATCCCGCATCACGCGTTCCGCCGCATAGGTCACCCAGCCGCGCGGCAGGAAGCGGCTCACCAGGCTGGCCAAATAGTTGGTCGGTCCGACCACATGGACATTGCGCTGCCCCAGCATCTGCAGCCCTTCGCGCGCCACGCGCTCGGCGCTGTGCAAGCTGGTGAAGTTCGGCCGCTCCACGCCGGCGCGGGCGAAGAATTGCGTCTCCGTCGCGCCGGGACACAGCGCCAGGATGTCGACCGGCTCATGGCTCATCTCCTCCGACAGCGCTTCGGCGTAATGCAGCAGGAAGGCTTTGCTGGCGGCATAGGTGGCAAAATAGGGCAGGGGCGTGAAGGCGGCGGCCGAGGCGACGAGGATGACGCCGCAGCGGGTCTGGCTTTGGTGGGCCTGCTTCAGCATGTCCGGCAGAAGGGCCCGGGTGATCTCCGCCGGCGCAACGACATTCACCTGCACGATTTCGGCTTCGCGTTCCGGCGTGTTGTCGACGACCCGGCCGATGCGGCCGATGCCGGCATTGTTGATGAGGAGGTCGATCCTGGCATCCTGCGCCGCGCCGATCACCGCATGGCGGCCCTCGGCGGTCGTCAGATCGGCCGTCACGGTGCGAATCTCCCGGCCGTTGAGGGCCAGCTCGCCGGCCAGCGCGACCAATTTTTCGTGATCGCGGCCGGTCAGCAGCAGATTGGTGGCACGCGGCAGATTGCGGGCAAAGGCCGCGCCGATGCCGCTGGAAGCGCCGGTGATCAAGGCTGTCCGGAATGTCATCGATTGATCCTACTCTTGCCCGCGGCGCCGAGCTATCGGCGCGCTATGGCCGATTTCCGCGTCGTCAGCGGCTTCAGCTTAGGCGAGGGCGCACCGCGCGCCAAGTCCGGCCGCCACGTCAGCCGGCGCCAGGCCCGCGCGTCGCGCCGGTCTGCATGCGACATGGCCTAGCTTGCAAAAAGCGAAGGTCTATGGGAGACCAGCCGGCGGAAATCGGCCGCCAGATCAGCAGGGTGCGCGCATTGGGGTTTTGCACGGCCGATGCCGGGGCTATGATCCCGGCCGACGACCGATCCGGGCCGGCGCTACCTGCGGCCTTGATTGCGGATCGATGAATGCGCCAGAACGACGGAGAGTTGCATGCCCACTTTTCAGACCCTCGACACCATCGCCGTCAACGGCAAGCGCGTGATCGTGCGCTGCGATCTCAACGTGCCCATGCAGGACGGCAAGGTGACGGACACCACCCGCATCGACCGCTGCGCCGAAACGCTGCGCGATCTTGCCGGCAAGGGCGCCAAGGTCATCGTCATGTCGCATTTCGGCCGGCCGAAGGGCAAGCGCGCGGCGGAATTCTCCCTCGCCCCGCTGGTGGCACCACTTGCTGCCGCGCTGAAACGCCCGGTCGCCTTCGCCAATGACTGCATCGGCTCGGATGTCGAGGCGGCGGTCAACAAGCTGAAGGAAGGCGATGTGCTGCTGCTCGAGAATCTGCGCTTCCATCCGGAAGAGGAAGCCAACGATGCCAATTTCGCCGGGCAGCTGGCGGCGCTCGCCGATATCTACGTCAATGATGCCTTCTCCTGCGCGCACCGCGCCCATGCCTCGACTGAGGCGATCGCCAAGCTCCTGCCGCATGCCGCCGGCCGCCTGATGCAGGCTGAGCTCAATCATCTCGCCGCCGCGCTCGACAAGCCGCAACGTCCGGTGATGGCCATCGTCGGCGGCGCCAAGGTCTCGACCAAGCTCGATCTCCTGGGCAATCTGGTCTCCAAGGTCGATCAGCTGGTGATCGGCGGCGGCATGGCCAACACCTTTCTTTTCGCCGCCGGCATCGAGGTCGGCAAGTCGCTGGCCGAGCGCGATCTCGCCGAGACGGCGCGCGCGATCGTTGCCAAGGCGAAATCGGCCGGCTGCACCATTGTTCTGCCGCTCGATGCCGTGGTGGCCAGGGAATTCAAGGCCGGCACCGCGACCGAGGTGGTCGATGTGAAGGCGGTGCCCGCCGACAGCATGATCCTCGATGTCGGCCCGAAATCGGTCGCCGATATCGTCGCCCGCATGAAGACCTGCAAGACCCTGGTGTGGAACGGTCCCCTCGGCGCCTTCGAAACCCAGCCCTTCGACCAGGGCACCCTTGCCGTGGCGCGGGAAGCGGCGGCACTCACCAAGGCGAAGGCGCTGCTCAGCGTTGCCGGCGGCGGCGACACCGTCTCGGCCCTCGGCCATGCCGGCGTCACCGATGATTTCAGCTATGTCTCCACCGCCGGCGGCGCCTTCCTGGAATGGCTGGAAGGCAAGGTGCTGCCGGGCGTCGCCGCGCTGAAGGATTGAGAGGTTGACCCGATGAGCAACGAAACCGAAACGGACGAGATCGAGGATCCGATCGCGTTCTTCGCCTCGCTCGGCAATTTGCATGACGCGGGCATCGATTCGCTCAGCATCGAGGTGGCCGACCAGATACTCTATATTTTGGTCGACAATCTCCATGCCAGTCTTGAGGGGCGCCCGGATTATCCCGGCGAACGTCCCTGTGCGATGATCTTCCTCAATGTCGGCAATTTCCGCGCCGACGTCGATCTCAGCGATGGGCTTCGCATTGGCGAATTGCGGGTGCTTGAAATAGCGGACGGGCCGAATCCCTATCTGCTGGAAATCGACCTCAATATCGGGGGGTCCGGTCGCTCCAAGAGCATCAGCGCCAGTTTCGCGGCCCTGGGGATTGAAGATCTCGACGATTAGAGCCGGATCGTTTTAGATCGAATCATAAAGTGCTTCGATCTAAAACGTGAATCCGTCTCTCCTCGATCTGATAGAGGGCGATTCACGTTTGAAGTGGAAGCCGGTCCGCCGCCACTTAAAACGATCGCACGCGCGGGTGGGTTTAGAACTGCAGGCAGAGAATGAGGGTCATGGTACCCGCCGCCACGCCGAAGACGATGTTGCGGCGGGTTAGCAGATAGACGATGAGTGCCGCGATCGCCGCGGCGCTGCGTTCCCACAAAGCGACATGGGCCAGCGGCCCCGCCGGCAGGATGATCAGCCGGGCGATCAGCCCGGCCAGCATGGCATAGGCGACGGCGGCGAACCAGCGCATCGCCGGGCTGTCGGCATTGATGCGGCCGGAGAGCAGCACGCCGAGGCCGCGCCACAGATAGGTGACGAGGACGCCTGTCAGCAGATAGGGCCAGATGGTCATCGGCGCCAGCCTTGATGCCCGCTGCGCCGGCGGGCGTCGATCAGATAGGCCACGGTGCCGGCGATAAGGCCGGTCGCCAGCAATCCCCAATCGGCGCTGACAAGATGCAGGCAAGGTCCCAGCGCCGCGCCGATGATGAGCGCCCAGGCGCGCAGCCGGTGCCTGAGATCGGCGACGAAGACCAGCATGAAATACAATGGGTTCAGGAAGACGAAGCCCAGCGTCACCGGTCGCGGCACCCAGCCGGCCAGCACGAAGCCAAGGGCCGTGGCGATAATGGTCGATAACCACAACGTCACGGCGAAGCCTTCATAGAACGGCAGCCGCTGCGTCGCCGCGATGCGGGGCGCGCGCTGCATGGCGATGGCAAATCCGGTGATGGCGATGAGATGGGCGATCAGATAGTGCCGCAGCCGCGGCTTGCCGTGCTCGCCCGCCCGCAAAATCGGCATCAGGCTCGCCACCATGGGCAGCAGCCGCGCATTGGTGAGGAGCACGGCGAGGGTGGCGCTCAACAGGCTGGCGCCGGCGGCAAATGCCTCGACCAGGACGATCTGCCCGGGCAAAGCCCAGCCGACAGTGGTCGAGGCGAGGCCGGCATCGAGCCCGAGATGGCTTTCGCGGATCAGGGCGCCGAAGCCAAGATAGCTCGCTCCCAGCACCAGGGCAGGCATGCCGAGTGCGGCCAGCACGCCATGCCGCCGCGCCCCGCCGCGCGAGCCGAAATCCTCGATGTCTTCCGATTGCATGATGGCGCCTGATTCAACCCCGATGCGGCATGAATGCCGCGATCGTTACACGGAGCGCCATCATAACCGCTTCAAAGTCGGCGGCAATCGCTTGCGGGATCGGGCGCCCTCGGTCACACTCGCGTCGGACAGATGCCAGGACCAGCAACGAGATGAAATCCGTCACTGACCAGAAGACCAATTTCGTCCGCAAGATCCCCGAGGGTGACGACCACCAGCGCGAGGTCTGCGTCGATTGCGGCTTCATCAATTACGAGAATCCGAAAATCGTCGTCGGCTCGGTCTGCACCTGGGGCGACAAGATCCTGATGTGCCGGCGCGCGATCAATCCGCGCAAGGGTCATTGGACCCTGCCGGCCGGTTTCCTGGAGCTGCATGAGACGCCGGAAACAGGCGCCGCCCGCGAGGCCTGGGAAGAGGCGCGGGCGCAGATCGAGATCGATCACCTGCTCGCGATCTATACGATCCCGCGCATCAGCCAGGTGCAGCTGATCTATCGCGCCAAGCTTGCCAACGACAAGATCGAGCCGGGCCCCGAAAGCCTCGATGTCGGCCTGTTCCGCTTCGACGATCTGCCCTGGGACGATCTCGCCTTCCCCTCGGTGCGCTGGGCGCTGCATCATTATGCCAAGACCCGCAGCCTGCACGACTTCGCCGCCTTCACCAATCCCGAAGGCGAGACGGGCGATTTCTGATCGCCGCGGCCAATCAACGACGAGATGCCACGGCGGCGGATTTCACGCCGTCCGTGCCAACACCTGCTCCAAAGCTGCAAGGAATCGCGGCCACCCGTCCCTGGCGCCCTGGTACGCCTGCTGCTGATCCGGCCGGAAGCCCGTCTGCTCCATGCGCAACCGAGTCCCCGCGCTGGTTGGCGTCAAAGTCCAGGTCACCACGCTTTCAAGACCATAGGCCGCCCAGGTGTAAGACAGCTTTTTGTCCGGCTCGACCACCAGCACCCGACAGTCGACGCTGCCCCAATCGGCGCGAAGATTGAAACGGTGATCCAAGACAGGCTTGAAGTCGTTCTTCATCAGCCATTCCTCGATCAGGTGCGGTTGGGTAAGCGCGCGCCAAATCTTTTCCGGCGGAAAGGCCATCTCCCGTTCGACAATGACGTTGAGCGTTTCGGTCGTCGTCGTGGTCATTGATCCATCCTCTTCAACAGATCTTCGAGGTCGTCGAATCGGCTCTCCCAGAAGCCGGCCATCTGGCTTGTCCAGTCGATCAGCGGGGCGAGCGCGCCGAGCTGGGCGCTATAATGAGTTTGTCGTCCTTCATGCCGGTCACGTACCAGCCCGGCCTGTTTCAGCACCGCGAGATGTTTTGAGACGGCCGGTTGCGAGACCCCGGCCTGCGCGGTCAGCGCCCCGACTGTCTGCTCTCCCTCCCGGCACAATCGCTCGAAAATAGCCCGCCGCGTTGGATCGGCGAGGGTTCTGAAGAGCACGTCTTGGGTGTTTGGCATGGTAGATCGATAACTCGCTGGCTATTGATAGATTCATAACCAAACAGTTATGTGTTAGTCAAGGAGGAATCAATCAGGGAGGAAAGTGGAACGGTCCAACGGTCGTCATTGGAGCCCGCCATCGATCTCGATTGTTATCGTGGCCGCGGCTTCGCCCGCGCGGTCGGCGCGGCGACCAGCGGGTCGTCCGGCCAATAATGCTTCGGATATTGTCCCTTGAGATCGGCCTTCACGGCGCGATAGCCATTGGCCCAGAAGCTTTTCAAGTCGCGCGTCACCTGCACCGGACGGCGCGCGGGGGACAGCAGGTGCAGCAGCACCTCGACCTTGCCGTCGGCGAGGCGCGGCGTATCGGTGGCACCGAACATCTCCTGCAGGCGCACGGCCAGGACCGGCACCTCGCCGCTGTCGTAATCCAGCGGCAGATGCGAGCCCGAGGGAACGTCGAGATGGGTCGGCGCCAATTGATCGAGCGCATGGCGCTGCTGCCAGTCAAGGCCGCTGAGCAAGGCCTCGCGGAGATCGATCGAGGCGAGATGCGCGCGCCGCGTCACACCGTCGAGATAAGGCAGCAGCCACTCCTCCGCCGCCGCCAGCAAGGCGGCATCCGAGAAATCGGGCCAGTCCCATTTGAATTTCTGCCCCGCTTCCTGCAGGCGCCGCAGGAAGGCGATGCGGGCACGCAAATTCTGCAGCTCCGGCGTCCAGGGCAAGCAGGCGATACCCATCTGCCGGATGCCTTCGAGCATGGCGGCGGCGACCTTTTCGCGCGGCATGTCTCTGAGCGGTTTCTCTTCCAGCACCAGCGACCACAGGCGGCGCTGGCGTTTCGCCTCGACCATTTGCTCACGCGGATTCCAGGCGACGATGGTTTCATGGACGATCTGGGCGGCGAAATCCGCTTCGATCTCGGCCAGCGTGATGGGGGCGGCGAGAAAGATGCGCGCCGCCCGCTTGTCGCCATCCAGCGCGCCGATCGCCAGGTAATTGGACTGTGCCAGCGGATCATGCGCCGGCAGCACCGCGCCGCGGCCATGGCTCAGGCGAAAGCTCTCCTGACCGTCCGGCGTGCGGCCGCGTTTCTGCGCCAGTCGGTCGGGATAGGCCAGCACCAGCACCGCGCCGGCGGCTTCACGCGCCTCTGCATCGCGCGATCCGGCCGCATCGATACCGAGCTGCCGGCGCCAGTCCCTGGCGGATTGCTTGATGCGCTCGGTCGCCGCGCGGTCGGCCCTGGCGAGGCCGCGGCCACGCTCCTGCAGGAGGTCCAGCCGGTCGCGCAGATCGGCATCGCTGTTGCGCAGCGGATCGCGTTCGCTCAGCACCGCGGCGATATCGCAGGCGACGGCACCTAAATCGCGTTCCTTAGCCCGCACCATCATATGGGCGAGGCGCGGATGCACGCCGAGCGACGCCATCGCCTTGCCATGGGCGGTGGCGAGAAACTGGCTGTCGACCGCCTCGAGATCCTGCAGCAGTTCGCGCGCCTGCGTGAGCGCTGCTTCCGGCGGCGGGTCGAGCAGCTTCAATGTGGCGAGATCGCTGATCCCCCAGGCCGCCAGTTCCAGGGCGAGCGGCGCGAGATCAACGGCGAGGATTTCGGGCTGTTCGAAGGCCGGCAGGGCGCGCTCGCTGGCCGCACTCCACAGGCGATAGCAGATACCGGGCGCCGTACGGCCGGCGCGGCCGCGGCGTTGCGTTGCCGCCGCCAGCGACACCTTGGTGGTCGCAAGCTGGGTCATGCCGCTGACCGGATCGAAGCGCGGCACCCGGCGCAGCCCGCTATCGACGACGATCCGCATGCCGTCGATGGTAAGGCTGGTCTCGGCAATCGAGGTCGCCAGCACGATCTTGCGCCGGCCCTGGGGATCGCGGCGAATGGCCTTGTCCTGCTCCGGCAGCGGCAGGTCGCCATAGAGCGGCAGGATGACGCGATCGGCACCGGGATCGCCGAGCCGGCTCTCCACCCGGCGGATCTCCGCCGTGCCCGGCAGGAAAGCCAGCAGATCGCCTTCTGCTTCCGCCAGGGCCTGACGGATGGCACTCGCCATGCGATCCTCGATCCGCGTGGCCGCATCGTCGCCGAGATAGCGCGTCTCGACCGGAAAGACGCGGCCTTCGCTGGTGAGACGCCGGGCACCCGGCAGCAAGGCGGCGATGCCGGCGCCGTCGAGCGTCGCCGACATGACGACCAGGCGCAGGTTGTCGCGCAAGGCGGCCTGGGCCTCGAGGCAGAAGGCCAGCGCCAGATCGCTGTCGATGGCGCGCTCGTGGAATTCGTCGAACAGCACGGCGGCGATGCCCGGCAAGTCGGCATCGCCCTGCAATTGCCGCAGGAAGAGGCCGGTGGTGACGACTTCGATGCGCGTCTTCGGGCCGATCTTACGGTCGAGCCGCACCCGATAGCCGACCGTCTCGCCCACTTCCTCGCCGAGAAGATCGGCCATGCGCTTCGCCGCACTGCGGGCGGCAAGCCGGCGCGGCTCGAGCACGATGATCTTGCCGCCCTCCTTATTGCCATGGGCGAGCCAGGGCGCATCCTTCAGGGCGAGCGGCACCAGCGTCGTCTTGCCGGCACCCGGCGGCGCTTCGAGAACGAGATTGGGGCCGTCGGCCAATGCCGCCGCGATCTGCGGCAGCAGGGGCTCGATCGGCAATTGGCTGTGGCTGGTGCTGGCGGTCATGGCCGGCACCATAGCCGGCGCAAAAGGCTTGGCAAGGGCCGCGTGGCGACCGGCGCCGGCCTAGCTGGCGAGATCCTCCAGGATCGGGCAATCCGGCCGCTCATCGCCATGGCAATGATGGGCGAGGTGCTTCAGCGTCTTCACCATGCTTTGCATCTCGGCGATCTTGGCCTCGAGATCGCCGACATGGGCCAGCGCCAGCTTCTTGACCGTGGCGCTGGAGCGGCGTCGGTCGCGCCATAGCGCGAGCAGCTGACGGATCGTCTCCAGCGGGAAGCCCAGCGAGCGGGCGCGGTGGATGAAGCGCAGGGCATGGATTTCGGTTTCGTCATAGAGGCGATAACCGGCCTCCGTCCGCTGCGCCTTCGGCAACAGGCCGATCGATTCATAGTGCCGGATCATCTTGGCCGAAACGCCGCTTGAGCGTGCGGCGTCACCGATGGTTTGCATGGCCGTGGCTTGCATGGAGAGCATCCTGTTGCTGAAAGCGGCGATACCAGCGCCGCAGGCTGAGCGCATTGCCGACCACGAAGACGCTGCTCAGCGCCATCGCCAGGCCGGCGAGCATGGGATTGAGTTCGCCGAACGCGGCCAAGGGAATGCCGAGGGCGTTGAAGACGAAGGCCCAGAGCAGGTTCTGCTTGATCTTGCGGCCGGTGGCGCGGGCGAGATCCAGGGCGGCCGGCACCAGCATGAGATCGGCGCGCATCAGGATGATGCCGGCCGTCGCCACGGCGGCGTCGGTGCCGTTGGCAAGGGCGATGCCGAGATCGGCCGCCGCCAGCGCCGGCGCGTCATTGATGCCGTCGCCGACCATGGCGATCCGCTTGCCGCCGGCCCGGATCTCGCGCAAGGCGGCGATCTTGTCGGCCGGCAGCAATTCGGCGCGCCAGTCGTCGATGCCCAAGGTCTTCGCCGTGCGTTCGGCGGCCAGCCGGTGATCGCCGGTCAGCAGCAAGGTGGCGAGGCCCTTGTCATGCAGCGCCGCCAGCGCCGGCTTGGCGCTCGGCCGCTCGCTATCGGCGAAGTCGATCGCCGCCAGCAGAGCCGGCTGCGGTTCCAGTGCCGCGAGATAGGAGCGCGTGGCGGCGTCGATCGCCGGCACCGCCGCCAGCGAGACGCCGCGTTCCTGCATCAGTCTGGCATTGCCGAGCAGCAGGCGCTGGCTGTCGGCCGTGCCGGCAACGCCGCGTCCCGGCAGGGCTTCGACGGCGGTGGCAGGGGCCGCTGCGACCCCGCGCTGCTGCGCAAGATCGCGCAAGGCCGCCGCCAGCGGATGGGTGCTTTCCTGCTGCAGGCCGGCGGCGAGGCGCAGGGCGTCCGCCTCGCTGCCGTCGACGACATGGATGGCCGTCACTTGCGGCTGTCCCTCGGTCAGGGTACCGGTCTTATCGAAGGCCACCGCCTCGATATGCTGGGCCGTCTCCAGGGCGATGGCGTCGCGGATGAGGATGCCGGCCTTGGCGCCGGTGCCGGTGCCGACCATGATCGCGGTCGGCGTTGCCAGGCCCAGGGCGCAGGGGCAGGCGATGACCAGCACGGCGACCGCATTCAGGATGGCGCTCTCCACCGGCGCACCGGCCAGCAGCCAGCCGATCACCGTGATGACGGCAGCCAGCAGCACCGCCGGCACGAAGCGGGCGCTGACCTTGTCGACCAGTTTCTGGATCGGCGCTTTGGCGCCCTGCGCTTCGGCGATCATCTGCCGGATGCGGTCCAGCATGCTGTCGGCACCCAGCGCCGTGACTTCGACGGCGAGCACGCCATTGCCGTTGAGGGCGCCGCCGATCACCGCCGCACCGGGCTCGACATCGACCGGCAGGCTCTCGCCGGTCAGCAGCGACTGGTCGATCGCGCTTTGGCCCTCGATCACCCTGCCGTCGGCCGGCAGGCGGTCGCCGGGGCGGATGAGAACGACGTCGCCGATGCTGAGCTCGGCGACATCGATCGTGACGTCGCCGCCAGCGCGCCGCACCCGCGCCTGCGCCGGCCGCAAGACTTTCAGGGCATCGAGCGCCGAGAGGGCGCGCCGTTTGGCGCGCCGCTCCAAGGTCTTGCCGAGCCGCACCAGGACCAGGATGACGGCGGCGGATTCAAAATAGAGATGTTCATGCGCGCTGTGTTCGCCCATCCCCGGAACAGTGGCGCCCGAAGCGGCGGCGCGCCAGGCGAGATAGAGGCTGAGGCCATAGGCGGCCGTGGTGCCGAGCGCCACCAGCGTGTCCATGTTGGCGCTGAAGCCGCGCAGGGCGCGCCAGGCGCTGCGATAGAAATCGGCGCCGAGCCCGATCTGCAGCAGGGTGGCGAGCGTGATCTGCAGCCAGAGCGGCACCGTGATCGCTCCAAGGGCGCTGTCCGCCGGCAGCCAGCCCGTCACCATCGGCAGCAGCAGCGGCAGCGCCAGCACGACACCGGTCGCCAGCACGGTGAGATCGCGGTCGAGCACGATCTGATCCTTGCCGCCGGCCACGGCCTTTTCCGCACCGCTGGCGCTGGCCGGCGTGGCGGCGGCGGGCGGCTTCACGCCATAGCCGGCGCGCCTGATGGCGGCCTCGATCTCGGTCGGTGCCGCCGTACCGCTGACATAGGCTGTCTCTGTGGCGAAATTAACATTGGCGGCGGTGACGCCGGGCACCCGCTTCACCACGGTCTCGATCCGCGTCGCACAGGCGGCACAGGTCATGCCCGCGATATCGAGGGCGAGGCTCGGCTTACCGTCTTGCACGGCTGCCGGTATTTTTGCCTGAAGCCGGGTTTTTGCGTGAAGCTGGGGTGTTGCCTGAATCTGGGTCATGATGCCTCCATGCCTTGTAGATGGGGGCTCCAATGATGGGAAGGTCAAGGTTTCTTGCGTCCGTCACGAAACCACCCGGTTACCGCGCGGTAACCAGCTGATTTCAAACACCCTTCTTCCCGCGCCCCGGCATCCGTCCTAACTCTCGGCAACCCCTTGCTTTTGGAGATCAGACATGAAAATCGCTCTCATCGGCGCCACCGGCTTCATCGGCAGCCGCATCCTCGACGAAGCCCTCAATCGCGGCCACCAGGTGACCGCCATCGTCCGCAATCCGGAAAAGGTGGCGCAGCGCGCCGGCGTCACGGCGCAGCGCGGCGACGTCTTCGACCAGGCCGGCCTCGCCAAGCTGATCGCCGGCCATGATGCCGTCATCAGCGCCGTGCATTTCCTGCAGAGCGACGCCGCCAAGCTGATCGGTGCCGTCAAGCAATCCGGCGTGAAGCGCTATCTGGTGGTGGGCGGCGCCGGCAGCCTGAAGATCGCCCCGGACAAGGATCTGATCGACAGCCCGCATTTCCCGCCGGAATACAAGGAAGAGGCCGGCAAGGGCCGCGACTTCCTCAATCTGCTGCGCGGCGAAGCCACGCTGGACTGGACCTTCCTCTCACCGGCGGCGCTGATCCAGCCCGGTACGCGGACCGGCAAGTTCCGCCTCGGCAAGGACGACCTGGTGGTCGATGCCGCCGGCCAGAGCAAGATTTCCGCCGAGGATTATGCCGTCGCCCTGCTCGACGAGATAGAGAAGCCGCAGCATATCCGCCAGCGCTTCACCCTGGCCTATTGAAGGCGATCAGACGCGCGGCTCGACTTGCGCGACAGAACGCCCCTTGACCTTCCCATCATGGCAAGCCCCATATGCTGATCGACAGATGAACTCCCGTTGAACGTTAGAGGGCTTGCCATGATGAAACTCGCAGTATCCGGCATCACCTGCGGCGGCTGTGCGGCGGCGATCGAACGCGCGATCGGCGCGACGTTGCCGGGCGCCAGGGTTGAGGTCGATGTGATGAAAGGCGTCGTCACCACCGATGCCGCGTCGGCGCAACGGGACCAGGTGAAAACGGCGATCGAAGACGCCGGCTTCATCGTCACCGGCGAGGCCGCCTGACGGACTATCCGGCGCCGGCTCCCGGCTCTATCAAGCCCGGGGGCAGGTTGCCGGCGGGCGCGTTCGTCAGTGCTGGATCGAGCTTGGCGATATCGCCGCCCTGAACTTGTGCTCGACGCGCCTCCTGATCTCGAGCCACTCTCCCTCGCGCGCCAGCCGATAGGCTTTCTTGGCGAGCAAGGCATAGCGGCCCGCTTTGGCGTCCG
The DNA here is from genome assembly GCA_035539215.1 of Dongiaceae bacterium. Classification (GTDB taxonomy): domain Bacteria; phylum Pseudomonadota; class Alphaproteobacteria; order Dongiales; family Dongiaceae; genus Dongia_B. The sequence continues at coordinate 1,868 of DATLIX010000039.1, read as the reverse complement.
ACTGGTATCTCTTGATGCGAGCTTCCAAGGCTTTCAACCAGGGCGCTTCGATGCCTTTGGCCCTGGCGTAAGTCGCGATCGATGCAAGCTCGCCGCATTGCGTATCGTTTCTGAGGTTGATTGCCTCGATTGTCGCAAGATCGAAGGGCGTGTCGAAACAGGCCGGATCGGCGACGCCGACGGCAAGAAAGTTGAGGCGCGTTCTGACGCACTTTTCGCAGACGCCGCAATTCTTGTGCGTCTCCTTGCCTTCCCAACACACTTTGACGACGGCGGAAGCCACGGCGTTGCGTACCACGGTTTCGACCTTCCGCGTGCGTGAATAGCTGGCGCCATCATGGACAATGCGCAGCCCCGATCCCGACAGCAGGTAATCCGTTGCCGGGTTGGATCCCCAAGGCAGGATGAGCGCGTTGTACGGCTCCGAGCTGCCGATCAGCGCATAGCTGAATTCAGCGGCGTAATTGTGCAGGCAGCAGGCGAGCTGCGCCGAAAAACTGTCTTCCCAGCTCTGCAGCCCCAAGTCCTTCAGATTGGTGCGAATGGCTTTGCCTTTTATCCGCAAGTCGGTCAGCAGCGGTTGGGTGCGCTCCCTCAAGGCCTCAAACTGTTTCGGTTCCGCCAAGGGCACATCGAAGCCATGCACCATGAGGACGGAATGTCTCAAAGGATAGGCAGCGAGCCCCATCTTGCCTGTTGCGTGGCGCAGCAGGGTGAAGATGGAATCGACGCCGCCGGAGAAAGCGGCGATGGCTTCGTCCTTGCAGGTGAATGCCGCGTCGCCGAGAACCGCGTCCGGGATGATCTCCACCTTGGCGTAGCGGCTCGGCTTCCACAGCACCCAGGCTTCCTGGAATTCGTTCAGGTTGCGCAGCGCGCCGGCGCTCATGGCGCCATGCACGCGGATGTCCTGGCCGAGCCGCATCGCATAGAAGATGATGCCGAAAACGAATCCGTCGAGAACCCGCGGCGGCGGCGGATTCGCTTCACCGATCAGATCGAAAAAAATCGCCAGATCCCGGCGATCCTTGTCCGCGATATTGCTCAAGAAAACAGTGCGGCGACTTCCATCAAGCGTGCCGTCTTGCGAGACGTGCAGATCCATTGGGCGCTCGGCCATTGGACATCCTCCCCGCTGAAATACTATTAATAAGTACTAACAATCTTTTAGGTAGAATTGAGTCTGCAATATCGCTTGTTGCAGGTGAAGCCAAGCGCTATCGGTCTCCGGCATGAATTTGTGATCGGCCTGCGGTCTGCGAGATGAGCCTGCAAAATGAGCGGGTCATCCAAATGGATGAGCCTGAGGAAGAAGACTATTGCAGTGCGAGAATGCAGGTCCCACGCTTGTCCCGGCGACTTCAGTGCCCATCTCGATGGTTCAGGGCGCTGCCTTGCCATCGCTCCGTAAGCTATGCTGTCCTGATCTTTAACCTGGTAGAGGCGAGAGGCGCGAAAGGCAGCGTATCGCGCGGGAAAGAAATGCTGGTGATAGGACAATGACAATGGCGAGAAAGGTAGCCGTCAAAGGTGACGGGAAAACGCTGCTGCTCGCCTGCGGCGCGCTGGCCCGCGAGGTGCCCGCCCTGAAGCAGCTTCATCACTGGGACTGCTTCACGGTCGATTGCCTGCCCGCCGACCTGCATTTCCGGCCGGAGAAGATCGCGCCGGCGGTCCAGGCCAAGATCCATGAGGCCAAGGACAAGTTCCAGCGCATCTTCGTGCTCTATGCCGATTGCGGCACCGCCGGCGCACTCGACGCGGTACTGGCGGCGGAGGGCGTCGAGCGGATCGCCGGCCCGCATTGCTATTCCTTCTTTGACGGCAACGCCGCCTTCGAAGCCCTGCATGCGGAGAATATCGGCACC
>DATLIX010000038.1:0-9444 GCA_035539215.1 Dongiaceae bacterium | reverse complement strand
CGCAGCGGCGCATGCCAAGAAGACTCCAGCCGGATCAAGTGACCCGATTGAAGCTGCCTGAATTTTTGTTGTGCCGGATCGAGGCGCCGAGGGGGCGCCGCGCGCCTATTGCTCGGTATCGCCGCTGACCGGAAAGGCGTGCTGATAGATATGCCGCTGGATGTCGCTGAGATGCTGCTGCATCAGATCCTGGGCCCGGTCTCCCTTGCGGGCGGCGATGGCATCGCAGATCTCGCGATGGAAATCGGCATGCACCGACTGGCGTTTGTAGCAATTGGCGTTCTCGCCAAGGCGACGCCAGCCGGCATCACGCTGGCCGGCATGCAGCGTATCGAAAACCGCCAGGAACAACGCATTGCGCGCCGCCTCCGCAATGGTCCGGTGGAAGGCGGCGTCGGCCGATTCGTAGCTGGCGGAATTGGTGGCGTCGCGGGTTTCCTGGGCGAGCGCCTGCAGGCGCTTGATGTCGGCCTGGGAGGCGCGGAAGGCCGCCAGGCGCGCCATGACCGGTTCGATCGCCAAGCGCACTTCGATCACTTCCAGCGGATTGGTGTGATCCATGATCTCTTCGAAGGCGACACCCCTGGTCGCCGCGGCAGCGAGGCCGGGCAGGCTGATCGCCGAAGTCGCCGCAGTTGCAGCACCGCTTGCGGGTACGCTGCCGTGCACGAACGTGCCGCGGCCCTGGTGGCGGATGATGCGTCCCTCTTGTTCAAGGATATCAAGGGCGCGGCGCAGCGAGCGGCGGCCAACGCCGAGATCGTTCGAGAGCACCCGCTCCGGCGGGATGCGACCTTCGGCATCGGCGCAACCGTCTTCGATCAGCTGCCGCAATTTGCTTAAGGTTTGATCCATTCGCTCCATCATGCGAAATCCCGTATCGCTTCCAATCCCGCCTTGAACCGGCCGTATCGCCACTCACTGTCGCCGGCGACGTCGACATTCTTCCTGCCTCTTGCAGCCTATGACTGACTTTCCCGCCCCTGAATTATATTCCAGCCTGGGACCTGTCTGCCGGCTCTGCCGCGGAGCCCACTATATCGGCCGCGATCACCATCGATTCGCACCATTTGTTGCCGAACCGATCAGCGGGGCCGCATCCGAAATACGTCGCCGCCGTTCAAATCGAAACCATTTATGTTGCAAAACGATACCATAAGCGGATTGATCCGGCAATCATTGCACCAATCTCGCCTTTTTTGCGAACCAGTGTTCTTGGTTGTTGACGATGGTCCATGTGCGTGGTTACGATCTTGTTCATCACGTGACTGGGACGTGAACCAATAAGCGCCAATGGTTCCAACACGCCGAAGCCGACAACAGATTGGCGAGGCAAGACAGAGGGTGCGCTATGCAAAGTTCTGGCAAGCGGCTGGAAGGCCATAATCTCGAGGCCGCCATGGATCAGCTCCATGCGGATGTCTATGACCGCCAGATGGCGCCGTTCTGGGCCATCGACAAGAAATCGGCACATGACGAGGACAACCAGGTCAAGGACAAGCAGAAGGCCGTCCCGCATATCTGGAAATACAAGGCGGATATCGAGCCGCTGCTCTACCGTTCGGCGGAACTCATCACCACGGAATCCTCGGAGCGGCGCTCGCTGATCCTGGTCAATCCAGGGCTGGCGCCCAAGCGCGCCTCCGTGAGCACCATGTATACCGCCTACCGGCTCAATGATCCGCGGGAGATCATGCCGCCGCATCGCCATTCGCCCAATGCCATTCGCCTCGGCCTCACCGGCAGCATGAATTTCACCGGTGTCGAGGGCGAAAACATCACCTTCGGGCCGGGCGATCTGGTGCTGACGCCGCATGACACCTGGCACAATCACGGCAATCAGGGCGACGAGCCGGCGATCAATCTCAGCGTCCTCGACCTGCCGCTGGTGGAAACCTTGAACGCCACCTATTTCGAGCATGATTATACCGAGGAGCAGGAAGGGCAGCGGGTGCGCCGCGCAGTGCAATCCGAGCGTTTTCCCAGCGACTATTCGCAGCGTATCTATGGCCATGGCGGGCTGATGCCGCGTTTCGTCTCGCATCTGCGCGGCACCGGTGCGGCATCGCCGATGTATGTCTATCGCTGGGACATGATGCGCGAGGCGCTGGAGAAGTTCCGTGACTGGGACGGCGATCCGCATGAAGCCCTGATGATGGAATATGTCGATCCCACCACCGGGTCACCGGTCTACAAGACCATCACTTTCTTCATGCAGATGCTGCGGCCGGGCGAAAAGACGCTGCCGCTGAAGCAGAATGCCAGCCTGCTCTGTGCGCCCATCGAGGGCAGCGGCTACAGCATCATCGGTAACAAGCGCCTCGACTGGGAACAGTTCGATACTTTCGCGGTGCCGGGCGGCGAATGGTGCGAGCATGTCAATGCTTCGGCGACCCAGCCGGCGATCCTGTTCGTCGCCAGCGACGAGCCGACCCTGAAGGCGCTGGCCCTCTATCAAAAGCATGGGAAGAAATCGTCCGGCGAAATCGTCCGGCTGGTTTGATCGACAAAACCCGCGATCGCCGGATCGACCACGGCCGATCCGGCGGCATGCTTTCATAACCACGGGCAGGCGCTCGCGGCACTTCTTCTATTGGCAGGTATTATGGCACGCAGTCTCAACACAAAACTCCTGGCTCATATCGACTGCCCCGGCGGCGGGCAGGTCTGGGTGGACGGAACTACTTTGTATATCGGCCATATGCGCCAGCCGACGGGAACCACCATTGTCGACGTTTCCGACCCGCGCCATCCGCGCCAGCTCAACCGTATCGAGGTGCCGACCGGCTGGCACTCGCACAAGGTGCGCGCATCCAACGGCATCATGATCGTCAATCATGAGAAGCAGGGCCCCGATGGCGCACTCGAATTCGGCGGCGGGCTCGGCATTTACGACGTCTCGACGCCGGCCGAGCCGAAGCTGATCACCAAATGGCGCACCCATGGCAAGGGTGTGCATCGCTACGATTTCGACGGTCGCTATGCGTATATCTCGCCGACCGCGGAGGGCTATATCGGCAATATCGTGATGATCCTGGACCTCAAGGATCCGGCGAAGCCGGAGGAAGTCGGCCGCTGGTGGATTCCAGGACAGTGGAAGGCCGGCGGCGAAGCCTATCCCTGGGACAATTGGACGCCGCCGCGCTGCCACCATCCGATCCGCCGGGGCGACCGGCTCTATGTCAGCTACTGGCATCACGGCTACTACATCCTCGACATTTCCGACATGTCGAAGCCGAAGATGATTTCCGGTGGCAATACCTCGCCGGCTTTCCCTCATCCCACCCATACGTGTCTGCCGATTCCGCAGCGCCTGAAGGGGCGCAACGTGATGGTTGTCGCGGATGAGGATGTTGCGAAATTGTGGCCTGCGGCGCCCGCTTTCACCTGGATCTACGATATCACCGTGGAAACCTGCCCGATCCCGATCTCGACCTTCCAGGTTGACGGCGTCGATCCCGATGGTGAGCCGCAGCCGCCGATGATGGGTTGCCATCAGCCGTCGGAGCGCTTCAACGGGACGATCATCCCCTTTGCCTGGTTCGCCAAGGGGCTGCGGCTGGTCGACATTGCCGATCCGTTCCGGCCCAAGGAAGTCGGTTTCTACGAAGCCGACGCGCCCGAGGGGTTCGATCTGGCTTCCTCGAATGATGTCACCATCGACGATCGCGGCATTCTTTATCTGATCGACCGCCAGCGCGGCGTCGACATCATCGAGACATCCGTATTCTAGCGCCAAAGTGAGGGCATGAGTTCCGTTATGAGCGATAAGATCAAGCCGATCGGTACCAAGAACCCCAACCTGCCTTTCCATCCGGCGGTGCGTGCGGGTGACTTCATTTTCATCTCCGGACAGGTGGCCAAGGATGAGAAGGGCAATATGTGTGCCGGCCCGATCGAAGAGCAGACGCGTTGGACGGTCGAGGCGCTGCGCCGCATCCTGGCCCTGGAAGGGGCCGATCTCGGCGACATCGTGCGCGTCACGGTCTATCTCGAGGACGCCCGCGACTTCGGGCGTTACAACCGCGTTTTCGCCGAATTCTTTCCGGATGGAAACATCGCCCGCACCACGGTGGAAGCGCGCGCGGTGATCGACACCAAGATCGAAATGGATGCGATCGCCTATAAGCCCTTGGCGTAACCGCCAAAGTAAACCGGCGGCGGCGCCATGCGAGCGCCCCGTCATCAACAAGAAGGTCAGGGAGGCATGGGAATGCTGAGAATTCTAGGGCGTGCAACATCGGGCAACGTGCAGAAAGTCATCTGGCTTCTGGAAGAACTGGGCATCGCCTATCAGCGCGAAGATTACGGCCGGCAGTTCAACAACACGCAGGATGCCGCCTATCTCAACCTCAATCCCAACGGCAAGGTCCCGACGCTGGTCGACGGCGATGTGGTGATCTGGGAATCGAACACGATCCTGCGTTATCTCGGCAACAAGGCGGGCAAGACGGAGTTCTATCCGGCCGATCCGGTCGATCGCAGCAAGGTCGAGCGCTGGATGGATTGGCAGCTGGGCTCGCTCAACAACCCCTATCTTGGCATCTTCAAGGAAGCGAAGAAGCCGGCTGCGGAACGCGCTGCCAGCTGGGCGACGGATTCCAAGGAATTGGTGGCGCAGCTGGAGATTCTCGAGAAGGCGCTTACCACGCAGCCCTGGCTTGGCGGCAAGTCCATAAGCCTGGCCGAGTTCTGCCTGGGTCCGATCGTGCGCCGCTGCCTCGATTTCCCGCTCGACCTGCCGGCTTTGCCGAAATTGGGCGATTGGCGCGACCGGCTGCTCTCACGCCCCGCCTTCGTCAAGGTGACGGGCTGAGTTGCGCGACATGCGATTGCCGTTGCCGCCCGATTGAGTGATGGTCGGCAACAGTCTTGGTCGGGGGAAGAGGCGGCGCAACCTGGGACGTGCCGGCTCTTGAAAGTGGGGACATGATGACGAAGGCCGCCATTATAGGTCTTGGAACGATGGGACCGGGCATCGCCGCGACGCTGGCGCGCGCCGGCATGACCGTGACGGCCTATGACGCCAGTCCTGACCAGCGTAGCAAGGCGGCGCAGAATATTGCCCTGGCGCAGGGCGTGCTTGGCAATCTGGGCGTGCCGGATCGGAGCACCGGCAAGGAAATCCGCGTGGCGGACACGCTGGAAAGCTGCGTCGAAGGTGCCGATTTCGTGCTGGAGACCGTGCCGGAAAAACTCGATCTTAAGATCGAGATATTCCAGGCCGTGGAAAAGCTGGTGCCCAAGACCTGCATTCTGGCTTCCGATACTTCGGGCATTCCCATCAGCAAGATCCAGGAGGGCGTTGCCGTGCCGGAACGGCTGGTCGGCATGCATTGGTCGAACCCGCCGCATATCATCCCCATGATCGAGGTGGTGGCGGGCGCGAAGACGGCGCCGGAAATCGTCACCTGGATGGTGGATTGCATCAAGTCGATCGGGCTGCTGCCGGTGGTCGTCAAGAAGGACGTGCCGGGATTCGTTGAGAACCGCGTGCTGTATGCACTGCTCCGGGAATGCGTCGACTTGGTCGATCAGGGCGTCATCGATGTCGAGGGCCTGGATACCTGCGTCTCCTGGGGCATCGGCTATAAGCTGTCGGTGATTGGTCCGATGGCACTTCTGGATATGGCGGGCCTCGATATCTACCAGGCGGTCGGCAGCTATCTGAACAAGGAACTCTGCAACCGCGCGGATGTCAGCAAATATATCCGTGAGCGCACCGAGGCCGGTCGCCTCGGTATCAAGACCGGGAGCGGCGTCTTCGATTACACGCCCGAACGCATTGCCGAGCTCCGCGCCGAACGGGCACGCAAGCTGGTTGCCGTGCGCAAGACGCTGCAAAGCTGACGAAAATTTGTGACGGCTTGGGGTGCCGTTGCGCAAGGCAACTGGAATGAGAATAAAGAACAGGGAAATCGTCGCGCTTCGTGTCGAGCGTTGATGTCAGGGAACGATAAAGACACGCCGGCGCGGAAGGATAAGATGGCGAGGCAAAGTTTGACCGCCGACTTGCTTTCCGAACCGGGACGAGCAACGAAGATAATGTCACTACAATAACGTTTTGGGAGGAACGAGAATGTTGAGAGAAAAGTTCAGCCGCCGCGTCCAGCTCATGCTGGCTGCGTCGGTATTGTCAGGCATGCTGGGCGCCGGCACGCTCCTGGCTCCGCAAGCAGCCTTGGCGGTGGACGTCAAGAAGATCGCCATCCTGACGCCCGAGGATCCGACCGATTACGGCTGGAACCAGCAGGGCGTCGACGCGGCGAAGGCCGTGGGTGCCAAGTATGGCATCGAGGTCATGCCGGCCACCGGCCTTGGCTATGGCGACGTGCGTCCCACCTTGCGCGAACTGGCCGGCGACGGCGCCAATCTGCTGATCGCCCATGCCAGCGGCTACAACACGGCGGCACCGGAAATCGGCGCTGAAACCAAGGTGGCCGTGGCCATCGTCGATCGACCCGACGCCAACAAGCCGGGCGCCATTGCCGACTATACCCTGAGCGGCCATGAAGGTGCCTATCTCGCCGGGCGCCTCGCGGCGAAGATGACCCAGACCGGCGCCGTCGGCATTGTCGTCTCGGGCGAGCCGCCCTCCTGGAACTCGCAATCCGCGGCCTTCGCCGAGGGTGTCAAGGCCGAGAGCGGCAAGGTCAAGATCATCTATGCCGTGATCGGGCCGGCCGCCTATTCCGACGCCGCAGGCGGTCGCCGGGTGACCGAAACGGTGATCGGCGCCGGCGCCGATATCATCTTCGGCCAAGGCGACGGCGCCAGCTTCGGCATGCTGCAGGCGGTGGAGACGACCAAGCCGGCGAAGGGCGACAAGGCCTATTTCATCGACGTGATCGGCGACAAGACGCCGATCGACAAGGGCAATCTGCTCTCCTCCGTGGTCTGGAACCTGGTGCCGGTCTACAGCGCCATGGTGGATGATCTCAAGGCCGACAAGTTCGGTACGCATAAGTATGAGATCAGCCTGAAGGATGATTCCGTCCAGCTGCTGCACACCAAACATATTCCGGACGACGTCTGGAAGCAGATTGCGGACCTTCGTCAGCAGATCATCGACGGCAAGATCAAGATTGAGCCAATCTTCGATGCCCAGAAGGTGCGGGCGTTGATGACCTCGGTCGACGCAAAATAAGCCAGCTCGTCTGAAGAAGAGTGTGGAATCCGGATCGCCATGCGCTACCCTGCATGGCGATCCGATCGAGCGAACGGTGAAATGGTCCACGAAACAACAATGGCGCGGCGCGCGGCTGTTCCGGCAATTGCTGTTGCCGGCATCACCAAGCGTTATCCCGGCGTCGTTGCCAATGACAATGTCTCGCTGGAATTCTATCCCGGCGAGATTCATGTTCTCCTGGGGGAGAATGGCGCCGGAAAATCGACGCTGATCGCCATGTTGGCCGGCATGCAGCAACCGGATTCGGGAGAAATTCTGTTGCAGGGGCGCGCCGTCCGGCTGGGTTCGCCGCGCACCAGCCTGGATCACGGTATCGGCACGGTCTTTCAGCATGTATTGCTGGTACCGAGCCTGACGGTTATCGAGAACCTGATGCTGGGCGGGCCGTGGTGGCAACGCCTGCGCAAGGCGCCGGCTTTGGCACGCTTTCAGGAGCTCTCGGCCCTTCTCGGCGTCAGCATCGACCCTGATGCCCAGGTGGGCAGGCTCTCGCTCGGCCAGCAACAGCAGGTCGAGATCATGCGCGCTTTGTGGCGGGGCGAGCAGGTCCTGATCCTGGACGAACCCACCTCCATGCTGACGCCCCGGGGCGTGCGCGATCTTGGCGAGGTGCTGAAGCGCCTGCGGGAGAAGGGTGTCGCCATCATCCTAATCACCCACAAAATGCAGGAGGCCCATAGCTTCGGTGACCGCATCTCCGTCCTGCGTCTCGGTCGGTTCGTCGGCGCGATCGAGCCAGGGCTGCTGTCTGAGATGACCCAGGCCGAGGTGACGGACAAAGTCATCCAGCTCATGTTCGGCTCGAGCGATCGCGGCAGTGCCGAAGTCGCCGCCCTGATCGGCGACCGCCGCAATGCCGCCCAGCTCGATATGACGCAGGCACCGCGCCTGATCGTCCGGCATCTCTCGACAAGCGCCGAGCGCGGCGAATGCCCGGTCCGCGATGCCAGCTTCGATCTGCGGCCCGGCGAGATTCTCGGTATCGCCGGCATCGACGGCAACGGCCAGAAGCACCTGGCGGAAGTGCTCGCCGGACAGCGGCCGGCCGCCGAGGGTGAGATCGTCATTAATGGCGAGGATGTGACGGATCGCGGCGTCGAGGCGCGGCGCCGGCTCGGCCTGCGCTACATCACCGACGAGCGCCTGGGCGAGGGGACGGTGGGAAGTTTTTCCGTCGCCACCAATCTCGTCCTCAAGGAAATCGGGCGGCCGCCGCTCTGGCAGAAGGGGCTGACCCTGTGGGACAAGGTGCATCTGCATGCACGTGAGCAGATCCGCCAGCACGATATCCGCACCCCGTCGGAACGCACGCCGATCGGCAAGCTGTCCGGGGGCAATATCCAGAAAGCCCTGCTGGCGCGCGAACTGACCGAAAATGCCGGCATCGTCATTTTCAACAAGCCGACCTATGGCCTCGACCTCTACAATATCCGCCTGGCGCGCGAACGCATCCGCGAGAGTGCCGGCAGAGGCCTCGCCACGATCGTGATTTCGACCGAACTCGACGAGTTGCTGGAGCTGGCGGACCGGATCGGCGTGATGTTTCAGGGCCGGCTCATCGGCATCGTCGACAACGCACCCAATGCCGAACGCCAGATCGGCCTGCTGATGACAGGAGTGACGCCGGCATGAGTCTGGCCTCGGAAACACAGCTCGAGACGCTCGCCCCACACCGGCCTGGCGGCAAGTTCGTGCGATCGGCCGGCGGCGCAATGTTGCGCATCCTGCTGCCGGTTCTGCTGGCGCTTTTGGTCGGCGGCATCATTCTGCTGGCGCTCGGTAAGAGTCCCTTCGCCTACTACAGTTATGTGCTGGACCGTGGGCTGTTCAACTGGATCGGCTTTCAGGCGACGCTGACGCGCATGGTGCCGCTGTTGCTGATGGCGGCGGGGCTGATCGTGGCCTTTCGCGCCGGCATCTGGAATCTGGGCGGGGACGGGCAGTTTCTGCTGGCGGCGGTCATTACCGCCGCCTTGGCACCAGCCTTGATCCAGGTGATGCCGCGTTCGCTGATGATTGTCTGCTGCATCGTGGTATCGGTTGCGGTCGGCGCTATCTGGGCGCTGCTGCCGGCTTTGCTGAAGGCGCGTTACGGCGTCAACGAGATCATCACCTCGCTGATGATGAGTTTCCTCGGCATCAGTTTCGCCAATGTGCTGGTCAAGCTGGTCTTCCGCGATCCGACGACGACGGTGCCGCAGACGCCGGACCTGCCGGTGGAGGATCGGCTGCCGCGGCTGTTCGACACGACGGTC
>DATLIX010000037.1:0-21048 GCA_035539215.1 Dongiaceae bacterium | reverse complement strand
TCCGCTCGACTGGTTCGAGCGCAGCATGGTCCATGCCGTGCCGCTCTGGCATCCCGGTGCCTTGCGCCGTGTCTATCCGGGCTTCCTCCAGCTCGGCAGCTTCGTCTCGATGAATCCCGACCGCCATGTCGGTTCGCATCTCAGCTTCTTCGAGAATCTGGTGAAGGGCGACGGCGAAAGCGCCGATGCGCATCGCCGCTTCTATGACGAATATCTCTCGGTGATGGATCTCTCGGCCGAGTTCTATCTCGATACCGTGCGCCATGTTTTCCAGGAGCACAGCCTGCCGAACGGCACCTTCCGCTATCGCGGACAGCTGGTCGAGCCGGCGGCGATCGAGCAAACGGCGCTGATGACCATCGAAGGCGAGCTCGACGATATTTCCGGTCCCGGCCAGACCGAAGTCGCACATGGACTGTGCCGCAATCTCGCCGCCGACAAGAAGCGCCACCTGCTGCAGAAATCTGTCGGCCATTACGGCATCTTCAACGGCCGGCGCTGGCGTGGCGAAATCTATCCGCAGTGGCGCGACTTCGTGCAAAAGCACGGCGGCTGAGCCGGTCGGGCGATGGAACGCGACCTTCCTTTCTGGAAGACCACGAAGCTCAGCCAGATGACGCAGGCGCAATGGGAGAGCCTGTGCGACGGCTGCGGTAAATGCTGCCTGAACAAATTGATCGACGAAGATACCGGCGAGCTCTTTTTCACCAATGCCGCCTGCCATCAGCTCGATCTGCGCAATTGCCGCTGCAAGGACTATGCACATCGCCACGATCTGGTGCCCGACTGCGTCAAGCTGACGCCGCGCAATATCGGCAAGATCAACTGGCTGCCGGAAACCTGCGCCTATCGGCTGGTGCGCGATGGCGGCGATTTGCCGTGGTGGCATCCGCTGGTGTCAGGCGATCCCTCGACCGTGCACAAGGCCGGTATTTCCGTCCGCGGCCGCGCCATCAATGAGCGCAAGGCCGGCCCGCTGGAAAACCATATCGTCGACTGGGCCTAACAGCGTTCGCTGAATTCCACTCAAGGTTCTCAAGCAGATCGGATCGCTTCCGGCTGCGACGGCGGCTGCGCGCCAAGTGGCACGGAGCCAAGGCAGACGGAGGTCTGCCGCCCGGCGCCCGAGGATAGTAATACGCAGCAGATTCCGAATCGATCGGATCGCTTCCGGCCGCGACGGCGGCCGCGCGCCAAGTGGCGCGGAGCCAAGGCAGACGGAGGTCTGCCGCCCGGCGCCTGAGGGACCGAATATAATTATGTCGCGAAAACCTGGCTCATATCCTTGAAGGACTTGAACTCAAGCGCATTGCCGCTCGGATCGAGAAAGAACATGGTGGCCTGTTCGCCGACCTGGCCCTGGAAGCGGATATGCGGTTCGATGATGAAGTCGATGCCGGCCTTGGTCAGGCGCTGGGCGAGGGATTGCCAGTTGTCCCATTCCAGGATGGCGCCGAAATGCCGTACCGGCACCTGGTCGCCGTCCACTTCATTGCGCTTGGCAAGGCCGGTCTCTTCCGGCCGCAGATGGGCCGAGATCTGATGGCCGAAGAAATCGAAATCGATCCATTTCTCCGCCCGCCGGCCGATGCCGCAGCCGAGCAGTTCGGCATAGAAGCGTTCGGTGGCCGGCAGGTCGGCGACCGGAAAAGCGAGGTGAAAGGGGGGCATGGGCTGCGACATGGTTGACTGGCCTCGAAAGGGAAAGCGAAGCTGGGCGCGGAGCGAGAGCTTAAAAATACAAGCCGGACCGGCAAAAGCAACCGGCGCAGTGAGGCCCGCAAGCATCGGATAGCTGGCCGACGGCTAAAACTCTAAATCGGTGTGTCATGAGCGCAAGGAAATCAACAAAACGGAGAACGGCCATGACCGCCACATTAATCGCCGAGCGGCGCCTGGAACCCCAGCGAAAGCCGGATATGGAGCGCCCGGCCACGCAAGCGGAGCCTGCTCTGGCGGCGACCCGCCGCGCGGTCGCCTATATCGAGGAGCGGGTGCGGGATTATCCGGAAGGCCCCGTCACCCTGGATGAGCTGGCGAGCCATTGCGGTCTGAGCCCCTGGCATCTGCAGCGCCAGTTCAAGCGCCTGATGGGCGTGACGCCGCGCCAATATGACGATGCCCTGCGCCTGAAGCGCCTGCAGGCGGGCTTGAAGACCGGCGCAGGCGGTGTCGCCGCCGCCACTTTCGATGCCGGCTACGGCTCTTCCAGCCGGGTCTATGAGCGGGCCGATGCGGCCCTTGGCATGACCCCGGCCAGCTATGCCCGCGGCGGCCGTGGCGCGCGCATCACCTATGGCATCGCCGATTGTCCACTCGGCCGGATCCTGGTGGCCGCCACCGAGCGCGGCCTCTGCCGGGTTGTCTTGGGCGACAATGCGGAGAGCTTGATCGGCCAGCTGCGGGCCGAGTTTCCGGCGGCGGCCGACTTGCGCCGCGATGACGAAACGGTCGCTGCCTATATCGACGAATTGATGCGGCGCATGGCGGGCGAACTGCCGCATGCCGCCTTGCCGCTGGATATCCGGGCGACTGCTTTCCAGCAGCGGGTCTGGAGCGAATTGAGCCGGATTCCGGCCGGCCAGACCCGGTCTTACGGCGAGATCGCCGCAGCCATCGGCCAGCCGGGGGCGGCCCAGGCGGTGGGGCAGGCTTGTGGCAGCAACCCTGTCGCGCTCGCCATCCCCTGTCACCGCGCTTTGCGTAATGACGGAAAACTTGGTGGCTACGCCTGGGGAATCGAGCGAAAACAGGCCCTTATTTCAGCCGAGTCGCAGCGTAAAAATAGGAATAAAAATATCGCGGAGAAAAAAGCGTAAGTAGTTGAAGTGGCGCTTTGAAGGCGCCTAGACTGCCTGCAGATAGTCCCTCAGAGAATTGATGCAGGCATGCGGAAAGTCCCGAAAAGTCGCGAAAAAATCGCACCGAAGAAGACTCCCGCCAAGTCCTCGGCGGCGCGTGCCAAGCGCCGTCCGATGGCGGAAGCCTCTGATGTGCAGATGCTCAATTTCACCGATCGCAGCGTTCCGCTGGTTTTCCAGCAGAACCAGCGGGCGCGACGCATCATTATGCGTCTCGATTATGGTTCTTCGCGTATTGTCGTGGTGCTGCCAAAACGCACCTCGCGTGACGAAGGCAAGCGTTTCGTCCTCTCCAACAAGGAATGGATTGCCGAGCGGCTCGATCAGTTGCCGGAAACGGTGCCGTTCGAGCATGGCGCCGTCATTCCCTTTCTCGGCCTCGATCATCGCATCCGCCATCGCCCCACGGCGCGCGGCGTGGTCTGGTGCGAGGATCAGGAAATCCATGTGGCTGGCCAGGAAATGCATCTGCCGCGCCGCGTTTCGGAATGGCTGAAGCTGGAGGCGCGCCGCGAGATCGAAGCGCGCGCTTATGCCAAGGCGGAACAGGTCGGCAAGAAGGTCAAGCGCATCACCATTCGCGATACCAAGAGCCGCTGGGGGAGCTGCACCAGCGAGGGCGAACTGTCGTTCTCCTGGCGGTTGATCTTCGCGCCGCGTCACGTCATGGACTATGTGATCTCGCATGAGGTCGCGCATCTCCGTGAAATGAATCACGGCCCGCGTTTCTGGAAACTCTGCGGCGAACTTTGCCGCACTGTGAACGCCTCGCGCGACTGGCTCGAGGAAAACGGCACGGAGCTCTACCGCTACGGCCGCTGAGCGCGCGCCGGCATGTCGCGCCGGCCGCGCCACTCTCGTGATCCTCGCCTCTCCCGATCAGTCGATATCGCCGGCCGGCGTCCTGTCAGTGCTTGGGCCGGTCGCTTGGCTTTGATAAAGCGTCCGACAAAGCGGGAAACCTCTCTTTTGCATATCCCTATGTGAGTTCGTAACGCCGCTGTCACATAAATGACGCGATAGGGGGCTAAGGTGCCGCTTGGTTCTGCGGTCTCTCAATAGGGGAGGCGAGAGCCGGCCCGCGGCTTCATCCACGGGCTTCGTCCAGGCTTCACCTACCGATAGTTACTCTCGGGAGCTACCGCCCATGAATGCCGAGGTGTCACAAGGGAGGCAGATACCCGCCGATCCTGACGCACAGCAATCGGACTTGCTCATGGACGAGGATTCTTCCCCACGCCTCCGGCACCAGGTGCCGCTGGGACGGTTGCGGCACCAGCCGGAAGCCGGCCGTCAAAGGCGTCTGCCGGCCGATGGCGCCCAGCTGCTTGACCTTGCTGCACCCGATCCAACTGCCGGTCTGGCCGGTCGTCATCCGCTGCAGGTAACGGCGGCGCGCCCGGGCGAGGTACCCGACATGTCCGAGCCGGCGCCGCGAATCGAGCCGCCCCTGGCGGAGATCGGCGTTGCCCATTATACCGCCAACGATGTTGCCATGGTGGCGCCGTCGATCACGCCCGAGATGACGGGCGGCGAAGTCCTGGATCTGTTCTCCGCCAATCCGTCGCTGCCGATCTTCGCCGTGCTCGGCCGCGATGGCGCGCTGCTTGGCATCATCGAGCGCGATCGCCTGCTGTTCCAGTTTTCCCAGCCGCTCTGGTACGACGTCTATAACCGCCGCCCGATCGGGCCTCTGGTCAATACGCGTCCACTTGCGGTCGATGTTTCAACGACCATCGATCGCATCAAGGCGATGATCGCCTTCGACTACCCGGAAGCCATCGGCACCGGTTTCGTGATCACCGAAAACGGCCGCTACGCCGCCATCGGCACCATGATGCTGCTGCTGGAGCGCACCGTCGAGGAAGCCAATCTTCATGCCACCGAATTGGAGGCCGCGCGGCGCCATGCGGCGTCCGCCAACAAGGCGAAATCGCAGTTTCTGGCAACCATGAGCCATGAGCTGCGGACGCCGCTGAATGCCATCATCGGCTTTTCCGAATTGCTTCTGATCGATGCCTCGGCCAATCGCATGCCGGAGCGCCTGGGCGAATATCTCACCGATATCCGCAGCAGCGGCCAGCATCTGCTGGCACTGATCAACGACATCCTCGATTATTCGAAGCTGGAAGCCGATCGCATGGAGATCGTCATGGAGCCGATCGCCGTGCCGCGACTGGTCATGGCGGCCAGCCGCATCGCCTCGGGCCAGGCCAGCAATTACGGCGTCGAGATCGAGGCTGCGGAAATTCCCGAGGTGATGATCAGCGGCGACGAGCGGCGGCTACGGCAGGTCCTCATCAACCTGCTCTCCAATGCCATCAAGTTTTCGCCGGCGGGCGAGAAGGTCAATATCACGGCGCATGTCGATCTGGCCAATCAGCTGACGATCCGCGTGATCGATCGCGGTATCGGCATTGCGCCCGAGGACCTGGAGCGGATCTTCATGCCTTTCGTGCAGGTATCGAATACCCTCAACCGCACCACCGCCGGCACCGGGCTCGGCCTGTCGCTGAGCCGTCTGCTGATGGAGCGCCACGGCGGCAGCCTGGAACTCGAAAGCGTCCCGGGCGAGGGCACGACGGCAATCGTCACGCTGCCGGCGGAATGTCTGCTGACAGGTCGTTGAAAGGATATCCGGCGCTCGGCATGCGTCATGCCGCCGCGCCCGACGGGCGATCCTCGTGGCGAGAAGATGTCGTTCCTAATTGCCGCGGGACCTATCGCCGCAGCCGAGGATTGCCCCGTAAATTTCATCGTTCCGACAGCACGACGTTAGCTTCTCCTTGCATGATGCATCCGACATTTGAATCAAATGGCGACTAGATCCGCGACCTTTTGCTTGGAATACCCGCTATGGCTAAAGCTCTATCCCGCACATCCCAACCGGTCGCAGCTCCATCGTCCGGGCGTGCCAGATTTGCAACGGAAGCGTCGGCCGCGCCGAAGCCGCGCGGTCTCGGCGCTTGGTGCCGGGAGGTGTATCGCCGCACGTGCTTGCGGCCGAGGAACCTGCTCGACCCGGCCAGCGGTGTCGGCCAGCACGTTTTCATTCCCTTCTATTATTCCCTGCGGCTGGCTTTCTTCACCTTGCGCGATTGGCATGCGGTCTATCGTCAGCGCGGCATAACGCTCTCGCAGCAAGTGGCGGCGCAGTGGCTGCTCATGCGCCGCTATCGCACCGATCCGTCGATCTATTATTCATCGCAGCTTTATGAGTTGCCGCATGGCATCGCCGCCGGCGACGACTATGTCGGCCGCGATGAAATCAAGAACGGGCTGATGAAGCAGTTGCACTGGCTGCAGCCGAAAATCCACGGCCGCCGGGTCAGTCTCGGCAACAAGCATGCTTTCACGATGCATTGCCAAGCAGCCGGGCTGCCGGTGGCGGACATCATCGGCGTGGTGAGCGACGGCAATTGGTCGTTCCTGTCCCACGGTGATGAAGAGACGGATTACCGCAGTTTGGACCGCGACATCTTCATCAAGCCGGTCCAGGCCCGGGGGGCGCGCGGCGTCGACTGGTTCACCTGGCTCGGCGGGGATTTCTACCGCAGCAAGCATGGGCGGGAGTTGAGCCGGGCGGAGGTCATTCACCACATCACCAGCCGTTCGATGCGCGAACCGTTGCTGGTGCAGCCGAAACTGGCCAATCATCCGGACATCGCCGATATGGCGCGGGATTCGCTGATGGTGTTCCGGGTCTTCACCTGTCTCGACGATCGGCAGCGGCCCCACATCACCCATGCCATGCTGCGCATCCTCGGCAAGCTGGAACCCAGCTGGTCACAGAGCGTGGAATATGCCGCCCGGGTCGATCTGGCCACCGGCCGGTTGGGTCAGCTCTGCGACGATCATCATTTCGCCCCTGACGCTTGGTGGGATCGTCATCCCGAGACCGGTGCGCCCGTTGCCGGACGTGTCATCGCGCAATGGCCGCAAATCGCCGCCTTGGCCGAAGCCGGCCATCGCGTGCTCGTCGACCGGACGGTGATCGGCTGGGACATCGCCTTGACGGCGGAGGGCGCCGTCATCATCGAGGGCAACGCCTATCCCGACACCCATTTCCTGCAGCGCGTGCACCGGCAGATGATCGGCGAATCGCCCCTGGCGCCGCTGCTCAGCCAGCATCTGGCGCGTCTTGGCAATAAGGCGGGGTTCAACTGGCCGCCGCAGACCGGGACCCGCTCGCCGGCCTGACCCACCGCTATTTCGAAGACCTGCCTTGCGCCACCGAAGGTTGAAACCGTGTCCGGCCTTCGCCATCATCTGTGCCCGGTCATTGCCGGCGACCCCGAAGGCAATCGGGGCGTTCGGTCCGGAAGCCGATATGGCGGCCGAAGTTGGCGTCAACAG
The DNA here is from genome assembly GCA_035539215.1 of Dongiaceae bacterium. Lineage (GTDB taxonomy): Bacteria > Pseudomonadota > Alphaproteobacteria > Dongiales > Dongiaceae > Dongia_B. The sequence continues at coordinate 13,831 of DATLIX010000037.1, read as the reverse complement.
GAATGCGGGGCACGACAGTAATGCAGGTTCTGGTCATCCAAAACGACGCCTCGTCGCCGATCTCGCTGGTGGGTGAGCATATCGCCGCCGCGGGGGGACGGTTGACGACGGTCCTGCCGCATTCCGGCGACGCCCTGCCGGCTTCGCCGGACGATTACGATGCGGCGGTCATTCTGGGCGGGCCGCAACATGCCGGCGACGATGCCAATTATCCTCGCTTTGTGCCGATGCTGGACCTGCTGCGGGAATTCCATGTGCAGTCGAAGCCGATGCTCGGCCTGTGCCTCGGCGGACAATTGCTGGCCCGTGCCTTCGGCGCCACGGTGCGGCGCAACGACGAATTCGAGTACGGCTATCTGCCGATCGAAATTACCCCGGAAGGCCGGCAGGACAAGCTGCTGGCGGGATTGCAGCCCGGCCAGCGCATCATGCAATGGCACGAAGATACCTTCGGCCTGCCGGCGGCCGGCATCCGGCTGATGACCGGCTCGACCTGCACCAATCAGGCCTTCCGCTACGGCGAGACGACTTACGGATTCCAGTGCCATTTCGAAGTGTCGGAAGAGCTCGCCGATACCTGGATCAACAAATTCGGCCATATCATCGTCCAGCGCTTTGGCGAGGCGGCCGGCAACCGGAAGCTGGCACAGGCCCGCGACGAACTCGGCCGGCACGGCCGGGCGGCGACCGAATTCTGCCGCACCGTGACCCAGCGCTGGATCGGCCTCGTCCGGCAGCGCCGCGACGCGGCTGCCTGACCGGTCGCAACCTGACCGGGTCGCAGCGCGTCGACGACGCGCCATTTCCCACACCAAGCTACTGCGCACCGGCCGGTTCGCCCCGCCGGCGACCGTCGTTCACGGTCCCTTAAAGATTGCCTGATTAGGCTGGAATCTCGCCATCGACTGTGCAGTAGGGATGATGACGGATCAGGCAACGACGCGACGGTGGATTTTGCAGAGGCTCGGCGCCGGCTTGGCGGGCGCGGCAGGTGCTGCTGTCTGGCCGGGCATCGCAAGGTCGGCCGATACGTCGCATCCGCCCCATTGGAGTTACGAAGGCGCCGAGGGGCCGGCCCGATGGGGTCATCTCGCGCCGGGATATCAGGCTTGCGGCAGCGGCAGGCGGCAATCGCCGATCGATCTTGCCACCGCCCATCTCGGCGGCAGCGACGATCTTGTTTTCGACTGGCACCCTTTCGCCGCCAAGGTCAGCAATAATGGCCATACCATCCAGGTCGATCCGGAGGCCGATGCCGCCGGCAGCGGGCTGACGCTGGGCGGCCGGCGGTTCAACTTCCTCCAGTTTCACTTCCACCATCCCAGCGAACATGCCCTGGCCGGCAAACGCTGGCCACTGGAAGTGCATCTGGTCCACAAGGCGGCCAGCGGCGACGGCTTGGCGGTGCTCGGCATCATGCTGCGGCCCGGCCGCGCCAATGACCTGCTGGGCCGGATTGTCGCGCATATGCCGAAAGAGCGGGGCAAGGTGCCGCTCTCCGGTCCAATCGATCTCGCGGCGTGGCTGCCGACTGCCGCCGTGACCTATCGCTATCCCGGCTCGCTGACGACCCCGCCTTGCAGCGAGATCGTCGATTGGATCGTCTTTCGCGATCCCATCGAGGCCGGGATCGGGCAGATCAAGAGTTTTGCCCGCCTCTTTCCCATGAATGCCCGACCGTTGCAGCCTCTGGCCGATCGCAACGTGACGCTCGACTTTTTCTAGGATGAAGCCGGATGCTTGACTGGCGGCATATCGTCTCTTCGCTTGTCCTGGCCGCGCTGCTGGCCGGCGCCACGCCGTCGATGGCCGACGACGATGCGTCAGCGATCCCCCCGGCGGCGAAACCCGAGGCGGCGAAACCCGAGGCGACGCCTGTGCCGAAGCAGTTCAGCGGTGCCTGGTTCGTGACCGGCGCTTTTCCCGCCGCATCCGCGCAAGGCAGCGTCGCCGACCCACATATCGGTACGGTGATCGTTCTGAAGGCGGCGGAAGCAAGCGACGTCAACGGGCGGCGTTGCTTCTCGCCGCGCTTCAACCGGGAGCAGGTCAAGGGTGATGCGCTCGGCATCAAAGGCGTCTCGGGCATGTTGGAGCAATTGCAGGTGAGCTGCGCCGGTCAGCCCTTCGCCACCCTGCTGCTCCTGCCGGGCAAATCGCTGCAGCCGGCGCAGCGGCAGCAGGGCAACGCCTCGCTGGGCGATGCGCCCGTGCTGATGGTGCGGCGACCCGAGGCGCTCTATCTGCTGGAACGGGGCGAGCAGGTGGCCTACCGCCAGGCGACGATTGCAACGAACGGCGTGCCGGCAGCGGCTGCGCCGGCGCATAAACCAGCCTCGAAGGCGGCGCCGCGTCCAAGCGCGCCGAAAGCGAAGCCGCAGGCCGGCAAGCCGATCGCCGCGCGCAAACCGGCGGCGGCAAGCACGGTTTCGTCGAAGACCGCGCCGAAGCCGGCCAAGCTGGCGGTCGCCGAGGCAAAGCGGGCCGATAAGCCGTCTGCCAAGGCGCCTGCGAAAACGGCCGCCGCTGCGCAGAAGGCGGCGATACCGGCCACGCAATTGCTGGCGAGCGATGTCAGCGGCCTCAAGCCGAATAAGCCGAAGACGAATGCCATCGCGGCGAAGCCGGCCGTCAAGCCCGCTGTCAAACCGGTGGCGCAATCCACGGAGAAACCGGCAGGGGCGGCTTCCGTGCAGGCCACGCCGGCGGCGGTGAAATCCGCGCCGACGCTTCCCGTCGCAACCAATCCGAAGGCCGGCACGGCGATTCAGCTGGCAAGCTATTCGGGTATCGATGCAGCGGCGGAGGGCTGGAAGGCCCTGCACGGCACCTATCCCGAGCTGACCGCGTTGAAGCCGCTTTATGTCGCGGCAGGCAACGAACCGACCGTCAGATTGTTCGCCACCGGCGTCGCGCCGGAAAAGCTGCGGCAGATCTGCGGCGATCTGCAATCGAAACAGGCCTATTGCACGCTCAGCCAGTAGCCGCGCAGCCCATCCAAGGAACAGCTAGTCAAGCGGGGCAGGCCGGGCGGTTGCCGAAATTCAGGCGCTCGCCGAAATTCAGGCGCTCGCCGAAGCTCAGGCGCTCGCCGAAGCTCAGGCGGCGGCGGCCGATTTGGCGCCGCGTTTCGCGATGGCATCGTCGAGCATCAGCAGGCGCTCGAATTCCTCGACATGCAGCTTTTCGATCAGGCGATTATCGACGACGCAGATGCCCTTGCCGGCGGCGCGTGCCTCCTGCCAGGCGGCAACCACCTTGCGGGCGAGATCCAGCTCCTTGCCGGTCGGGGCAAAGGCGCGGTTGGCGAGGTCGATCTGTTTCGGGTGGATCAGCGTCCTGCCGTCGAAACCCATATTGCGGCCCTGTTCGCAGGTGAAAGCAAATCCCGCTTCGTCGCCGAGGTCGAGATGCACGCCGTCCAGCACATCCAGCCCGTGCGCCCTGGCGGCCAGCACGATCAGGGAGAGGGCGGTGTAGACGCTGTCGCGGCTGGCGGTATGGCGGGCGCGCAATTCGCGGGTCAGATCCGAGGTGCCGGCGACGATGCAGGCCAGGCGATGGCTGGCGCTGGCGATGGCGTCGATATCGAGGATGCAGCGCGGCGTCTCCGCCATGATCCAGACCGGCAGCGATCCCGGGGCGCCGGCCCGGTCCAGGGCAGCGACGGCGGCGCGCACATCGTCCGGCGACTGGATCTTGGGAAACAGCAGGGCATCCGCACCGATGCGGGCCATCGCCAGGACGTCGGCGAGGCCCCAGGGCGTATCCAGGCCGTTGACGCGGACCACAACTTCACGATGGCCGAACCCGCCGGCCCGGACCGCCTCGGCAATCATCTGCCGGGCGGATTCCTTCGCCTCGGGCGCCACCGCATCCTCCAGGTCGAGGATAAGCGCGTCGGCCGGCAGCTCGCGCGCCTTCTCCAGCGCCCGGGCATTGCTGCCGGGCAGATAGAGCACGGAGCGGCGCGGACGGATGGAAATGGGACGAGCGGAGGCAGATGGCGGGGTCATGGCGGCTCTGTTCATATGATCGGGGCGCGGGCGGGGATGGTGGGTCGCTCCCGGACCGGCGATCGCCGGCGTTCTTGTGCAATGCGATATCGCAGAACCTAAGTGGTAATGATTGCCGCTACAAGGCAAGAAAGCGCCGATTTTTGACGCTGAACCGACTCCTTTGGTCTTTCCCGCTGGTCTCCCCGGGGCAAGCTGCCGTCGGGACCGGACTATGCAGCGTCCGGTTGATCAACTGTTTGTTAATACTTTCAAGATAGGTTAAGGTCGATTTATCAGGTCTGGCCGCCCAGAGACTCGGGGTGGCTGAGCATAAGCTGGCCTCGTTTGGCTGGTGGAGGAGCAGAATGGATATTTCGCCGGCGACCAATGCCAGTGTCACCAACGCCACGAATACCGCGGTCAACGGTTTGAAGCGCGTGCAGCAGCAGCTGGACAGCACGGCGCAGAATATTGCCTCCGGTTCGCTCGATCCCAAGGACATGGTCGATCTCAGCACCGAGGCCAATTCCTTCAAGGCCAATGTCGCGGTTGTCAAAACTGCCGACGAGATGACGAAGTCGCTGTTGAACGTCGTCGCCTGACCGGCGGCGTCCCGCTCGCTCAAGCCATTTGTTCGCCTAAGCCACTTGTTCGACTGTATCTAGGACCACGGGGAAGACATGGATATAGCCGCCGCCGGCGCTGCCGCCAGCCAGATCTCTGCCGCCCAGCGAACCCAGCAGGCAGCGCTTTCCGGAATCCGTCAGGCCCGGGTCCAGGGCGCCACCCTTGCCAATATGCTGAGCCAGGCTGCGGCAACCACCGCGGCGCCCAGCACGGCGACGGTCGCCGCGCCGAGCGATACCAGCAACGACAATCAGGTCCAGGCTGACCAGCCGTCCCGCAGCCTGCCCCGCGGTTCCCTCGTCAATATCCTCGTCTGATCGACCTTCCGCCCGTACGCTGGCCTGCGGGCCGGCGCCGTCGGCACTTTCCTGTCACCGTTTTCGGCTGCAAGTGCACCGTAGCTCAGGCAAGCTGTGGTCTGGGGAATGTATGCGATTCGCTTCGGCAATCGCCTTAGGGATGGCTCAAGATGGCTGACGACAGGATCGGTGAACTCCTGGAACAGGCGATGCGTGCCGTGGCCGCAGTGCAGCTCGACGCGGCGGAGGACCTCTGTCTCGAGGCACTGCGCCTCGATCCCGAATCCGGGCCGGCCCTGCATCTGATGGGCATCATGAGCCACCATCGCGGCAAGGATCGCGAGATCACCCTGGCGTGGCTCGAACGGGCAGCCGCGGCGGCGCCGGAAAACCCGCAGTTTCAAAACAGCGTCGGCGTCCTGCAATTCGAAATGGGCCGTTTCGCGGAAGCGGCGCACACCTTCTACCGTTCGACCGAGATCGATCCGCGCGACGGCATGGTCTGGGACAATCTCGGCAATGCCCTCCTGCGTCTCGGCCGGGTTGCCGATGCGGAGCGGTGCTATCGCCAGGCCCTGCTGGCGACGCCGGGCCTCGTCACGGCCATCAACAATCTCGGCATCGCCTTGAAGATGCAAGGCGAGCTGGAAAAGGCGGCGATCTGCTTCCAGGAAGCAGTGCTGCACAAGCTCGATTATGTCGACGGATATTTCAATCTCGGCGAGCTCGCCTATTATGTCGACGATCTCGATGAAGCGGCACAGTTCTTCCGCAAGGCAATCGAGATCGATGCCACTTGCCGGCCGGCTTATGCGTCGCTGGCGCAAGTGCTGCACGATCAGGACAAGCCGGCAGAATCGCTGGCCCTGCTGCAGGATGCGGTCCGGCGCTTTCCCGATGACCGGGATCTCGGCTTTGCGCTGCGGCTGCAGCTCTCCAGCATGGTGCCCGGCTGGCACATCCCGATGATCAACGATGCCGAGCGCAACGAGGCTTATGATGCGGCGCTGCGGCGGGCGGTGAAGCCCGGCAGTATCGTGCTGGAGATCGGCACGGGTTCCGGCATCGTCGCCATGATGGCGGCGCGCGCCGGCGCCGGCCAGGTGGTGACCTGTGAAGTTCTGCCGGCATTGGCGGAAGCGGCGCGCGAAACCATCGCCCAGAACGGGTATGCCGAGCGGATCACCGTCATCGGCAAGAAATCCACCCAGTTGGAGCTGGGCAAAGACCTCTCGGAAAAGGCCGATGTCTTCGTTTCGGAACTGGTCAATATCGGCATGCTGGCGCCGAACATGCTGCAGATCCTCGCCCATGCGCGGCGCAATCTGGTGAAGCCGGAGGCGGCGATCATCCCGGCCGCCGCGCGGGTCTACGCGGCCTTGCTGGAATGTCCGCTGCTGGCGGCGATCAATCCGGTCGGCGAGATCGCCGGTTTCGACATGCGCAATTTCGACAAGTTCCGCTCGCCCGCTTATGCGCAGATCGATCTGGCGGCCGATCCGCACCGGTTGCTCTCGGCGCCGTTCGATGTGCTCGATTTCGATTTCCGCGTCGACATGCCGACCGCCGGCTCACTGCAACTGGCGATCCGCGTGACGCAGGACGGCCTGGTCCATGGCGTGGCTTTCTGGTTCGACCTGTTCCTCGACGATGCCGTCACCTATCGCTCCAGCAGCCCGGCGCGCAGCAATCACTGGAAACAGGCGGCGGAATTTTTCCCCACCCCGATCGCCGTCCAGACGGGAGATGAAATCTATTTGGAAGTCGGCTATGACAACACCCGAATTTGGTTCCGGCCCCTTTAGCCGCGTCACGTTTTAGCGGCAGCAGGCCGGCCGGCGAAAGGGAGAGGTCATGAAGGCGCGTATCAACTGGCTCAACGGCAATATCTTCGTCGGCGAGAGCAATAGCGGCCATGCCGTGGTCATGCATGCGGCGGCGGGGCCGGGCGCACCCACCGTCGCGCCAAGCCCGATGGAATATCTGCTGCTGGGTTCCGGCGGCTGTACGGCGATCGACGTCGTCCATATCCTGCAGCGCGGCCGCCACGACATCACCGATTGCGAAGTGACCTTGGAGGCCGAACGGGCCGGCGAGGACCCGAAGGTCTTCACCAAGATCCACTATCATTTCGTGGTCACCGGCCGGAAGCTCAAGCCGGAGACCGTCGAGCGCGCCATTCATCTCTCGGCCGAGAAATACTGCTCGGCTTCCATCATGCTCGGCAAGACGGCCGTCATCACCCACGATTTCGAGATCGTCGAAGCCGCCTGAAGCGCGATCGTTTTAAGCGGATTGGCTTCCGCTTAAAACGTGAATCGCCCTCTATCATTATCGACTGGAGCCGGCTGGAGGATAGCGGCGCTCTATTCGCCCAGCATCTGGCGCGCCTGTTCGATATCCGGCGGCACCACCTTGCGGGGCTGGAAGGAGAGGGAGCGCTTCTGCGCCGCTTCGACCTGCGCCGTCGTCATCTGCGTGGCGAGCGCGTCGCGCTGCTTCATCAGGCCGTAGCGCTCGATGCTGTAGGGCAGGGCGGCGATGGCGATATTGTACCACTGATAGGCTTTGCCGAAATCGATCGGCGTGCCCTTGCCCTGTTCGTAAAGCTGCGCCGTCGGGGCATAGGCCGGCATATAGCCCTGCGTCGCCGCCTTTTCGAACCAGATCAGCGCCTGGCGATAATCTTGCGGCACGCCCTGTCCGGCATAATAGACATTGCCCATCAGCCATTCGGCGACCGGGTGGCCAAGCTTGGCGAGCCGGGCGAAGACCGGGATGGCGACCTGATAATCGCCGTTGCGATAGGCCTCCCAGGCTTGCTGCGTATCGCCTTCCAGTGGCCGCCAGCTATGCCTTTCGCCGTCGACATAGACATCCTGATAGGTCTGCGAGGTGGTGGTGCCGCTCGAGGTCGTCGGCGGCAGGACGCCGGTATCGCTGATCGAGCCGCTGCCGGGAATGGGGGCGGGCGCCGCCGCCGCCGGAGCGGGTGAAACCGGGGTGGCGTTGTTGAGGCCCGATTGCTGTGCCAGTGCCGGCAGGGCGCAAATCGCGGAAGCAAAACCGGCCGCAATCAGGCAGCCGATCAACTTTTCGCCAGTCGCTTTTACCAGGTGACGCGGATGCATGATGCAGACAAACGTTCCAAGCCAAAATCACCGCCGGAATCGGTCGGAAACGACGCCGGCAATCGCATTTTTTCCAATAAGTATAAGGCCTCAGTCTGGTTAACAAATGGTTGCCGGCGGGCCGCTGCCGGGCCGTTCCGCTTGCAATCGCGAGCGGCGATGGCCATATCCCGGCGATTGGTATCGTTTCGACGGCGAGGTTGCTTGCAGATGGCCAGTGGTGAGGGCGGGGTATCGGACGACACGGCACCGGCCGGGGGGCGGGAACCGTCCGGCACCGGGCGCGAGGTCGTGCTCTATGATCCGGCCAAGTTGCAGCGCGACCAGGCGGCGGTCGAAGACGGCTTCTGGAAGAAGCTGCGCCGCGTCGCCAGCAAGCTGCCTTTCCTGGACGAATTGCTGGCCGCCTATTACTGCGCCATCGATCCGGCGACGCCGCTGCAGGTAAAGGCGATCCTGTTTGGCGCGCTCGCCTATTTCATCATGCCGGTCGATCTGATCCCCGATTTCATCGCCTGGTTCGGCTTCACCGACGATGCCGCCGTTCTCTTTGCCGCCATCCGCACCGTCTCCGGCAACATCAAGCCCGGCCATCGCGAGCAGGCCAAGGCCAGCCTCGCGCGACTGGCGGCGGATTAGCCGCCTGCTATCGGCCAGACCGGCGGCGCTGGAGATTTTCCCGCGGCCGGTGTCGGATAAAATCAATCGACTGTAACGCGATCTGGCTATGTTCCTGCGGTTCCCGCGGCCGGTTTCGGCGCGGGAGTGTGCCGATTGTCGGAAATCTGCAACGGCATTGGGTTCCGGGATTTGCCTTGTCAAAGCCCGGCACGCGCCGCAGATTGAGGACGGCCGGCGGGGGTGTCTGCGCGACAGCGATGCGCCGCCAAAGAGTGAGCGTTGGACGAGGGATGACGAGCGGCGATGACCGATAAGCTCTGGCAACCAAGCGCGGCGGCGATCGCCGCCAGCAACATGACCGCCTTCCGCAGCCAGGTGGCGCGGGACTGGCAGGTCGACCTTGCGGACAGTCATGCCCTGCGGCAATGGTCGGTCACCGAGATCGAGCATTTCTGGACCTCGCTCTGGCGCTATGCCGAGGTGATCGGCGACGGGCCGGGCCAGCCGCTCGTCGATGGCGACAAGATGCCGGGGGCGCATTTCTTTCCCGATGCCAAGCTGAATTTCGCCGAGAACCTGCTCCGCTATTCCAATCAGCCCGGCCATCAGCAGCGCGACGCCATCGTCTTCTGGGGCGAGGACAAGGTCAAACGGCGACTCAGCCATGGCGAGCTGTGGGACCGTGTCATCCGCCTCGCCACCCATCTGCGCAGCCTCGGTCTGGAACCGGGCGACCGGGTCGCCGGCTTCATGCCGAATATGCCGGAAACGGTGATCGGCGCCCTGGCAGCCTCGGCGATCGGCTGCATCTGGTCCTCCTGCTCGCCGGATTTCGGCGTGCAAGGCGTGCTCGACCGTTTCGGCCAGATCGAGCCCAAGGTGCTGCTGACCGCGGACGGCTATTGGTATAACGGCAAGTCCTTCGATAGCCTCGGCCGCGTCGGCGAATTCCTCCAGGGCCTGCCCAGCGTGCAGCAGGTGATCGTCGTTCCTTATCTCGCCGAGCGGCCGGATACCGGCAATCTGCCGAAGGCCGCGCTGCTGCCCGATGTGCTGGCGGCCCAGCCGGCGCCGCGCAATGATTTCGCCTTCCTGCGCCTGCCGTTCAACCATCCGCTCTACATCATGTATTCCTCCGGCACCACGGGTGCCCCGAAATGCATCGTGCACGGCGCCGGCGGCACCCTGCTGCAGCATCTGAAGGAGCATAAGCTCCATGGCGACGTGAAGCCGGGCGATCACGTTTTCTATTTCACCACCTGCGGCTGGATGATGTGGAACTGGCTGATCTCCGGCCTCGCCAGCGGCGCCGCGCTGATGCTCTACGACGGCTCGCCCTTTGCACCCGACGGCAACATCCTGTTCGATTACGCCCAGGCCGAGAAGTTCACCCTGTTCGGCACCTCGGCGAAGTATATCGACGCCTGCGCCAAGGCCGGGATCGAGCCGATCAGGACGCATGATCTCTCGAGTGTCCGCATGCTGACCTCGACCGGCTCGCCGCTGGCGCCGGAGAGCTTCGATTACGTCTACGAGAAGGTGAAGCAGGATATCTGCCTCTCCTCGATCTCCGGCGGCACCGATATCGTCTCCTGCTTCATGCTGGGCGATCCGACGGGCGCGGTATGGCGCGGCGAGATCCAGATGCGCGGCCTCGGCATGGCGGTCGAAGTCTGGAATGAGGAGGGCAAGCCGGTGACGGGCGAGAAGGGCGAACTCGTCTGCGTACGGCCTTTCCCCTGCATGCCGGTCGGTTTCTGGAACGATCCCGACGGCAAGCGCTACAAGGCGGCCTATTTCGAACGCTATCCAAATATCTGGCATCACGGCGATTATGTCGAACTCACCGAGCACGAGGGCATCGTCGTCTTCGGCCGCTCCGATGCCGTGCTCAATCCCGGCGGCGTGCGCATCGGCACGGCGGAAATCTATCGCCAGGTCGAGAAGCTGCCGGAGGTGATCGAGAGCATCGTCATCGGCCAGGATTGGGAACATGACGTGCGCGTGGTGCTGTTCGTGCGGCTGCGCGAGGGCGTGGCGCTCAACGACAAGCTGATCGAGAAGATCAAGAAGCAGATCCGCAGCAATACGACGCCGCGTCACGTGCCGGCCAAGGTCATTCAGGTGGCCGATATTCCCCGCACCAAATCGGGCAAGATCGTCGAGCTGGCGGTGCGCGATGTGGTGGCCGGGCGGCCGATCAAGAACAAGGAGGCGCTGGCCAATCCGGAAGCGCTTGATCTTTACAAGAATTTGCCGGAGCTGCAGAAGTGAGCGCTGCAGAAGTGAGCGAGGGAATCGGCTACCGCGTCAATCCGCTGCTGGAAGCTATTGCTCCCCCGCCCATCGCCGAAGCCCATAGCTGGATCAAGGACCGCAGCTTTCCCGAGTCAAAGCCGCTGATCGACGTCTGCCAGGCGGTGCCCGGCTATCCGCCGCCGACGGCGCTCACCGATCATCTCGCCTCGATCATCGGCGAGCCGTCATCCTCGCGCTACACCGATATCGAGGGTCTGCCGCCGTTGCGCGCGGCACTTGCCGCCGATATCGCCCGCGTCTATGGCGGCCAGGTCGGCGCGGAGAATGTGCTGATCACCGCCGGCTGCAACCAGGCCTATTGCCTCACCACACTGGCTCTGGCGAAAGCGGGCGAGGAAATCATTCTGCCGCTGCCTTATTACTTCAATTACCAGATGTGGCTCGACATGCAGGGCATCGGGGCCCGCCATGTCAGCTTCCGCCCGGACAATGGCGGCGTGCCCGATCTCGACGAAGTGGCGGCGGCGATCGGTCCGCGGACACGCGCGCTGTTGCTGATCTCGCCCAACAACCCGACCGGTGCCGTCTACCCGCCGGCGGCGATCCGGCGCTTCTACGATCTGGCGAAATCACGCGGCATCGCCCTCATCCTCGACGAGACCTATCGCGATTTCATGCCGCATGATGCGGCGCCGCACGACCTTTTCCAGGATCCCGACTGGGCGCGCACGCTGATCCATCTCTACAGCTTCTCGAAGGTCTTCTGCCTGACCGGGTACCGTGTCGGCGCTTTGGTCGGCGCGCCGGCGCTGGTCGGCCAAGTGGCGAAGGCGATGGACACGGTGGCGATCTGCGCGCCGCGGATCGGCCAGCTGGCGGCGATCAATGGCCTGGCGACGCAGGGCGACTGGCGCCAGGGCAATACGGTGCTGATGCGCGATCGCCTGACTGCCTTGCGCGAAGCCTTTAGCCGCAACGATCTCGGCTATGAACTGGCCAGTGCCGGCGCCTATTTCGCCTATCTCCGCCATCCGCATCGCGGCAGGACGGCGGCCGAGGTGGCGCGGCGTCTGGTCGACCGGCAAAATCTCCTGTCGCTGCCGGGCTCGATGTTCGGGCCGGGCCAGGAGGATTACCTGCGCGTCGCCTTCGCCAATGTGGAAAAGGACAAGATGGCGGCGATCGCCGCCCGTCTCGCCGCCGACGCGGCCGCCTAATGTTCAATCTCAGCGACGGTCGCTGGAACAGCGCCTCTCGCGCCGACCTTACTGCGTGATCGCCTGCACCTTGGGCGTCACGTAGAGGATCAGCAGCCAATTGCCGGCGAGGATGGTGAAGACCATGAAGAAGAGCAGCACATAGCGCTGGAAATCCGATTCACGGCGGTTGGTAAGCCCGCGCACGAGGCGGAATGTGGTGGAGAAGCGCTCGGAAATGAAGCCCAGCTTTTCCCGCTCCGTGCTCTGCCAGAACTGATAGATGATCAGTGAATAGATCCCGCCGATGCTGGCGAGAATGCTGAAGGCGAGCGTTGATTTCAGCGCCCAGAGCGAGTCTCCGGCATAGCTGGCATAGATCGACAGCAGCACGAAAAGCGCCAGAATGCCTCCCATGCTCTGCCATTGCTGGGCCTTGGCGAAGCGAATGCTGAGGGCGCACTCGTTGTACATCATCAGAAGTTCGGAATGAGTCGATTCTTCGAGGGAACTCGGCTCGTCGGGTATAGTCTCGCCCTCGTCGCCTTCGATTGTTCTTTGCGTAGCCATAATAAACCAGGGGTTATTGGTGCTTTGGTTAGCCTCTACCGAAAGAATTAACGAATATTAAACGGCTTCCGAGTCGCCGCGCTGCAGGTCGCCCCTCGCCGCCCCCTGGCGGATTTCCGGCCAGGGGGGCACGGCATGCTTAATGCGGCCCGAAAGGCTTTACAGGGTCGACGCCGCTTCCAGCAATTTCGGATCGACATCGACCCGGTAGCCGTTCACCAGCCGGTTGGTCTCGTTGGCCATGCCGATCACCGCCATCAGCTCGTGGCGCATCTCCGCCGTCATGCCGGCGCGGCGCGCCGATGCGGTATGCGAGACGGTGCAGTATTCGCAGCCATTGGTCACCGAGACGGCGAGATAGATCAGTTCCTTGGTCAGGGGATCGAGGGCGCCTGGCGCCATGATCTGCTTCAGATCCTCCCAGGTCCGCTTCAGTGTCTTGGGATCGTTGGCCAGCACCTTCCAGAAATTGTTGATCCAGTCGACCTGGCGGGTCGCCTTGATGTCTTCATAGACGGCCTTTACCTCGGGCGAGGCCTGGTGTTCTTCGATCATCTTGGCGAGGGCCATGACGGGTTCCTTCCACGCTTGCAAAGAAGCGCATTCTGCGCATCAGGCCGCCGCCTGAAAAGAGCTAACCGGTTACGGCTGTCATGCTCGCGGCACGCCGGTTTGCGAGGACGATATCGCCACCGACCGCGAGCAGGATGACGGCCCCGCCGAGCAGGGTTGCGCCGCCGACGGTTTCGCCGAAAGCCAGCCATACCCAGAGCGGCGCCAGCGGCGCGTCGAGGGCGCCGATCAGCGCCGATTCCATCGCTGAGACGCGCCTCGTTCCTGCCGCGAGCAGGAGGAAGCCCAGGCCCATCTGGGCGATGCCGAACAGCGCCAGGAGACCCATTTCGGTAAAAGTGACGCCACGCACCGTGGCGAAGGGCGCGGCGACGATGCTGCCCAGGATGCACGAGACACAGGCGACCTGCAGCCAGTCGACCGCACGATAGCGGCGGATCGAGACGGTCAAGGCGGCCATCGCGCAGGTCATGCCGAGCGCCAGCAGATCGCCGCGCCAATAGCCTCCGGCCCAGCCGTCACCGACCATGACGACGACGCCAACCAGGGCGAGGATG
>DATLIX010000036.1:0-3163 GCA_035539215.1 Dongiaceae bacterium | reverse complement strand
GCATCGCCCGCGTGCTGCCGGCCTTTCAGAATTGACCGGCCGCAGCGATGACGCCTTGCTCAGCCGATCAGATGCCGCGCCGTGGTCTCGTCGACGATCAGCACATGAATAAGGCGGCGCTGCAGGACGGCCCGCAGGATGTCGAGCTTGTGCAGGCCGCCGGAAGCCAGCACCACGCGGTTAATGCGGGAAAGATCAGCGAATTCCAGGCCGATCACGCGCTGGTTGAGCGGATGGTCGATGACCTCGCCATCGCGATCAAGGAAGTGGCCAAGGATATCGCCGACGGCACCGGCCCGTTGCAGGTCGCGAATATGATCCTTGACCGGCGTGAGGCGCACCATCAAGGATTTCAGCGACAGATCGCCGACGCTGAGCAAGGCGGTATCGACGCTGCGTGCGCGGTCGATCACCATGCGCAGCTCGTCTTCCGCCAGGATGGAATCGCGCAAGGCACGGCTGCTGGCAAAAACGGGAGCCGCGAGGTAGTAACGCTGCGCTTCGAAGATGTCGGCGAAGCGATAGGCGATTTCGAAGGTATTGGTGCCGTCTCCGCGCGTCAGGCTGCCCAGCAGCGAGACCACGGAGAGATCCGGTATCGAGCTGCCGCGGATCGAGCGCAGGCTGAGGCGCAGGGTGCGGCCCCAGCCGATGCCGATGGATTTGATCTGGGCGATATTGTCGCTGATCCAGTTTCCCGTCGCGAAGCCGATCGATTCTTGAATGAGGTCGGGGTCATCGCTGCTCGGCACCACGATCGCCTCGCGCAGACCGAAGTTTTCCGCCAGGCGCTGTTCCAGCGCCACGCAGCTGCTGAGGCGTCCGTGAATCTGCACCTGCACCAGGCCGCTGGCCCGGCTGGCGGAGAGCAGGCGATTGACGCGGACGCGGTTGATATCGAGTTTCTCGGCGATATCCTTCTGCGTCAGGCCCTCGACGTAATAATGCCAGGCGATACGGACCTGCAGCTGCTCGTCGCTGCTGACGAAATCCGCATCGGGTCGTTCTTGTGCCAAACTGTTTCCCCGCAGTCGTTGCACCGGAGCCGTCATGCGGATGGCGGTGTCGATTGCTCTGTTTCAATGGCTGAGACTAGCGCATGTGCCGCAGGGGCAAAAGACCTTCGCTGCGCCAGGCGCTTCTTTTCATCCGCACTTGCATCTGATCTGCTATCGGTGATGATGGTTGTATGATGCAGATTGAGGTTTACGATGACACGTCTGACGCCTGAACTCGCCGGGCAGCTGAAAAACATTGTCGGGAGCAAGGGCTGGCTCGACGATCCGCAGGTGATGGCGCCCTATCTCACGGAATGGCGCGGTCTTGTCACCGGCAAGGCGCCGTTGGTGCTGCGTCCGGGTTCCACACAGGAAGTGGCCGATATCATCAAGCTCTGCGCCGCCCATGGCTTGCCGGTTGTGCCGCAGGGCGGCAATACCGGCATGGTCGCCGGGGGTATTCCCTCAGCATCCGGCGAAGAGATTCTGGTCAATCTCGGCCGCATGAACCGTATCCTCGATCTCGACACGCTCGATTATACGGTGACGGTGGAAGCCGGCTGTGTGCTGGCCGATCTGCAGGCGGCGGCGAAGGCGGCTGACCGCCTGTTTCCCTTGTCGCTCGGGGCCGAGGGCAGCTGCGAGATCGGCGGTAACCTGTCGACGAATGCGGGCGGGGTGATGACCTTGCGTTACGGCAATATGCGCGACCTCGTCCTTGGGCTTGAGGTCGTACTGCCGGATGGCCGTATCTGGAGCGGCCTCAGGAAATTGCGCAAGAACAATACCGGCTATGATTTCAAGCATCTCTTCATTGCCGCCGAAGGCACGCTCGGCATCATCACCGCCGCCACCTTGAAACTGTTCCCGCGTCCGCAACAGGTCGCGATTGCCCTCGTCGCCGTGCCGGATCCGGCCGCCAGCGTGAAGCTGCTGGCAAGCCTGCGGCCGCAGACCGGCGATACCATCACCGCTTTCGAGCTGGTGCCGCGCCTGGCACTGGAACTCGCCTGCAAATACATCCCCAATGTCGTCGATCCCTTTGCCGAGACCCATCCCTGGTACGTGCTGATCGAGGTGGGGGCCGGCGGGCACGGTCTCGACATCATCAGCGCCACGGAGAATGCGCTCGCTGGGGCGATCGAGCAGGGTCTTGTGCTCGATGCCGTGGTTGCCCAGAACGTCGCCCAGGGCGAGCAGTTCTGGCGCATGCGGGAATCGCTGGCGGAAGTGCAGAAGGAAGCCGGCGGCTCGATCCGGCACGACATTTCCGTGCCGGTCTCGCAGGTGCCGGATTTCCTGGAAGAAGCCACGGCCGCTGTCTTGCGCCTGATGCCCGATGCCCGGCCGATGCCTTTCGGTCATGTCGGCGACGGCAATATCCATTTCAATATCGTGAAGCCGCTCAACCAGGATGGCAAAAGCTTCCAGGCCCGCACCAAGGAGATCAATGAGGTGGTGCATGACATCCTGCTGGCTCGCGGCGGCTCGATCAGCGCCGAACACGGCATCGGCGCCGTGCGGCGCGACGAGCTGGGGCGCACCGCCGACCCACTGGAACTGGAACTCATGTCCGTGCTGAAATCGGCGCTCGACCCGCAAGGTCTCATGAATCCGGGTAAATTGCTGCCGGCACGACAGGGATAGGCATGTTCATCGGTATCGATATCGGCACCTCCGGGGTGAAAACCATCCTGGTCGACGAGACGCAGCGCGTCCTGGCGCAGTCTTTCGCGCCCTTGCAGGTATCGCGCCCCTATCCGATGTGGGCAGAGCAGGATCCCGCCGTCTGGTGGGATGCGGTCGACCGCACCATGCAGGACATCAAGGCTCAGGCCGCACCGATCCTCGGCGGCGTGAAATCCATCGGCCTCTCCGGCCAGATGCTGGGCGCGACCTTGCTCGACGCGCAGGATAAGATCCTGCGTCCCTGCATCCTGTGGAACGATGGCCGCTCCAAGGCGGAAGGCGAAGAACTGCAGCGCCGGGTACCAGCCATGCTGGAGATCACCGGCAATCTCGGCTGGCCGGGCTTCACCGCGCCGAAGCTGATCTGGCTGCAGCGGCACGAGCCGGATCTCTTCAAGCGCGTCGCCAAGGTGCTGATGCCGAAGGATTACATCCGGCTCTTGATGACCGGCGACTATGCCACCGATATGTCGGAC
>DATLIX010000035.1:0-45059 GCA_035539215.1 Dongiaceae bacterium | reverse complement strand
CGGAACGCGTCGCCAGCACGCATGACGTGTTTTCGCTCGGCCCGATCGTGGCTGGGCCAATGACGCCCGCCGAGATGGATGCCCGCGTCCGGGCAGTCAATGCCATCCTGGGAATCTCGAAATGGCAGACGACGGTCAAGGCCAATGCATTGCTGCTGGCGGCGTCACTGGCGCCCGGTGTTCGCCCGGTGATCTGGTTCTCCCGTCGCGACACGCAAAGCTATGCCGGTCTCCTGTGGTGGCTGTCGCATCGCGGCGAAGGGCCATGCGAGGTTGTCGATCTGACCGAGACGATCCTGCCGTCGCGTGGGTTTCCTGGCAACCAACTGGAGAGTCGGCTCGCGGTCAGCCCTGCCTGGGTGCCGCCAGAGGGGCTCATTGATCTGCGCCAGGCGGCACGGCCGCTCTCGGTCGACGAACGTCGGCGCTACCGGGAAGCGTGGCAGAGGCTCGTCCGGGAAAATACGCCACTGCGCATCATCGACGGCGGCGAACTCATCTCTGTGCCGGTCAGCCATTTCGACCCGCTCCTTCTGTCCTGTGTCGTCGATCGCTGGCGGAAGATGGCCTGGGTCATCGGCGAGGCGATGGGGGCGGGCTTCGATGAGGAGCATCATCAGACCGGCGATCTCTTCCTCCATGCGCGGCTCCGGGCCCTGGTCGAGGCTGGTGCGATCGAGGCCGTCGGCGATGTGACGCGGATGGGTTACTGCGAGGTGCGCCTGCCATCGAAGAGGGGGCGCGACGGCTAGACCTCCTGCGGCACCGCTTCCGCCGGCTGCCGATCGGCGCTCCGCCTTGCGCCCAGCACCGAGGCGGCGCCCAGGGAGACGATGATCACCGCCATGCCAAGCCATTGCAGTGGCTGAGTTTTTTCGCCCAGCACCAGCATCGCCGAGGTGGTGGCGATGATCGGCTCCAGATTCATCATGATGCCGGTCTGCGAGGGCGGCAGCATCTGCACCGCCGCGAAGAAGCAGGAGAAGCCGAGGATATAGCAGCCGGTCGCCGCGGCCGTGCCGAACCAGGCGAGGGCGCCGGTCGGCCAGGTGAAGGCGCCGAGCACCGCCTGTGTCCCGGGAACCAGGAAGATGGCGCCGCTCATCACCGCCACCATCCAGAGATTCATCCAGAGGTTCATGGTGAGGGGCGCGACGCCCTGCATCCTGGCATTGCCGTAGACGATGGCGCCGGCAAAGCCGAGGGCGCCGATCAGGATCAGCGCCACGCCGCGCCAGTCGAACGTGCCGCCGATCGCGTTGGCGGAGGCGAGGAGCACGCCGCAGAATGCGCCGGCTACGCATAAGATTTTGATAAAGCTTGGTTTTTCAGCGCCTATCAGGGCCGAGAGGGCGACCGTGATCAGGGGAAAAGTATAGAACAGCACCACCGATAGACCGATGCTGATATAAGCCACCGACCCCAGATAGCCGACCGAATTCATCAGCATTCCGACGGCCATCACCGCCGTGCCGAGCAGCTGCCGCGCAGTCAGCCGCAGCCGCCGGCGCCGCAGGATCAGCAGCGCCCCGATGACAACGGTAAAGCTGCTGAAGCGCAGCCACAGCAGCGTCGTCGGCGTGGCGCCGCTCTGATAGGCAAGCCGCGCGAAAGTGGAAATGATGCTGAGCAGGCAGCAGGCGATCAGGATCAGCCCCAGTCCCAGCCAATAGCGCCGGCGTCCCGCCGTTTGCAATGATCCGCCCAGTCGAGCCTCCCCAATCTATCCGACAGGAGTCGTTGCCTGCCATTTCTCTCCGGCCACCGGCTTGCCGCCGGCTTCATCTGGCCCGGCCAAGCCGGGTCTTGTCAAAGATACCTTGTCCGGCTAGCCGTGCATCCGGCAAATGCTTGTTCCGCAAGGCAGAAGGGGCTGGGATGCGGGGCAGGGCTCGCTTGTCACCATGCGGGGCGGCGGCTATAGTGCCGCCGGAATCAGCTGACTTCGAAGGTATGGCCTAGATGGCTTTCGGCACCCGTCTTTTCACGATGTTCTATGGCGAATTGGTCGGCAGCGACGAATTCGGCAACAAATACTATGTCGACAAGCGTACCAAGGGCGCAAAGCGCGAGCGCCGCTGGGTGATCTACAAGGGTGCGGTCGAGGCGAGCCGGGTACCAGCCGACTGGCATGCCTGGCTGCATCGCACCAATGGCCCGCTGCCCGACGAGGCGCGCCGGCCCGTCTGGCAGAAGCCGCATCAGCCCAATCTCACGGGTACCGATCTCGCCTATCGTCCGCCCGGCCATGTCCTTGCCGGCGGCCACCGGCCGAAGTCGACCGGCGATTACCAGCCCTGGACGCCGAATTGAATATCGCGCGGCGC
Organism: Dongiaceae bacterium; assembly: GCA_035539215.1. Classification (GTDB taxonomy): domain Bacteria; phylum Pseudomonadota; class Alphaproteobacteria; order Dongiales; family Dongiaceae; genus Dongia_B. Next base: position 42,732 of record DATLIX010000035.1, on the reverse strand, counting down.
CGGCTCGAAGCCGGGCCTGCCGCTTTTGTCGTCGGCCGGGCGGGGGGCGCGCGCGGCGAAATCATGTTGGATGGATCGGTTCCGCGGGAAGTTCGATCCTGACCTTGGGGGAATGAATGCAGCGGAACGTGCTGGAAACCGTGATGGGCGCTATCGTGTTGATCGCCGCTGCCGGCTTCCTTTATCTCGTCTCCAGCACCATCGGCGTGCGGCAGAACAGCAATGGCTATAATCTGGTCATGCGCTTCGATCGCGGCGGTTCGGTCAATCCCGGCACCGATGTCCGGGTCGCCGGCGCCAAGATCGGCACCGTGGTCGCCAAGCAGTTCGACCCGGCAAACTATCAGGCCGTGGTCACCATCAATGTCGACAACGACGTGAAACTGCCGAAGGATACGACGGCGATCATCACCAGCGACGGCCTGCTGGGCGACAATTACGTGCTGCTGGAGATCGGCGGCGATGATCAGATGTTGAAAGCCAACGACCAGATCACACATGTGCAAGGTGCCCTCAACCTCGCGGATCTGATCAACAAATTCGTTGTCGGCGGTTCCGGCAGCAAGCAGAACTGATCGTGACGCGCGACAGAATGGATCGAGCCCATGGCGGGTCACCAGACTGGTAAACCTTTCGCTGCTCCCCTCTGGCAACAGCCTGATGGAAGCCCGGTTTCCTGCCTCGAAAAAATCAAAGTCCTCAATCAGAATCTGTCCGAATTGCAGCAGATGGCACAGGACCTCGTCGAGGACGCGATTCTGATGGGATGCGACGAGAAGCAGGTCCGTGCCGTGCTGGATGCAATGATCGCGGGCCTTCAGAATCCTTATCGGAAATCATGACAGAATTTCATTACCGGTCGCCGTCCCTGATCAGATCTCTGTTCGGCGCCGGTGCTTTTGCCGCGCTGCTGTTGGCGCAAGCCATGCCGGCCCAGGCGATCGCCATGAACGAGGTCGTGCTGCAGGGCCTGGACAAGATCACCGCACGGGTCTCGCGCATCACCGTGCCGGTCGGCAGCACGGTCACCTTCGGCTCGTTGCAGATTACCGCCCGTGCCTGCGACAAGCATCCGCCGGAAGAGACGCCGGAATCGGCGGCCTTTCTACAGATCGTCGAGGTGAAGCCCGGTGAAGCGCCGGTCGGCCGGTTCTCCGGCTGGATGTTCGCCTCGAGCCCCGCGCTCTCGGCAATGGAACATCCCGTCTATGACATCTGGGTGCTGGACTGCATCAATGCCGAGAGTGCTCCCGGCGGCAATTCGCCGTAGAAGCGGGCAGGCTGCGTGATCGCCTCGTTGAGGAGCTGCCGATAGTCCTCGCGGGGCATTTCCAGGGCGCCGAAACGCGACAGATGCTGTGTCACGAACTGGGTATCGAGCAGTGTGTAGCCACCGGCTTTCAGGCGCGCGACGAGATGGACCAGCGCCACTTTGCTGGCATCGGTTTCGCGGCTGAACATGCTCTCGCCGAAGAACGCGCCGCCCAGCGAAATGCCGTAGAGCCCACCGACCAGACGGCCATCCAGCCAGGTTTCGATGCTATGCGCGTGGCCGAGCACGAAAAGCTGCCGGCACAGGTCGAAGATGGTGTCGTTGATCCAGGTCTGCCGGCGTCCCGGCGCCGGTGCCGCGCAACTCTCTACCACGGCGGTAAAGGCGCGGTCGCAGGTAACCTCGAATTTGCCTTTGCGGATCGTTTTCCACAAGCTATGCGGCACATGGAATTCTTCCATCGGCAGAATGCCGCGGAGTTCCGGATCAATCCAGTAGAGATCGGGGTCGTCGCGGCTTTCTGCCATCGGGAAGATGCCGATCGCATAAGCGCGCAAGAGCATGCCTGGCGTTATTTGAGGCGTCGTGCGCCGATTCGACATGCCGTGCCTTGTCCTCGCGGATTGACCTCAACAGGTTCCACTCTAACCTGTCTCTGCCGGATCGACCAGCGGTGACGTGCGGGATAAGTAATCCTCGTTGCGTCGCATCCCAGCGCGGTCATCGGGACGACTTCCGTGGCAATTGGGGGCGGTAATTCCAGGCAATCACCGGGCCGATGACGCCGCTTCGACCGGCAGGCATCCAAGTCCGGCCAGGGTGGACCGCAGGGCCTCATGGAGGTCCGTCCGGGGTTCCCCTCCCAGGAAGCCGAGCAGCTTGCCATTCTCCAATTGCAAATCGCGCTGCCAGAGATAGCGCATCTCCAGCATTTCCCGGCACAGCGTGACGAAAGGGGCGGCGAGATAAATTCCGGGCCAGAAAAAGCGGCGTTGTCCGATCGCTGCATTCCCGCCGGCGGTGCGCAGGGCTGCCATCAGCGAGGCGCTGTCCGGCAGCCAATGTCCGGCGAAATGAAAGACGTCGAAAGGCCCGAGATCGCGCTCGCGTTCAACCAGCCGCATCATCGTTTCAGCGAGGTCCGGCAAATAGGCCCAACTATGGCCGATGCCGCTCAGGCCAGGATAGGTCACTTTTCGCAGCGGCTGCCCCGGTTTGACGAGACACTGTGAGAACCAATTGTTGCCGGGCCGCGGCCCGAAGAAATCGCCCGCGCGCACGATCAGGCTGCGCAGGCCATCGCCTGCGGCATCGCGCAACATTTCTTCCATCGCGACGCGGATCAGCCCCTTGCGTGTCTGGGCGCGCTGCGGCGTCGTTTCATCGACCACGATCGGCGCATCCTTGGCGAAATTGTAGAGGGTGCCTGGGAACAGCAGGCGTGCGGAGCAGGCCTTGGCCGCGTCCATTGCATGCCGCAGCATTGGCCGCGCGACGAGATCCCAATCCCGATATCCCGGCGGATTGGCGGCATGAACGATCAGATCCGCGCCGTCGGCTGCTCGCAGTACATCTGCCGCCCGCATGGCGTCACCCTTCATCCATCGGAGTTGCGTGAGATCCGGTTGCCGGAGCACCGCAGTTTCCGGGGACCGGTGCAAGGCCGTCACCTGCCAGCCGCGATGCAGGAGAATCCGCGTCATCTCGCCGCCGATGCCGCCGGTTGCGCCAATGACCAGCGCTTTCCGGGCCTGGCCGGCCACGCTGTGCGCGTTTGTCTCTGTACACACGACTGATCCCTCCTCTTCATGACGGGGAGAAACATGGTATCGAGCGCAGATATTTGAAATTGAACAGATATATATGGTCGATATACAATTGTATATAATGATGACTGCTCCGGCCTGGGATCTCTATCGTTCCTTTTTGAGCGTGCTGCGGACCGGCAGCCTGTCGGGCGCCGCGCGTGAACTCGGCCTGACACAGCCGACGATCGGCCGGCATATCTCCGATTTGGAAGCGGCGCTTGGCGGGGTATTGCTGTTTACCCGCTCACAGCAAGGGTTCAATCCGACCGAAACGGCCGAAGCGCTGAGGCCGCATGCCGAAGCCATGGCGCAGGCGGCGGCGGCTTGCTTGCGCACAGCCAGCGGTGCTGCCGATGAGCTTGCGGGCACCATACGCCTGACTGCCAGCGAGATCGTCGGCAGCGAAGTGCTGCCACCGATATTGACGGCTTTCCGCCGCCGTTATCCAACGATTGAAATCGAGCTGGTGCTGAGCAATCGTATCGACGACCTGCTGCAGCGCGAGGCCGATATCGCCATCAGGATGACACGGCCAAGCCAGGCGGCTCTGGTGGCGCGGCAATTGGGCAGCATCCGTTTGGGGCTGCATGCGCATAAGGATTATCTCGCCGGAGCAGGCGTTCCGACGACGGCCGAGGCATTGCAACGGCACAGCCTCATCGGCTTCGATGCCGAGACGCCTTTCATCCGCCGTTTGAGTGCATCCGGCCTGATCGTCTCGCGCGACATGTTCGCATTCCGCAGCGACAGCGATCTTGCGCAATTGGCGGCAATCCGGGCCGGCTTTGGCATCGGCATCTGCCAGACCGGCCTCGCCCGTCGCGATTCCAAGCTTGTCCGGGTGTTGCCGGCCGAATTCGCCGTCGATCTGCCGGTCTGGCTGGTGATGCATGCCGACCTGAAGGCCGTGCGGCGGATACGGCTGCTGGTCGATCATCTCGCTTCGGCATTGGCGGATTATATTGCCACTTCGCAATAAAGCGTTTGCGGCTAGCGGCCACGCAAACAAAAACGGCGTGAGAGTGGCTCTCACGCCGTTCAAGATGATTGCGTCGGGCTGCCTCAGCTGAGGCCGACGAATTTCTCCAGCCAACGAATATCGTAATCGCCGTTGATGAAATCCGGCGCCTGGATGAGGCGCTGATGCACCGGGATCGAGGTCTTGACGCCGAGAATGACGGTCTCTTCCAAAGCGCGTCGCGTCCGCATCAGCGCTTCGTTACGGCTGCGGCCATGCACGATCAGCTTGGCGATCAGGCTGTCATAATGCGGCGGCACGCGGTAGCCGGCATAGAGCGCTGAATCGAAGCGCACGCCGAGCCCGCCCGGGGCATGAAAATCGGTGATACGGCCGGGCGAGGGGACGAAGGTGTCGGGATCCTCGGCATTGATCCGGCATTCGATGGCATGGCCACTGATCTGCACGTCGCGCTGACTGAAACCGAGCGGCGCGCCGGAAGCGACGCGGATCTGCTCGCGCACGAGGTCGATGCCAGTGATCATCTCGGTCACCGGATGTTCGACCTGCAGGCGGGTATTCATTTCGATGAAGAAGAATTCGCCGTCCTGAAACAGGAATTCGATGGTGCCGACGCTGCGATAGCCCATTTTCCGCATGGCATCGGTGGCGATGTTGCCGATCATCTCGCGCTGCGCGGCATTCAGCGCCGGCGAGGGCGCCTCCTCCAGCAGCTTCTGGTGGCGGCGCTGCAGCGAGCAGTCGCGCTCACCGAGATGCACCACATTGCCGTGATTGTCGGCGAGAATCTGAATCTCGATATGGCGCGGATGCGAGAGGTACTTCTCCATATAGACGGTGTCGTCGCCGAACGCCGCCTTGGCTTCGGCGCGTGCCATGGAGAAGGCCTGGGACAGTTCGGCGGCACTATTGGCGACTTTCATGCCCTTGCCGCCGCCGCCGGCAGCTGCCTTGATCAGCACGGGATAACCCGCGGCTTCGGCAACGCGCTTTGCTTCCGCCTCATCGGCGATGGCGCCCTCTGACCCGGGTACCACCGGAATGCCGAAGCGGATCGCCGCTTCCTTGGCCTGCACCTTGTCGCCCATCAGCGAGAGATGTTCCGGTGACGGACCGATGAAGGTGAAGCCATGTTCTTCGACCATGGCCGCAAACTTGGCGTTTTCCGACAGGAAGCCGATGCCCGGATGAATGGCGTCGGCGCCGGTGATGGTGGCGGCGGAGATGATGGCCGGCATGTTGAGATAGGATTCGCGTGAAGGTGCCGGGCCGATACAGACACTTTCATCGGCCAAGCGCACATGCATGGCATCTGCATCGGCCGTCGAATGCACGGCGACGGTGCGGATGCCCATCTCGCGGCAGGCGCGATGGATACGAAGCGCGATCTCGCCGCGATTGGCAATCAGGACTTTTTCAAACATCGGGCTCTGTCACTCGCTGCTGGTGACGGGCTTAGCTGATGACCAGGAGCGGTTCGCCGAATTCGACCGGCTGGCCGTCCTGGATATGGATCGCGCTGATGCTACCCGCAGCCGGCGCCTGGATGGGGTTCATCACCTTCATCGCCTCGATGATGAGGACGGTCTGGCCCTTGGAGACCCGGTCGCCCACCTTGACGAAAGCTGCGGCACCCGGTTCCGGCGCCAGATAGGCGGTGCCGACCATGGGCGATGTCAGGGTTCCGGCGGCCGGCACATCGCTTCTGGCAGCCGGCGCTGCTGCTGCGGCGGCTGTCGGTGCAGCCATGGCGGCCATCGGCGCGATATTCGCCGTGACGCTGCTGTTCACGCGGATGCGTTGTCCGCTGTTTTCATATTCGATTTCAGTCAGACCGGTTTCCTGCAGCAGCTTGGCGAGTTTGCGGACCAAGGCGTCATCGACGTCGAATTTGCTCATCAGCTGTCTTTCTTGCTCTTCAGAAGTGTCGCCAGGGCCTCGAGCGCCAGCAGGTAACCCTGGGCGCCCAAGCCGCAGATCACGCCGCTGGCGGCCTGGCTGACATAGGTATGGTGGCGGAATTCTTCCCGTCGGAAGATGTTGCTGAGATGCACTTCGATCACCGGCAATTCGGTGATCAGCAGGGCGTCCAGCAACGCGATTGAGGTATGGCCGTAGGCGCCGGGATTGATGATGATTCCTGCCGCGGCGCCGCGGGCCTGCTGGATCCAGGTGACCAGTTCGCCTTCATGATTGGACTGTCTGAAATCGATCTGCAGGCCGAGTTCACCGGCCCGCTTCTGGCAATTCCGACTGATGTCATCCAATGTGTCATGGCCATAGATCGACGGCTCCCGAACCCCGAGCATGTTGAGGTTCGGCCCGTTCAGAATCAGGGCGCGTGACGGATTTGGCAAAATAACAACTCCAGATCGCTTGAGTCTGCCGTTATAGCGACCGTCGCATCTGGCCGCAACAAATCGAACATTTCGTATAAGTAAAAAAATGTTCCCCATGGGAACGCATGGGACGGACAGGAAGGCTTCGGGATGTATGGGGCGGAATCAGGCCGAAGCCGGCGAAACCAGAAAGGTGGGCGGGATGGGGCGGCCTTTTGGCGTCAGCTGCCTGAATTGCGGGCTGCTTCGACGAGCTTTTTCATGTCGTCATAGCCGATCGCGCCGGGCACCTTTTCCTGACCGATGATGAAGGCAGGCGTTCCATCGATGCTGAGTTTTTGCGCCAGTTCCTCGTTCTTCTTGAGCTCATCCCGGAAGCTGTCGTCCTTCAGATCAGCCTGAAAGCGGGCCACATCGAGGCCGGCCGTCCTGGCGATGTCCAGCACATTTTCCTCGGTGAAGGCGCCGCGATGCTCCATGGCCGCTTTATGGAAGGCGCCGTATTTGCCTTGCCGGTTGGCGGCAAGACCGCCCAGGGCCGCGATCTGCGAGTCCGGACCCAAAATCGGGAATTCCTTGAAGACGACGCGCACTTTGGGGTCGTCGACGATCAGACGGCTGACGTCATCGGCGACACGCTTGCAGTACGGACACTTGTAGTCGAAGAACTCGACGACCGTGACGTCGCCCTGCGGGTTGCCGAGAACCGGTGCGGCCGGATCATTGAGCAGATCCTGCTTCAGGGAAGCCAGGACGATCTTGGTATCGGCCTTGGCGGCGGCCTCCTGCTTTTCCTGCAACTTGGCGGCGACCCGGGCCAATAGCTCCGGATGGTCGAGCATATACTGCTCGATAATCGGTCCAAGCGTTTGCGCATCGAGCCGGCGACCATCGGGCAGGCCGATACCGGGCTGCGTCGCCATTCCATCCAGCGCGGCGGCCACGCCGTCTTTGGTGGATTGATTCGCCGCTTTTGCCGTACCGATCACGGTGTCTCCCGCCGGCTGATGCAGGAAACGATCAGCCGCCACGCCGCCCAAAATCGCGGCCAGAAAAAGGGCAATGAAAATCGGCTTTTGCATCATAGCGTCTTTCGTCAATCGGGCATGTTGCGGTCAAACCTGCTGCCGGCCTGTGCCGGCAGCAGCCAAGCAACCGCTGGGCCATTGGTAGACCTTTGGCGGTGGCGCTGCCAGCTCTCAGTTTGCAGCCATCACGATTTCGTGTTCCGCGCTGCCGGGGGAGGCCGCGGACAGCACCCGTTCCCTAGTCATCATCGCTTTCCGATACACCCAGGATGTCCTGGGCCCGCTGCCAGCTGGGCGAGCCGATCGGCAGGCCATCCATCGCTTTATTGGCAAAGAATTTGGCCTGTTTCTTGTTGCCGAGTGCCAGCTGCTCCTCGGCCTGTGACAGGCTTGCTTCGGGCAGATTGCCGGCGCGGCCTTGGGCGATTGCCATCAAATGCCAGGACAGGGGTTCATTGGGCTCCATGCGCGTAGCCTCGCTGAGATCGCCGATCGCGTCCTTGAGATAGGCGGGGTCCTCGGTTTCGATCATGACCTGTGCCGTCTCCTGCCGCAGCAAGGGCTCAGCGGGCTTCAGCGCGAGGGCCTTCTGGTAAAAGGGTAGGGAATCCTTGACGCGGCCCGACTGGAACAGGATCTGGCCTTTCTGTTCGAGAAAGAACGGGTCGTCCGGCTCCTCCTTCAACATGCTGTCCATCACAGCCAGCGATTCCTGGAACCGGGAAACCCGGAACAAGGCGATTGCCCGGGCATAACGGGCCGGAATCGAGGTATCCGTGACCGGATAATCGTGCAGCACACGATCGAGGGGGCGCAGATAGCCGATCAATTTGGCGACCATCCGGTCATGCATCACGTCGAAAGCGGGCGGCTCCTTGGCGTCGCTATAAGGTGACGTATCGACATGGGCCTGCACCGCCTCGATGCGTTCCGGCACCAAGGGGTGGGTCGATAGGTACGGGTCCTGATTGCCGCCGAACAGGGCCATTTCGCCTTCGAGAATTTTGAAAAATTCCAGCAAGCCGCGGGCAGATTGATGCGTTGCGTCGAGGAATTTCAGCGCGGCCTGGTCGGCGGAAGCTTCCTGGGTGCGGCTGTATTGCAGGAACCCTCGCAGCGTCACGTTCTGCCCGAGAAGGACGGTTCCCAGACCGACGCCGGGATTACCGGAAGCAACGCCCGCGCCAACACCCGCTGCCATGGCGATGATGGATTCGATCGTGCGGTGGCGCAGTTCATCCTGCATGCGCGCCAGATGCCCGCCGGCCATGTGACCGGTTTCATGGGCGATGACGCCGATCACCTGATTCGCACTCTTGGATCTCATCAAGAGGCCGGTATTCAAGAAGAGCTGCTGCCCGCCGGCGACAAAGGCATTGATGCGGTCGTCATCGATCAGATGGACCTGAACGAAGGGGGCGTTAAGCCCTGCCGCACGCCAGAGCGGTTCGGCATAGGCGCGGATGGTGGCTTCGATTTCCGCATCGCGGATCAGGCCGACGGCCTCGGCCGAGCGGGCGCCGACCGAGGCAAACAAGGTGGCGATCATGCCAAAGGTCGCAAGCCAGCGGCATGAACTTCCCCGGAACTTTCCCCGCCGGCCTGGTTTGACCCGCCTGCGCGCGGAGATGGTTACCGACTCGCCGCGGTTTGCTTCCGTCGAGCCGGAAGAAAGCCGCCATCGATGCGCCTCGATCCATTGGTTGATCACATTGCCTGTCCTTCATTATGCTCCGGTCACCCAAGGGGATTCACGAGCGGAGCTTGAAATGCCGGATTATCATCATAGTAGGCTGAGTCTTGGCGGCAAGGCCGAGCGTGTAGCGACGGCGATTCAGTTCCGAACGAGGCGGCAGGGCAAAGGTGTCGCTGGCTGGCCTGCGACAAGGCGACGCGTCAGGATCGGGGCGGCGCTTGCTGCAGTGGCAAGCCTCAATTTGAGCGCGTGCTCGCCCGGACCCGCACGCTATGCCGGAAATCTCTATGACGTCGAAAGCTTCGCCGGTGGCGTCATTGCCGATGAACCGCGCGCCGCTTTGGTTGGACGGGATATCATCGCCAGTGGCGGCAACGCGGCCGATGCCATGGTCGCCATGTATTTTGCCCTGGCAGTCACCATGCCTTCTTCGGCATCGCTGGGCGGCGGCGGCGTATGCGTCGCTCATCAGGTCGTCAAAAAGAACATCGTCAACAATGTCATCGATTTCCTGCCGCGCGCGGCGGCAGGCGGGCAGGTCGCCGTTCCGGGCAATGTGCGGGGCATGGCCGCCTTATGGGCCGGTTTCGGCAAGCTGCCCTGGGCGCAGCTGGTTGCGCCGGCGGAAACCTTGGCAACGCAGGGAACGCCGGTCAGCCGCGCTTTGGCAAATGATATCGCCAGCGCGGGCCAGGTATTGCGTGAGGATCCGCAACTGGCCGCCCTGTTTGTGCAAGCTGACGGCAAGCTTTCCGTCCAGGGCGATAACTTGCGTCAGCCCCAGCTCGGCGCCGTGCTGAGCCAGATTCGGGCGCGTGGTGCCGGTGACTTCTATGCCGGGCCGCTGGGACGGCGGATCGCCGATGCCGCCCAGGCGGCGGGTGCCCCTTTGACCTATGACGATCTGCGGAATTTCAAGGCGGCGATGACGGCGCCATTGCAGGTTCCGTTCGGCGACCAGTCGGTCTATCTGCCGCAGCCGCCTGCCGCCGGGGGCATCAGCCTCGCGCAGATGCTGAATATCCTGCAAGCCGCATCGAGCGACGCCACGGGCGCTCCGACCTTTATCGCCGATGCCAGCCTGCGGGTCATGGCGGATCGCAGCAACTGGATGAAGATTGGCGGCGACAGTTCGACCGACGCGGCCGATTTGGTATCCGGCAGCCATACCGACCAGCTGATGGCCAGCTATCACAGCGGGCAGGCGAGCCATGCGGCGAATCTCGCGCCGCCGGCGCAGGAACGGCCGGAAAATCCCTGGTCGGTCGGGGCCGTTGCCGTCGACGACACCGGTGCCGCCGTCGCCTGCAGCTTCACCATGAATGCGTTATTCGGCGCCGCCCGTATCGCCGGTGATACCGGCCTGCTGCTGGCGCCGGCGCCAAATCCCCAGGGGGCGGGCTTCAGCGCCCTCGCGCCGGTGATTGTCGCCAACCAGCATAACGGCGATTTCTTTTTCGCCTCTTCGGCCACCGGCGGTATGGCCGGCACGCTTTCGGAAGCGGTCATTCTGTTCAACGCGATGTCCGGCAAGATGACACTCGATCAGGCCCTGCAGGCGCCGCGAATCTTCCATAATGGCCTGCCGGACAAGGTGTTCTTTGAAGCCACGGGAGATGGCTCGGTGCTGACCTCCGCCGGCTATCAGGCCGAACAGCGGCAACCGCTGGGGGTCGTTAATGCCGTTGTCTGCCCGAATGGTGCGCCGTCGAACATTGCCCATTGCTATATGCGCAACGATTATCGCGGTAATGGCCTCTCGAGCCTGTTTTCGAGCCATTGAGCAGGCAAATCATGAGCGGGCGAACAAGCCGGGAGTCATGCTGTTGAAAACGTCATGGTGCTGAAATCCGCCCGGCGCGGCAGCGTCGATCCCTTCATCGTCATGGAGGTGCTGCGCGAGGCAAACCGGCGCAGCGCGGCAGGGGAGAGCATCCTGCATCTGGAGGTCGGCCAGCCGTCGACGCCGGCACCGCTGGCTGTCCGCAAGGCGGCGCAACGGGCGCTGGAAAACGATCTCATTGGCTATACTGACGCCCTCGGTTTGCCGGCTTTGCGCACCGCGATCGCACGCCACTACCGGGATTTCTACGGGGTGAATGTGCCGGTCGACCGCATCGTGGTGACAACCGGATCGTCAGCCGGCTTTCTCCTGGCATTTCTCGCTTGTTTCGACCCCGGAGATCGCGTCGCTTTGGCCAGCCCGGGCTATCCCTGCTACCGCAATATCCTGCAGGTGCTCGATATCGAGCCGGTGCTCCTGCCGATGACGGCGGCGACGAAGTTTCAGCCGACTGCAGCCATTCTTGAGCAGGCCGACCTCACTGACATCGCCGGCCTGATCATTGCCAGCCCGTCCAATCCCGTCGGTGCCCTGATTGCCGCCGATGAGCAGCGCCGGCTTACGAATCTCTGCCGCCAGCGCGGCTGGCGGCTGATTGCCGACGAGATCTATCACGGCATTACCTATGAACATCCTGCGGCGACGATGGCAGCGTTCAACGATGATGCCATCATCGTCAACAGCTTCTCCAAGTATTTCTCCATGACCGGCTGGCGGCTGGGCTGGCTCATCCTCCCGCCCGCACTTCTCCAGCAGGTGGAACGGCTGCAGCAGAATCTCTTCATCTCGCCGCCCAGCCTGTCGCAGCATGCCGCGATCGCGGCTTTCGAGGCCCATGAGGAACTGCAGCGCAATCTGCAGCGATATGCAGCCAACCGCAGCATCCTCCTGAATGAGCTGCCGCAGGCGGGCTTCGACAAGCTCGTTGCGACCGACGGTGCCTTCTACGTCTATGCCGATGTCGGCGAGATGACCGATGACAGCGTGGCCTTTGCCCGGCGCATCCTGACGGAGATCGGCGTGGCGGTAACGCCGGGCGTCGATTTCGATCCGGCGCGCGGGCAGCATTTTCTGCGGTTCTCTTTCGCGGGTTCGACGGAGGATATGGTCGAGGCGATGCGACGGCTGCGCGATTGGCGGCGCTGATCGGGACTCCATCCAGACCGCCGGATCATTTCTGCGACAGGGCGGTGGGCCTTCGGCTTCGAAGCCTGTAGCGGGTACGGCACCGGCATCATCAAACGCGCGCCGCCGCGTATCATCCAAAAAACAAGCCCGGCCTGAGCCGGGCTTGCTCCGTACCATGGCTTCTCAGCCGCTTGTTGCTATTCCATCAGGCGCCGCCACCAGCCGCGCCGCTTGGGCGCGTCTTCACTCGGGCTGCCTTCGCCGATGACGGTCACGTCCAGCCGGGCATCGCCGGCTGCCGGTTCTTCTTCGCGGTCATCAGGGACGACTCTCGGTGCCGCCGCGACGGGCTGGCTGGCGGCAAAGGGCTGCGGCTCTGCGGCCGGCGGTTGTGGCGCGATGACAGGCGGCATCTCGGCAGCCGCCCCCTCCGTCTCCGCAGCCGCAGCTTCGTCCGCGGCCGGCGCATTTTCATCGCGGCTGCGGCGCGGCTTTCGGTTGCGCGGGGCGCGCTCGCCGTCTTCGCGTCGATTGCGGCGGCGACCATTGCCCGGCTCGGCGGGGCTTGCCTCCGCGGCGGCAGCCTCGGCGCCGGCGGTTGATGCCACTGCTTGCGCCGCTTCCGTTTGATCCGCCGGCGCTACCACTGCCAGGGGGACCTCTGCGACCGCGCCGCCATGCAGCGCCTCGCTGGAGACGGTTTCCGTCACATGCTCGGTTGCCGGTGTTTGCTGCTGCCAATGGGCGGGCAGGATATCGGGCAGGCTCGGTTGCTCGCCGCTGCCGGCGATCCGGGCTGCGCCCTCCGGCGTTTCCGCATGCGCAATATTGTGCTCCGCCCCGGCGACGGCGTCATCGTCATGTGACACTTCTTCGCCTTCCGCTGGGCTGCCGTCTTGCGGGCGGCGTGAGCGACGACGGCCGCCGCGCCGGCCGCGCCGGCGACGGCGCCGCGGCTGGTCGCCATCGGCGGCTTCGGCATTTGCTTCGAATTCGTCTTCGTCGCCGCCATCTTCGCGATCGCCGTCTTCGTGAAGATCGTCCTCTTCCTCGGCGCCACCTTCACCAGGCGCGGCGGCAATGGGCTGCTCGCCATTTTCGGCGGCACTGGAGTCGGTAAACTCGTCAGCGCGGAAGCGTTCACTGCGACCGCCACGCCGCCGCCGACGCCGACGCCGACCGCGGCCTTCGCCGCCCTGGCCAGTACCATCCGCTGCTGCGGCTGCCTCTTCGCTCTCTTCCGTTTCGGTCTCGCCGGTTTCGTCTTCGTCGACCTCGATATCATCCTCGACATCGTAGTCTTCTTCGACGACCATCACCGGCGGCAGTTGACGCTGCTGGACTTCCTCACCCGGCGCCAGCTGCTTCAGGCGTTCCAGGCGGTAATCAGGCGGGATGAGGCTGTCATCCGATTCGAGATAAATACGAACGCCGCGGCGCTGTTCGAGCTCGGACAGTGAGGCGCGCTTCTGATTGAGAATATAGAGCGCCACGGCACCCGGCACCATGACGGCGACGCCGGGCGAATAGGAGCGGGTGATCTCTTCCTCGACCATGCGCAGGACATGCAGCGCCGTCGAATCGACCGAGCGGATGCGACCGGTGCCGGCGCAATGCGGGCAAATCTCGGTACTGGCTTCGGCGAGGCTGGGATGCAACCGCTGGCGCGACATCTCCAGAAGACCGAAGGTGCTGATACGGCCAATCTGGATACGGGCGCGGTCGTTTTTCAGCGCTTCCTTCATCCGGCGTTCGACCGCAGCATTGTTGCGGTTTTCTTCCATGTCGATGAAGTCGATGACGATCAGGCCGGCAAGGTCGCGCAGGCGCAACTGGCGGGCGACCTCGTCGGCTGCCTCCAGGTTGGTGCGCAGGGCAGTCTCTTCGATATTCCGTTCCTTGGTGGAACGACCGGAATTGACGTCGACTGCGACCAGGGCTTCGGTCTGGTTGATGACGATATAGCCGCCGGATTTCAGCTGTACCACCGGCTGGTGGATCGCCGCCAGCTGGCTTTCGATCTGGTAGCGCTGGAACAGCGGGATCGAATTGTCACGATAGAGCTGAACGCGCTTGGCATGACTGGGCGTCAGCGTCCGCATGAAGCTCTTGGCGGCGATATAGGCTTCGCCGCCGGCAACGACGATGTCGCCGATATCCCGTGTGTAGAGATCGCGGATCGAGCGCTTGATCAGGCTCGCTTCCTCGTAGATCAGTGCCGGCGCGGTGGAGCGCAGGGTGACGTCGCGAATTTCATCCCACAGCCGCAACAGATATTCGAAGTCGCGCTTGACCTCGGCCCTGCTGCGCTCGCTGCCGGCGGTACGCACGATCACCGCCATGCCTTCCGGCGCGTCGAGATCGTCAATGATCGATTTCAGCCGCTTGCGGTCGGTGGCGCTGGTGATGCGACGCGAGATGCCGCCGCCGCGATCGGTGTTGGGCATCAGCACGCAATAGCGGCCGGCCAGCGAGAGGTAGGTGGTGAGGGCAGCGCCCTTGTTGCCGCGTTCTTCCTTGGTGACCTGCACCAGGAGGATCTGCCGGCGCTTGATGACCTCTTGAATCTTGTAGCGGCGCAGATTGCGCTGCCGACGGCGGCGGGCGCGTTCCTCATCCGCTTCCGGATCGTCCTGGATCGGTGCCTCTTCGCCACCGACCGTCTCTGGCATGGCTTCGGGGGCGGCGACTTCGACGATTTCTGCCTGGGGCGACGCTGGTACGTCATCGCCTTCCGGGAAGCCCTGAGACGGCGCCGCTTCGGCGGAATCGGCAATCACGATATCGCCGCGCAGCACATCCTGCCGCGCAGTGAGGCCGATACTCTCGAAACTGCTGGGCGCAGATCCCGATTCGGCGTCGGCGGCAAGGTCCCTCGTGTCGGATGGGGCGGCAACGAATTCGCCGCTTTCGCTGACGATCAGCTCGGCAGCGGAGGCTGATGGTGCGCCGTGACCCTGCTCATCGACGTCGTGGTCGTGATCGTCGTGTCCGTGATCGTCGTGCCCATGGTCGTCGTGATCGTGATCATGATCATCGTGCTCGTGATGATCCTGGTAATGGTCGCCATCATGCGGGTTCTGATCCCGGTGATTGGACTCATCGCCCTCGTCATCTTCCAGATCCTCCGCCACAGCGCGCAGCAAAGCCTCGCGATCGGCGATGGGAATCCGATAATAATCCGGATGGATTTCGCTGAAGGCCAGGAAACCATGGCGGTTGCCGCCATATTCGACGAACGCCGCCTGCAGCGACGGTTCGACGCGGGTTACCTTGGCGAGATAGATATTTCCTTTTAAGGGGCGCCGGCTGGCGACTTCGACATCAAACTCTTCCAGCTTCCGGCCGTCCACCACCGCGACCCGCGTTTCTTCCGGGTGGGTGGCGTCGATCAACATTGTTTTTGCCATGCGACAAAAGCTCCTCGGCGCGCCAAGCGTCATCCGCAAAACAAGCGGACGGCGGCGCGAAATGGGTTAATGAATTCCAAACGTAGGTCATTCTTACCTGTGACGGTTGGCGGTCGATCATCGAACCAGAACGAACCGCCGGGGGCGAACCCCGCAGACGGTAGACGGGTCGGCGCGATCTCCTGCCGATCGGTTTTCCCTGGCTCGGTGCGCCGTGATTAAGCTCAGCGGCGCGCTGCGTCGTACCAGGGAAAACTCCATAGCCCCGCTCTTGCCCACATGCCCCGGACCCTCTTCCGGATTGAATGCAAAGACAAGTTTGTGACCACAGCCGGAGAATAAAGAGCCGGGGTGACAAAGACAATGGCAAATCCGGAATGGTTAACGAAAGGTAGCAAAAGGACGCCGCCGCCTGCGATTGCGCTGCGGCATTTGTGTTGATTCCCATGGGGTTAGTCGATATATTTGAGAAATCGTTTTGGAGTCGACGCTAAATGGTGGTGCTGCGGCGCCTGATCCTGCTGGTTCTCGTTCTGATACCGGTCTCCGCCTGGGCGAAGCCGGCGGTTACCGACGCACGCGTCGGTGCAGAGGGGGACACGACGCGCGTCGAACTGCAGTTGAGCGATAATTTGCATTTCCGTAGCTTCTATTTGCCCGATCCGGACCGAATCGTCATCGACCTGGACGAAGTCGATTGGCGGGTTGCGGCCGGGCATAAACTGCAAGGCACCGGCCTCGTCACCGCCCTGCGCTATGGGCTGTTCAAGGTCGGCACCTCGCGCGTCGTCATCGATCTGCAGCAGCCGGCCGCCGTTGCCGATATCGGCGTCCGGCAATCGGCTCTGGTGATCGATCTGCGCCCGATCTCCCCGGCCGATTTCCAGGTCGCCGTCCGCACCGGGACACCGCCCAACGGAGCAACCAGCACCACGGCGGCGCGTGCCGGTTCGGACCAGGGAATAGGTGCGCCCGCCAAGACGGTTGTTGCCTCTGCCGCCAATGCCGCTACCGTCAAGGATCTCGGCAAGAATGCCGCCAAGGCTGACAGCCCGGCTGATGGCCAGTCTGCCGGGACGCTGTCGACCACCGGCCAATCCGCCCATGACCAGGCCGCCCGTGACCAGGCCGCCAATGACCAGGCCGCTGCCCAGCCGGCCGTTCCGCCGACGCCGATGGCCGCAGGCAGCCGGGCCGTTTCGGCCAGCAAATCCGCCAAATCCAAGGCCAAGACACCGGACAAGCCAATGGTCGTCATCGACGCCGGCCATGGCGGTGTCGATCCCGGCGCGCTCGGCGACGGGGTCATGGAAAAGAATGTGACGCTGGCGGTCGCCTTGTCGCTGAAAAAGGAATTGCTGGCGAGTGGTCGCTACCGGGTCAAGCTCACCCGCGAGACCGATGTTTATATTCCGTTGCGCGACCGCTTCAAGGTGGCCCGGGATAGCGGTGCCGATCTGTTCATCTCGCTGCATGCCGATTCCCACAACGATCCCTTCATGCGCGGCGCCTCAGTCTACACTTTGTCAGAAACGGCCTCCGACGCAGAAGCCGCCGACCTCGCCAATCAGGAGAACAAGTCCGATATCATCGCCGGGGTGGACCTCTCCAAACAGAGCGGCATGGTCACCGATATCCTGATCGACCTTGCCCAGCGTGACACTATCAACCAGTCCAATACCTTCGCCGTCGATCTGGTGTCGGAACTGAAAAGTGACACCCTGATGCTGGAGCACAGCCATCGGTCGGCGGGATTCGCCGTTTTGAAAGCGCCGGACGTGCCGTCCGTGCTGATTGAAATGGGCTATATCTCCAGCCAGAAGGATCAGGCCCTGCTGACCGATAAGCAGCACCAGAGCCGTCTCGCCAAGTCGATCCGTCGCGCGATCGACGACTATTTCAGCAATCGAGAACCAACCCGCGGTTCCTGACCCTTCTTCGGCCGACATATCCAGGCCTTTTCCGCCTGGGCCGACCTATCGCAATAAGTTCATTGGCGCGAGCCTCCATCCGCCCCAGGAGGCCCAGTATCATAAAATTGCCTTGATCTTGCGGCATGGCTTGGATAAGGCCAAAATCAATATCTTAGTCATCGACAGCACTTAACCGGGCGGCAGCTTACCCATCATGCGTTTTTCGCGTCTTCTGTCCTTTTTCCTCGGGCTCGCCATGGTGCTTGTCGTCAGCGCGGCGATTGCCGGCTGGTTCGTCTATCAGCACTTCTCCGAAGGCCTGCCCGATTACTACCAGCTGGCCAGCTATGACCCGCCGGTGGTGACCCGCGTCCATGCCGGCGACGGTCGCCTGATGCAGGAATATGCGCTCGAGAACCGTGTCTTCGTGCCGATCAAGGTGATCCCGAAACGGGTGATCAACGCCTTCCTGGCGGCCGAGGACAAATCCTTCTACACGCATCCCGGCATCGACGTGCCGAGCATGGTCAAGGCCGCCTGGATCAACGCGCTGAATTACGGCCGGGATCGGCGACCGATCGGTGCTTCGACCATCACCCAGCAGGTGACCAAGAACTTCCTGCTGTCGAATGAAGTCTCCTATGGCCGCAAGGTCCGCGAAGCGATCCTGGCACTGCGGATCGAGAAGGCCTTCACCAAGGACCGTATCCTCGAACTCTACCTCAACCAGATCTATCTCGGCTCCGGCAATTATGGGGTCGCGGCAGCGGCGCTCAACTATTTCAACAAGTCGCTCGACGAGCTGACGGTGGGGGAATGCGCCTATCTCGCCTCGCTGCCGAAGGCGCCCAATACCTACAATATCAAGCGCAACTATCAGGCATCGAAAGCGCGCCGCGACTGGGTCGTCGACCGCATGGTGGAAGACGGCTACGTGAAGCCGGCCGACGGCGAAGCCGCCAAGCAGGAGAAGCTGGAACAGCATGACCGCGGCGCCACCGAAGTGGTGCCGGCCGATTACTTTTCCGAGGAAGTGCGGCGTGAGCTGATTGCCAAATACGGCGATGACGGCCTCTACAAGCGGGGCCTCAGTGTCCGCACGTCGCTCGATCCGCATCTCCAGGATATCGCCGACCGGGTGCTGCGCGAGCACCTCGTCAGCTACGATATCACCCAGGGCTATCGCGGCCCGCTGCGGCATATCGAAACCACCGATAACTGGCAGCAGACCATGACCCATCTGGAGCCGATGCCCTGGCTCTATGGCTGGAAGCCGGCAATCGTGCTGGCGACGGACAAGGACGGGGCACAGATCGGTCTGCAGGACGGGTCGCAGGGACGCATTCCGACCAGCACCCTGAAATGGGCGCGGCGGCGCACGGTCGACAAGGACGGTACCAGCCATATCGGCCCGGTGGTCAAGGCGGCGGAGGATGTTTTCCAGGTCGGCGACATCATCGCGGTCGAACCCGCCGATGCCGCCGCCAAGGAAGATCAGGCCGGGGCCGCGGACGGGACACCGCCCACGAAGCTGCCGGCGGATGCAGAGCAGGCGGCCGGCGGGCCGGTGGTCTATACCCTGCGCCAGGTGCCGGAAATCAGCGGCGCTTTCATCGCCATGGATCCGCATACCGGCCGTGTCCTCGCCTTGACCGGTGGCTGGTCCTACAAGCTGAGCGAATTCAACCGCGCCACCCAGGGCTATCGTCAGCCGGGTTCGTCCTTCAAGCCGATCGTCTATCTTACGGCGCTGGAAGCGGGTTTCACGCCTTCGACCGTGATCCTCGATGCGCCGATCGTCATCGATCAGGGACCGGGCCTGCCGCTGTGGAAACCGGAGAATTTCGAAAAGGATTTCCTCGGCCCCGCTACCATGCGCCAGGGCCTGGAACATTCGCGTAACCTGATGACGATCCGCATGGCGCAGACCATCGGCATGCAGAAGATCGCCGAAATGGCCGGGCGGCTTGGCGTGATCGACAACATGCAGCAGACCCTGGCTATGTCGATCGGCGCCGGCGAGACCACCTTGCTGCGGTTGACGACGGCCTATTCGATGATCGTCAATGGCGGCAAGAAGATCACGCCATCCTTCATCGACCGGGTGCAGGACAATCAGGGCTGGACCGCCTATCGGCATGACGATCGCGCCTGCAACGGTTGCGTCGCCGCCAGCTACACCGGTCAGCAGCCGCCGGAAGTTCCGGATACGAGGCCGCAGGTGCTCGACCCGATCAACGCCTATCAGATGGTCTCGATGATGGAAGGTGTCGTGCAGCGCGGTACCGGTACGGCCGTCAGGGCGGTGGGCAAGCCGCTGGCTGGCAAGACCGGTACCACCAATGACGGCCGCGACGTCTGGTTCGTCGGCTTCTCGCCCGATCTGGCAGCCGGCGTCTATCTCGGCTTCGATCAGCCGCGCTCGCTTGGCAAACAGGCGACCGGCGGCCTGCTCTCGGCACCGGTCTTCCGTGATTTCATGGCGGAGGCGTTGAAGGACAAGCCGGGCACACCCTTCCGCGTGCCGGCCGGTGTCCGCCTGGTACGTGTCGATTACAAGACCGGCGAGCGCGCCACCGGAAATGACGAGGGCCCGGTCATTCTCGAAGCCTTCAAGCCGGGGACCGAACCGACCGGCGAGCAGCAGGTCATCGAGGGCAATACCAATTACGGCCAGGATGCGGGCTATGGCAGCATCATCCCGGTGGGCAACGGCAATAGCGGTCCGACCGACAGCCCGACGACCATTATCGACTCTACAGGTGCCACCACCGATGGCACGGCGGTCAGCGGCGATCAGCAGCCGGCCCAACAGGGCGCCGTGCCCCAGCCGGGCGCGAAGCCGTTCGATAACGGACAGCCTGCGGTACCGGCAACCGGCCTGACGCAACAGCCGGCGAGCCAGACATTGACGCCCAAGCCGCAACCGACGGCGCCCGGCAATGACAGCAGCGGCGGTCTCTATTGATGAGGTGATTGATAGGACGGCGAGCGGCACTTGCGGGTGCCGTTCTTGCATCAGCCGGAACGGGAGGCAGCGATGAAGAAGGGCTATCAGCAATTGCTCGACGAGGCGAATGCCGAGATCACCACCGTTCCGGTTTCCGAGGCACTGGCGCTCAAGGGGCGGGATGACGTGCTGTTCGTCGATCTGCGCGATCCGCGCGAGTTGGAGCGGGATGGGCGCATCCCCGGCGCCTTTCATTGTCCGCGCGGCATGCTGGAATTCTGGATCGATCCCGAGAGCCCGTATTTCAAACCGGTTTTCGGCGAGGCGAAGCGCTTCGTCTTCTATTGCGCCAGCGGCTGGCGCTCGGCACTCTCGACCAAGACGGCGCAGGACATGGGGCTTGCCAATGTCGCGCATATCGGCGGTGGCTTCAGCGCCTGGCGCGCGGCGGGCGGCGAGGTCGCCAAAACGGCGGACAGATAGATCGCTAGTCCAGCAACGCGCCCAGCTTCTTCGGCGCGACCAGCCGATAGCTGCGCCGGATCAGCGTATCGGCTTCATTCCAATCCGGCTTGCGGTCGACCCGCATGCCGATCCAGCCTTTGGGGCCGACATAGGGCGGCGAGAAGAAACGGTCAGGATCGGCACCGACCAGGATCGACTGGCTGCCGGGCGGCGCTTTGAACCAGACGGCGAGACGTCCGTCGTCCTGTCGTTGCATGGCGAAGATCTTGTCGCGCACGCGCCAGGTAAGATCGCCCCAGGTTTCCTTTTCGGCAGCTTCCGGCAAGGCGAGGCAGATGTCACGCAATCGCTGTACGGGTGATCGCCGCGCCGGCGATCGGGACGAGGATGGCTTGGCCATCAGGCAAGTTTAGGGGCGGGGCGCCATCGCCACAATCCCGGCCAGCGTTGAAAATGCCGGATACTGCCCGTTTGACCCATGACTTGACGTAGGCGGCCACATCGCGCATGTATCCGGCAAATCGAACCATTTTGCTTTGAGGTTAGCCATGCGCGCTGAAATCGAGGCGGCGGCGGGGGACATTCGTGCTTCCCTGGCCCTGCTGAGGAGGCATCTTTGACTGGGATAACGCGCTACGTCGTCTCGACGAATTAAATTCCCTGGTGGAAGATCCGCAGCTCTGGGACAAGCCGGAAAAAGCCCAGAAGATCATGCAGGAGCGGACCCGGCTCAGTGATTCGATTGCGGCGCACCGCGCCATGGAGCGCCAGCTCGAGGATTCGCTGACCCTTGCCGAACTGGGCGAGATGGAAGGCGACGAGGCGAGCATCGACGAAGCGCAGTCCAATCTGCTGGCCTTGAAAGCCGAGGTCGCCAAGCGCGAGCTGGAATCCCTGCTTTCGGGTGAAGCCGACCAGAATGATTGCTATCTCGAAGTCCATGCCGGCGCGGGCGGCACCGAGGCCCAGGATTGGGCCTTGATGCTGATGCGCATGTATTCACGCTGGGCCGAACAGCATGGCTACAAGGTCGAGTGGCTGGAAGAGAGCCCGGGCGAAGAAGCCGGTCTGAAATCGGCCACCATCGAGATCAAGGGCCATAACGCCTATGGCTGGCTGAAATCGGAGTCCGGCGTGCACCGCCTGGTGCGGATCTCGCCCTACGATTCCAATGCGCGGCGCCATACCAGCTTTTCTTCGGTCTGGGTCTATCCGGTGGTCGACGACAACATCAATGTCGAGATCCTCGACAAGGATCTGAAGGTCGACACCTTCCGCGCCTCGGGCGCCGGCGGCCAGCACATCAACAAGACCGACAGCGCCATCCGCATCACCCATATGCCGACCGGCGTGGTTGTCAGCTGCCAGGTCGACCGCTCACAGCATCGCAACCGGGCGATGGCCATGGACATGCTGAAGGCGCGGCTCTACGAGCTGGAACTGCGTAAGCGCGAAGAGGCCGCCCAGGCGGTCGAGGCCAGCAAGTCGGATATCGGCTGGGGCCACCAGATCCGGTCATACGTTCTGCAGCCTTATCAGATGGTCAAGGATCTGCGCACCGAGGTCGAAACCAGCGACACCGGCGGGGTGCTGGATGGCGATATCGATCGCTTCCTCTCGGCCTCGCTGGCGGCCAAGATCCATGGCGGGGCAGAAGACAAAGCCTAAGAACGCCCTTGGCGACAAACGGTATTAGTAATGGAGGGGCGGCTCCCGAACGGAGCCGCCCTTTTGCATGATAAGTTGCATATAAAATATGCGAACGCCCTCGCTGGGTTATATTTTGATTAAAAAATAGGCAAACACTACTGCTCTATTGCCCAAAATCCCGTAAAAACGCCGGTTTCCACTTGGCACATTGCTTGCTCTGTGATGCTGCAGTGCACATTAAGAAAACCAACGGAGGCTTTTATGGGGTTTGCACTTGGGACGCGACAAGGAGCGCTCGCTGCTGGGCAGAGCGCGTCGCGGCGGGGACGTAGAATTGCCTTGGCGGCCCTGGCGGCCGCCTTCATGACGCCGGCTCTGCCGGCCTTGGCGCAATCGACGCCGACACTGAATAGCGGTGATACCGCCTGGATGCTCACCTCAACGGCCCTTGTGCTGATGATGACGATTCCCGGCCTGGCGCTGTTCTATGGCGGCATGGTTCGCAAGATGAACGTGCTGACCATCATCATGCAGTCTTTCGCCATCACCTGTCTGGTGACGGTGCTGTGGATGATCTGCGGCTACAGCCTCGCTTTCGTCGGCGGCAATGCCTTCATCGGCGATCTGTCGCGCGTCTTCCTGAAAGGCATGGATATCAACGCGTTGTCCGGCACCATTCCGGAATCAGTCTTCATGTGCTTCCAGATGACCTTCGCGATCATCACGCCGGCCCTGATCACCGGCGCCTTCGCCGACCGCATGAAGTTCAGCGCCATGCTGATCTTCATCGCAGCGTGGTCGATCCTGATCTATTCGCCGATCGCGCATATGGTCTGGGGCTCCACCGGCTGGATGTTCAACAAGGGCATTCTCGATTTCGCCGGCGGCACCGTCGTGCATATCAATGCCGGTATCGCCGGTTTCGTCTCCTGCCTCGTCCTCGGCAAGCGCATGGGCTACGGCAAGGTTTCGTTCACGCCGCATAACCTGGTGCTCAGCGTGATCGGCGCCAGCCTGCTGTGGGTCGGCTGGTTCGGCTTCAATGCCGGCTCGGCGCTGACCGCGGGTGGCCTCGCCGGCATGGCGATGACCGTGACGCAGATCGCCACGGCGGCGGCAGGCCTCGCCTGGATGATCGTCGAATGGATCTTCAAGAAGCATCCCTCGGTTCTCGGCATCATTTCCGGTGCCGTTGCCGGTCTCGTCGCGATCACCCCGGCTTCCGGCTTCGTCGATCCGATGGGGGCGCTGATCATTGGCCTGGCGGCCGGCGTGATCTGCTTCTTCGCGTCCACCACGGTCAAGAACATCTTCGGCTATGACGACGCGCTCGATGTCTTCGGCGTCCACTGCGTCGGCGGGATCGCCGGTGCGATCCTGACGGGCGTGTTCGCCACCAAGGCCATCAAGGGCGGCGACGCCGCGGTTGGCCTCATCGACGGCAACGGCGGCCAGATCCTCATCCAGGTCGAAGGCGTGTTGCTGACCCTGATCTATTCCGGCATCGGCACTTTCATCATCCTGAAAGTGATCGACATGATTGTCGGTCTGCGGGTTTCCGAGGAAATCGAGAGGGATGGGCTCGATCTCGGCCTGCACGGTGAATCCGTGCAGTAACGCAGGACCGCAGCACGTGGGGTGAAGTCACCTAGCGATTTCACCCCACGTGTGGAGGCGCCGGCCGTCTTCTCTCTCGACGGCCGACCATGGACGATCGCCGGCTGAGGCCCACGCCCTCAACCGGCGATCGGTTCATAGAAATCGACAGGCAACCCAGCCTCATCGCGCGCAGCGCGATTAAAGGGCTTCTTCAAGCTTCCGCGAAAATGCTGCCGCACCAGATGCTGCCAGGCTTCAGCCGGTTCTAGCCCGCGATGCCGGGCAACCTCGTTGAACCAGCGGCTGCCGCTGGCGACGTGGCCGATCTCGTCATCATAGATGCGCTGCAGGACGGCGGCGCTTTCCGCGTCGCCGATGCGCGTCAGGTCGGCAATCATCGTCGGCGTCACGTCGAGGCCGCGGGCCTCGAGGACCAAGGGCACGATGGCGAGCCTGGCCAGCACGTCATGGGCGGTATCCGATGCCGCCCGCCACAACCCGTCATGAGCCGGCAAATCGCCATAGGCCGCGCCGAGAATAGCGAGGCGCTGTGAGATCAGATCAAAGTGCAGGGCCTCTTCGGCCGCGACTTTCACCCAGTCGTCGTAAAAGGCCCGCGGCAATTCCGGTCCGGCGAAGCGGGCTACGATGTCCCAGGCGAGGTCGATCGCATTCAATTCGATGTGGGCCAGCGCATGCAGCAGCGCGATACGCTTCTCGACGCTGCCGCCGACCTTGCGCCTTGGCATGTCGCCCGGCCGCAGAAGCAATGGCCGCGCCGGTCGGCCGGGACGGTCCGGCATCGCCACTGTGCCGCCCAACGGCAGATCGCCTTGGCGCCAGGCGGCCGCCAGAAGGCCGGATTGCCGGATCTTCTCGGGCGGTTCGGCACTCAGCAGGATGGCGCGGGCGGCTTCTTTCAGGGTTTCCATGGCGCCGCATCATAGCGGCGCACAACCGGGAATCCAGGTAGATCGGGAATCCAGGTAGATCGGGAATCCAGGCCGATTGGGAATCCAGGCCGGTGACGGCCGGATTCCTGTCGCTGAAGGTCGAAGAACCTGCGGGTGAGGGCGGTAAGAGGTCAGGACAGCGCCTTGATCGCCTTCATGATCTCGGCGGCATGGCCCGGCACCTTGACCTTGCGCCAGATGTTGCGGATGACGCCCTTGCCGTCGATCAGAAAGGTTGCGCGCTCGATCCCCATATACTTCTTGCCATACATGCTTTTCTCGACCCAGACGCCGTAATCCTCAGTCACCTTGCCGGTCTCGTCGCTGCCGAGCTGGAAATTGAGATCGTGTTTCTTCTTGAACTTGTCATGGCTCTCGACGCTGTCGCGCGAGACGCCGATCACCACGGCGTCGACCTTGTTGAAGGCCGATTGATCGTCGCGAAAGCTGCAGGCCTCGGCAGTGCAGCCGCTGGTATCGTCCTTCGGATAGAAGTAAAGCACCACGGTCTTGCCTTTCAGACCCGAGAGCGAGACCTTGCCGCCGCCATCGGTTTTCATGCTGAAGGCCGGTGCCTTGTCGCCAACGCTCAGTGCCATGTCGTTGCCCTCTGTTGTCGCATTGTTTCCACATCAGCATCGCCGCCCGCAGCCGCCGATTCCCGATGCAGTCTTCGGGCGGCATGATAGCCATTTCAGCCCGCCTCGCCAGATAACAAGCTGGTGACGTGGCGAAAGGCGACGGCGGCCCGCCGCTCGATTTCCCGGCGTAGCGCGGCAAAATCGGCACAACCGCCGATTTCCGCCAGATGCTGCCGGGTGGGGAGCGGCAGTTTCGTTTCGTCGATCCTGCCACCTACCAGGAGGCGGATCATTTGCTGCAACCGGGTCCAATAGCGCCCGACCTCGATCAACTCGGCGGCGATATCCCGCCTCAGCAGGCCGGCCTCCGCGGCGGCGGCCAGCGAGGCGGCCGGGCTGCGTTGCAGAATGCCCGGATAGTCCGGAGCGTAGCGCAGTTGCAGGAACTGGGCGGCGAAATCGATATCCACCTGGCCGCCGCGATAATATTTGAGGTCCCATAGATCGTCGCTGCGGTATTGCTGGGCGATACGCTGGCGCATGTCGAGGATATCGGCGCGCAGCTTCGGAATGTCGCGACGGCGTGCCAGCACCCGCCGCAATGCCGCCGCAAGACGCTTCTGCAAGGCAGGTGCACCGGCAATGACGCGGGCGCGGGTGAGCGCCATATGCTCCCAGGTCCAGGCCTCTTCGCTCTGATATTTCTCGAAAGCGGGGAGGCCGCTGGCGATGGGGCCGGAATTGCCGGAGGGACGCAGCCGCATATCGACGTCGTAGAGCTTGCCCTCGCCGGTTAGTGCGGTGACGGCGTTGATGAAACGTTGTGCCAGGCGGGCATAATACTGGATCGGCGGCAGGGGTTTCGCGCCGTCCGAGCCGATTGTTTCCCAGTCAGGGATATCGCCGGGAATATCGTAGATGAAGACCAGATCGAGGTCGGAGGTGACGGTCATTTCTCGGCTGCCGAGCCGGCCGAGCGCCACCACGGCCATGCCGTTGCCGGGCAGGCGGCCATGCTGGCGGGCGAATTCCTGCTCCACCAGCGGCAGCAGGGCGGCAATGACGGTGTCGGCAATGTCGCTGAGGCTGCCCGCGGCTTCGTCGATATGGGCGGCACTGTGCAGCAATCTGACACCGACCTGGAAACGCCGGTCCTGGGCCCAGCGCCGTAGGATATCGAGGCTGTCCTGGAAATCGTTGGCGAGGGCCAACTGCCGCGCAAGATCGCTGCGCAGGTCTTCTGCCTGTGGCACCGCCTCGAAGAAGCCGGCGCTGAGCACGTTGTCGAGCAAGGCCGGCGCGCGGCTGACCTGATCGGCCAGCAACGGGGCCGATCCCATCACTTCGGCGACCAGGCTAAGCAGGCTGCGATTGAGGTGCAGCAGGGAAAACAGTTGTACGCCGGCGGGAAGGCCGCGCAGGAAGGCATCGAAGCGGCGAAAGGCCATGTCCGGATCGGCAGTCTTCGCCAGCTGATCGAGCAGTTGCGGCATCAACTCGGTCAACAGCTCGCGAGCCCGGGCGCTGCGCGTGGCGCGATAGCGGCCATGATGCCAGGCACGAATCAGCGCCGAAACGTCTGCGCCGTCGCGGAAGCCCATACGCTGCAAGGTCTTGACCGTTTCCGGGTCATCCTCCGTGCCGGTAAAGACAAGATTGCCGGCTTCCTTGCCGCCGGCACTGCCGAGAGACGGCGCTTCTTCGAACAATTCGGCATAGTGGTCCTCCACTTGCCCGAGATGATGCAACAATGTCTGCGAGAACTCGGCCGTGTCGCGATGGCCGCAGAACAGGGCCAAGCGGTCAAGGCCGGGACCGACCTCCGGCAGGGTCTGGGTTTGCTGATCGGCGATCATCTGCAGCCGGTGCTCGACATGGCGCAGATAGCGATAAGCGGTCAGCAGATCGGCGGCGACTTCCGGGCGCGTGCGGCCCAATCTGACCAAGACGTCGATGGCATCGCAGGTCGGGGATACGCGCAGTTCCGGCTGGCGCCCGCCCCATATCAGTTGCTGGGTCTGGGCAAAGAATTCGATTTCCCGGATGCCGCCGCGCCCCACCTTGATGTTGTGGCCGGCGACAGCGACTTCGCGATGGCCCTTGACCGCATGAATCTGGCGCTTGATCGAGTGAATATCCTGGATTGCCGCGAAATCGAGATGCTTCCTCCAGATGAAGGGGCGCAGATTGCGCAGGAATTCCGCCCCGGAAATCACGTCGCCGGCGACCACCCGCGCCTTGATCATGGCGGCGCGTTCCCAGTTCTGGCCCATGCCTTCGTAATAAGTCTCGGCCGCCAAGGTGGAAATCGCCAGCGGCGTCGAGCCGGGGTCGGGCCGCAGCCTGAGGTCGGTACGGAAAACATATCCGTCCTCGGTGACATCCTGCAGCAATCGCACGAGATTGCGGGCCAGGCGCACGAAACATTCCTGCACGGTCTTTCTGCCGCGATAATCGACCTTATCCGGGTCGAACAGGATCATCAGGTCGATATCGGAACTGTAATTCAACTCGCGCGCGCCGAGTTTGCCGAGGGCAAGGACGATAAGACCGCTGTCAACCATCGGCAGCGTCGGGTCGGGCAAGGCGATCTCGCCTTTTTCGTGCAACTGCCGCAAAAGGAGGCCAATAGTGGCCTGCAAGGCCGTCTCGGCGAGATCACTCAAGGCTGCCGTCACCTGCTCCAGGGACCACCCTCGGGCGATATCGGCGGTGGCGATCAGCAAAGCCGATTGCCGCTTGGCACGCCGCAGCAAGTGCATGGCGACGCGGTCATCGAGCGTGACGGCAATCTCTTCTTCCAGCCTTTTCAGCACTTTACTGAAGACAGCGTCGGGCCCGTTGGTTAAAACTTGCAAAAACAGCGTCGATTCGGCCAGCAGGCAATGGCCCAGATAGGGACTGTTGCCGAAGATCGCATCGAGCAATGCCGCGGTATGCTCCGGCAGCTGTTCGACCTGGTCAGCCGCGATGTTTTCCAGGAATTGCTGGCGACCAAGATCGGCTTGGCGCCGATCGCTGGCTTGGGGCAGCGGAAGTGACAGCGGCAGCATTGGCGGGGAGGAACCTGGATCCGTGAAAAAAAACGTCATCAGTCAATGGCGCTACGCAGCAGCCAAGTCGACACTGCTGAAGCCGGCGCCCGGGGTCAAGGGCCGCTTGTCCAGGACGCTGCCAGCCATAACCGGTACGGGCGGCACCGGTGAGAGCAGGATGGCGCGGGCTTGATTCGCCGCACCGCCAAGTTTCTGCTCGAGATTTTCGCCGCCACACTGGCCGGGCTGGCGTTGTTGCTGGGTTTTCTCGCTTACCGGCTGACACATGAAGGCCCGATTCATCTCCAATTCCTGGTTCCCTATCTCGAGAGGGCGGTAAACGGCCCGGACCAGGATCTGCAGATCAGCATCGACGATGCCATCCTGACCTGGGCGGGCTGGCAACGGGCGGTTGATATCCGCAGCGTCAACCTTCATGTCCGCGACCGCAGGGGCCGCGAACTGGCGACCATTCCGGAGGCGTCGATCGCCGTCAGTGCGCGCGCCTTGATGCGCGGAATCGTGGCGCCCAGCCGGATCGAAGTGTTCGGCGCATCCTTGCGTCTGTGGCGCAGCCGGGACAATCGCCTGATGTTCGGGACACGCCAGATCGGAGGCGACAACAATGACACCCCCCCCACTGAGGAAAGCGACAACCAGGACAACCAATCGGCGATTCTCGCGAAGATCCTGGGTGAAATGACGTCGCCACCGGATCCACGCAAGCAGACCGGCTATTTGACCGAGGTCGCGTTGATCGGCGGGAAAGTGCTGGTGGTGGACCGCACGGCCGGCACGTCCTGGCGGGCAGATCAGGTGCAGGTGTCGGTCACGCGCGATGCGGAGGGGCTAGACGGGACCGTCAGTCTGGTGTCGCCCGATCTTGGCCAGCCGGCCGCGTTGACGGGGCATCTGACCCTGCGCGCGGCGACCCAGACAGTCGAAGTCGACACGACCGTCACCAATCTCGACGTCTCGCGCGTCAGCCTGCTGCAGCCCGGCCTCGCGCCCTTGCTCAGCAGCACGGATATGCATCTCAGCGGCCGGCTGAAAACCGAATTCGGGCTCGATGGCAAGATCGGCCCGGCCCATTTCGAAATGAGCGGCGGACCGGGTGTGGTCGATCTGCAGGGGCGGACCAAGAAACCGATTCCCGTGCAGTCCGCCAGCCTGATCGGCAGCCTCGATTCCAGCAATGATCTGATCGACATCTTCGATCTGTCGGCGGATATCGACGGTCCGAAGTTGCAGATTTCCGGCAAGATCGACGGCATTTTGCGGGGTGTCGCCAGCGACGGCGGTCCGGCACAGATCACCCTGAAATTGGCCGGCAGCAAGATCGATGCGGCCCTCATGGACGGCTACTGGCCGAACGGTGCTGCCGAGAATACCCGCGTCTGGCTGGTGCCGAACATACCGGCCGGCATGATCGACAGCCTGCTGGCCGATATCCATGTGCGACTGCCGCCCGATTCGGCGCAACATGCGCAGGTCCAGCTCAACGGCACGATGCAGACCAGCGGTCTGACCGTCCATTATCTGCGGCCCTTGCCGCCCATCACCGACGGGGTCGCCACGGCGAGCTTCACGGAAAAGCAATTCGCCGCCGATATCAAATCGGGCCAGGCGGGCGCCATCAAATTGACCGGCGGCAAGGTCCTGATCACCGGTCTTGACCAGGAAGACCAGTTCATCAGCATCGGCGGCGATCTGACCAGTCCTTTGCGGGATGCCCTGGTCCTGCTCGACAACCCGCGGCTGGGCTATCCCTCGAAGCTGGGTTTGAAGCCGCAGAGCAGCAGCGGCGATGCCACCGCGCATCTGCAATTCGATTTTCCCGCAGCGAAGAATCTGACCTTCGCCCAGGTCAAGCTGTCGGTCGCCGCGCAATTGGCAAATATCGGCCTGAAGGACGCGATGTTCGGACAGGATGTCTCCGATGGCAATCTTCAGCTCAAGCTCACGCAAGCCGGCATGACGGTAACGGGGCCGGTCAAGCTGGCCGGCATTCCGCTGGACGTGAACTGGATCGAGAATTTCACCGATAAGGCGCCGTTCGATGAGCAGATCCATGCGATCGGCACCGCAACGGCAGAGCAACGTGCTCAGCTCGGCTATGACTACCGGCCTCTGGTGGAGGGGCCGGGCAAGGCCGATCTGACCTTTACCCGTTTTTCCGACAAGACGGCGACGCTCGATGCGGCTTTCGACCTGACGCAGTCTTCGCTGGCGGTCGATTTCCTGAAATGGCGCAAGGAGGCAGGCAAGCCCGCCGATGCCAAACTCACGCTCAAATTGAAGGGCGACCAGGCGTTGTCCATCCCGCAGTTCCAGCTCAATGCCGGTGGCGACACGATTGCCGGAAATCTGGCCTTCAAGCCGGGCGGCGGCATCGACCACATCAATATCAACCGTGCCGGCTACGGCAAGACCAGCATCAGCGACGTGGTCGCCAAATTCACCGGCGATCGGATCGATGTTTCGGTCGGCGGTGGCCAGCTCGATGTCGAACCCTATATGGCAAGCGACGATGCTCCCAAGGACGACGCGACGCTCGATCGCGAAGAAAACACCCCGCAGCGACCCTTCACGCTGAAGGCGGCCAATCTCTCGACCGTCAGGGTCGCCGATGGCCGCCAGTTGACGAATGTCACGGTCGAGCTCAGTCACGATCCGATGTGGTGGGACATCATCGATGTCGGCGGGACTCTGCCGAGCGGGGAGCGCCTGTCGCTGGTCTACCGGCCGGCCGGCAACGGTACTCATAGCTTGCTGGCGCAGACCAAGGACGGCGGCGGCGCCCTTAAAGCGCTCGATATTTATGATTCGATCAAGGGCGGCACCCTGACCATGTCGGGAACGGTCAAGGACAACGAACCGCATCGCCCCTTGCGCGGCAAGATGCAGGTTACTTCCTATCGTCTGGTGAAGACTCCCTTCTTCGCGCGCTTTCTGACGGTTGCATCGCTGACCGGCCTGGTCGACGTGCTGACCGGGGAAGGTTTCTTCTTCGACGGCGCCAGCGCCAAATTCACCAAGACACGCGGCGTCATCGACGTCAGCAGATTCCGCAGCGCTGGACCGTCGATCGGCCTTACGGCCGCCGGCCGTATCGATCTCGATCGCAACCAGATCAATGTCAAAGGCACGCTGGTTCCCGCCTATGCGTTCAACAGCATTCTCGGCAACATCCCCCTCATCGGCAACCTGCTGCAGGGGGGCGAGGGACAGGGATTGTTCGCCGCCACCTATGACATCAGCGGCTCGCTGGCGGAACCCAAGATCAATGTGAATCCCTGGTCTGCCCTGGCGCCGGGCTTTCTGCGCGGTCTTTTCACCGGCACCGATGACGAGGGCGATAGCGGCGATTCCAACGGCAAGAAAACGCCGCAGCAGGCGAATCCGAACAATCGACCGAAAGACAAATAGGAATCAAGCGGCGGTCAGGCGGCCGGCATGCTGTCGGCGCCGAGGCAGATCGCCCCCTCAGACGATTCTTACCACCGCATGCCGCTTCTTGCCGAAGGACAGCTTGATGACGCCCTCGGCATTGACATCGGCGCTGCCGATCTTGCGGTTGTCGTCATCAATGAGGGCATCATTGAGGCGCGCGCCGCCACCTTTGATCAGGCGCCGCGCTTCACCGTTGCTGGCCACCAGGCCGCTGCGACGCAGCAGCTCATAGGCGGCGATGCCGGCGGCCAATTCCGCCGCGGCGATGTCGACCGTTGGCAGTTCCTGGCCGAGGCCGCCTTCGACGAAGGTGCGGCGCGCTGTTTCGGCCGCGGCCATGGCGGCTTCGGCGCTGTGGCACAGCCGCGTCGCTTCATTGGCAAGGATGATCTTCGCCTCGTTGATCTCGGCGCCCTGGAGTTTCTCCAGCTTGGCGATTTCGCCCAAAGGCAGATCGGTGAACAGCTTCAGGAAACGAACCACATCGGCGTCCTCGGTGTTGCGCCAATATTGCCAGTAGTCATAGCTGGAAAGCTTATCCTCGTTGAGCCACACGGCGCCCGCCGCGGTCTTGCCCATCTTGGCGCCGGAAGCGGTGGTGATGAGCGGCGAGGTGAGGCCGAAGAGGTCGACTTCATCGACACGGCGGCCGAGTTCGACGCCATTGACGATATTGCCCCATTGATCCGAACCGCCCATCTGCAGGCAGCATTTCTGCCGCCGCGCCAGCTCGACAAAGTCATAGGCCTGCAGGATCATGTAATTGAATTCGAGGAAGGTCAGCGGCTGTTCGCGTTCGAGGCGCAACTTGACGGAATCGAAGCTCAGCATGCGATTGACCGAGAAGTGGCGGCCGAAATCGCGCAGGAACTCGATATAGTTCAGTTTGTCCAGCCAATCGGCATTGTTGACCATGATGGCATCGGTGGGGCCGCTGCCGAACTTGAGGAATTTGTCGAAGACTTTGCGGATGCCCCCGAGATTGGCGTCGATCGCCGCTTCATCGAGCAGCGGGCGCGACTGGTCGCGGAAGCTGGGATCGCCGATCTTGGTGGTGCCGCCGCCCATCAGCGCGATCGCCCGGTGTCCCGTCTGCTGCAGTCGCCGCAGCAGCATGATCTGCACCATGGAGCCGACATGCAGGCTATCGGCGGTGGCGTCGAAGCCGATATAACCGGTGATCGGACCCTTGGCGGCCAAGGCGTCCAGTTCTTCGAGGCCGGTGCATTGATGCAGGTAGCCCCGCTCGATGATCACCTGCAGGAAGTCGGATTTCGGCTTGAACATGATCGGCTCGTCGATTTGACAGAAATGTGCTGGACTTCAGTTTAACCGGCCGGTGATGTAACACATTGACCTGAGCGCAGCAACGAAGGGCGCATCCATGGGTGGCGCGACAGCCAAGGCGGTAAAAACGGCCAAAATCGGCACCGAAGAGGCGGGACCGGCGGAAATCTGGGCGATCGGCCTGATGAGCGGGACCTCCTGCGATGGGGTGGATGCCGCCCTGATCCGCAGCGACGGGCATCTGATCACGGCTTTCGGCCCGGCTTTGACCCTGCCTTATGACGACGCCTTCCGCGCCCAGCTGCGGCAATGCCTGGGCGGCAAGGGACCGCTCGCCGAGGTGGAGCGGGAACTGACGGAGCGCCATGCCACCGCCGTGCAGATGCTGCTCGGCCGCGCCGGACGGTCGCCGCGCGAGATTGGCCTGATCGGCTTCCATGGCCAGACCATCCTGCACGAGCCCGACAGGCGGCGTACCTGGCAGATCGGCGACGGTCCACTGCTGGCGCGGCGCACCGGGATCGATGTGGTGAATGATTTCCGCTCGGACGATGTCGCGGCCGGCGGGCAGGGCGCTCCCCTGGCGCCGATCCTGCACGACGCTTTGGCCGGCGGCCTGGAACGGCCTTTGGCGGTGCTCAATCTGGGCGGGGTCGGCAATGTGACCTGGATTGGCGAGGAATCCGAAGTGCAGCGGCTGATTGCCTTCGATACCGGTCCAGCCAATGCGCTGATCGATGACTGGGCTTTGCGCCATACCGGTCGGGCGGTGGATCTGGATGGCGCGCTGGCCCGCGCCGGCAAGATCGACGGCGATCGTCTGGCAGCCTGGTTGGAACATCCTTATTTCGCCTTGCCGGTGCCAAAATCCCTCGACCGGGACGCCTTCCAAGCCTTCATGCCGGAGGGATTATCGGCGGCGGATGGTGCTGCCACACTGACGGCTTTCACCGTCGCCAGTGTCGCTCAGGCCCTGCGCTGGCTGCCGCAAGCGCCCAAGCGCTGGCTGGTGACCGGCGGTGGCCGGCGCAATCCGGTGCTGATGGCAGCTTTGCGCGCGGAACTGAAGGTCAGCGTCGAGCCGGTGGAAGCCGTCGGCTGGGACGGCGATGCCCTCGAGGCGCAGGCCTTTGCCTTCATGGCGGTCCGGGCCAAGGCCGGTCTGCCGATCAGTTTTCCTGGTACCACGGGGGTGCCGCAGCCGCTGACCGGCGGCAGATTGCATCCGGCCGTTTCGGCAGCCGCCAAACAATAATGCCGCGCTCACTGGGCGCGGCATTATTGTTAGCAGGAAGATCGAGAAGAACTCAGCGCGTGGCGCGGATCTTGGCGGCCACTTCGGGCACCTGGACATTGAGATAGTCGTCCACGACCTGGGTCATTTGATCCAGGTGTTCGGTGAAGAAGTGGCTGGCGCCGGGGATGACCTTGTAATCGATCTTGATGCCGCGTTGATGGCTGAGCTTGTTGACCAGCTTGGTCACCGATTCCTGCGGCACGATGGTGTCCTGGTCGCCCTGGATCATCAGTCCGGACGAAGGGCAGGGGGCGAGGAAGCTGAAATCATAGATATTGGCGGGCGGCGCCACCGAGATGAAGCCACTGATCTCCGGCCGGCGCATCAGCAGCTGCATGCTGATCCAGGCGCCGAAGGAAAAGCCGGCGATCCAGCACTGGCTGGCATTGGGATTGACCGTCTGCAGCCAGTCCAGGGCGGCAGCGGCATCGCTCAATTCCCCTTCGCCACGGTCAAATTTGCCCTGGCTGCGGCCGACGCCGCGAAAATTGAAGCGCAGCACGGCAAAGCCCTGCTTCTGGAAGGACTGAAACAGGGCATAAACCACCTTATTGTTCATCGTCCCGCCGTGCTGCGGATGCGGATGCAGCATCAAGGCGATCGGCGCGTTCGGGGTGGTCCCCGGCTGATAACGTCCTTCCAGGCGGCCTTCCGGCCCGTTCATGATTACTTCAGGCATGCCTAATCAGCTCGATTCTTTTATCTTTTCTGCGAGACGCTGCCCTAACCGGCCAGGTTTTCGGGAACTTCCCGGCTTAAGCGGCAGACCAGTTTTTGCGCGAATATGACAGATGGTTGACGTTATCATAGGGTTATGGGCGGCTATGTTGCTTTGACAACCGGGGTCAAACTTGACTGTAGTAGTGGGACATACTATATGACCGACATGTAAGGATGTTCCCGCAAAGCCTCAGCCAATATCCGACAAGAGCCGTCGGTCTTGGCGCCCAATGGCGAGGTAGTAAACACGATGGCCGGTATGATTTTCAAGCGCCTTGCGGCGGAACTTGATTCCATCATCGCGCGTGACCCCGCGGCGCGGTCGCGGCTGGAAGTGGCTTTGACATATCCGGGCTTCCACGCCGTTCTGGCCCATCGGCTGGCCAATCTGTGCTGGCGCAACGGTCTCAAGATCCTCGGCCGGGTGGTTTCGCAAACAGCGCGCTGGCTGACCGGTATTGAGATACACCCTGGCGCCCAGATCGGCCGCCGCCTGTTCATTGACCATGGGATGGGTACGGTCATTGGCGAAATGGCCATCGTCGGCGACGATGTCACTCTCTATCAGGGCGTGACCCTGGGCGGTATCCTGCCCTCGGTCAACTCGGCGGCTCAGGTCGGCGTGAAGCGCCATCCGACGGTGGAGTCCGGGGCGATCATCGGCGCAGGTGCGCAGGTGCTGGGTAACATCACCGTTGGTGTGGGCGCGCGCGTTGGCGCCGCCTCGGTGGTGCTGAAAGACGTGCCCTCCGGTGCGGCAGTGGTCGGCAATCCCGGCCGCGTGGTCATGCCCAAGGGCAGTTGCAACGAATTCAATGCCTACGGCATTCCGACGCGCGATCTGCCGGACCCGACGGCGCGGGCCATCGAGGGCCTGCTCGATCAGGTCTCAAGCATGCAGGCGCGTATCACCGCCATGGAATCGGAAATCGAAGAAGCCAAATCCCATCTCGTCGTCACCGGCACGCGGCCGAAGGCGATCGCGTCGACTGATGAAGTCGTCGGCAATGAGAATGGCGGCGGCTGGTTGAAGGAGGCAAGTCGATGAGGCTGAGCACCAAAGGACGTTATGCGGTCATGGCGCTGGTGGATCTTGCCAGCAACAGCAACGGGCGCCCGGTGGCGCTTGCCGATATTTCCGCGCGGCAGGAAATTTCCCTCTCGTATCTAGAGCAGCTTTTTGCCAAGCTGCGGCGCAGCGGCCTCGTCAAGAGCGTTCGCGGCCCCGGTGGCGGCTATCTGCTTGCACGCAGCGCCGAGGATACGCGCATCTCGGACGCGATTCTGGCGGTCGACGAGCCGATCCGCGCCACACGATGTAAGCCGAATTCCGCGGCCGGTTGCCACAGCGATAAGAGCCGCTGTCTCACGCATGATTTGTGGGAAGAGCTGTCGCATCAGATTCAGCTATTCCTCAGCGCGGTTTCGTTGGCCGACGTCTGCAATCGCCGCGTGCTCGGCAAGGCCACGGCGATGGAGCGCGCAGACGGAGCAGCGCCGCTGACGGATGGTGCCGCAGTAACCAGCTTGAAGTCGCCGACAGTGCCAGCCGCCGATCCGACCACCGTCGCGGCAGAATGATCCTAGATCAAATATACAGGTAAAGATGAAGCCGGTGACCTATCTTGACTATAACGCGACGAGCCCGCTGCGCCCCCAGGCGCTGGCGGTGATGACGTCCGTCCTGCAGGAGACCGGGAATCCCTCTTCGGTGCATGCCTATGGCCGGGCGGCGCGGCGGCATGTCGATATGGCGCGCCAGCAGGTCGCCTTGCTGACCGGCGCGCGGGCGGAGAATGTCATCTTTACCTCGGGCGGCACGGAAGCCAATAACCTGGCGCTGCTCAATGCCGGCGATCGCCGGGTGCTGGTTTCCGCCATCGAGCACGATTCCATTCTGAAGCCGGCCCGTGAGATGGCGGCGGAGAGCATCCAGGTCCAGCGCAGCGGCGAGATCGATCTCGATCATTTCGAGGCTGTTCTGCGGCAGGATGCGCGGCCGGCCTTCGTCTCGATCATGATGGCCAATAACGAAACCGGCGTTATTCAGCCGATCGGCGCCGTCAGTGAAATGGCGCATCGCTATGGCGCTTTGCTGCATGTCGATGCGGCGCAGGCGGCCGGCCGTATCAAGGTCGATGTCGCCACCCAAGGGATCGATTTCCTCACCTTGTCAGCCCACAAGATCGGCGGGCCGCAGGGTATCGGTGCTCTGATTCTCGGCCGCGACCGTGAGATCACGGCTTTGCTGCTCGGCGGCGGCCAGGAACGCGGGCGGCGGGCCGGCAGCGAGAATGTCGCGGCGATCGCCGGATTCGGCGCGGCGGCGATGGTCGATACCAGTGCTGAGCTGGCACGTATCGCCTGGCTGCGCGACGAGCTGGAAGCGCAACTGCTGTCTCTGGGCCAGCCGATCACCTTTTTCGGCCGCGGCCAGGGCATGGCGCTGCCGCAGTCGCATGAGCGGCTGCCCAATACCTCCTGCTTCGCGGCGGGGAGCAAGAACAGCGAGACTCTGGTCATGGCACTCGACCTGGCGGGCGTCGCCGTCAGTGCCGGCTCTGCCTGTTCATCGGGCAAGGTGCGGCCAAGTCATGTGATTACCGCGATGGGTTTCGGTGCGGCGACCGCCGGTACCGCCATTCGTGTCAGTTTAGGTTGGCAGTCAAGGCAGGAAGACGTGGAGCGCTTTGTCGCGGCCTGGTCTTCCATCCAGGGACGCCAGGGCGCGGCAGCCGATGCCGCCGGCGGCGTCTTCTCGGCTGCTTGAGCAGGAAGGAGTGGAGTGAGCATGAGCGTAAACAAGACAGTCCAGAATGGATCGGGCCCGAACGGATCAGTCCAGACCGGATCAGCCGGCACCAACCAGCCGCATTTGCCGATCTATCTCGACTATCAGGCGACGACGCCCTGCGATCCGCGCGTGGTCGAGGCCATGCTGCCCTATTTCACCGAGAAATTCGGCAATCCGCATTCGCGCAATCACAGCTTCGGCTGGGACGCGGAAGAGGGTGTCGAGAAGGCGCGCCGCCAGGTGGCGTCGATCATCGGTGCCGATGAAAAGGAAGTGATCTTCACCTCGGGTGCGACGGAATCGAACAATCTGGCGCTGAAGGGTGTCGCGCATTTCCACAAGGACAAGAAGAACCACATCATCACCACGGTGACGGAGCATAAATGCATCCTGGATTCCTGCCGGCATCTGGAGATGGAAGGCTTCAAGGTCACTTATCTGCCGGTGCAGCAGAACGGGCTCATCGATCTCGAGCAGTTGAAGGCGGCGATCACCGACAAGACGGTCATCGTCTCGATCATGGCGGTCAATAACGAGATCGGCGTCATCCAGCCCTTGG
Organism: Dongiaceae bacterium; assembly: GCA_035539215.1. GTDB lineage: Bacteria > Pseudomonadota > Alphaproteobacteria > Dongiales > Dongiaceae > Dongia_B. The sequence continues at coordinate 3,972 of DATLIX010000035.1, read as the reverse complement.
CCGAGATCGGCAAGATCTGTCGCCAGCGCGGCGTCTATTTCCATACCGACGCGGCCCAGGCGGTCGGCAAGATCCCGCTCGACGTCAATGCGATGAATATCGATATGATGTCGATCTCCGGCCACAAGATCTATGGCCCGAAGGGCGTCGGTGCGCTTTACGTCCGCCGCAAGCCGCGCGTGCGTCTGGAGGCTTTGATCCATGGCGGCGGGCAGGAGCGCGGCATGCGTTCCGGTACCCTGCCGACTCCGCTTTGCGTCGGTCTGGGTGAAGCTTGCGCCATTGCCGAGCGCGAGATGGGTGCCGAAGTCGAGCGGCTGAAGTACCTGCGCGATCGCATGTACAACAAGATCAAGGAGCAGCTGCCGGAGGTCTATCTCAATGGCGATCTGGAGCAGCGCATTCCCGGTAATCTCAACATCTCCTTCGCCTATGTCGAGGGCGAGGGGCTGATGATGGGGATCAAGGATCTCGCGGTTTCCTCGGGCTCGGCTTGCACCTCGGCCTCGCTGGAACCGTCCTACGTGCTGCGCGCCCTGGGTGTCGAAGAGGAACTCGCGCACACGTCATTGCGGCTTGGCATCGGCCGTTTCACGACAGAGCAGGACATCGACTATGCCGTCGAACATATCGTCCAGTCCGTCAATCGTCTGCGAGCCATGAGCCCATTGTGGGAAATGGCGCAGGAAGGCATCGACATTAAATCGATCCAATGGGCCGAGCACTGAGCGGCACCTGATCGGGATTATGGAATAAGGGAGAACTATCATGGCCTATAGCAACCAATTGCTGGATCACTACGATAATCCACGCAATGTCGGCACCCTCGACAAGGGTGACGACAATGTCGGCACCGGCCTGGTCGGCGCGCCGGCCTGCGGCGACGTGATGAAGCTGCAGATCAAGGTCGGCACCGACGGCCGCATCGAAGATGCGAAGTTCAAGACCTTCGGCTGCGGCTCGGCAATCGCGTCCAGTTCGCTGGCGACCGAATGGGTCAAGGGCAAGACCCTGGCCGAGGCCGAACAGATCAAGAATACCCAGATCGCCCAGGAATTGTCCCTGCCGCCGGTGAAGATCCATTGCTCCGTGCTGGCCGAAGATGCCATCAAGGCGGCGATCAGGGATTATCGCGAGAAGCATCAGTCGAGCGACAGCAAGGCAGCCGAGTAAAGCGAGTAGAGATCGTGACTGAACAGGCGACCACGACAGAGAATAGCGCGGTATCTGACGGCGCAGCGGCAGCAGGCGTTGTGCCGGTCCCGGCCCCGAAGCGGGCCGCCCGGCCGCGCCCGGCGGCGATGACGCTGACCTCGAACGCCGTTGAACGCGTGCGCGCGTTGCTGGATAAGCGCGGCAAGCCTTCGGCCGGCATTCGTATCGGCGTGCGCACCAAGGGCTGTTCGGGCCTCAGCTATACGCTGGAATTCGCCGATGCAGCCGGACCGATGGATGAAAAGGTTGAGCAGGACGGCGTGACCGTTCTGATCGATCCGAAGGCAGCCATGTTCATCTTCGGCACCGAGATGGATTACGTCGAAGAGAAGCTGCAATCCGGTTTCCAGTTCCGCAATCCCAATGAAAAGGGTCGTTGCGGCTGCGGCGAATCCTTCCACGTTTGAACTAGAGTGACATGATGATCGGCGGCGACAACAAGGCCATCCCGCGCGCCGCTTTGGCGGAATGCTGGTCCTGCAAGGGACCGGTTTCGATCAAGGCTATGTTCTGCCATACCTGCGGCGCGGTGCAGCCGCCGCGCCAATCGGATCATTTCAGCCGGCTTGGCTTCGGACCCGATTTCGATCTCGACCTCGATTTGCTGGAAAAGCGCTATCTCGGATTCCAGCGCAGCGTGCATCCGGACCGTTTCGCCACCAAGCCGGCCAAGGAACGGGCCATGGCGGAACAGCAGTCGGTGTCGCTCAATCAGGCCTTCGAGACCTTGAGCGACCCCTTGCGCCGGGCCGCGTATCTGCTGGAGCTGAAGGGCCAGGCAGCGGCGGTTGACCGCGACCAGACCATCGCCGATCCTGAGTTGCTGATGGAAGTCCTGGAAGCGCGCGAGGCCTTGTCCGAAGCCGAAAGCGTCGCGGCGGTGGAAAATCTCGCCATCAAGTCGGGCGCCGATGCCATCAAACTGCTGTCGGAGATCTCCAAGGCTTTTGCCGCGGATGACCTCGTGGCGGCGAACAAATTGACGACGCGTCTCAAATACCTGCGCAAGTTTCTTGAGGAAACCCGTGCCCGGCGCGTCGCCTTGGAAGATTTAGATCACGAGAGTAACTAAGCGTGTTGTTGCAGATTTACGAACCCGGCGAAACGCCTGAACCGCATGCCGTCCAGCGCGGCATTGCCGTCGGCATTGACCTCGGCACCACCAATTCGGTGGTGGCGGTGGTGCATGCCGCCACCACCGAAGATGGGCCGGATAATGTCGAGGTCCTGCGCGACCAGTGTGGAGACGGCCTCATTCCTTCGGTCGTCGCCTATCTCGAGGAAGAGCCGCTGGTCGGCCGCGCGGCGCAAGCGCTGCTGCTGCAACATCCGGATCGCGTCGTCAGTTCGGTGAAGCGCCTGATGGGGCGTGGCCACAATGACGTGAAAGCACTGGGCGGTACTTTGCCCTATGCGCTGGCGGCGGAGAGTGCTGGCGGCATGGTGCGGCTGCAGATCGGCGCGCGGGCGATTTCGCCGGTCGAGGTTTCCGCCGACATCCTGCGCACGCTGAAGAAACGCGCCGAGGACAAGCTCGGCGAAGCGGTGGAACGCGCCGTTATCACGGTGCCGGCCTATTTCGACGATGCCGCGCGCAATGCCACCAAGGATGCGGCGGCGCTGGCCGGGCTCGAGGTGCTGCGTTTGGTCAACGAGCCGACGGCGGCCGCGCTCGCCTATGGTCTCGATAGTGCTGCCGAAGGGCTCTATGCCATCTACGATCTGGGCGGCGGCACCTTCGATATCTCGCTGCTGCGCCTCGAAAAGGGTGTCTTCCGCGTGCTGGCGACCGGCGGCGATGCCGCGTTGGGCGGCGATGATCTCGATCACGCCCTCGCCGAATGGGTGACGGCGGATCAGCAGCTCGCCAATCTGTCGACCGGCGCTGCGCGCGCGCTTCTGGTCGCGGCACGTCATGCCAAGGAAGCGCTGACCGGCGGCGAGGATGCCTGGTTCGATGCCGAAGTCGATGGCCGCAAGCTGCATCTGCAGATCAGCCGCGGCGTGTTCGAGAAGCTGGTCGAGCCCCTGGTCAGTCGCACGCTGAAGGCCTGCCGCCAGGTGGTGCTCGACGCCAAGGTGACCACCGACCAGGTCCAAGGTGTCGTGTTGGTGGGTGGATCGACCCGCGTGCCGCTGGTGCGTCGCCGGGTCACCGAATTTTTCGGCCGCGAGCCGCTGGCCGATATCAATCCCGACGAGGTGGTGGCGGTTGGCGCCGCGCAGCAGGCCAAGGCCTTGACCCGCGGCAGCGATACCTTGCTGCTCGATGTGACGCCGCTCTCGCTCGGCATCGAAACTGTGGGCGGCATCGTCGAGAAGGTGATCGAGCGCAATACGCCGATCCCGGTCACCAAGGCGCAGGAATTCACCACCTATCAGGATGGCCAGACCGGCATGCTGATCCATGTGGTGCAAGGCGAGCGCGAGACGGTGGATGCCTGCCGCTCGCTGGCCCGCTTCGAATTGAAGGGCATTCCGCCGATGGTGGCGGGGGCGGCCCGCATTCTCGTCAAATATGCGGTCGATGCCGACGGCCTGGTCACGGTCAGCGCCGAGGAACGCCTGACCGGCGCCAAGGCAGAGATCGCCGTCAAACCGAGCTATGGCCTCACGGAAGAGGAAATGGCCGGCATGTTGCGCGACAGCCTGACGCATGCCCGCGACGACATGGAGCGCCGATTATTGATCGAGGCGCGGGTCGAGGCCGAGCGGGTCCTGCTGGCCCTGGCGGCGGCGCTGAGGGCCGATGGCAGC
>DATLIX010000034.1:0-11651 GCA_035539215.1 Dongiaceae bacterium | reverse complement strand
GCGGGCGAAATTGCCGTTGCGCTGGGCTGCCTCGGCCTCGCCGCGTGCCTGCTCCAGCTGCTCCTTCAGCTTCTGGGCGCCGGCCAGCTTCTGCTTCTCCGCCTGCCATTGCTCCGTCAGAGCCCGCGACTTCGCCTCAAGTTCCTCGATCTCTTCGACGAGATGCGCAAGGCGATCCTTCGATTCCGCGTCGCTTTCCTTTTTCAGCGCCTCACGCTCGATCTTCAGCTGGATCAAGCGACGATCAACCTCGTCGATTTCTTCCGGCTTGGAATCCACTTCCATGCGCAGCCGGCTGGCGGCCTCATCGACCAGGTCGATGGCCTTGTCCGGCAGGAAGCGGTCGGTGATGTAACGGTTCGACAGAGTTGCAGCCGCGACGATGGCGCTGTCGGTGATGCGCACCGCATGGTGCAGTTCGTATTTTTCCTTCAGACCGCGCAGGATCGAAATCGTCTCCTGCACTGACGGCTCGCTGACGAAGACCGGCTGGAAACGCCGCGCCAGGGCAGCGTCCTTTTCGATATGCTTGCGATATTCGTTCAGCGTGGTTGCGCCGACGCAATGCAGCTCGCCGCGCGCCAAAGCCGGCTTCAGCATATTGGAGGCATCCATCGAGCCTTCCGCAGCGCCGGCACCGACCAGCGTGTGCAATTCGTCGATGAAGAGGATGATTTCGCCGGCGGCAGCAGAAATTTCCTGCAGCACCGCCTTCAGGCGTTCCTCGAATTCGCCGCGGAACTTCGCCCCGGCAACCAGCGCGCCGAGATCAAGCGACATCAGCTTCTTGTTCTTGAGGCCTTCCGGCACGTCGCCGTTGATGATGCGCAAGGCGAGGCCTTCGACGATGGCTGTCTTGCCGACGCCGGGTTCGCCGATCAGCACCGGGTTGTTCTTGGTGCGCCGCGCCAGCACCTGAATGGTACGGCGGATCTCCTCGTCACGGCCGATCACCGGATCGAGCTTGCCGGCCTTGGCCTGCGCCGTCAGGTCGCGGGCGTATTTCTTCAGCGCGTCATAGCCTTCCTCGGCCGAAGCACTATCCGCCGTACGTCCCTTGCGCAGATCGTTGATGGCATTGTTGAGACCCTGCGCCGTGGCGCCAGCCTCCTTCAGGGCCTTGCCGGCAGGCGTTTCGGCCGCCAGGGTCAGCGCCAGCAGCAGGCGCTCCACGGTGACGAAGCCGTCGCCCGCCTTGGTCGCCAACTCCTGCGCCTGGTCGAGCAGGCGTGCCAGTTCCGGCGACATATAGACTTGACCGGCGCCGCTGCCTTCGACCTTCGGCAGCTTGCCGAGCTCCCGCTCGACCGTAGCCAGAGCGCGGCGCGGATCGGCACCCACCGCCGTCAGCAGATTGGCGGCCATGCCTTCCTTGTCGTCGAGCAGAATTTTCAGCAGATGTTCCGGCGTCAGCCGTTGATGGCCCTCACGCAACGCAAGTGCCTGCGCAGCCTGCAGGAAGCCACGCGATCTCTCGGTGAATTTTTCCAAATCCATTCTTTTGCCCTCTCTCGATGCGTCCTTCAGAGGCCCGCAATCGTCGATGCCTGGAAATTGGCGATCAGATTATACCAGGAGCACCGGGCGGCCGCCCGGCGTTATCCCCACGGATGATATGGGCAAGAAATTCAGCCAAACAAGAGGCCGCCGACCAAGTTGGCCGGCGGCCCTAAACCATGTTTTCATTGGGTCCTTTACGCGGGGTCTTACCCCCGGACCTTCCGGACCGATGCCGCGCTTTATTCACTACCCTCGGCCGGCGCTTCCCCTTCCGGGGCCGCGGCACTGCGGGTACGGCGCGGCGAGGTACTGCCACGTGGACGGCCGCGGCCGCGTCGCACCGGCGCCGCTTCGGCACTCTCGCCCTCAGCCGATGCTTCCACGGCCGGCGCCAAAGGCAAAGCGGGCTGCGCATCCGGCAAACGCACGGCCGGCTCGGCGATCATCGGCTGGGCCAACAGCTCCGTCGGATAATCGGGTTGCTCATCCGCGCTGCGATCCACGGTCCGGCTTTCCGGCGCACGATTGCTTTCCGGCGGGCGATTATAGGATTCGGCCGACTGGGTACCCTCTTGCGGCGCCCGGGCTTCCGCTATCCGAACCGGTGCCGCACCGTCCGCCGCCGCACCATCGGCGTTGCCATCGGCCTGAAAGCCCTGCGGACCGGCGAAACGCTGGCCATCATAGCGCTGGCCATCGCGGCCCTGTCCGCGCTGATAGCGGCGCGGACCGCGGCCTTCGCCACGGGCCTCGTTATTTCTACTTTCGTTATTTCTAGCATCGTTGCGACCGTCTCCCCGGCCATCCACCGCAATCTGCTCGCGGTTGCCACCCTCGCGATTGCCATGGTCACGATTGCCGGCGTCGCGATTGCCGGACTCGCGGCGTCCCTGGCCGTTGAAGCCGGCGAACTGGTCGCCTTCGTCATCACCATAATTGCCGTTCGATGACGGCGCACCAGCCTGCTCGCCATTGGCCGGCAGGCCGTCGGCGGAAACCGGCGCCGCATAAAGAGCGGCAGAAAGGCCCTGGCTGACGTTCTGAACATTCACATCGGCAACCGACAATTCGCGCCCGCCGATGCGCGGACGCTGCCCCTCGGTTTGGGCCGCAATCATGCGGTAATAGTGCTCGGCATGCTGCAGATAATTTTCCGCCGCGACACGATCTCCGACCACGCCGGCATCGCGCGCCATTTGCAGATATTTCTCCAGGACCTGATGGGCATTGCCACGCACGCGGATATCCGGGCCGTTGCTGTCATAGGTCTGGTTACCCTTGCCAGCACCGCCGCCGCCATGCGGTCCACCCATGCTGTGCGGTTTACGCTGGCCACGTCCACGGCCACGGCGGTTGTTGTTGCCTTGTTTCATCGCATTGTCACTTCATCGTTCCGATAGATCGTGTCTTGAGGGACTCGGCGGATCATGGCGGCTGCTGTCACAACAATCGCGAGTGACGACACCTTGTGCCGCTTTCGCGCATCGCCACTGATTATGTCCGGAGGCCAATGCCAGGGGGCGCTGCCAGCAAAACCGACTGGTTCGCGTCGTCTCAACCCCGACTGCCGGAGCCGACCCTAAACCCTTCGCCGGTCCTTTCCAATAGTTTTTTTGGCAGAAGGGCTGTCGTGCTATGCATCTCGCGAAGGGCTGATTTGCTAGGACTTCCGAACAACGATAACACGTTCGTGACCCTGCAAATCCTGTGCACTGGCGGCATGTACCAGAGCGGCATCCTGCATCAAATCAACGACATCGGCCCCCTGCCCCGCACCGATTTCAAAGGCAGCAAAGCCATCCGGTTTCATTCGACGCGACAGCACCCCGGCCAGCGCCCGGTAGGCGTCCAGTCCGTCGAAGCCGCCATCCAAAGCCAAATGCGGCTCATATCGCGCCACTTCCGGCTGCAGCAAAGCAATATCGCCACTGGGAATGTAAGGCGGGTTGGAGATCACCACATCGAACATTGCGGTCAATCCCTGATCCCAGTTTCCTTCCTGGAAACGGGCGCGATCCGCGAGGCCGAGACGCGTCGCATTATCGCGCGCGACGGCAACCGCCCCGGGATTGAGATCGATGCCAAGACCCCGCGCCTGCGGCAACTCGCTGAGCAATGCCAAGAGCAGGCAGCCGGTACCGGTTCCAAAGTCGACAAGCTCCAATGCCCGACTCCGATCGCCGGCACCGTGTTTGTCCAGCTGGTCAAGAACGGCTTCGACCAGCGTTTCACTGTCGGGCCTGGGATCAAGGGTGTCAGGCGTCACCCGGAAAGGCAATGACCAGAACTCACGACAGCCGAGGATGTGCGACAGCGGCTCACGCCGCAGGCGCCGCGCCAAGGCAAGATCGAAAGCGGCAACCATCTGCCCCTCGACGACGCGCTCGGAAAAAGCGATCTGGGTGGCGAGGGGAATCGCCGCCGCATGCTGCAGGATCAGCCGCGCTTCACGCGCCGCCCCTTCGATACCGGCTTCATGCAAGGCTGCCGTCGCACGGCGCAGCAAGGTCGCGATATCGCCGGTGGCGGTCATTCAACTTCCGCCAGGCGTTCCGCCTGGTCATGTGCGATCAGGGCCTCGATGATCTCATCCAGCGCCTCGCCTTCGATGACACGGTCCAGCTTATAGATCGTCAGGTTGATGCGGTGATCGGTACAGCGGCCCTGCGGGAAGTTATAGGTGCGGATCCGTTCCGAGCGATCGCCGCTGCCCACCTGCGTCCGGCGGTTGGCGGCGCGCTCGGCATCCTTGCGGCTGCGCTCGAGATCATAGAGCCGCGCACGCAGAACCTTCAGTGCCTTCGCCTTGTTCTTGTGTTGCGATTTCTCGTCCTGCTGCTGCACCACGATACCGCTCGGCAGATGAGTGATGCGTACGGCGCTGTCGGTGGTGTTGACCGACTGACCGCCGGGCCCGCTCGAGCGGAAGACATCGATCCGCAGATCCTTTTCGTCGATATGGATATCGACCTCTTCCGCTTCCGGCAGCACCGCCACCGTCGCCGCCGAGGTGTGGATACGGCCCGATGCCTCGGTCTCCGGCACGCGCTGCACGCGATGAACGCCGGACTCGAATTTCAGCCGCGCGAAGACGTTGCGCCCGGTGATGGAGGCCGTCGCTTCCTTGTATCCGCCAAGGCCGGTTTCGTTGACATCCATCGCTTCGAAACGCCAGCCATGCAAGGCGGCGTAGCGCGCATACATGCGAAACAGCACCGCGGCGAAGAGCGCCGCTTCCTCGCCGCCGGTCCCGGCCCGCACTTCGAGGATGGCGTTGCGCTCGTCGGCCTCGTCGCGCGGCAGCAGCAGCAGCTTCACGCGCTGTTCCAGCGCCGGCAATTGCTCGCGCAGATCGACCAGTTCCTGCTCGGCCAGTTGCCGCATTTCCGGATCGTCAGCGCCGTCATTGACCATGGCCTGCAGATCGGCGATCTGCCGACGGCCTTCCTGCAAGGCACGGATGGCTTCGACCACCGGCGTCAGGTCGGCGTATTCCTTGGACTGCTTGACGAAATCCTGCGGCTCCCTGCCGTTCGGACTGGCCATCAATGCTGCCAGCTCGTCATGCCGCTTCACGATGCGGTTCAGCGTGTCGGTGAAACTCACGTTATTCCTCGTTCTTGGGCAGGTCGAACAGGCGGCGCACCACCTGCTCGGTGCCGGAATCGCCGGCCGATTGTTTCAGCGTCACCGAGGGCTGGTGCAGCAGCCGGTTGATCAGGCGACGGGTTACTTCCTCGGCATCGGCGCCGTGGGCCGCGGCAAGAATCTCCTGCCGCTGCGCTTCGAAGGCGGTTCGCAGATCGGTGATCAGCGGCGTTGCGGCCAGCGCCAGGCGCTGGCGATGATAGCCTTCCAGCGCTTCATCGATGATCGCCCAGGCTTCGCTCGTGGCATCGCCACGATGGCGCCTGCCTTCCATCGCCAGACGCTCGAGGTCGTCGAGCGTATAGAGAAAGGCATCGTAGAGATCGCCGACGGCCGGATCGATATCGCCCGGCACCGCCGCATCGACCAGCAGGATCGGCCGCCGCCGGCGCGCCTTCAAGGCCGACTTGATGAGGGCCGGCTCGATCAGCACCCGGGGCGAATCCTGCGCGGCGATGACGAGATCGGCGGCGGCGACTGCCGGTGCCAGTTCCGCATAGGGGCGCCAATGCAGCTTCTGCCGCTCGGCGGCGGCACGGCCATGGCGGTCGTTGCTGTGCAGGATCGTCCAGCGCTGCAATCCGGCGCTGCGCAGATGATCGAGCATCAGCTCGCCCATATCGCCGTCGCCGATCAGCAAGCCGCTCAGACTATTGAGATCGCCGTGCATCTGCCGCACGACCGAAACCACGCAGGCAGCCATGGACACCGACTGGGCGGCGATCGAAGTCTCTCGACGCACGCGCTTGGCGGCATGCAGGATGGCGTCGAGCACATGATCGAGAACCGGGCCGCTCATCGTCGCCTTGGCGGCCAGTTGATGCGCCGCCTTGACCTGTCCCAGGACCTGCGGCTCGCCGACCACCGCACTTTCCAGCGAGGCGGCGACGGCAAAGGCATAACGCAAGGCGGTCTCGCCCTGGGCGATCTGCAGACGCGGCATGATCTCGGCGATATCGAGATCGGCGGCTTCGGCCAGCAATGCGCCGATGCCACGGCTCATCGCTTCGGCCTGCTGCGGCTCGACACAGCTCCAGATGTCGCAGCGGTCGCAGGTGACGATCGCCATCGCCTGATCGAGGCCGATATCGCGGCAGCGCATCAGCAGACGAAAGACATCGGCATCATCGCCCTGGAGACGCTCGCGCAACAATTCGGGCGCCGTCTTGTGATTGACGCCGACCACCAGGAATATGCGCTCGCCTACCCCATCGGATGCTTCGCTTTCGCCCGCCTCAGCGATAGGTTTCAAGCGCCGAGGACAGCGTGTCGAGGCCGACCTCCCGCTGCTCGCCGCTATCGAGATCGCGCAGGGTGGCTACCCGCTTGGCGAGTTCATCCTCGCCGAGAATGACGGCAATGCGCGCCGCCACCTTGTTGGCCCGCTTCAGGCGCTTGCCGACATTGCCGGAATAACCGAGATCGACGGCAAAGCCGAGGCGGCGCAATTGCTCGGTCAGCTCCAGAGCCGGCCGCTGCGCCACTTCGCCGGCCGGAACGATGGCGATCGGCCGGCGTGCCGGCGGCACCTCACCGAGCAGCATGCCGCAGCGCTCGATGCCGCTGGCCCAGCCCACACCGGGTGTCTCCGGGCCACCCATCATGCCGACCAGCCCGTCATAGCGGCCGCCGGCCAGCACCGTCTTCTGGGCGCCGAGATCGGCGCAGGTGATCTCGAAGCAGGTATGGCAGTAATAGTCGAGGCCGCGCACCAGGCGCGGGTTATGCGTGAAGGCAATGCCGAGGGCCGTGAGCCCTTCGCGCACCGTGGCGAAGAAATCCTGGCTGGCGGCATTCAGATAGTCGCCATAGATCGGCGCCTGTGCCACCAGGCGCTGGTCGCCCTCATCCTTGGAATCGAGGATACGCAGCGGATTGCGCTCCAGGCGCTCGAGGCTGTCCTTGCTCAACCGGTCGCGATAGCCGGAGAAATAGTCGACCAGCACCTGGCGGTAGTTCTGCCGGCTTTCCGTATCGCCGAGCGTATTCAATTCGAGGACACAGCGGTCCCAGGCGCCCAGGCGGCGCAGGAACTCGGCGCCGGTGGCGATGACCTCGATATCGCCCAGCGGTTCCTTGACGCCGAGCAGCTCGATGCCGGTCTGGTGGAACTGTCGCAGGCGGCCCTTCTGCGGCCGCTCGTACCGGAACATCGGTCCGGCATAGAAGAATTTCAGCGGCAGGTTCTGGGTGAGACCGCCGGAGATCAGGGCGCGCGCAACACCCGCCGTTCCTTCCGGCCGCAGAGTCAGCATTTCGCCGCCGCGATCGGTGAAGGTGTACATTTCCTTGGTGACGATGTCCGAGGTATCGCCCAGCGTGCGCTTGAAGACGTCGGAGAATTCGAAAATCGGCGTCGCCACTTCGAGAAAGCCGTAGCATTCCGCCGCGAGGCGCGCGGTCTCGCTCACCAGACGGAAGCGGCGCATCTCATCAGGCAATAGATCATGTGTGCCGCGGACCGGCTGCAAATCTGACACGGGAACCTCTGATGACTTAAGTCTATGTGACGGCCCCGGACCGAGACGATCCGAGGGCCATGATTATTCGGCGGCCGTGGCTTTGGCCTTCTCGGCTTCAGCCTTGGCGGCGGCATCGGCGGCGTCGATTTCGGCGGCGCGCTTTTCGATCATCGCCGCCAGATGGTCGACGATATCCTCATCCTTGATGCGATGGTGCTGCTCGCCGTTCACATAGACCATATGCGTGTTGTTGCCGCCGCCGGTGAGACCGATCATGGTCTCGCGCGCTTCGCCGGGGCCATTGACCACGCAGCCGATCACGCTGACCGTCATCGGCGTCATGATATGGGCGACGCGCTTCTCCAGTTCTTCCACCGTCTTGATGACGTTGAAATTCTGCCGCGCGCAAGACGGGCAGGAGACGAGATTGACGCCGCGATGGCGCAGGTTCAGCGACTTCAACATCTCGAAGCCGACCTTGACCTCTTCCGCCGGCTCGGCCGAGAGCGAGACGCGGACCGTGTCACCGATCCCTGACCACAGCAGCATGCCGAGGCCGATCGACGACTTGACCGTGCCGGTGCGCAGGCCGCCCGCTTCGGTGATGCCGATATGCAGCGGATAATCGCAGGCTTCGGCGAGTCCCTGATAAGCGGCGACCGCGAGAAACACGTCCGAGGCCTTCACGCTGATCTTGAACTCGCGGAAATCATGATCCTCGAGGATCTTGGCGTGATCGAGCGCCGATTCCACCAGCGCTTCCGGGCAGGGCTCGCCGTACTTTTCCAGCAGATGGCGATCGAGGCTGCCGGCATTGACGCCGATGCGCATCGAGCAGCCATGATCCTTGGCCGCCTTGACCACTTCGCGCACGCGGTCGGAATTGCCGATATTGCCGGGATTGATGCGCAGGCAGGCGGCACCCGCTTCGGCGGCCTCGATGCCGCGCTTGTAATGGAAGTGGATGTCGGCCACCACCGGCACGTTGACCTGGCGGACGATTTCCTTCAGCGCCTTGGTCGAGTCTTCGTCCGGGCAGGAAACGCGGACGATATCGACGCCGGCGGCTTCGGCCAGGCGGATCTGTTCCACCGTCGCCTTCACATCCGGCGTCAGGGTGTTGGTCATCGTCTGCACCGAGATCGGCGCGTCGCCGCCCACCAGGACCGATCCGACACGGATCTGGCGGCTCTTGCGACGGATGATGTCTCGATAAGCACGAACGCTCATTTTGGGTCTTTCTGCGGCAGTTGGCACAGCCGTCTCTCACGCAAGCGCTGTCACGAAGCGCGCGGCCGACGACGATCTGATCTATCGCCTAAAGATGCGCTGCAGGCGGCAAAAGATCAAGCCTCAAGCCAGAACAACAAGGCATTGAAATAATTCGACAATACACCACCACTCTGGAACGGAATGACGGCTATGCGGCCGGCTCAGTCGCCGGTGGGCGCCGCACCCTCCGTCGAACCGTCGGGCTTGGTCGCAGGCGCCTTGACCGGCGCGCCGCCGGTTGCCAGCCGGTCGGCATCCAGCGCGATATTGCGCTTTACCAGGCCGATCGAGCCGAGACTGGGCAGGGTCTTGCCGTCGACGGCCAGATCGATGCCGCCGGCATTGCCGGTATTGAGGATCAGGCCCTTTTCGTCGGGAACGGCATAGGTTTCGCCGGCGCGCAGGACCCGCGAGATTACCGGCTTCCCGTCCTTGTCGTTGATCTGCACCCAGCTTTCGAGCTTGGCATGAATGCTGATGCGGGTGGTGGGGCTGCTGGCCGCGGCGGTCACTTCCGGCGCGGCTTCGCTGCCGGCCGTATTCTGCGCCGCCGCAGGGGCTGCCGGCGTGGCTGCGGCCTGGCCGGCAGGACTCGGCTGGCCGGCGGTCGCCGAGGGCTGTGGCACGGCCGGCGAGGTTGAGGGCGTCGTCGCCGGCGCTTCAGTGGCGGCCGGCGGAACCGCCGTGCCGGTTTGGCCGGCGGCATTCTCGCCCCGCTGATCCGGCGCAGCCGGCGGATTGGCCGGTGTCGCCGGGACGGTCGCGGAATTCCCGGCCGTTGCCTCAGGCGTCATGCCGGGCGTCGGTGCGGCCGCCTGGTTCGCCGTATTCTCGGGGCTCTGGATTGCTTGAGTCTGGGCCTGGCCAGGGCTGGCCGGCGTCGTCGCCTGGGATTCCGGTGTCCCGGCGCCAGCCGGCTGGTTGGCACCGCCGGATTGACCTTCGGACGCCGCGGGCTTTTCCACGCCAGTGCTTTTTTTGAGGTATTCAGGAACCGCCTCGATGAGGCCGGAGCCCGACTGGGTATTGGCAAGATAGTACCAGAGGCCATAGCCGGCCGCGGCGATCACCAGCAGGACCACCAGAATCTTGCCGAAGGGAAAGCCGCCATCCTTGTCCTCGATCTGCCAGCTGACCGTTTCCGGCCGCCCGCGCTGGCCCAGCTCATCGCGAAAGCTGGCGACCACGCTGTTGCCGTCAAAGCCCAGGAAATCGGCATAAGAACGGACGAACCCGACGGCATAGGCCGAACCCGGCAGGTCCTGGATCCTGCCATCCTCGATGGCCCGCAGATAGATGGCGCGGATACGAAGTTGGCGCGATACAGATTCCGTGTCCTGTCCCAGCTCCTCGCGCCTGCTTCGCAATAGGGCACCGACACTCAAACCTGCGTTCTGGATCATGCTATCTGTCTACCGGTCAACCGGTTCCGTCCTAGAGCTGATACATGCGACACACGACCGTACGATCTGGCCGAGGCCGGTTGTGCGGCGCCACCGGGGGACAAGATCACGTGTCCCGCCAATTCGGCAACGCCTGGGCGTCCCGGTCGTCCGCGACGACTCAAAAACCGTCTTGGTCGCGGGGTCGGGTCGTTGCTGGTTATATCGGTGCCGCCGATAGGTGGCAATCGCTAAAGGCCGCAAGCCGTCGGGAGAACCGCGCTAGAGCTGGACGGCGTGGTCCTGCGCAAAGGCCATCAGGGCGCTGCGCACGGCGCCGCCCGGCAGGCCATGCAGGGTCGCCCAATAATCCTGCAATTGACGCAAATGCAAACTGCGAATCATCATGCGCAGCGGGCCGACTGAAGGCGGGGTCATCGACAGATGGCGATAGCCGAGGCAGAGCAGGGCCATGGCGCCGATCGGGTCGCCCGCCATCTCACCGCACAGGCTGAGCGCCTTGCCCGATTGCTTGGCGGCGACGGCGACCTGGCCGAGCAGGCGGACCATGGCCGGCGACAGGATGTCGTAGCGGTCATTGACGTTCGGCGTCGCCCGGTCCGCGGCATAGACGAACTGCTTCAGGTCGTTGCTGCCGACGGAAACGAAATCGACCCGTTTCAACAGGTCCTCGAGCTGCCAGAGCAGTGCCGGCACCTCGATCATGGCGCCCACCTGCAGCAGCGCCGGCAAGGTCACGCCGCGGTCCTTCGCCCGCTGCAATTCGAGATCGAGCAGGCCGCGGCAGACATCGTATTCCGCGACCTCGGTCACCATCGGGAACATGACCCTCAGGTCGCGCCCGTCGGCGGCCAGGATCAGGGCGCGCAATTGCTGGCGCAGCAGCGCCGGCCGGTCGAGGGAAATGCGGATGGCGCGCCAGCCCATGGCCGGGTTCTCTTCTTCCGCGCGCTGCCAATAAGGCAGCACCTTGTCGCTGCCGATATCGAGCGTGCGGAAAATGATCGGCTTGCCCTCGGCACTGTCGAGCGCCTTGCGATAGATATCGGCCTGCCGCTTGGTATCGGGAAATTCATGCGCGACCATGAAGGGAATCTCGGTGCGGTACAGCCCGATTCCCGCCGCGCCGGTCTTGGCCAGCTGCGGCACGTCGATCAGCAGGCCGGCATTGATGCTGAGCGTGACGCCGACGCCGTCCAGCGTGACCGCAGGCAGATCCTTCACCGCAGCATAAGCTTCCTGGCGCTTGGCGCGCGCCTGCAGGCTGGTGGCAAATACCTGCTGAATATCTTCCGGCGGCCTGACAAAGAGCTGGCCGTGATCGCCTTCCATCGCCAGCGGATCGCCTTCGCTGACTTTCGCCAGC
>DATLIX010000033.1:0-34545 GCA_035539215.1 Dongiaceae bacterium | reverse complement strand
AGCCGCCGGCACGCCGAAGAAGCGCCTGGTGCAGTTCCTGATGCGCGACCCCGCCGTGCTGCTCTATCACAACGAGCCGATCTATATGGACGGCAGGATCACCGGCTTCATCACCTCGGCGAATTATGCCCATACGCTGGGCGCCGCCATCGGCATGGGCTATGTGACACACGCCGACGGGGTGAGCGTAGAGCTGATCGCCAAGGCGACATTCGAGATCGATGTCGCCGGCAAACGCTGTGCCGCCACGGCCAGCCTCAAGCCGTTCCACGATCCGAGCAGCGCCCGCATGAAGGCCTGATCAGCGATCCAGCGGCACGATGGAGATGCTGTTATAGGGCGAGCCCTCGACGATCTTGGTCGACCAGGCGAGATAGACCAGAACGTTCTTTTTCTTGTCGAAGAAGCGGGTGATCCGCAGGGTCTTGAAGATGGCCGAGGTGCGTTCCGAAAACACCAGCTCGCCATCCTCGGTCTCGTTGATCTTGCCGGTGATCCGGGGCGTGCCGACCGCCCGGCAGGCGATCGAGAAGCGGCTGGGATCTTCGGCCAGGCCGACGGCCCCCTTCCAGCCGCCCGTTTCCGCCCGGCTGACATAGCAGGAGACGCCGTCGACCGCACCGTCGTCGAAGCGGTCGACCACCACCTTGTCATTGGGCGAGGTCAGGTGAAAGGTGGTGGAGACATCGCCGATACGCTCCTGCGCCCCCGCCGCCGTAGCAAGCGCAGCCGTGAGCAGCGCAATCGAGATCAACCGCAACATCAGATGCCTCCCTAAAAGGTACACATGCCTGCAGCTGATATAAGGGCGTCTGGCCGCGTTTGCCAGACCGCCCCGCAATAGGGCGCGCGCTCCGGTGCCGGATGGGAGGGATCAGAGGTTCCCATGATGCGCAGTGCGCAGCGAGACGGCTAGATGCCGTTCAGCAAATCCGGGGAATTGGCAAGAATGTATAACGCGACGTAGGCGAGGGTCATCGCGCCTTGCCCCATGGCCTCGAGGATGACGAGAACCGGCCCACCGTCACCCGGTTGTGGCGGGCCATCGGGGAGCTTAGCCCGCACTGTCGTATATTTACCGACTTCCATGTTGCCCCGCGCCGCCGCGCGATCGCACCAGGGCTGCCCCTTCTGGACCGCCGCCGCCCGCCCATCGCGGCTTTGCATGTAGAAGAGGCACAAGGCAAGTTCGCCCTCTTCACTGTCGGCATCGGCGGCACGCTGGAAATAATAGAGTGCGGCAACGGCATCCGGTGCGCGCGCGACAACGGGGGAAGCCGCCGGTACATTCTCCGCGCGATCCGCCGCAACCGGCACAACGCCGTTCAGGTAGACCTCGCCGATCATCGCCCAGATCGCCGGCCGGTCCTGCGCTTCAGCGATCCGCAGCCAGTGCCATCCCTGCAACGCGTCCTGATTGCCGCCCTGGCCGGCGAAATAGCGCTCCGCCAGTGTCACTTGAGCCTCGCCCATTCCTTGCTCGGCCGCTTTGCGCAACCACCGTTCGGCCTGGCCCTCATTCCGCGGCACCGCCTCGCCACGCGCATAAAGCTGGGCCAGCTGTAATTCCGCAACGGGATTGTCGTGACCGGCACTGGCGCGAAGAACCGCCACCATATCATCGAACTTGCGCTCGGCACGATATGTTACGGCCTGCGCGAGTTCCGGCGCCCGCAGAGCCGCGTCCACCTGTTCCTGCGACAAGGGTTGGATAAGACGGTCAACGGCGGCATTCGCGTCGGGCTTTTCACCGGTTGCGGCACAACCGGCAAGCATGAGCGCGAGAGCCGCAATGCGACCTTGCCGCCGAAACCGCGGTCCTTGCCTCTTTGTCGCTGGCGATCGAAACCGCATTCGGCGCCCCCATCCTCACAGGAACGCTAGCGCCACCGACACTCGCTGAAAAGTAGTAAGATGGAAAAAAGCCAGCCCGCCGGCGATGAAGGCGAATCGCCTCGGCATACAATAGTAACCGCACAGGCACTGCCTCAATGGCCTAGGCGCCGAAGCTGCCACCGAAGATCAACCTCAAAAAAAGCACCCGAGACATCTCATCCGGCCGGCCAGCGGTCTCGCTCTTTGCGGCAGGCAAGGACTGGCCGCGCCATCGGACTGTCTTCCGCAATGAAAAAAAGGCGCCCCGGACGAGCCGAGGCGCCTTCAATATGTGTATCCGCCTTTTCTCTCAGTACTCGCTGAAGACCTCGCGGAAGATCTTGTACATCTCGTCGATATGGCTCTTCTCCGCGACCAAAGCGGGGGCGCAGATGCCGGCATCGCCGGTGAACTTTATATGCAGGCCCTTGTTGAAGAGCCGCTTGGTGACGTCATAGCCGCGCAGGCCCGGTTTCGATGCCGGCGCCAGATCGATGCCGCAGAGGAGGCCGTAGCCGCGGATATCGGTCACCGCCTTGATGTCCTTCAGGGCATACATGCGGTCGAGGAAATAATCCGACAGCTCGGCGGCGCGCTCGAACAACCCTTCCTTCTCGTAGATCTGCAGGGCGGCGATGCCGGCCGCGCAGGCGGCGGGATGGGCCGAATAGGTGTAGCCGTGGAAGAACTCGACGGCGCCGTCGGCGGCCGCGCCGATCACCGTGTTGTAGATCTTGTCGCTGACCGCCACCGCACCCATCGGCAGGGCGCCGTTGGTCAGCGCCTTCGCCATGGTGATCATGTCCGGCACGACGTCGAAGCTCTGCGATGCGAAGGCTTTGCCGGTGCGGCCGAAACCGGTGATGACCTCGTCGAAGACCAGCAGGATGCCGTGCTTGTCGCAGATCTCGCGCAGGCGCTTGAGGTAGCCCTTGGGCGGAATGAGGACACCGGTCGAGCCGGCGATCGGCTCGACGAAGCAGGCCGCGATCGAGCGCGGGCCATACATATCGACGAAACGCTGCAGATCATCGGCCAGTTCGACGCCGGTCGCCGGCTCGCCCCGCGCGAAGCGGTTTTCCGGCAGCCAGGTATGGCGCAGATGCACGACGCCCGGCATCACCGCGCCGAAAGCCTCGCGGTTGCGCACCATGCCGCTCAAGGAAACGCCGCCGATATTGACACCGTGATAGGCGCGCTCGCGGCTGACGAAGCGGGTGCGCTGGCCCTCGCCATTGGCGACGTGATAGGCGAGCGCGATCTTGATGGCGCTTTCCACCGCTTCCGAGCCTGAATTGCAGAAGAACACGTAATTAAGATCGCCCGGCGTGATCTTGGCGACCATGCGGGCGAGCTCGAAGGAGCTGGGATGGCCGGTCTGGAAATGCGGCGTGTAATCCAGTTCCTGCATCTGCGCCGTCACGGCATCGACGATCTCCCTGCGGCCATGGCCGGCGGCACAGCAGAACAGGCCGGAGGAGGCATCGATCAGCTTCTCGCCCTTATGGTTCCAGTAATAGAGGCCCTGGGCCTTCACCATCAGCCGCGGATCGGATTTGAAATCGCGGTTGGTGGTAAAGGGCATCCAGTGGTTTTCCAGCGTATTGGCGGCGTAATGCATGGTGCTCTCCTCGAAGGCTCGATCGCAGGCGGAAGGAAGCCGGGATCGGCGAATGACCGGCAGTCTAGGGCTTTCGCCGGATGGCCCCATAGGCACAGGCGGGGTCAAAGCACTGTGCCAGTTGCCCGGCAGCGGGACGGATGGCGGCCAGGGCTTGGCAAAAAGTGGGTGGCGAAAAGAGGTGGCGGGCGGCGGGTCCGAACCGTCCCGCTTTGACGCGGCCGCGCCTTCCCCGCTTCTATCGCGCCACACCGGTTGATATAGTTGCCGCCGCAAGGGGGAGAGTTTCGTGGGTCACGCCAGCCAAGCCTATCTGTTCCATCTCGATGGCGATGCCTCGACGACGCTGCAGGCGCGGCTGCGCCGCCGCCTGGTCTCGGCGATCCTGGACGGGCAGATTCCGGCCGGCCGGCCCCTGCCCTCCTGCCGCAGCCTGGCACGCAGCCTGAAAATCGCCCGCAATACCGTGGTGCTGACCTATCAAGACCTGGTCGAGGAAGGCTATCTGATCTCGCGCGAGCGCAGCGGCTTCTTCGTCAATCCGGATATCCTGCGCAACCGCGCGGGCAGCGGCGGCAAGGCCAAGCCGATCGCCGAACCGGCAGCGGCGGCGCAGATCGATTGGCAAAGCCGCCTGCTGTCCCACCCCTCGCAGCAGCGCAGCGTCGTCAAGCCGCAGAACTGGGCCGACCAGCCCTATCCCTTCATTTACGGCCAGGTCGACCAGAACATCTTCCCATTATCGGCCTGGCGGGAATGTTCGCGCCAGGCGCTCAGCATCGATTCCGTCAAGGACTGGTCGAAGGACCGGTTCACGGAAGACGATCCGGTGCTGGTCGAGCAGATCCGCACGCGTCTGCTGCCGCGCCGCGGCGTCATGGCGGCGGCGGACGAGATCCTGGTCACGGTCGGGGCGCAGAATGCGCTCTATCTGCTGGCGCAGCTGCTGTTCAACGCCGAGACCCGTTTCGGCATCGAGGATCCCGGCTATACCGACGCCCGCAACATCGCCTCGCTGCGCACCTCCCGCATCACCGGGCTGGATGTCGACGAACAGGGGCTGGTGATGGACCGGCAATTGGCCGAGTGCGACTATGTCTACGTGACGCCGAGCCATCAGTTTCCGACCACGGTCACGATGAGCCTGGCGCGGCGGCATGCCCTGCTGGCGGCAGCGCAGCGGGACGATTTCATCGTCATCGAGGATGATTACGAGAGCGAACTCGCCCATACCGGCACGCCGCAACCGGCGCTGAAATCGCTGGATAGCCGCGACCGGGTCATCTTCCTCGCCAGCCTGTCGAAGACCCTGGCACCGGGGCTGCGCCTCGGCTACATGGTGGGGCCGCGCGCGTTCATCCGCGAGGCCCGCGCGCTACGCCGCCTGATGCTGCGCCATCCGGCCGCCAACAACCAGCGCACGGTGGCCCTGTTCCTGGCCGACGGCCACTATGACGGCCTGCTGCGGCGCCTCAGCCATGCCTATCGCGACCGGTTGCTGGAAACCCAGGCCGCCCTGGCGCGGTATCTGCCGGAATTCACCGCCGATATCGCCAGCGGCGGCTCGGCGCTCTGGATCAAGGGGCCGGCCGGTCTCGATATGCAGGCGGTCGAGGCGGCGGCGCTGCAGCGCGGTGTCGTGATCGAAGCCGGCGCCGTGCATTTCCTGCGACCGGCGATCCGCGGCAAGGATCGCAGCAGCTATTTCCGCCTCGGCGTTTCGTCGATCCCCATCGACCGCATCGAGCCCGGCATCCGGATCCTCGCCGAGGTCATTGGCGCCAGTACCGCGGCAACGCCCGGCGCCAAGCCAAAGCGCTGACGCCGCCGGCAACGACCGCCCGCCGCTGGCCCAATCGGCCGACGGGCGCTGGTCCTAGGCGAGGGGTTGGCAGTCTTCCTATTCTATCCGGCGGTTGGACCGGGCATGCCGCGACGGCGGAACGATCCGGCAACCGCTAGTCTCCCTGGCCCGCGCCACCCATCCCGGCGCGGGCGCTTTATTCTGAAGGCACGGCATCGCGATGCAGGAACAGCAGCTTCTGACCATCAATGCCGGCTCCTCGAGCCTGAAATTCGCCGTCTACCGGATGGGCGCGGCGGGTCCGGTGGCGGGTTTGCGCGGCCAGATCGCCGGGATCGGCCAGGGCGGCACCAAGCTTGATCTCATCCCAGGCGACCAGGCCACCCCGGCCTGGCCCTTCGATCCCGCAGCGATCGACAGCCATCAATCCGCTCTGCGCTTGCTGATCGATCGCCTGGGATTGCGCGACCAGCCGCAGGAATGGCTTGGCATCGGCCATCGCATCGTCCATGGCGGCACCATCTTCACCCATCCCGTCGTCTTGACCGAACCGGATATTGCGGCACTGGAAGGCCTGACCGCCCTGGCGCCCTTGCATCAGCCGCACAATGTCGGCGCCATCAAGGCGCTGCGCGCGATGCTGCCGCGGATGCCGCAGGTCGGCTGCTTCGATACCGCCTTTCACGCCGGCAATCCCGAGCGTGTCACCCGCTTCGCCTTGCCGGAGAAATACTGGCGGCAGGGCATTCGCCGCTACGGCTTTCACGGCCTCTCTTATGAAGCGATTCTGGCGCGGCTGCAGCGGGAGAAAATGACAATCCCTCCGCGTCTCGTCATCGCGCATCTCGGCAACGGCGCCAGTCTGGCGGCGATCCGCGAGGGTGCCGGCCTTGCCACCACGATGGGTTTCTCGACCCTGGACGGGCTGGTGATGGGAACGCGCCCCGGCATCATCGATCCCGGCGTGCTGCTGCATCTGCTGCATCAGGGCATGAATGCCGCCGAGCTGGAGGCCTTGCTCTATCGCGACAGCGGCCTGCTCGGCCTCTCCGGCTTCAGCGCCGATATGAAGACGGTCAGCCACAGCGACCTGCCGCAGGCCAAACTGGCGATCGATATCTATTGCCACCGGGTCGCCGTCGAGCTCGGCCGTCTCGCCGCCGAACTGCAGGGCCTCGACATGCTGATCTTCACCGGCGGTGTGGGCGAGAATGCCGATGAGATCCGCGCGCGCATCGCCGGCGAAGCCGGCTGGCTCGGCATCACCCTGGATGAAACCGCCAATGCAAAAGCCCGGCAAGTAACCCGCATCGAGACAATTTCACGGCCGGGTAGCCTGCCGGTGCTGGTGATCCCCACCGACGAGGAAGGCGTCATCGCCCGGCATTGCCTGAAGCTGCTCCACAGCGGCACCCGGGCCTGAAGGCAGGCGCTACCAGTCGAAGCTGTCGGTCGTCACACGGCGTCCGACCAGGAAGGCATCGGCGACGAGCTGCAAGGGTGCGGGGTCGATATCGCTTTCCTGCCGGTCCAGCAGGCCAGCGAAGCGTTCATAGATCGCTTCATATTCCGCGAGTGCCTCCGTCACCACCGGCTTGCCGTCGACCGCCAGTTTCGAGCCGCCATCGGTCAACGCGAGCGTCTGGCCTTCCGCGGTCGTTATCGTGATGTTCCAGGTTTGCGGCCCGGTCTGGCGCCAATCGAATTCGGCGCGCAGATCCTGGCGGCCGCCGGCGGCGGTCTTGAAGCGCAGATCGGCGGCGATCGGCGTATCGCGATTGGCGGGGAACAGCAGCGCCGCCTCCTGCACGAAAATCGGCTCCGGCAGGATGCGGGTCGCGATCGACAAGGCGTTGATGCCGGGATCGAAGACGCCGAAGCCGCCGGCCTGCCAGATCCATTTCTGGCCCGGATGCCAGCGCCGCACATCTTCCTTCCAGTCGATGTGCAAGCGCGCGATCTTCTTGCCCTGGAGCAGCTTCTTCGCCGTCTCGACCCCGGCATTATATTGCGAATGCCAGGTGGTGTAGATCACGCGCCCGGTCGTACCGGCATGGGCGATGAGGTCGGTGAGCTCTGAAATGGTCGCCGTGGTCGGCTTTTCCAGCAAGGCATGACGGCCGGCATCGAGCACCGTGCGGGTAATGCCGTAGCGGACACTGGGCGGCGTGCAGATGGCGACAGCCTCGACATCCGGCAAGGCCGCCAGCATCTCCTCCACCGTCTTGAAGCTCGGCACGCCCGAGCGGCCGATGCCGCGCTGACTGACCAAGGCGGCCAATTGAAAACGCGGATTCCCGGCAATGACCGGCAGATGCTGGTCTTCGGTAATCTTGCCGATGCCGACGATGGCGATGCGATAGGTTTTCATGATGGGTCCGCCTGCGGAAATGCGGGAGAGACCTTGATGTATCGCGAGACTGATACCGCTGACAAGACCTATTGCCGCACGGCCAAGGGGTGCCTATTGCTGCCGCCTGTTACAGGAGCGCGGCCAGGGCCTTGCCGGCGCTGAGCACCGCCAGCAGCATGAGGAGGCGCAGCACCCAGCGGCGGAAGGTATCTTCCCCTACATGACGGAAGGAGCGGGCGCCGAGCGAGACACCGATCAGCAGCGGTATCAGCCACAGTGCCGCCTGCAGGAAGGTCTGGCGGGTGATGAGGTCATGATAGGCATCCCAGGCGAGGCCCATGCTGTCGGTGCCGATGAAATAGGCGATGACCGAAGCCCGGCCGATGGCGGCGGCCCCCGGCGTCGAGAAGAAGAACAGGATGACCGGCGGCCCGCCGATGCCGAAGGCGCCGTTGAGCACGCCGGAAAAGGCCCCCGTCGCCGTCGTCGCCAGGGGCCCGGGCGTCTTTTCCAGATGGAAGCCGCGCAGCATCGCCGCCGCCGTGACGATGACGAAGACCGACATCGCCAGGGTCATGGGTGCCGGCGCCACATTGGCAAGGGCGGCAACGCCGATCGGCGTGCCGATGACGCAACCGAGCAGCAGAAAGGCCAGCGAACGCCAGTGAATCTCGCGCCATATGCTGGGAATGAGATGCAGCGAGGCGGCGATCTCCAACAGGAAGATCGAGGGCACGACTTCGCTTTGCGGCATGATCAGCGTGATGGCGGTGATGCTGAGCAGCGAGAAGCCGAAGCCGGAAAAGCCACGCACGATCGCCGCGCCGAAGACGGCGAGCGAGGAGAAAACGAGATGCCAGAGCGGGACGCCGAGAATTTCCATGTCGGCTGGATAGCAAATGCGCCGCCCCAGGTGATAGAGCCAGATGGCCGGGTAATTCGCGCCGCCGCCGAGCCAGCGCGACACTATCCCCTGTACGAAAAAACCCGCCCCGTTGCCGGGGCGGGTTTTCGCTATCCAGGCGCGGCTAACGGATTACTTCGGCAGTGAGCCTTCAACGCCGTCGGCCAGCCAATCCATGCCGGCGATGGCGCCGTCATCGAGGGCGCTGCCATCGGCAACTTTCACGGCGCCGGTCTGATCCTTGATCGGGCCCTTGAAGATGACGATCTTGCCGCTGCCGATATCCGCCTCGGTCTGCTTGGCGAGAGCAGCCACGTCATCCGGCATGTTGGTATAGGGCGCCATCTTCAGCATGCCGGTATTGAGGCCGCCCCAGGTGTCGATGCTCTTCCAGCTGCCGTCGAGGACAGCCTTGGCCCGCTGCACGTAATAGGGTTCCCAATTGTCGACCGAGGCCGTCAATTGCGAGGTCGGGCCGGCCGAGATCATGTCGGAGGCCTGGCCGAAGCTCTTGATGCCGCGCTGCTGCGCGACCTGAACCGGGGCGGTCGAATCGGTATGCTGCGCCATGATATCGGCGCCCTGGTCGATCAGCGCCTTGGCGGCATCGGCTTCCTTGCCGGGGTCGTACCACGAGTTGACGAAGACTGCCTTGATCTTGGCGGCGGGGTTGACCGACCGCATGCCGAGGATGAAAGCATTCATGCCCATGATGACTTCGGGAATCGGCACCGAACCGATATAGCCGACGACACCGGCCTTCGAGAGCTTGCCGGCAATGACGCCCTGGATGTAGCGGCCTTCATAGAAGCGGATGTTGTAGGTCGCCACGTTCTCGGCGCGCTTGTAGCCCGTCGCATGCTCGAACTTCACCTTGGGGAAGCGCTTCGCCACTTTCAGCGTCGGATTCATGTAGCCGAAGGAAGTGGTGAAGATCAGGCCATGGCCCTTCGAGGCCAGCTCCGCGATGACGCGTTCGGCATCGGCGCCTTCCTTGACGCTCTCCACATAGGTGGTCTTGATCTTGTCGCCGAGATCAGCTTCCAGCGCCTTACGGGCACGGTCATGCTGATGCGTCCAGCCGAAATCCTCGACCGGGCCGACATAGATGAAGCCGATTTTCAGCGGGTCGGCGGCGAAAGCCGGGCGGATGATGCTCGGCGCCGCCAAGGTGACGAGCGAGGCGCCCAGCAATTTGTTGAACGTTCTTCTTTCCATCAGATCCCCCTTGGAGTCAGATTTGTTTTTGCAACCGCCGCCACTGTCTTCGACGCCGATCTTGCATGGCCGGCATCGCTGCGGGAATGGCTTCCGTTTCTGGTGCGGGTATCCGCGCGTATGCAGTCATCCCAGACGTCATGACCGACTTGCCACCGGGCTTCTCTTTGGCAGAGGCGCATAGCGCCTGCAGGCCCCGGATGGGACAATTGATCATCGATTTCCATAGCATGAGCACTTCGCCTGCGGAAGTTTCACTATATATCACAGCCAGTACAAATCATTGGCACATCTTTGTGGCTTGTCAGCCGCGGGCCGCTGGTGGCAGCCGAGCCGAGTCGGCGCCGGTCGGCGGCCGTCTTGCCGCAGCCGGAAAGGCGATTCGTGTCATCGGCCCATGCATTCCCGGCACGAGGCCGCCGGCTACTTGCACCTTGCGCGGGCCAAGGATAGCGTGACGGGAAGGCAGCCTTGGCGGCATTTGCCCGCTATGCCCGTGCAGACCGAACCGTCCGGAGTTCTGTGGATGACCGAGGTACCGGATTTCGCCGTCAATGCCATTAACCTTGCTTCGGCCCGGCTCGGCGCAACGGCGGTCTTTGCCACCGATGATTTCTTCGCCGACAAATCCCGCATGCTGCAGGATTCGCCCGCCGCCTTCGTGCCGGACAAATACGACGCGAACGGCAAATGGATGGATGGATGGGAATCGAGACGCCGGCGCCAGGGCGGCCATGATTTCTGCATCGTCAAGCTGGGCGCCCGCGGCATCATCCAGGGTGTCGACATCGATACCAGTCATTTCACCGGCAATTATCCGCCGGCCGCCTCCATCGAGGCCTGCGTCTCGGCAACGCCGCCGGACGATAAGACGGTCTGGACCGAGATCCTGCCCGCCGTCTCGCTGGGACCTTCCGCGCATCACTTCCACGCCGTCAACAACGGCGAATCCTGGACCCATCTGAGACTTCATATCTATCCGGATGGCGGTGTTGCCCGGCTGCGAGTCTATGGCGAGCCGATCCCGGCCTGGGAGGATGCCGATCCCGCGGCCGAACAGGAATTGTCGCTGGCAACCAATGGCGGCCGCATCATCGCCTATAACGACGCGCATTACGGCGCCGTCTGGACCATGCTGCTGAAGGGGCGCGGCATCAATATGGGCGATGGCTGGGAAACCAGGCGCCGGCGCGAGCCCGGCAACGACTGGATCATCGTCAAGCTGGGGGCACCCGGCCTCATTGGGCGGGTGGAGGTGGATACCTGCCACTATAAAGGCAATTATCCGGATGCCTGCTCGCTGCAGGCCGCGCTCGTCACCTCGGCCACCGAGAAATCGATCATCACCGAGGCGATGTTCTGGCCGCAGCTGATGGCGCCGCAGAAGCTGCGGGCCGATCACCTCCATGGCTTCGGCGGCGATGCGCTCGCGAAGCTCGGCCCGGTCAGCCATGTGAAGCTCAATATCTTCCCCGATGGCGGCATTTCGCGGCTGCGCATCTTCGGGCGGCTGGCATGATCGTCCTCAAACCCGAACCCCTGACGAAGGCCGCTTTCGCCCCCTTCGGCGAGGTGATCGAGGTCGACGGCGCGCATCACTACGGCATCAATCAAGGTTTCGCCGAGCGCTATCACGCGCTGGCACGGATCGATACGGCAAGCGAAGATGGCACGCCCATCATCAGCGTCTTTATCGGCGAGCCGCGGCCGCTACCGCTCGAGATCGAGCTGATGGAGCGGCATCCCCTCAGCAGCCAGGCCTTCTATCCGCTGCAGGAGCGCGACTGGCTGGTGGTGGTGGCTGAAGGCGCGGAGGCGCCGCAATCCCTGCGCGCCTTTCGCGCCAGCGGCCGGCAGGGCGTCAGCTATGCCCGGAACGTCTGGCATCATCCCCTGCTGGTGCTCGATCCCGCCAGCCGCTTTCTCATCGTCGACCGCAAGGGACCCGGCGAGAACCTGGAAGAACACTGGTTCGATGAGGGTGTGAATATCCGGCTGGAACTGTGATCTCCCTCGCACCTTCGCGCGATCAAGCCGGCTTGAACATCGCATGCCAATGCCGCGCGATATCGATGCGGCGAGCAACCCAGACCCGCTGCTTCGCCTGTACATAATCGACGAAGCGCGCCAGCGCCTGGGCGCGGCCGGGCCGTCCCGCCAGGCGGCAATGCAGCCCGATCGACAGCATCTTGGGTGCGCCGGCCTTGCCTTCCTCATAGAGGCAATCGAAGGAATCCTTCAGATAACCGAAGAACTGATCGCCGCTATTGAAACCCTGCGGTGTTGCGAAGCGCATGTCATTGGCATCCAACGTATAGGGAATGATGAGATGCTGTCCGCCGGCCGGCTTGTCGAGCCAATAAGGCAGATCGTCGGCATAGGAATCCGATGAATAGAGAAACCGGCCGGTCTCCATCACCAGGGCCATGGTGTTCATCGAACAGCGCCCTGTGTACCAGCCGAGCGGCGGCGTCCCCGTCACCTGCGTGTGAAGGGTGATCGCCGCCTGGATCTGCGCCCGCTCCTCCGCCGGAGACATGTCCTTATGCTCGATCCATTTGAGCCCGTGAGAGGCGATCTCCCAATCGGCTTCCTGCATGGCCGCGACCTGATCAGGCGAGCGCTGCAAGGCGGTCGCGACGCCATAGACGGTGACCGGCACTTTGCGTGTCGTGAACAGGCGCCACAGGCGCCAGAAGCCGGCGCGGGCACCATATTCGTAAATCGATTCCATGTTCCAGTGGCGCTGGCCCGGCCAGGGCTGCGCGCCGACGATTTCGGAGAGGAAGGCTTCCGAGGCGGCATCGCCATGCAGGATGTTGTTCTCGCCGCCCTCTTCATAATTGAGGACGAATTGCACGGCGACATAGGCCTCACCCGGCCAATGCGGGTCCGGCGTCTGGCGGCCATAGCCCTTCATGTCACGCGGATAGCCGGTCATGCACTTTCCTTCCCGCGATATAGGTTGCCGCAACGGCGCGGTCGTCGCCGAGAATGGCCAGGGCGAAGAGCACATCCTCGAGCGATTCCGACAGGTCGGCGCGATCCGCCATGACCGGCGTCGCCCGGGGATCTAGCACCACGATATCGGCCCATTTGCCGGGTTCCAGCGCGCCGATCTCGGCCTCGAGCTTCAGCAGGGCGGCATTGCCGCGCGTCGCCAGCTGGAAGAGCTCGATCGCCGTGGGCTTGTAGCCGGTCAGCATCTGGACCTTGTAGGCCTCACCCAGGGTCTGCAACATGGAATAGCTGGTACCGCCACCGATATCGGTTGCGATCCCATAGGCCACCGGCCGGTCCCGTCTGGCGAGCTGTGGCATGCTCATGAGACCGGAACCGAGAAAGGTGTTGGATGTCGGGCAATGGAGAATGGCGCTGCCGGCCTCGTGCAGCACGCGGCATTCCCGCTCCGAAAGGTGAATGCCATGGGCAAAGAGGCTGCGATCGCCAACCAGGCCGAAGCGCTCATAGACCGCGGTGTAATCGGCGTCATTGGGAAACAATCGGGTGATCGCCGCCATCTCCGGGGCGCTCTCCGACAGATGGCTGTGCAGCAGGGCACCCGGCAATTGGCGCAGCAATTCGCCGCAGACCGCGAGCTGCGCCTCGCTGGAGGTGATGGCGAAACGCGGCGTGACGGCATAGCGCGCACGTCCGTTGCCGTGCCACCGTTGATACAGCGTGCTGCTGTCGAGCGCCGCGCTTTCGGGGTCGTCGCGCAGATTGGGCGGCGCGTTGCGGTCCATCAATGTCTTGCCGCTGATCAGCGCCATGTTGCGGGACGCCGCCGCGGCAAACAACGCCTCGGTGCTGGCTTTATGCACCGTGCTGAAAGCCAGGGCCGCAGTGGTGCCATGCTGTACCAGGCGGTCGAGAAAGAGCGCTGCTTTATCGGCCGCATAATCGGCCGCCACATAGCGCGATTCCTCCGGAAAGGTGAAGCGGTCCAGCCAATCGAGCAAATCGCGCCCCGGCGCCGCCAGGATACGGTATTGCGGGTAATGCACATGGGTATCGATGAAGCCCGGCATGATCAGATGGTCGCCGTGATCCACCGCCGTTGCGTCCCGATATTGCGCCGGCAGCTCGGTGGCGGCGCCGAGCCAGGCGATGCGCCCGTCATCGCCGATCACCAGGGCGCCTTTCGGCTCATGGCGATAGGCGCCGGGCTCGGTGGAAAAAGTGACGACCTGGCCGCGCAAGACCACCGTCATGGCGACACCCGGTCTTCCAGGCGGAAGCGGATGATGCGCCCGATCTGGTCCAAGGTAACGGCGAATTCCTGGTCATAGGAATTGCCGATACGCTCGGCGAAGGCCGCCAGGATCTGATGCTTGGTGGCGCCTCTCACCGCGAAGATGAAGGGGAAGCCGAAAGCCGCCTTGTGGCGCGCGTTGAAATCGGTGAACCGGGTGAATTCCTCCGCCGTCAGTGAATCGAGGCCGGCCCCGCCTTGCTCGCGCGCCGAATCCGCCGTCAGCCGGGCGCGGGTGGCTAGGTCGGGATGGGCGCGGATGAGATCGAGCTGGGCCGCCCGGTCGGCGTGCGACAGCGCGTCGGTGAAAGACCTGATCATATGCGCCCGGTCATGAAACGGACGATCGACCGCCGCCGCCTGCGCCACCCAGGGCGAATGCTCCGCCACATCACCGAAAGCGGCGATGAACGCGCCCTCGCCCAAGGCATTAATGTCGGCGATATCTTTCATCCGCGCTCCACCGGTTACTGTCTCGCGAGCCAGGCGCCGAGCTTGGCGCGCTCATCGTCCGTCATGCCGCTGACATTGCCGAGCGGCATGGCCGAACTTTTCACCGCCTGCAGGTCGATCTGGGCGGCATAGCGATGGATTTCCTCCAGGGTTTCCAGCTTGACACCCTTCGGCGCCTCGGCGAAGCCCGTCCGGCTCGGCTTGTCGGCATGGCACATGATGCATCTGGCCTGGGTGATGGCGAGCACGTCGGCGTCGCTGACGGCGATATTGCCGGGCAGCCGGAACGCCGGCGCCGTCACCACGATGGCGGCGAAAAGTGCCATGAAGATCAGCCCCAGGGCCCAGGCCAGCTTGCGCAGCGGATCGCCGACCTCGTGACGCATGAGGAAATGCCGCGCCGCCGCGCCGCCGATGACGATCAGGCCGACGATCAGCCAGGCCTGAGGGTGGTCGGTGATCATCGGATAATGGTTGGAAACCATCATCACCAGCACCGGCAAGGTCAGATAGGTATTGTGTACCGAACGCTGCTTGCTGACGGCGCCCAGCATCGGATCGGGCGCATTGCCGGCGACCAGGGCCGCCGTGATCTTGCGCTGATTGGGGATGATCACCATGAAGACATTGGCCGCCATCATGGTGCCGATGAAGGCGCCGACATGGATGAGCGCGCCCCGGCCGGAAAAGACATGGGTGAAGCCATAGGCTGCCGCCAGGATCAGGCAGAACAGCACCGACGCCAAGATCGTCGTGTTTCGCCCGAGAACCGAACGGCAGAGCTGATCGTAAACCACCCAGCCGAGCGCCAGGCTGACCACGGAAATGCCGATCGCCTGCCAGGGCGTCAGCGCCAGCACGCCGGGATCGATCAGATAGGAACTGGCATTGAAATAGTACTGCACGATCAGCAGCAGGAAGCCGCTGACCCAGGTGAGATAGGCCTCCCATTTGAACCAGGTGAGATCGGGCGGCAATTGCGCCGGTGCGACCAGGTATTTCTGCACGTGATAGAAGCCGCCGCCATGAACCTCCCAGGCCTCGCCATACACGCCCTGTGGCAAGGCGGCGCGACGCTTCAGGGAGAGATCGAGGGCGATGAAATAGAATGAAGTGCCGATCCAGGAAATCCCGGCCGCCATATGGCCCCAGCGGATCAGCAGATTGAGCCAGTCGACGAGAAATGGAATCATCCGGCCCTGTCCCCGGCTTGCCGCTGGAATTGAACGATGGTTCCCCCCGTCCCTTCGGCTGCACGCAGTTCCTCGGCGCGCAGCAGGAGCTGCGCGGCTATACCGGCCGCGATCGCCGCCGGATGTTTCGAACGGATCGCGGTGAGGCCGACCGGACAGACCAGCGCCTCGATGCGCGCGGGATCCAGATGCTCTGCGCGGAGGCGATGCAGGAAGCGGGCACGCTTGGTGCCGCTGCCGATCAGGCCGACATAGGCAAGTCCCGGTCGGCGCAAGGCGGCCACCGTCAGGTCATAATCCAAGGCATGGCTATGGGTCATGATGAGGACAAAGTCACCGGGTTCGACCTCCGTCATCAGCGACACCGGGTCGTCGCAGAGCCGCGCGGTGACGGTGGACGGAGGCGCCAGGCCGGCGAAACAATCGGGCCTGCTATCCGTCCAGACGATGTCCAAGGGCAGAGCCGCGGCAACCAGCGAGGTCTCCGTCAGCGGTGCGAGGGCGGCAATCACCGCGCGGCCGACATGGCCCGCACCGAAGAGATGGAGCTTGGCGCGCCGCTCGCCGAAATACTCGACGAAATCCGGCGCGACGATGCGGCCGGTCAGGGTGAAACAGCCGGCGGATTCACGTTGCGTCATTTCCATCAACCATGATCTGTCGCCCCCGCCGAAGATTTCGGTCACGATCTCGATGCGGCCGCCACAGCATTGGCCGAGGTCCGGGCCCAGTATCTGCGCCTGAAAAAGCGGCCCTGTCTCAGTCTTCCCCGTCCCGGCGAGGTATCGGCGGGCCGTCTGGATCGCCTGCCATTCGAGGCTGCCGCCGCCGATCGTGCCGATGATCCCGGTCGACGTGACGATCATGCGCGCCCCGGCCTCGCGCGGCGTCGAGCCGAAGACACGCACCACGGAGACGAGCGCAGCGCGCTCCGCCTGATCGGTCGCCTGCAGCAGGCTGGCCCAGATCAGCATGGCCGCGCCCTCACGACTGCAACGCCATGACGGCGCGCAAGATGGCTTCCGGCGTCGCCGGCACATCGAGCGGCGGCACGATGCCGGGCCGCAGGCTGGCGACCGCGTTCATGATGGCCGCCCAGACGGAAATCGGCAGCATCAGGGGCGGCTCGCCCACCGCCTTCGAGCGGTAGATCGTATCCGCGCGGTTGCCCCCGCCGTCGAACAGCGCGACGCGGAAATCCGCCGGCACGTCGGCGGCGCAGGGAATCTTGTAGGTCGACGGCGCGTGGGTTCGCAGCCGGCCCTTGTCGTCGAAGACCAGTTCCTCGCTGGTCAGCCAGCCCATGCCCTGGACGAAGCCGCCTTCGATCTGGCCGATATCGATGGCCGGATTGAGCGAATGGCCGACGTCATGGAGGATGTCGACGCGGTCGACCCGCATCTCGCCGGTCAGCGTATCGACGGTCACCTCGCTGCACGAGGCGCCATAAGCGAAATAGAAGAACGGCCGACCCGTTGCCTTGGCGCGGTCCCAGGTGATGGCCGGCGTCGCATAGAAGCCGGTCGAGGAGAGCGAGACCCGCGCCTGATGCGCCTTCTTCGCCAGTTCCGGAAAGCCGATCGCATGATTGCCGGAAGCCACCTGGTTATCGGCAAAAGCGATGCTGTTCTTCTCGACACCCCATTCCGTGACCAGCAGGTCGACCATGCGCGCCTTGATGGCGGCCGCCGCGTTGCGCGCCGCCATGCCGTTGAGATCGGAGCCCGAGGAAGCCGCCGTCGGCGAGGTATTGGGCACCTTGCCGGTGGTCGTCGCGGTGATCCGCACGTGATCGATGGGAATGCCGAATTCCTCGGCCACCACCTGCGCCACCTTGATATAGAGCCCCTGCCCCATTTCGGTGCCGCCGTGATTGAGATGCACCGATCCGTCGGTATAGACATGGACCAGGGCGCCAGCCTGATTGAGCTGGGTCAGCGTGAAGGAGATGCCGAATTTGACCGGTGTCAGCGCCAGGCCCTTTTTCAGCAGCTTGCTTTGCGCATTGAAAGCGGTGATCGCCTGGCGCCGCGCGCGGTAGTCCGAGCTCCGCTCCAGCTCCGCGATCACCTGCGGCGCGATATTGTCCGTGACCTTCATCCCGTAGGGCGTCAGGTCACGGCCGCGGTCATAGAGATTGGCCTTGCGCACGTCCAGCGCATCCAGCCCCAGGCGGATGGCGATGGCTTCCATCATGCGTTCGGAAAACACCATGCCCTGAGGCCCGCCGAAGCCGCGAAAGGCGGTGTTGGAAACCGTATTGGTGCGCAGCCGCCGCGATTGGATCGACACCGCAGGGTAGAAATAGCTGTTGTCGGCATGGAACATGGTGCGGTCGTTGACGCCCTGCGACAGGTCCGCCGAATAGCCGCAACGCGCCAGGAAGGCGACATCGACCGCGCTGAGCCGACCCCGCTTGTCATAGCCGGCCGCATAGGTGACGCGGAAATCATGCCGCTTGCCGGTCATGATCATGTCGTCATCGCGGTCGAGCCGGCATTTGACCGGCCGCCCTGTCACCTGCGCCGCCAGGGCGGCAAGTGCCGCCCATTGTGCCGCCTGGCTTTCCTTGCCGCCGAAGCCGCCGCCCATGCGGCGACATTCGCAGGTCACCCGCGCCTCGGGGACACCGAGCATGCGGGCAACGCTGTGCTGCACTTCGCTCGGATGCTGGGTCGAGGAATAGACCAGCATGCCACCCTGTTCATCCGGCATGGCGAAGGCGACCTGGCCCTCCAGGTAGAAATGCTCCTGTCCGCCGACCAGGAAACTCTCCTCGAGCCGATGCGGCGCCTGCGCCAGGCCGCCGCGGACATCGCCGCGACCAAAACCATAAGGCGGCAGGACATCTTCCGTGCGCATCTCAATGGCATCGTCCACCGTCAGAGCCGGCTTTTCCGCGGCGATCTCGATCCGCGCCAGGCGCACAGCCTGTCGCGCGGCCGCGCGGCTATGCGCGACAACGGCGAAGATGACCTGGCCATGAAAGGCGATGCTGCCGTCGGCAAGGATGGGATCGTCGCCCATCGCCGGGCTGCAATCGTTATGGCCGGGAATATCGGCAGCCGTCAGAACAGCCACGACATCCGGCGCCGTGCGCACGGCATCGAGGTCGAGCTTCGCGATCCGGCCGCGCGCCCCTTCCAGCGCGTAGCCGGGTGCCGCATGCAGCGTCCCTTCGGGTTCGCGCATATCGTCGATATAGACCGCGGAACCCTGGACATGCAGCGCAGCGCTGTCATGGGCCAAAGCGAGACCGACCGATTGGCGCCGCGGCGGGATCATGCGGGTCTTCACCGCCATCTCACGCCACCCGTTCCGCAGCCGCTTCACGATGGCCGGCAATGCGGCTGGCC
This sequence comes from Dongiaceae bacterium, assembly GCA_035539215.1. Classification (GTDB taxonomy): domain Bacteria; phylum Pseudomonadota; class Alphaproteobacteria; order Dongiales; family Dongiaceae; genus Dongia_B. Next base: position 15,513 of record DATLIX010000033.1, on the reverse strand, counting down.
TTGCTGGGCATGCCGCCGATTTCAAGGAGCGCCTTGCGCAACAGCGATTGCGCCACCTGCAGGCGATAGGCGGCTGAAGCCCGCATGTCGTCGATCGGCTGGAAATCCGCCGCCAAAGCGGCAAGCGCGGGCGGCCAGGTGTCGGGCTGATCCAGCCGCATGCCCTGCACCGCCGCTTCGGCCGCCGCCGCCCGCTTCGGCACCGCCGCCATGCCGCCATAGGCGATCCGCGCCGTGACGATCCGGTTGCCGTCGATACGGAATTTGACAGCGGCCATCACCGCCGAGATGTCCTGGTCGAAGCGTTTCGATATCTTGTAGCAGCGGAACACCTCGTCGGCGTCCAGCTTCGGAATCGTGATCCGCCAGAGCACTTCGCCCGGGCGGCGATCCTGCTTGCCGTAGGCGAGGAAAAAATCGTCCAGGCCCATATGCCGCGTTGCCGAGGCATGACGCAGTTCGATCCCGGCCCCGAGCGCCAGCAGCACCGGCGGCGTGTCGCCGATCGGCGAGCCGTTGGCGATGTTGCCCCCCAGCGTGCCTGAACTGCGCACCTGCTTGGCGCCGATCCGCCGCAACAGATTGCCGATATCCGGATCGATGCCGGCGAGCGCCGGCCCGGCCCGTTCATACGTGACGGCGGCCCCCAGCACCAGCCGATCCGGCCGGTCGGCGATCTCCTGCAGCTCCGCCACGCGCGACACCTGGATGAGCTTGCGCAGGGGCCGCATCTGCTTGGTGATCCACAGGCCGACATCGGTGGCGCCGGCGACCAGGGTCGCATCGGGATGCGCCGCCGCCAGCGCCAGCAGGCTATCGGCAGCGGCGGGCGCGGCGTAAAACCCTTGACCGTCGCCGATCAGGATGTCTTCGCCATCGACGAGCTTCGCCAGCGTGTCGGCCGTCGCTGCGGCGCCGGCGGCCCAGGCATCGGTTGCCGTACCGGTGCAAGCAGCGAATGCGGCATCGACAATCGGGCGGTAGCCGGTGCAGCGGCAGAGATTGCCGGCGAGATGATCCAGCACTTCCTGGCGATCCGGCGCTTCGGCCGCGTGATGGAGGGTGAAGAGCGACATGACGAAGCCCGGCGTGCAGAAGCCGCATTGCGAGGCATGGTGATCCACCATCGCCTGCTGTACCGGGTGCAGGCGGCCATCGCTGGCGAGATCGTCGACCGTCACCACCTCCTTGCCGTCGACCTGGCCCAGCAGCAGGATACAGGCATTGACCGGTTCATAGACGACGTGGCCGTCACGCAGGCTGCCCAGGGCGATGGTGCAGGCCCCGCAATCACCCTCGTTGCAGCCTTCCTTGGTGCCGCGCGCCTTTTCTTCCAGGCGGAGATGGTCCAGCAGCGTGCGGGTCGGTGCGAGATCGCTCAAAGAAACGATCCGGCCGCGGCGCAGGAAGCGGATGCAGTTGCGGCCCATGCTTCAGCTTCCGCGATAGGTGGAATAGCCGAAGGCCGAAAGCAGCAGCGGCACATGATAGTGCTGGCCGGGATCCGCGATGCCGAAACGGATCGGAATGACATCGAGGAACGCCGGCTCCGCCGTGGCTGCTTTTCCCCGGCGCAGATAGTCCCCCGCATGGAAACGTAATTCATAGGTGCCGCGCCGAAGCTCGTCGCCTTCCAGCAACGCCGCATCGATGCGGCCATCCTGATTGGTCACGACCTTCTTGAGGAACGCCACGGCGTCGCAGCGCCACAACTCGATCAGCAGCCCGGCAGCCGGCTGACCTGCCACCAGATCCAGGACATGAGTCGTCAATCGGCCCGACATTCCCTCTCCCAGGGCTGCTGCGAGCAGCGGCAAGCAGCATCGCGTCCCCTGCGCCGACACCGCTGCCTATCGGCCGGTTGCCCCGGCCGGGCCGCCAACAGCTTCGTTGTTATTTTTGTGGCTCTTCTGCGGGTTCCATTTTTAGCATAAAACCGCTGTGCGAAATACCAGTGTCTCAGTCACACACTGTTCGCAAAATTGGCACAGGACTATTTCTGTGCGCCCCGACTTTCGGTCGCCTGCTGCAGCCGGCGCCGGGCGAGATCGAGAAAGGCGCTCAGCGGCGAACGGGCGGTCAGCTTCTGCCGCCGCACCAGTTTCAGATGATCGAGCGGCAGGCGCCGGTCGGTCAAGGGCTTGAAAACCAGCTGGCCTTCCCTGATTTCCCGCTCGATGCCGATTTGCGTCTGGAAGGCGATGCAGGCGCCGCGCCGCGCCAGCGAGGCCATCAGGCGCAGCGAATTGCACTCAAGCGCCGGCGGCATCGGCATCGGTCCCGTCAGCCCCTGATCGACGATGTTGCGCAGGCTGAGCCCCTGGGCCGGCCAAGCCACGGGAAAGGCCAGACAGTCGGCGAGCGAGATCTTCGGCCGCGCCGCCAGGGGATGCTTCGGCGCCATGGCCGCGCCAAGCCGAAAGCTGCGTTCGAACTCGACACTCAGCCCCTCCAGGGGTGCCGCACTGAAGGTGAAGCCGATATCGGCATCATGGTCACGGATGAGATCGACCACGGTATCCGCATCGGCGACCGTGACGACGATCTGGATACCGGGGAAGTTCTCGACGAATTCCGCCACCAGGTCCGGCAGGAAGGCGGTCGAAACGCTCTCCACCGTGGCCACGCGAACCCGCCCCCGCTTCAGGTCCTTGAAGGCGGTCAGCGCCGTCAGCGCTTCCTCATGGCCGATCTGCAAATGCTTCAGGCTCTTCAGCAGCACGGAGCCGGCATCGGTCAGCGTCAGATGCCGGCCCTGGCGTTCGAAGAGGCCGATGCCGAGCTGGCCTTCCAGGAGCAGGATCTGCCGGCTGATGGCGGAGGCCGCGACATTGAGCTGCCGCGATGCGGCGCGGACGGAACCGAGCTGGGCGACGCAAAGGAAATAGCGATAGCTGCTCGCCAGAACCGAATCCGCATATTGCATCACGCGCCTCGCCGCGCGTCGCGACGCAAGCGAGCCGCCTCAGCTCGCCGCATGGAACGGCTTTCCAAGACAGGCCGGCGCGTTGAGCCGGATCTTGGTGCGGTCGCGCGAGATGATCACCAGCACGACGATGGTGGCGATATAGGGCAGGCTGGAGATCAGCTGCGACGGCAAGCGAACCCCGAGCCCCTGCAGATAGAGCGAGAAATACATGATGCTGCCGAAGAGATAGGCGCCGATCAGCAGCCAGAGCGGCCGCCAGGTGGCGAAGACCACCAAGGCAAGCGCGATCCAGCCGCGTCCCGCCGTCATGTTCTCCGACCAGCTGGGACTATAGGCGAGGGACATATAGGCGCCGGCAAGACCCGACATGCCGCCACCGAAAGCGGCCGCGGCATAGCGGATCAGCGTCACCGGATAGCCGATGGCATGGGCGGCATCATGGGAATCGCCGACCGCCCGCAGCACCAGGCCGGGCTGGCTGCGATAAAGAAACCAGGCCGTGCCTGCCAACAGCAGAAACGACGCATAGACCAGGGCATCCTGGTGAAACAGGATCGGGCCGATAAAGGGCAGGTCGCTGAGGAACGGGATGGTGAGCTTCGGCAGCGGCTGCAGGGCGGTGCCGACATAGCGCGCACCCATCAGGGCGCTGAGGCCGGTACCGAAGATGGTCAGCGCCAGGCCGGTTGCCACCTGATTGGCGAGGAACGACAGCGAGAGAACGGAAAAGATCAGCGCCATGGCAACTCCGGCGGCAATGGCGGCGATCACGCCGACCAATGCGCTGCCGCTATGCACCGAAGCGGCGAAGCCGATCACCGCGCCGACCAGCATCATGCCTTCGATGCCGAGATTGAGAACGCCCGACTTCTCGGTGATCAACTCGCCGGTCGCCGCCAGCAGCAAGGGCGTGGAAGCGGTGACGATGCTGAGGATGATATTAACGCTTTCGATGCTCATCAGGCGGCACTCCCGCCGACCGACTTGCGTCCGACCACCCGCCCGGCGCCGAAGCTCAGCCGCGGGCGATAAAGAATGAGCACATCGCTGGCCAGCAGATAAAACAGCAGCACGCCCTGGAAAATGCCGGTGACGGCATTGGGCAAACCGAGATCGATCTGCGCCGCCTCGCCGCCCAGATAGGAAAGGGCGAGGACCAGCCCCGCCAGCACCACGCCGACGGGATGCAGCCGGCCGAGAAAGGCGACGATGATGGCGGTGAAGCCGTAGCCGGGCGAGATCGCCGGCGTCAGCTGGCCGATCGGCCCCGCGACCTCGAACATGCCGGCAAGCCCGGCGAGGCCGCCGCCCAGCATCAACGACAGCCAGATCAGACGGCGCTGGCCGAAACCGGCGAAGGCTGCGGCGCGGGGCGCCAGCCCGACGACGCGCAACTGGAAGCCCAGCATCGACTTCGAGAGGATCAGCCAGCCCAGCAGCGCCACGACCACAGCGGCAAGAACGCCGAGATGGAGACGCGTCTCCGGCACCAGGATCGGCGACAGTGCCGATTCGCCGAACATCGCCGTCTGGGGAAAGCCGTAGCCCTCGGGATCCTTCCAGGGACCGGTGACCAGATAGATCAGCAGCAGCTGCGCGACATAGGTCAGCATCAAACTGGTGAGAATCTCGCTGGCGTTGAACCAGACCCGCAAGAGCGCCGGAATGCCGGCCCAGATCATGCCGCCGAGAACACCGAGCAGCAGCATCGCCGGAAAGACCCACCATCCCCCGCCGTCGCCGATATGCAGGGCAAAGCCGCCGGCGAAGATCGCCCCCAGGGTGAACTGGCCTTCCGCGCCGATATTCCAGACATTGGCGCGAAAGCCGAGCGACAGCCCGACGCCGATGAGCACAAGCGGCGCGGCTTTGACACAGAGTTCCGAGAGGCCGGTAGCGCTGACCAGCGGCGCCACCAGGAAGGTATAGAGCGCGGCGACGGGGTCGTGGCCCATCAGGGCGAAGATCACGCCGGCGGTGATGATGGTGAGCAGGATCGCCAGCAGCGGCGAGGCGAAGGTCCAGAGGGCCGAATAATTTCCCCGTGATTCAAGCTTGAACCGCACGCTGTTCGTCCCCTGCAAGATGTTCCCGGCCGCCGTCCCCCGGTCGCCGTCGATCCGGCCCCTGTCGATCCGGACCCTGTTGATCCATTCCGCGATCCCCGGCCGCCGGATCGGCATGGCCGCGACCGTCATGGATGCCGCCCATCAGCAGGCCGATCTCCTCGACCGAGACTTCCTCGACCGGCCGCGGCACCGACAGGCGGCCGAGATTGATGACGGCGATGCGCTGGCAGACGGCGAGGATTTCATCGAGATCCTGGGAGATCACGACGATCGCCGCCCCCCTGGCGGCGAGATCGAGCAGCGCCTGGTGAATGGCCGCGGCGGCGCCGGCATCGACCCCCCAGGTCGGCTGCGCCACGATCAGCAGTTCGGGCTCCTGCAGGATTTCTCGGCCGACGATGAATTTCTGCAGATTGCCGCCGGAAAGTGCCCGCGCCTGCGATTGCACGCCGCGGCACCGCACATCGAATGCGGCAATGATGCGGCCGGCGAAGTCGCGCATGCGGCGACCGTTGATCAGTCCCCAGTCGACCAGATGCCGGCTGTCATAGGCCGAGAGAAAGGCGTTCTCATCAAGCGCCAAGGGTCCGACGGCGCCATGGCCGTTGCGTTCTTCCGGCACAAAGGCGGCCTTCAGGCGACGGCGCCGGGCCGGGCCCATTTGTCCCGCGGATATGCCATTGATGCGGATCGTGCCGGCATCGGCGAGCCTGACTTCGCCCGACAAGGCGGCCATCAATTCGCCCTGGCCGTTGCCGGCAATACCGGCGATACCGAGAATTTCACCGGGCCGGACCGCGAAACTGATATCGACGAGATCGGTGCCGAATTTCTGCTCGCTGCGCAGCGACAGATGCGTCACCTCCAGCCGCGGCGTCTCACCGCTCACGGTGATCTGGCCGCGCCGCGCCGCGGCGACGCGCGTGCCGATCATCAGTTCGGCCAGATGTTCGGCCGTCTCCCGGCGCGGATCGCATTCCGCAACGACGCGGCCCTGGCGCATGATCGTTGCGTGACGGCACAGGCTGCGAATCTCTTCGAGCTTGTGGCTGATATAGAGAATGGCGCAGCCCTCTTCGGAGAGGCGACGCAAAGTGGCGAACAGCTTGTCGACTTCCTGCGGCGTCAGAACCGAGGTCGGCTCGTCCATGATCAGCAGCTTCGGGTGCTGCAGCAGGCAGCGCACGATCTCGACGCGCTGCCGCTCGCCGACCGAGAGGTCGTGAACGGCACGTTGCGGGTCCAGCGGCAGGCCGTAGTTGGCGGAAATCGCGGCAATGCGGCCGGCCAACCCCCGCCTTTCCTCGGGATCGCTGATACCCAGCGCGATGTTCTCGGTAACGGTCAGCGATTCGAACAGGGAAAAGTGCTGGAACACCATGCCGATGCCGAGCTGCCGCGCCTGGGCCGGGTTGCCGATTCGCACCGGCGCTCCCTGCCAGGCGATCTCCCCCTGGTCCGGCTGCTGCACCCCGTAGATGATTTTCACCAGCGTGCTCTTGCCGGCGCCGTTCTCGCCCAGCAAAGCATGGATCTCGCCCGGCTGAATGGCGAGGTCTACGGCATCATTGGCAAGGCAGCCGGGAAATTGTTTGCTGATCGCCGTCAAACGCAAAAGCGGCGACCGCTGTCCTACCGACACGTCCTGACCGGTTGACGGCATCAACGTGACTCCCCGGCATCGGCTTGACCAGGGTCGTCACTATATCGCAGGCGGCCGATTGGCCTGGGGTTGACCGAGGCAATGGCGCATGGTCCCGTGATGGCCGGCCGGGACGCGGAGATGCCGGCCCGCTGCCCGGTCCGCTGCGTGCTGCCACGCATCGTCAGAAGACCCCTCAACCTCTCAACCTCCCGGTCTGCGCCCCGACATGGCCGGGCAAAGCCGGGACCGTTGGCGAGAGACTAAGGGGCACAACACAATCCCCCTCCGCTGTCGCGTCGATCCGCAGCAATTCCGGCCTATCACAAAACCCCTGTGCGAAACAGAAGCATATCGGCGACAGGCTGTGCTGTCCAATTGAACAGGCCACGGCCGGACAGGTGATGAGCGTCGTCCATAAGGCGACGCGGCGTCACCGTTCCGCGTGACACGGCTGGCCGTATTTCCGCGCAATTCTTCCGCCCGCCTTCTCCTGAGAGTTCCGCCCTGGGACCATGAACAAGGCAAGCCCGGCGGCACGGATCGGCGGCGCAGAAATAAACTGTTACGCGTAGTCGTTCGCGAACCGCAGCAAGCCTCGTTTTGTCGCGGCCGGCGGCGGTTGTCCGCAAATTGCCATCGCGGGATTCCGCCTGTCTGCCATGGCAATCTTGCCCCGGCAACACCATGTAGCCCCTTGGGAATATTAGCCGACGCAACGGCGCGTCATTTTCGGTGTTACTGCGTGAAGGCCAGCCGGATTTCCCGGGCTCACGCGTATCAACAGAGATTTCGACGGGCGTGCCGGCGGTTCCGACAGGAACAAGAAAGCTCAGCGTCCGATTTCGGCCAACGCAATTTTAGGTTTTGTAGGCCTACGCATTACGGAGTATGCAAGAATGACTACTTTGATGCTAAAAGAAAGTTCGCAGGGGCAGGACCTGGAAACCGGGCCAAGCGTAGGATTGGGACGTGTGAAAAAGATATCATTACCTGCCGAGCAGTTGACGGCAGAGAACTTCGCCCCGTTCGGCGAAGTGATCGAAATCGGCCATCGAGAATCCATCATCAGTGCCGATGGATTCCTGGAATCGTACCAGGATCTGGCACGGGTTGACGTGTCGGCCAAGGAAGGTCGGCCGCAGCTCAATCTTTTGCGCGCAACGCCCCGGAAGCTGCCGTTGCAGATCCAGACGATGGAGCGATATCATCTCTCGACGCGCACCATCATGCCGCTGCTGTTCTATCCTTTCATGATCATTGTGGCGCCGGCCGGCGGCTCGATCGACATGAGTGCCGTGCGTGCCTTCGTGTCCGACGGCCAGCAGGGCGTCAATATCGGCCGGGCTATCTGGCAGCACCCGCTGATTGCCTTGAAGCGTCGCATGAACTTCCTCACCATCGATCGGCACGGGACGGGCCGCAACCGCGAAGAATCCGTCCTTGAGGGACGCTTGCAGGTGATTGCCAACATCTAGGGCCGTCTTCGGGCGCCGGCCCACCAAGCGGTCGGCCTATATATTCCCGCCTTGAACACCATCAACCGGGCACATCCATGCGATGCCGGACGGTAGTGTCGATTTCCGTTCAAATGGCAGCGAGCCGCTTCCATCTGGCGAAGGCGCGTTCTATGGTGGCAGGAGCGGCCTTGCCGGCGGGACAGATTGTCCGGCAGCCTGCGACGTCTAGGTTGCATGGAGACGTGCGTGTCCGGGCGCAAGCCGAACGACAACACAATGTTCACTCTGTTGATCGATCCGCTCTGCGGATGGTGTTACGGCGCCATGCCGCAAGTCGCTGCCCTGCGCGAGCGGATCGGCGCCGGCAGGCTGGAGCTGATGCCGACCGGCCTGTTCGCCGGCAAGGGCGCACGGCCGATGACGAGCCAGTTTCGCAATTACGCCTGGGCCAATGACCAGCGTATCGCCGCACTGACCGGCCAGACGTTCAGCCAGACCTACTATGATCGGGTCCTGTCCGACGAGATGCGGGCCCTGGATTCCGGACCGGCCAGCCTGGTCCTCGCGCTGGCCGATCTGATCGCGCCCGGCAGCAGCTTCGACTTGCTGGTGGCCTTGCAGCAAGCCCGCTTCGTCGATGGCCGTGACGTCACCGACCAGCAGGTGTTGACCGATATCGCCGTTGCCAGCGGATTGCCGGCAGCGGCACTCGCCGCCGGCTTCCGCAATCCAGATCAGATGGAATTGGCGGTCGACCGCATCACCGCAGGACGCCGGCATCTTTCCCGTCACGGATTGGAAGGTGTCCCGGCGTTGTTGCGGCATCACGGCGACGAGACCGATATCGTCCCAAATCCCCTGCTCTTCGGTCCCGCCGATGCTTTGCTTCGCCATTGCCTGATCCTGCCGGCCGTCAACTGAACGCGGCCCTTCAGCAGCAGTTCACCAGAACGGCTGTTCTTTGCCCGCGCTATCCCACTGGCATCAATACAAAGCCCGCCGCAATGCGCGCGGCGACCACCCATCCCTCACAGCGATGTGACAGCCGTAAGTTATAAACCTGTCCGCCGGGGCCACAGGGTTCACCCAAGCTGCAGCGTATACATGTCAACAAATGCGCCAAGACCCGCTGCACATCCCGCAGCATAGACCGGCGGCATTTTCGTTCGCGGCGAGCGATATCGCCGTTGTCGTGCCGGACGCGTTTTCGCGCCGGGCATCTTTCTGGAGATTGAAGATGAAACTGCGTAGCTTGCTTCTGCTTTCCGCCCTGACCCTCAGCCCGGCCCTGGCTTTTGCCGATAACGCACCGACAAATGCGCCGGGCGGCGATTATCGCGGCCATCCCTCCCCCGTGGTGATGCAGCATCTTGCCGACGGCCGCGTCGCCTATATCGAAACCGCACTCAATCTCTCCGGCGACCAGCAGAAGCTGTGGCAACCGGTCGCCGATCTGCTGCGCCAGCAGGCCAAAGCCGGCCCGATGGGCGAGCATAAGCCCGGCGACCGCCCGGCCAACCTCAGCGACATGCTGACTCACCATGCACAAACCATGGCCAGCCGCGCCGCCTATGACGAGAAGCTGGCAACGGCCCTGAAGTCGCTCGAAGCGACACTGTCGCCGGAGCAGAAGGAGACCTTGAAGATCGCCTTCTTCACGTCGCTGCCGCATCACCGCCCCGGCTTCGGCGGCGAGATGGGCCCGCATCACCAGGGCGGCGCACCGATGCAGCCGGGCGCGGCACCGGCCGACCAGTCGCAGCCCGGCTGAGCCTGACGCGACTGCGGCATTCAGCGAGCCGGCGGATGCCAATCCCGCCACTCGCCAGACCAGCCGCGGCACTGTTATAGTCTTCCCATGAAAATCGCACCCCGCTTTGCCGGCGGGGTGCGATTTCGTTATATGAATGTATCGGATACGAACGAACTGGGAGTGACGACTCAATGCGGCCGGCTGTTCCGTCCATCGGTGCTTTTCTGACCTTTCTGCTGGTCGCGCTTGTCGGCGCAGGCCTGACGACGCCAGCCGCCGCTTTCCAGATGCGCAGCTTCACCTCCGGCTCGCAGCTCTATCAGGTCTGCTCCGAAGATCGCGAAAGCTGCTACATGTATGTCTATGGCGTCCTCGACATCATCATGCTGACGGATGATGCCAACCAGACCTGCACCTTCAGTCCCGACGGGATTGCGGGCGACAAGGCGGTCAACGCGGTGCTGTCCTATATGCGCAGCCATCTGGACCGCATGGATTGGAGCGCCGCCGCCCTGGTGCAGAATGCCATCCGCAGCAAGTTTCCTTGCCCAAAAAAGAAGGGGACACCGGCGCCGGCGCCCGACGCCTCGGAATAGACGCGATGAGGCTGCGCAAACCTGCCCGGTCTGCGCAGCCTGATGAGGGTTATTCAGCCGCGTGCGAACTCGGTTCCCCCTTGCTTTCGGCCGGCAAGCGGGAGATCAGCGAAGCCAGATCTTCCGCATGTTCCTCTTCCTTTTCCAGGATGCTTTCCATCAGGCGCCGGCTGGTGGGATCGCGATCGCCGAGCCAGCGGGCGATTTCGGAATAGGTTTCGATGGCAATCCGCTCAGCGACGAGATCCTCCTCGATCATCTTCACCAGATCGTCGCTGTCGGCGTAATCGGCGTGGCTGCGCTCGGTCAAGCTCGCCGGATTGAAGTCGGGCTTGCCGTTAAGCTGAACGATCCGGGTGGCGATGGAATCGGCATGCGCCTGTTCTTCCGCGGCATGTTGGAGGAACTCCGCCTTGACCGAATCCGAATAAAGGCCGGACGCGGTGAAATAGTGGCGCCGGTAGCGCAGATTGCACACCAGCTCCGTCGCCAGCACCTCGTTCAAGACCTTCACCACTTCATCGCTGTTGGTCTTGTTGGCTGCGGTGACGGCGCCATCGGCAATATGCTGCCGTGCTCGATCGCGAATCTTCTCCATATCGGCCACAAAAGCGCCCATCTTCCTTCTCCCTTGTTATAGATCGGCCACATCGCTCGCCGGCAAAAACAATGAGCGGCGTCCAATGGTTCCACCTGCGCCTACCGGAACCGGCGGCGTCAGGGAAACGTCATGCGGAGAAACGCTGGCACATCACCAAGCGCCACGCGAGCCGGGCGCTTCTGTAAAGTGGCTCAATAAACCCCGGTTGGCGGCCGCGGCGGGCGCGTCCCGGAAGTCCCGTCGCCAGCCTTGTCCCCAACCTTGTTCCTGGCCTTGTCGGCGGAAGCAATCTGCTCTTTCGGCCCATGCGAAACGGCCCGGCACAGCGAAGTAATGACGCGGGCCCAGCGTCTCGCCGGGCTCGGCCCCTCCTCCGCAATTGCCGGGTTTCCCCGCTCTTCCTCATCGGCTCGTGGCATCGCCCACCGAGGATTGTTTATTGACGTTTCTTCTTGTCATCAACAACGGTCACACCGACTTTCCCCGGTCCTACCGCTTCCGGATCATGCGGCGCTCCCAATTCGCTCAGGACATGCCGCAGTTCGACCACCTGCTCGCTGACCTTGCCGGAGGCATTGCTGTCACTGCTAGGCATATTCTCTTCGCTCGCCGTCATCAGAAGTTGCAGATCGTAGTCCCACTGCTCCAATAACTTGAGCTTCTGCTGCCGCGTGAACCTTTCATCGGTCAGAATATCCTGCGGTTTGGCGAAGTGCTTGGCCACATCCGTGAGAAGCGGTTCAAAATGCCTGCCTTCCATCTCGGCCTCCTCGTTCGTCCTACTGCGATGGTCCTGCAAGATGATCCTTGCTGGGAGGGAAATCCCGCAGCTGTCAGCTAGTTCCCCTAAATCGTTCACTTGCCCTTAACGGCATGAGGCAAACTTTTCGTGAAGCAGACAGCGAGACACGGATTGGCTGCGACATCGGCGTGGTTTACTGCATAAAGCTGCATGCGATAACGCCACTGTTAATGTGGCTAATAGGACTGGCGAACCACGAACGGTTTGTTAACCCGCGCCGTCAAATAATTGCCACCTGCGTGCAAGCGGGAGCATGGCCGATGCGGCTTCGCCTCAAGATTTCTCACATGACCCTCGTTTGCGCCGCATTGGTCGGCGCAGCGCTCGCCGCGCTTCTTATCACCAACTCGCTGGCGCAGCGCGAACTCAATATCGGCAGCAAGATCGACAGACAGATTCTGCTCAGCAAGGACCTCGTCGCCGATATTCTCCCGCCGCCGGAATATGTCATCGAAGCCTATCTCGAAGCGACCCTGGCGCTGCACAATCCTGCCGATCTGGCGCAGCATCGCCAACGACTGGAGCAGCTTCACACGGATTACAATACCCGTCGCGACTATTGGGCAAAGCAGGACATACCGCCGGCCTTGCGCGACAAGCTCACCAAGACATCCGACGAGGCGGTCAGCGCCTTCTGGCAGGCGCTGGAAGGCAGCCTCTTGCCGGCCCTTGCAAAAGGCGATGCCGGCACCGCCGAGACCGCCTATGGCGATCTGAGCAAGGCCTATGCGACGCATCGCGCCGTCATCGATCAGATCGTCGATGATGCCAATGCGCTGCAGACCGACATCGATCGGCTGGCTGCCGAGCGGGCCGGCTTTTATCGATGGCTGGGCTGGTCCGTGGGCGCTTTCGCGATCCTGATCATGCTGATCGCCGCCTCTGGTATTGCTTTTGGCGTCGTCAAGCCGATGGTGTCCCTGACCGCAATCATGCACAAGCTGGCACAGGGACATCTTGATGTCGCTGTGCCGGTGACCGGCCGGCATGACGAGATCGGCGACATGGCAGGCGCCATCCGGGTTTTCCGCGAGAACGCCATCGAGGCGGAAAAGCTGCGCACCGAACAGGAGACACAGCGCCAGGAAGCCAGCGAACGCCTGCGCCAGGAGATGCTGGTACTGAGTGAAACGCTGGAAAACGAGATGCGCACCACCGTGGGCGATATTTCCGCCCAGGCCCAGCGACTGTCGGCCAATGCGCGGCAGCTCTCCGAGACCGCCGTCAGCCTGCATGAAGTGGCGAGGGAAGTCGCCGGGCTGGTGGAAACGACGAACGGCAATGTGCAGACCGTCGCCACCGCCACCGAGGACCTGGAATCCTCGAGCCAGGCGATTTCGGCGCAGATCGACAGCAGCACGCGGCTGACCGAGACCGCGCGGCAGTTCGCCGACCAGGCGAGTTCCCGCATGACCGGCCTCAGCGATGCCGCCAACCGGATCGGCGATGTCGTCACCATGATCCAGACCATCGCCGGCCAGACCCGCATGCTGGCGCTGAACGCAACCATCGAATCGGCGCGCGCCGGCGATGCCGGCAAGGGCTTCGCGGTCGTTGCCGACGAGGTGAAGAGCCTCGCGCGCCAGACCGAGGACGGCATCGCTTCGGTCAGCAGCCAGGCGGAAGAGATCAATCACACGACCCAGGGTGCCGTGGAAACCGTCGTGCGCATCGCCGAGCGCATCCGCGATATCGATAAGGTGTCGGCCGAAGTCGCCAATGCCGCCGGCGAGCAGCGTTCGGCCACCGCCGGTATCCGCAAGAGCGCCGCCGAGGCGGCCGCACTGACCGATACGGTGGCAGCGAATGTCAGCCGCATGCTGCACGGCGCGGAAACCACCGGCGAGACCGCGAAGCAGGTCGAAGACCTCTCGCTGCTGGTCAACCGCGACATTGCCGCCCTGCAACAGCGCCTCTATGTCATTCTGCGTTCCTCGGTGGGCGGCAACCGGCGCCGCCACGAACGGGTGACGGTGGCGCTTGGTTTCAAGGCGCAATTCGGCGACGACAGCTTCAGCGGCTTCACCGGCGACGTCTCCATCGGCGGCGCGCTGCTCATCCCGGCCGGCAGCGTCAAGCCGCGCGCGGAGCGGGGTACCATCGACCTCGACGGCGTCGGGCGTTTTTCCTGCCGCATGGTCGCCCAGACCGTGGCCGGCCTGCATCTTGCCTTTGACGATCCCAGCGCGGAGCAGATCGACAAGCTGCAGGCGCGGCTGGCCGAGGCGGTGGAAGAGAATCGTCCCTTCATCGAGATCGTCGAATCCGTCGCCGCGCGCGCCAGTGCTGCCCTCGACGACGCCTTGCGCGGCAATCGCATCACCGAGGCAGATCTTTTCGATACCGAATACCGCATGATCAAGGGCACCGATCCCATCCAGGTGATGGCCAAGCACACGGAGCTGGCAGAACAGCTGTTCCCGCCATTGATCGAACCCGCCTTGCAGCAGAGCGACCGCATCGTCTTTTGCTGCACCACCGATCGCAACGGCTATATCGCCGCCCACAACAAGAAGTATTCGCATCCGCAGCGCCCCGGCGACCGCACCTGGAACGCCGCCAACAGCCGCAACCGCCGTGTCTTTGACGACCGCACCGGCTTCCTTGCCGCCCGCACCGGTAAATCCATCGTGCAAACCTATGCCCGCGACATGGGCGGCGGCAATTTCGTCATGCTGAAGGAAATCGACGCGCCGATCCGCGCCGGCGGCCGCAACTGGGGCGCCGTGCGCATGGCGGTGAAGCTGTCCTGAGGCTGCCCTATTTCCTCCACAAAGCCCTGCCAGCCTCGCGGCCGGCGTGAAGACCGTTGGCGAAGACCGTTGGCAGGGCGCGGAGCCGATTTCCCGGATGCAGTATCCCGTTTCCATCAAAGGTGTCCTGATCGAGCCCGGCGGCGTCGTGCTGCTGGAGAACGAGCGCGCCGAATGGGAGCTGCCGGGCGGTCGGCTGGAGCCGGGCGAAACGCCGGAGGGCTGCGTCGTCCGTGAAGTCGAGGAGGAGCTCGGCATCGGCGTTGTCGCCGCCGCGCTGCTGGACTGCTGGGTTTATGAAGTGCTGCCTGGCCGGCATGTGGTGATCGTCACCTACGGGCTGCGGCGACGCGACGCCAGGCTTCCGGCCGTCAGCCATGAACACAGACGGTTCGGCTGCTTTGAAGCCGGTGCCCTGGCGGCGCTCAACATGCCGGCAGGCTATCGGCGCTCCATCCATCGCCGGCTTGCCCATGACAGCGCCTCGGCCCATGGCAGCGCCTCGGCCGATGGCTCCCGCCGGTTACCGGGCGACTGAACGCCCCGCAGGACCCGGCGGCCCGCAAACGCGCCGGGACTCGACCGATGGAATGTGACAATTAGAGCCGAATGCCGCCAATCCGGCCCGAAGAGGGCCGGTCGGGGACAAAATTCCCGCTAAATGGGACTCATGCGCCCAACTTCAAGAAACCGTTAACGGTCCCTTCTTATGCTCCCCCACGCAGACACGTTGCAAAGACGGGGGATGTCCAACGATGTTGACCAGATTCGCGCATTTTCGCATCAAGACATGGTTGCTGGTCGGCTTCGGGTCGATCACCGCGATGCTGGTCCTGGTCGTCGCCATCAATTTCTGGCAGGTGCGTGCGAACGCCGCCATCACCGTCCGCATGGTCGACCAGCGGCTG
>DATLIX010000032.1:0-20201 GCA_035539215.1 Dongiaceae bacterium | reverse complement strand
CTTCGTAATCGGCATAGTCCAGCTTCTCGAGCGCCTTGATGGTCTCGATCATCATCTCCGGCGGCTCGTTATAGCAGGGCACATGCACCGAGACCTTGGGCAGCTTCCAGCTGCCGTCGATCGGCGGCGGCACCAGGCGCCTGCTGGTCTTGCCGAGCCAGAGATTGAGCGCCATCTCCGCGCCCTCGATCAGGAAGATGCAGAGGAGGAGCAAGGTTGCCGGCGCCACCATGCCAAGAGCGGCGATATCCACCCAGGTCAGATAGCGCGTCGAATAGAGCGCATAGATCGCCACCGCGACCATGACGCCGCCTTGCATCAGCAAGGCGACGAAGATACGCCCGCGCCGGTTGAGCTCGAAATTGGCGCGCAGCACCCAGAAGACGAAAGGCAGGCCGAGCGCGATGGTGGCGATCGCCAGCGAGCGCCAGTTCTGGTTATTGACGAGAACGCCGGCCAAGGTCGGCTTGGGGTTGCCATTGGCGTCCCACAGCCCCCAATAGGCCTCGACACCACCACCACTTTGCATCTTCGAGGGCTGGTCGAAGGCTTCGATGATGAAATAGTCGATACCCTCTTTCTTCGCCGCCAGCAGGAAGCGGCGCAGGAAGGTGCCCTGGTTGACCTGGGAGGCTTCCGCTTGACCTTGTGCCTGGCCCTGGCTTGGCCAGCCCACCTCGGTGACAACGATGCGCTTGTCCGGATAGGTCTGCTGCAGGCGGTGGTAGACGTTGAGTACCGCATTGCCATTCTTGTTCGGGCCGCCGTCAATGGCGTCGTTCACATTGACCCGGTTCCAGAACGGCAGGATGTGAACGGCGATGAAATCGACGGAATTGACCAGCTTCTTCACGTCCTCGTTATGCGTGAGCGTCGCTGTGAGCGTCGCGCTTTTCAGATCATTGCCATCCTTGTCTTTAAGAGAATTGCCATCCTTGTCTTTAAGGGGGTCATCACTGGCGAGAACCGCAGCCAGCTCAGCACCCTGCAGCTCATTGCCATCTTTGTCCCGGATGGGCCAAGGAAGCCAGAAATCGAAGGTTTCAGAGGTGCTGACGGGAATGCCATCGACATTGTCGCGGACGTATTTAATCAGCTTCACGAGATGATCGACCCGGCGATGCGCCAGGACCATGTCATTAGTGCTGGCCGGCTCCGCGAATGGCGGTAGCGGCGTATCGCCTGGGACACGTGGCATCTGATTGAGTTCTCCACGATAGAGAACCTCGTTGCCGACCAGGACTTGATTGACGCCGCCAACGTTCTTGGCGGCCTTGATTAGATTGCTGATCTCAGCATCGTTCTGTTTGGTATCGTTGCTGATCCAGGCGCCAGCCGTAACGCGCAGCCCCATCTTGGAGGCGATCTCCGGGACGTCTTCAGCATCACCGGTAGTCTGATAGGTGCGAATCTGGCTGGTGATACCGGCCATCTTCTCGATGTCGCTGGTGATCTGGTCACGCGTCGCAGTGAGATGATGGATGTCGTTCGACGTGCGATAGGGCGTGTAGGTCAGGCCGCCGACATCGCCATCCCAGGGTTGCTCATCGGCCGGGCGATTGAGCAGGTACCAGGCGCTGGCGAAAATCAGCACCACCACCAGGCCGATAATCCAATTCGAAAAACGCGTCATCTTTCAGCTTTCAAGCGCCGTCCCTGTACGGCAGTTCATCATTCGTCGTCATCCGACGTCCGTCATCCGGATCGGCACCCGCGCGCCTATCGCAACGCCGGCAAAGGCCATCCTTCGGCTTCCATCCGGCGCCGTCGATTTGACGCCATTATCGGCTCGGCCTCGCGCAAAACCGGGCCGATTGGGCAGCCGCCGTGTAATCCGGAGAGTCCCAGCGAAAATCGACTGAATCTAAAAGAAATTCAAGCGTTGAAAGCATTGTCGCGCGGCGGCTTGCTACAAATAGCCGTGAGGCCGCGCGCGTGTCGCAAGACGACTGCTCGCCGCCTTCCGCGCGGCGATCACCCACCCCGAAAGCCCTGCGAGCAACGCCTGCGGTTTCTTATCCCAGGTTAAGCCTCAGGAGCCCGTTCCTCTCCCAATCGTTCAGCTCTTAGCTGTGTCTTTGACTGGGCCAGGATTTAACCGGGCCCAGGATTACCCCAGCGCCTTGAAACGGTCCATGCCGGCAACGAGATGGGCGCGGATACCAGGCTCCATCGCCGAGTGACCGGCATCGGGAACGATGTGGTAGCGCGCTTCCGGCCAGATCCGGGTGAGGTCGTCGGCGGAGATGATCGGGCAGACCAGATCATAGCGCCCCTGCACGATGAAGGCAGGGATATGGCGTATCTGATCGATATGCGACAATAGGTAGTTGTCGGGCAGGAATATGCTGTTGATGAAATAATGCGCTTCCATGCGCGCCAGGCCCAAAGCCAGAACGTCGCCGGAAAAGGCGCTCACGGTTTCTGGGCTCGGCAACAGGGTCGAACAGCTGCCTTCATACACGCTCCAGGCGCGCGCTGCCGGCATATGCACCGCCGGATTGGGGTCCGTGAGACGCTTATGATACGCGGTCAGCAGGTCGCCGCGCTCGGCTTCGGGAATGAAACCGGAAAAATTGCGCCAAGCCTCGGGCGCCAGTTCTTTCATGCCATACAGGAACCAGTCGATTTCCGACTTCCGGCACAGGAAGATGCCGCGCAGGGCAAGTCCCCTGACCCGGGCAGGATGGTGCTCGGCATAGGCCAGCGCCAGGGTCGATCCCCAGGACCCGCCGAACACGAACCAGGTATCGATGCCGAGATGCTGGCGCAGCTGCTCGATATCCGCGATCAGCAGGGGCGTCGTGTTGTCGCGGATTTCGCCCAACGGTTTCGAGCGGCCGGAGCCGCGCTGGTCGAAAATCACGATGCGGTAATGTGCCGGGTCGAAGAAGCGGCGATGGCTGGCATTGGCGCCGGCGCCCGGACCGCCATGCAGGAACACCACGGGCACGCCCTTCGGGTTGCCGGAAAGCTCGTAATACATCTCGTGCAGGTTATCGAGCTTAAGGAAGCCGGTCTCGTAAGGTTCGATCGCCGGATAGAGATCCTTGCCGCCCGCCTGCCGTTCTAACGCCATTTTGCACCCCGTTACACATCGGTTTCATCTGTTTTAACCTGGGCTTGGCTCGATCGCCAACGCCTTTCGGGACGACGCCACAAGCTTGGCCCTGCGCCAGCGGAATGATAGGTTGGCAACCGATTGAACGAGTCGACGCCGTGGACCGGAAAAACGTAACCGGCCGGCGGCGGGGTCAGTTTTCCGGGGAGGATGACGTGGCGAGGAAGCAACGCCTGCTGATCGGCCTCTGCAGCAGTTTCGTCCTGGCGGGACTGCTCAGCGGCTGCACAACCGCCACCAGCCCGGCGACCGGGCGCAGTTTCACCACCTCGGTGACGCCGCAGCAGGAAGCGCAGATGGGTCGGGAGGAACACCCGAAAATCCTCGCCGAATTCGGCGGCGCCTATCAGGAGAAACCGGAACTCACCGCCTATGTCAGCAGCATCGGGCAGTTCGTTTCCGCAACCTCCGAGCGCAAGGATGTGACCTACACGTTCACCGTCCTGAATACGCCCGACGTCAATGCCT
The DNA here is from genome assembly GCA_035539215.1 of Dongiaceae bacterium. GTDB lineage: Bacteria > Pseudomonadota > Alphaproteobacteria > Dongiales > Dongiaceae > Dongia_B. The sequence goes on along the minus strand of DATLIX010000032.1, from coordinate 16,612 downwards.
TCGCCGTGCCGGGCGGTTATATCTACATCACCCGCGGCCTATTGACGCTGGCCGACAACGAAGCCGAGGTGGCTGGTGTTCTTGGCCATGAGATCGGCCATATCAACGCCAGACACACGGCGGAGCGCGTGGGGCAGCAGCAGCAGGCGCAATGGGAAGTCCTGGGCGCAACGCTGCTCGGTGCCATTTTCGGCGGCAGCAGCGGCGCCAATATGGTTGGCGGCCTGGTGCAACAGCATACCCAAGTACAGCTGGCGCAATACTCCCAGCAGCAGGAATTCGAGGCGGATTCGCTCGGTGTCCGCTATCTCAAGCGAGCCACCTATGATCCCCAGGCAATGGCGGAATTCCTCGGCAGCCTGCGCGCCGAAAGCCAGCTGGAAGCCAAACTCGCCGGCAAGGACCCCTCCGTGGTGGATGCCGATAACATGATGGCCTCGCATCCGCGCACCGTCGACCGGGTACAGCAGGCGATCGCCCAGGCGGGACCGGCGCAGCCCAATGCCATGCTGGAGCCGGAGATCTATCTGAAGAAGATCGACGGCATGATGTTCGGCGACGATCCCAAGGAAGGGGTGATCGACGGCCAGACCTTCATTCACCCGAGCCTGCACTTCAGTTTTGTCGCGCCGCAGGGCTTCCGTCTGCACAATGCGCCGGATCAGGTGCAGGCAACCGGGCCGAACGGCGCCGCTTTGGCACTGCAACTGGCCGATCCGCAGCCGACCGGCGACCTTGCCGACTATATCGCCAACGGCCAGGTCGCGCAGAACGTCACCTTCCAGAACATCCAGTCGCTGCAGATCAACGGCATGCCGGCTGCTACCGGGACCGTCACCGGCGGCAAGGTCAACGGCCGGGTGGTATTGATCCGCCATCCTGAAGGCACCACCTATGAGTTCCTGTTCCTGAGCAAACCGGGCACCACGGCTACCTATGACCCCGGCTTTCTGCAGACCGCACAAAGCTTCCGGCAGATCGCCGCCGGCGAGGGCAGCAAATACCGCCCGCAGCGCATTCATATCGTCCAGGTGAAGAGCGGCGATACGGTCGCTTCGCTCTCGGCGCGGATGGTCGTTGCCGCGGGCAAGGAAGATTGGTTCCGCGTCCTCAATGAATTGAAGCCCGGCGAGGAGCCCAAGGTGGGGCGGCTCGTCAAGATCGTGACCTATTGATTGGCCGCATGCAGATGGATCGTCGCACCCGGGATCGCCTGTCGATGAAGCGCCGGCCTGGCACAGGCATGGCGGTGCTGCCGAAGCGATGACTGCAACCATCGGCGACCTCGATATTGCCCCATCGCCGCCAGCAGCGGCCGGGGCCGGCGACCGGGCTGCCGTAGGCCTGGATGCAGCGCCCATGCTGCCGCGTCCGCCGAACGGGCGGCCGCGGCGCTGGCGCCCCTCGATCGTCACCACCCTGGCGCTGAGCTTCGGCAGCCTGGTGGTGGTGGCAGTCGGGATCGCCATCGCCCTGCTGCTCTCCGCCGCTGCCAGCAACACGCGGGCGCTGATCGCCACCAACGGCCAGCTGATCGTCGATCTGGTCAGCCAGAATCTGCGCTATCAGCTGGACCCGACGGAAAGCCAGCTCGACGCGCTCGGCCGCTATATCCTCAGCGACCGGCTCGACCTGTTCGGATCCGGGCGCATCAACGATCTGCTGCTCGGCACGCTGGCGGCCGACGAGCAGATCGACACGCTGATTTTCGTGCGCAGCGATCTGCGCGTCATGTGGGCCTCGCGCAACAGCGCCGATCGCGGCGACTTCTCCATCCAGGAAATCCCCGGCGGCCCCGGCAGCATGTTCCGCTCGGTCTTCGAAATGGCGCGCGACAAGCGCGGCCTGTTCTGGGGCACCCCATTTTATTCGAGCCGGCGCAAGAATGCCGTGGTTCCGCTCTACATGCCGGTGTTGCGCGGCGCCACGCTGATCGGCGTGCTGCGGGCCACGGTCGGCGTCGCGGCGCTGTCGCGCCATATCGGCGCCAATGTCGGCGTCAGCGGCGTGGTGCCCTTCGCCATCAATGCCGACGGCTATATCATCGCCCATCCCGACGCGACGCTGGAACGGGAAGCGGCGGTCGGCCGGCTGCTGCGGCCGGCCGATGTCGGCGATCGGGCGCTGGTCGATTTCCGCGCCAACAAGCCGAACGATATTGACGCGCAGCGGACCTTCCGCGATCTCGGCTTCACGCCGGATTTCAAAGTGCAGCAGGTGGTGATCGACGGCGAGACCGAGCTTATCCTCTATAAGGTCCTCAATGATTACGCGCCGCCCGCCATGGACGGCATGGGACCCAAGCCCTGGATCATCGGCCTGCACCTGCCGGATGAAGATATTGCCAAGCGGCTCGGCCGCGTCACCTGGGCTGGCATTCTGGGCGGCGTGGTGATGCTGGCCGCCGTCATCATGTCGATCTTCATCGGGCGCCGCATCGCCCGGCCCATGGCACGCCTGGCCCAGGCGTCGGAAAAGCTGGCCGAGTTGAAACTGGAAGAGGTCGGCCTGTTGCGCGGCAGCCGCCTGCGCGAAGTCGATGTCGCCATCGCCGCCTTCAACCGCATGCGGATCGGCCTGAGCTGGCTTGCGACCTATGTACCGCGCAGCCTGCTGCCGCAATTGATCCGCGCCGATTCAACCGATGATTTCGCCTCCAAGGAGCGCGCCGTCACCGTTCTGTTCACCGACATCGTCGACTTTTCCGCCACCGCCCAGAGGCTCGAGGCGCCGGAACTCGCCGCCTTCCTCAACCGCCACTTTTCGCTGCTGGGCGAAGCGGTCACCGAACAGGGCGGCACCATCGATAAATATATCGGCGATTCGGTGATGGCCTTCTGGGGCGCGCCCGCGCGCCAGCCCGACCATATCCAGCGTGCCTGCCGCGCCGCCTTGCAGATCGCCGAACGCCTGCATCTCGACAACCGGCGGCGCGCGCATAAGGGGCTGCGTCCGGTCAGGGTGCGGATGGGCATTGAAACCGGCATCGCGATCGCCGGCAATATTGGCGCACCCGGCCGGGTCAATTACACCTTGGTGGGCGACTGCGTGAACCTGGCGCAGCGTTTCGAGCAGTTCGGCAAGGTGATCGACGACCAGCAGAGCGACGCCATCATCGTGGTCAGCGCCGAAGTCGCCGCCATGTTACCGCCGGAATTGCCGGCGATGCCGCTGGGCGAGCACCTGCTGCCGGGACGCAGCCACGAAGTCCCGCTCTATCGCCTGCTGCCCGGCGCGGAAATCGCTGCGGCGCCGCATCCGGCTGTGAGCCACGACACTGGCACGCCGGGCGATTGAGGTGCAGTCTGCAACCGGCGTCGCGTTTACGCGAAAGCGGGTATGACCAGCGGGAATGATAATGGGGGATCTTATGAAGCAGTTCTTTTTCGCCGCCGCTCTGGTGGTCTGCGGCAGCATGGCGGGCAGCCTGTCGGCCAAGGCCGATTGCGAGCACACCAAGAATGATTTCGATGACGTCTATTGCCTGTCGAAGAACTATATTAACGCCGATGCCGACCTCAACCAGGACTATGCCGCTTTGGCCAAGCAGCTCGACGCCGAGGGCAAGGCCAGCCTGAAAAAAGGCCAGCTGGCCTGGATGGACAAGCGCAACAATTCCTGCGGCTTCGCCAAGGATGACGGCTATTACGTCGATCTCGACTGCGCCGTCAGCACCACCCGCGCCCGCACCCGCTTCCTCAAGGACCGGCTGGATGAATGCAAGGCCGGCGGCTGCCAGAAAGACAAGCTCGACGGCGAGTAAGTGTCAGGTCCCGGGCGGAAGATGCTTCCGCCCGGGACCTGACATCGTTGATCAGTCGCGCGGACCAAGCCGCACGACGATCAGGCTTCGACGAGATCGAGCACTTCGCCGCGCGGATCGAGACAGGCGGCGATCGCCTTGCCGCCGAAACCGCAGCCGCCATCCAGCGTCATGGTGAAAGGCCCCTGGGCGGGACCGCCATGCTGGCGGTCGAAGCCGCGCACCACTTTCAGGAATTCACCATAGGGATGGTTGAGGCTGGCGAAACCGGAACTGCCCCACCACAGGCTGTCACCCTGGGCATCGAGCGGCCGCTCGGGATCGAGTCCGGCATGGACGAAGAGCAGGCCGAGATCATGGGTGTAGGCGGCCCGGCGGACCGCACTCATCAACTGGTAATGGCCCGAGCGCGCCTGCATGGCGTTGCGCAGCGAATTGGTCCAGCGGGTGATGGCGAGTGCCCCTTCACGGCAGCGGATGATGCCTTCCGCCGGATCGCCGCCATAGGCCGTGATGGTCGAGCCCACCCCCTGCTGCAGCATCCAAGGCAGGACTTCCTTGGGATTGGGCGCGAATTGCAGCTGCAGCAGTTTCTGCCACATTTCCTCCTGGGCGCCGCGCAGGTAAGCGAGATCGAAGGTGAACATATTGGGGCGGGCGAGAATCTCGCGGCGAAAGCGCAGCAATTCATCCACCGTGCCGGCGACATTGGCGCCGCGGCCGAGAAAGCCACCGAGATAGACCAGGCGGTCGCCGGGCTGAAATTGCGGCGCCAGATAATCATGGACGGCGCAGAGGCGTTCCGCCTCGCCATGCACAGGCGCAACCGCCCAGATGCGACGGGCTTGTCGCAGGACGGCGAATTTGTCCTGTTCGGCCATGGTGATGCGATCTTTCTGCTGCGTTCCGAGTCGGCGTCCCACGACTCTAGCAGGTCGGCACGCAGCGCCAAATCGCCCACATCAACGCGGGCTGGCTGCCGCAACCCGGCTTCGATCCATAGGACACAACGAAAAAGCCCGCCAGAAACCTGACGGGCTATCCCGAAACCCCTGACGGATGGGGCCGGTTAGGGTCCCGGTGACCATCCGTCATTCGCGGTCGAGCCGCTAGGGGGCCTCTCGAGGAGAGAGCTGAGACGAAGGCAGCGGGAGTGCGCCGGCCGTAACGGCCGACCGCCTCCCCGATCAGGCCGCCTTCAGAACTTGATGCAGGCGCTGCGTCGCGGCCTGTTCGTCGATTCCATCGATGGCTGCCAGTTCGCGCACCAGACGGTCGAGAGCAGCCTGATAGATCTGGCGCTCGCTATAGGACTGGTCGGGCTGGTCGGCATTGCGGTGCAGGTCGCGCACCACTTCGGCGATGGAGACCGGATCGCCGGAATTGATCTTGGCCTCATATTCCTGGGCCCGGCGCGACCACATGGCGCGCTTCACCCGCGAACGGCCCTTCAGGGTCTGCATCGCGGTATCCATGACCTTCTTCGAGGACAGCTTGCGCAGGCCGGAATTCTTCGCCTTGGCGACCGGCACCCGCAGGGTCATGCGGTCTTTATCGAAATGGATGATAATGACTTGAAGGCTGTGACCGGAAATTTCCTGGGATTCGATACCGAGAATCTTACCGACACCATGGGTCGGGTAGACGACGAAATCGCCTTTCTTGAAACCGATATCCTTGCTTGCCGCCACGATCTTCTTTGCCTTCTCAACCACGATCACTACCTCCAAACCGCATCATCACGTCGCTGCATCGGTCATACCGGCGGTCAAGCCGACCAAGCCCGCCCGGGAAAACCGGAACGGGTCGCAGGCTGTGTCAAAAACCCGACTCTTGCATGACCCCAGAACCTCGCTGGCTGGTCCTTCCCGGTCGCCGGATGCGCCGCTACTGCCTGACCGCAGAGTAAAAAAACACCACCGGCCAAACCACCTCTCTGGCTGCACCGGAGGTCATCCACGGCAAACAGAACCCGCTTCCGGACCAGGGGTCCAGACCAAATTCTTATCGTTTTTAGGGCTTGGGCGGTACGCCGATACATCGTCGTTCAAGGCCGAAACCGCCCCAAGGACCTATGTCGATCTTATAACAGAAATGCCCGTTTGATTCAAGGAAAGGGAGCTATGCAGCAATCGCACGAGGCCTTCACCGAAGTCCTGGTGAGACTCGGGGGTAACCCTACTAGATATAGATTAATTAATTGATTTAATTAACTATTTCCTGGCTTGGGACTGAAATGATTGGCAAATTTGTCCGCCACGCCCTTCCAGGCGTCGGCATCGGCCGGCGCTTCGCCCTTGCGGGTGATGTTGGGCCATTGCGTGGCGTATTCGCGGTTAATTTCCAGCCACTTTTCCATGCCGCCTTCGCTGTCCGGCAGAATCGCGTCGGCCGGGCATTCCGGCTCGCAGACACCGCAGTCGATGCATTCATCCGGGTGGATGACCAGCATGTTCTCGCCGACGTAGAAACAGTCGACCGGGCAGACCTCGACGCAGTCCATGTACTTGCACTTGATGCAAGCTTCCGTCACCACATAGGCCATGACCGTCTCCGTTTCAACCTAACCTCTCGTTCAGGCGGGGCTGTTACCACGACACCCCAGATGACGCAACAGATCGATCCGCATTTCCGACATGCTGCGCGCAATCGTCGCCCACGTTACGCGTAATCGTCGCCTTGTCCGCGCGGTGGTCAGGGTTTTGTAGGCATGCACAGCCATGACAAACGCGAGCAGGCGATCGATGGGCGCTCAATCATCACCCTGCAAGCGATCGATGGCGCGACGCTGCTGCTTGGTCGGCCGGCCGCTGCCCTGATCGCGTTGGCCGGATTCCACAGGTGACATTGCCGCCGCAGCGCGCGGCGCCGGCGGATCGAGATCATCATAGAGGCCCTGCGCCTCCGGCGCCGGACCGCGACGGCTGCCGAGCGCCACCACCTTGATGACACGGATATGGGGACCGAGCGCGAAGGTGAGCACATCGCCGACCCGCACGGCGTAGTGGGCCTTCGCCGTCGGCGTGCCGTTCACCCGCATGCGTCCCAATTCCACCAGCTTGCTGGCGAGGCTGCGACTTTTGACGAAACGCGCGAACCATAGCCATTTATCCAGCCGCAAGCTGGCTTCGCCTGTGGCCGGCGCGGCGACGGCGTCACGCATGGTCACGGGAGCACGCGATCATTGCGGGCTGAAGCAGCGGGACTGAAGCATCGCGGGCTGAAGCGAAACGCACGGAGAGCACCTTGCCGTTCATCGCCGCGGCTTGATCTGCGCCAGCACGGCGAAAGGCGAATGCGGATCGGCCGGCATCGGCGGCGCCGGCTTGCGCCGCCGCCGCGCGAAGTCGCCTTGACCATGGCGCGGATTGCGCACGAAGCCGAGCGCGCGCAGGACCGGCTCGACCAAAGCCGGCTCGATATCCAGCAAGGTGGCGAGCTGCGGATCTTCCGGCTGCAACTGCTTCTGGTCGGCGAGACGATGCAGAGCCTGGGACCAGCGTTCCAGATGATTGAAGCCGACCAGCCGGCCGGCGACCAGACGATAGCCGGCGACCCGCGCCATGGCATCGGTGGTCGCGGCGGGCGCTGCCTGCAACTCCTTGGGTAGGGTCGGGTGATGCATCTGGCGATGATGCACCGCCTGCAGCAGTTGCAGCAAGCGCCGCTGGCGCCGGTCATTGATCCGTTCCAGCCAGATGGTCTCGCGGCCGAAACGCAGGCCGTGCGCCATCAGCCTGCGGCGGTCGTCGCGGCTGAGGCTGGCCAAGGTCTCGGCGAGTTCGCTGCGCGGCATGGCGCCGAGATGCTCGACCAGCTGATAGGCAAGGCCGCGGGCGACAGCCGGCAGTTCGGCCTCGGCCAAAGCGAAGAGCGGCCGCAGCCGCCGGCGCAAATGATGCGACAGCCATTGCTTCAGGCGCTGCTCGATCGCCTGGCGCTGGCCGCCTTCCAGCAGATCGTCATGCAGCAGCTGAATGAGCGGGCGCAGCGGCGCGTCACCGGCGATCAGGCGCGCCACCTCGGCCCCCCGCCACAGCAGGCGGCCGGTCTCGGCGAGGCGGAACTGCGGATCGGGATCGGCGACAAGTTCCTGGGTGCGGGCCGCAACCGCCGGTCCCAGAGCGCGCCGCGCCGCCGCCAGCAGCGGCTTGCTGTCGCTGCGCCCGGCGAGGTCGTCGCTGCCCAGCAGCGGGGTGAAGGAAAAGCCGCGCAAGGTGCCGACGACATGACCCTCGACCAGCACCTCGTCGCTGGCATTGACCGTGCCGGTGAGCTTGCCGCCGCCGCGCAGATGGCGATGCAAGGCGGCGTGGCGCTTGTCGATGAAGCGCTGGGTCAAGGCGGCGTGCAGGGCATCCGACAGGCGATCCTCGATCATCTGCGTGCGGCCCTGCCAGGCGGCCGGATCATTGACCCAGTCGGCGCGATTGGCGACATAGGACCAGGTGCGGATATGGGCGATGCGCTGCATCAGCTGCTCGATATCGCCGTCGACGCGATCAAGCCGCACCAGCTGGCCTTCGACCCAGTCGCTCGGCAAGCGGCCCGGCACGTGATGGCCGCGCGACAGATAGCGGTAGAGCTGGCCCAGCAGGCGCACATGCGCATCGGTCATCAGCTTGCGGAAATCCGGCACCTGGCAGACATCCCAGAGCAACGCCACGCGCTCGCGGCCCTGGGCGAGATGGGCGATCTCCGGATCGCGCGCGAGGTGCTGCAAGGCGGCCTGGTCCTCCGCCTCCTGCTGGCGGATGAGGCCGGGATGCGGCGGCCGTGTCTCCAGGCTGCGCAACAGGCGCTCGATGCTGCGGAAATCGAGATCGGCATTGCGCCACATCAGATGCGGCAAGGGATCGAAGCGATGATGCTCGACCGCCTCGACGATCTCCGCATCCATCTCGCCCGCTTCCATGGTGGTGCCGAAGGTGCCGTCGGCCATATGGCGGCCGGCACGGCCGGCGATCTGGCCGATCTCCGCCTTGGTCAGCGGCCGCGGCACCCGCCCGTCGAATTTGCGCAGGCTGGCGAAGGCGACATGGCGCACATCCATGTTGAGGCCCATGCCGATCGCATCGGTCGCCACCAGGTAATCGACCTCGCCGGATTGATAGAGTTCGACCTGGGCGTTGCGGGTGCGCGGCGACAGGGCGCCCATGACGATGGCCGCACCGCCGCGCTGGCGGCGCACCAGATCGGCAATGGCATAGACGTCGTTGGCGGAGAAGGCGACAACGGCCGAACGCGGCGGCAGGCGGGTGATCTTCTTCATGCCGGCATAGCTGAGCGTGGAGAGGCGCGGCCGCTCGATGAAGGTGGCGCCCGGCACCAGATGCTTGATCCAGCGCGTCGCCGTGTCGGAGCCCATGAACATGGTTTCCGACAGGCCGCGCGCGCGCAGCAACCGGTCGGTGAAGATATGGCCGCGTTCGTAATCGGCGGCCAGCTGGATCTCGTCGACGGCGAGAAAGGCGACCGGCCGGTCGAGCGGCATCGATTCAACCGTGCAGATGAAATAGCGGGCGCCGCGCGGGATGATCTTCTCTTCGCCGGTGACCAGGGCCACCGCCGCAACGCCCTTGGCCTTCACCACCCGCTCGTAATTCTCGCGCGCCAGCAGGCGCAGGGGGAAGCCGATCATTCCTGAATGGTGTCCCATCAGCCGTTCCATGGCGAGATGGGTCTTGCCGGTATTGGTCGGGCCGAGCACCGCCGTCACCGGGACGGTCTGGTTAGGGTTGAGGGGCGGCCGCAGGGCGGTGGTCATAATGACCAGAAATGGCCGCTTCCGGCGACGAATGCAAGTCACCGTCTGTTGCGCCGCAGTGACATCTCTCCGCGGAAATGGAATGCCCCAATACCGCCCCGGCCGCCAGACGGCCGGATCACCCGTCAGCCGTTGCGCCGGAAGCGGAAATAGGCCGGCTGGCGGCCCTGGCGAATCGCCTTCTGCTCATAGCGGCTGGGCGGCCAGTCGGCCGGACGCTGCTGCCAGTCGGCCGCGGCGTTCGCCAGCCAGGTGAAGGCCGGATGATTGCTGGCATGGGCCAGCGCCCAGCCGATATAGGTGGGATCGTCGCTGCCGATCCGCAGTTCCGCCCCCGGTTTCAGCAGGCGGGCCAGCAGGTCGAGGTTCTCCCGGTTGACGAAGCGTCTGCGGGCGTGCCGCGCCTTCGGCCAGGGATCGGGGAACAGCAGGAACAGCCGGCCGAGCGAGCGCGCCGGCAGACGCGCCAGCAGATCGCGCGCGTCCTCGGGATAGACGCGAACGTTGTCGCCGCCTTGCCCCGCCGCCCGCTGGTGATCGAGGTGGCCGAGCAGGCTGGCGATGCCGTTGACGAAGACCTCGCAGCCGATGAAGCCGATCGTCGGATGGGCTGCCGCCTGGGCGGCCAGATGCTCGCCGCCGCCAAAGCCGATCTCCAGCCAGATGTCGTCCATCTTGCCGGGAAACAGGCTGGCGGGATCGAGCAAGGCCTCGCCCGCCGGCAGCTGCACGGCCAGCTGCGGCAGGAGGACATCCATCCAGCCTTGTTGATTGACCCGCAGCTTGCGGCCCTTGCGGCGGCCATAAAACTTGCGGCGCCGATCGGCAGCGGCTTCTGCCCCTGCCGGATCGGCGCTGTCGTCGGTCTTGATCATGAGACGTCTATCCCAAAGCCCCTCAGCCCCCCAAAGCCTTGGGCGGCAGGCTTGCGCCCGCCTTGGCTCCGCGCCACGCGGCGCGCGCGGTCACAGTCGCGACCTGTCTAATGATGCCCCTCACGCGCCGGGCGGCGCGCGGTCGCAGTCGCGACCGAGGCCGGCAGCCGACCGCGGCTGCCGGCATCAGGTCGTCACGCGGATCAGAACGCCGCGCGCAGCTGATCGACCAGGTCGAGGCGCTCCCAGGAGAAGCCGCCATCGGCCTCCGGCTCGCGGCCGAAATGACCATAGGCCGAGGTCCGCGAATAGATCGGCTTGTTGAGGCCGAGATGGGTGCGGATGCCGCGCGGGCTGAGATCGACGATATCGCCGAGCACCTTGACCAGCTTCTCCTCGTCCACCTTGCCGGTATCGTAGGTGTTCACATAGACCGAGAGCGGCTTGGAAACACCGATCGCATAAGCGAGCTGGATGGTGCACTTGTCGGCAAGGCCGGCGCCGACGATGTTCTTCGCCACGTAGCGCGCGGCATAGGCCGCCGAACGGTCGACCTTGGTGGGATCCTTGCCGGAGAAGGCGCCGCCGCCATGGGGGGCCGCGCCGCCGTAAGTGTCGACGATGATCTTGCGGCCGGTCAGGCCGGCATCGCCGTCGGGACCGCCGACCACGAAGCGGCCGGTCGGATTGACGTAGAATTCGTCTTCCGAACACATCCAGCCATTGGGCAGGACCTGCTGCACATAGGGACGCACGATCTCGCGCACCTGCGCCTGGTCGAGACCTTCCGCATGCTGCGTCGAGACCACCACCGAGGTCGCACGCACCGGCTTGCCGTTCTCATAGAGCAGCGTCACCTGGCTCTTGGCATCGGGCCCGAGGCCCTTTTCCTTGCCGGAGCGGCGGGCTTCCGAGAGCAGCTTCAAGATGCGATGCGAATAATAGATCGGCGCCGGCATCAGATGCTCGGTTTCGCGGCAGGCATAGCCGAACATGATGCCCTGGTCGCCGGCACCCTCGTCCTTATTGCCGGCGGCATCGACGCCGACGGCGATATCGGCCGATTGCTGGTGCACGTAGCATTCGATATCGACGTTCTTCCAGTGGAAGCCTTCCTGCTCGTAGCCGATATCCTTGATCGCGGCGCGCGCGGTGTCCTTCAGCAGGTCATGCGTGATCGAAGCCGGGCCGCGGACTTCGCCGGCCAGGACCACCTTATTGGTGGTCGCCAGGGTCTCGACGGCGACACGGGCCTGCGGATCGGCCTTCAAGTAGAGGTCGACGATGGAATCGGAAATGCGATCGCAAACCTTGTCAGGATGGCCTTCGGAAACGCTTTCGCTGGTGAAAAGGTAATGGTGGGAAGTGGACACGCTCTGATCCCCGCAATCTGTCTGTCGGTCGGATGAATGGTGTAGCCCCGCGTCGGGCTTGGTCGGGCCGCAATGCCCATCCACGTGCCCGGCCGTTTATACTGGCCACATGAAGTGCAGATGCGAGTCGACGGCTCGCCCGAAAGGCGGCGGCGATCATGGTGGAGGGGGAAGCTGGGGTCAAGCCCGGAAAACCGCGCGCCGGCCTCCCGTTTTTGTTGTCCCGGACATGGTCTGCGGGCGCGGAGAACGCGACAGAACCGGGAGTCGGATCGCTTTGCACGGAATTGCTTCGCGGTTCGGCGTAACGCGTGAATCCGCCTCTCTTCAATAAGATAGAGGGCGATCCCCCTCTTAGACTGAAGCCTGCGAGCTTCAGTCTAAAACGATCGCGCTCCGGCGCGGCGTCGATACTGAGGTGCGAGGATACCGGGACGGAGCCTGGGCGCGACCGTGGCAGCGCCTGAAGGCGTGCGATTATTCTTCTTCGCGGAAGGTCTTGGCGATCGACTTGGTCAGTTCGAAGATGCGCTTCCGGACCTGCTGATCGGTGATCTTGTAATAGGCCCGCACCAGTTCCAACGTCTCCCGCTTGGCCATGGGATCCGGCTCATATTCCGGCTCCGGCGGCGTGGCGACGCCCATCAGCTTGGAGGGGCTCTTCTCCTGGGTGCTGACCGACATGTCCTCGAAGAAATAGGCCACCGGCACATCGAGCACCCGCGCCAGATCGAACAGGCGGCTGGAGCCGACCCGGTTGGCGCCGCGTTCATACTTCTGCACCTGCTGGAAGGTCAGGCCGATCGCTTCGCCGAGCTTTTCCTGGCTCATGCCGAGCAGGGTGCGCCGCAGGCGGATGCGGCTGCCAACATGAACGTCAATAGGATTGGGATAACCCCGGCTGGCCATACGGCCAGAGGACTTGCGGCCTCTCGGCATGGGATACCTGCCTTTCAAAAATCTTAAATGCGGGCTCGCCTGTAGATAGGCAATGTGCCTGGCTAGATAGACTTTAGATAGGCATACCGAAATGTGCGGGTCAAATAAAAATATGGTGGTCCGCGTACAATCTCACGTCATTGTGAAATAAGACGGTTTCTGTTGTCCGGCCAATAAGTTAAGCCATGGGCAGCCACACCCATCACGAGTGAAAACAGGACGAAAATCAGTATACCAAAGCGGCTGAAAGTGGTAGGCGACTGCAACTTTTCGGGCAGTGCCACGTCGAGCGTCGCCGCCACCCCTAAAGGTAGAGTGGCGATCACGCGGCCATAGGCATCGACCGCCCCGGTGATGCCCGTATTGGCGGCACGAATCAGAGGCAATCCTTCCTCTACCGCGCGGAAGCGGGCGCTGGCGAAATGCTGGTAGGGGCCGGTACTGGTGCCGAACCAGCCGTCATTGGTAATGGTGAGCAGCCAGTCGGGACGATCCGCCGCGTTAACCACGTTACCCGGAAAGATGACTTCATAACAGATCAAGGCGCCGAAGGGCGGCAGGCCGGGCACATGGACCGTCTGCGGGCCCGGACCGGTCGAGAAATCGGTGTCACCCGGCGTCAGTTTGTTAATGAACGGGAAAATCGAACGCAGGGGCACGAACTCGCCCAGCGGCACCAGATGAACCTTGTCGGCGGTGCCGAGGATCTGCCCGTTGCCGTCCAGGACCTCCAGGGAATTATACACCCGGTCCACCTGGTTGCCGGTGACGGGTTCGCCGCGGACGGCACCGGCGACCAGCAGGCCCGCCGAAGAGGTATGCGCCCGCGGCACCGCCCAAGTCATCTCCTGACGGATATCGGCCCGGCGCTCGAGCCAGGCCGGCGCCGCCGATTCCGGCCAGATCACGGCGGTCAGCTGATCGAAGCCCGGCTGCTCGGTGCTCATCCGCAGATGCTTCTCGAAATTCTCCTCGCGATGGATGCCGGTCAGCTTGTCGAGCTGGGGAATCGCGGCCTGGACCAGGCGCAGCTTGACGTCGGGCACCGTCGCCGTATTGGCGTTTGCCAGGCGATAGGCACCGCCGCCCCACAAAGCCGCCAGAACCAGCAGGCCGGCGAGATTGGCGATGACCGCGAGGCGACGGCCGCTGAACAGAAAAAGCACCGGCAGGGAGCCGAGCAGAACCGTGACGGCCCCCAGGCCCCAGCTGCCCCAGAAGGCCGAAGACTGCATCATGTCGTCGATCCCGGCCCAGCTATAGGCCATCAGATTCCACGGATAGCCGGTCAGGATGTGGCCGCGCAGCCATTCGGTCAGCGGCCAGACCGCCGCGAAGACCAGCACATAGCTGAGCGGCCGGCGACGCCAATGCCAGGCAACCAAGCTCGCCAGCCCGCAATAGAGCGCCAGATAGGCGGAAAGGCCGGGGATGACGATCGGCACCATCCAGCCGAAATGGACGGGATCGATCATGAAGGAATTGGCGATCCAGTAGTCGCCGACCAGGAAATGGCCGAAACCCCACCACCAGCCGGCGCCAAAGGCGGCGCGGCGCCCCTTTGCGTCGCTGGCGAGGCACAGCAGAAAAGCCAGACAGGGGATGAGCAGCGGCACCCAGTTGAAGGGCGGCAGAGCAAAGGCCGCCACGCCGCCGGCCAGGACCAGCAGACCGCGGCGGCGCCAGGGCGAGAGGTCGAGGCAGAAGCGGCCGATCCGCTGCCCCAGGGCAACCGGTTGCGACGTCGCCGTCGCAACCCGATCTTCCTGGCGCTGCGCCAGCCGGCCATCGGCAGTATCGGAATTCGGCATCGAAGAGGCCATGGGATCAGTCTTGCTTCGCCGGTTCATCCGCCGGCACCAGTTTCGGCCGCACCCGCAGGCGCTTGATGCGGCGCGGATCGGCGTCGAGCACTTCGAAAGCGAAACCGGAAGGATGGCTGACCAGTTCCCCGCGGCTCGGCACCCGGTCGGTCAGCGACATGACGAGACCGCCCAGGGTATCGATGTCCTCTTCCCGCTCCTCATCGGTCAGGATCGGCCCGACCATTTCCTCGAATTCCTCGATCGGCGCACGCGCATCCGCAAAGATGGTGCCGTCGGCGCGGCGGATCAGCAGCGGCCCGCGCACCTTGTCATGCTCGTCCTCGATCTCGCCGATGATCTGTTCGATCAGATCCTCGATGGTGACGAGGCCGTCGATGCCGCCATATTCATCGACCACCAGGGCCATATGCGCCCGCGAGAGGCGCATCTGCAGCAAGAGGTCGAGCACGCGGATCGAGGGAGCGATGAACAAAGCTTCGCGCATGATCTTCTTCAGATGGAAAGGCGCGCCGTCGACCACGAACGGCAGCAGGTCCTTGATATGGACGATGCCGATGATGTCGTCGAGATTATCGTGATAGATCGGCAGGCGCGAATGGCCGTGCTCGCGCATCATCGCCAGCAACTCGTTGAGGCCGATATCGTCGGCTGCCGCCTTGATGTCGGCGCGCGGCACCATGACGTCATAGGCCGTGCGGTCGCCCAGCTTCAGAATGTTCAGCAGCAGCGAGGATTCGGTCGTGGTGCGCAGATCTTCGTTGTCGCTCTCGCTTTCCTCGATCAGCTCCTCGATGGCGTCGCGCAAAGCACTCTCGCCGCCGGGGCGCTTGCGGAACAGCCGCAGCCAGCTCTTGAGACCGGCCTTGGTCTTGTCGTCGGCGGGATCCGGCCGGTTGCTGCGGGAATGGGAAACGTCGCTCATCTTTGCGTCACATCGTCAAATAGGGATTGTCTATGCCAAGCCGCTTCAGGGCGGCGATTTCCAGCCCCTCCATCCGCTCGGCCTCGGCATCCGCCTCGTGATCATAGCCCAGGAGATGCAGGACACCATGAATCACGAGATGCAGCAGATGCTGCTCCAGGCTTTTGCCCTGGGCGCGCGCCTCCTTGCGGCAGGTGCCCAGCGCCAGGATGACATCGCCCAGAGACCAGGGCTGGTTGCGCGGCGGGCGGCCGCCATCCAGGGCGGCGAAGGAAAGCACGTTGGTCGGCTTATCCTTGCCGCGATAGTCGCGGTTGAGACCCCGCACCCGGGCATCGGAACCCAGCACCAGGCAGCAATCAAGGCCGACGGCGGAACCGCGCCAGCGATCGGCCAGGGCCACCGCCACGGCACGCCTGGCCGCTGCGCGCAGCCGGCGCGCCAGGCTCGCCTCATCCGGCAGCGCCAGGGCTTTCAGCCAGCCGGCATCTTCCACGATCAGATCGATTTTCAGCGGCGGTGCCTTTGCCACCAGGGCCTTTGCTGCCAGGGCCTTTGCCGCCGGTGCGGCGGTCTTCCTGGCCGCCTTGCCGGAAAGCTTGCCGCCCGTCCTGCCGGCTACCTTGCCGATTACCTTGCCGATTACCTTGCCGGCCGGTTTCCGGCTTGCCGCCCGCTTGGCGGCGGCGCGACGAGGTCGGTCGCTCATGGCCGGCGCGGCCGCTGACCCGAAATCTGCCCCTCGACCGGACCAAGCCCGGCTTCACGGCGATCCCGCGCGTCATAGGCGCCGACGATCTTTGCCACCAGATGATGCCGCACGACATCGCGCTCGTCGAAACGGGTCACGCCGATATCGTCGATATGCTCGATTGCTTCCAGCGCATCCTTGAGGCCGGATTTCTGCCCCACCGGCAGATCGATCTGGCTGAGATCGCCGGTTACCGCCATGCGGGAACTTTCGCCAAGACGCGTCAGGAACATCTTCATCTGCATCGGCGTCGTGTTCTGCGCCTCGTCGAGAATGACGAAGGAATGGGCCAGCGTCCGGCCGCGCATGAAGGCGAGCGGCGCCACCTCGATCTCGCCCGAGCTGAGGCGCTTCAGCACCTGCTCGCCCGGCATCATGTCGTGCAGCGCGTCATAA
>DATLIX010000031.1:0-8512 GCA_035539215.1 Dongiaceae bacterium | reverse complement strand
CCGGCGATAGGGATTGGGCGCCGGCAGGTGATGGATGAAGGAGGTGATGAGGTCCATGTTGCCGCGATCGGCCGGCTTGCCCGATACCGAGGCCGAGAGCAGCGTGCTGCCGTGATAGGCATAGTCGCGGGTGATGATCTGCTTCTTGCTATGCAGTCCCTTGAAGTTGTTCAGGAAATGCACGAAGCGCAGGGCCGAATCCACCGCCGTCGAACCGCCGGTGGTGAAGAAGACGTGATTGAGATCACCCGGCGTATAGGCCGCGAGACGCTCCGCCAGCTCGATCGAGGGCGGCGTGCCGATGATGCCGAAGGGCGAGAAATAGCAAAGCTTGCGGGCCTGGTCCGCCAGCGCCTGGGCCATCTCTTCACGGCCATAACCGATATTGACGCACCACATGCCGCCGATCCCGTCGATCATGCGCTGACCCTGGGCATTATAGACACAGGCGCCGTCACCCTCGGCGACGATCAGCGGCTCGCGGGTCTGTACCGTGCCGAGGTCAACCCAGGGATGGATCATATGGTCGCGATCCTTCTCCGTCAGATCAGCGATGTCGTAAGTGAAATTGCCTGCCACGATCCGTCCCTCCGGTTATTGCTTCGATTATCTCTGCCCGCTTCCGCTGGAGCCGGATGCCGCCAGGTGGAATCGCTTGGGCGATGTCACCTGGTGGCTGAATCTGCTCTCCTCAAAATGATGGAGGGCGATTCAGCTTCCAGCCTGAAGCCTCCTTGCTTCAAGCCGAACGCATCGCGCTCTAGAGGAGGCTGGCGATTTTCAGTCCCTCGAGGACCGCCTCCTCCGCCGTGCGCGGCGTGAGGCAATCGCCGATCGCGTGAATCTCCAGCGGACGACCATCGATCGTCATACCGCCGAGACTGTCTTCCAGCGTCGAAGCGCGCTCGTGTCCCAGCGAGGCCACCAGGGTATCGACGTCCTCATAGATCATGGCGCTGCCGCTGGTGGCATGCTGCAGATAGACGGTCGTGCCGTCGACGCCGAACAGCCGCGCATAGGGAATGACCTCGACGCCGAGATCGTGCAACACGCCGACCCAATGATCGCGGACATACTGATGGATGCGCTGCCCCGCCATATAGCCGTCGACCGCCAGCCGCACCCGGCAGCCGCTGCGGGCGAGTTTCTCGGCAAGACCGAGGCCGATCCAGTCGCAGCGCCAATCGGCGATCAGGACCGAGGCGCCGATATTGACCTCGTTGCGGATCACCTGCCAGGCATTGACCACATGGGCGGTTTCGATGCCTTCGATACTGGCGGGCCGTGGTGTGGCCCCGGTGGCGATAATGACGGCATCCGGCTTTTCGGCGGCGACGAGTTCCGGCGTTACCGCCTGGCGCAGCTTGACCGTGACGCCGGCCAGCTCCATCTCGCGGCTGAGATTGGTGACGATGCCGCCGAATTCCGCGCGGCTCGGCAGCATCTGCGCCAGCAGGGCCTGCCCGCCCAGCCGCTCGCTCGCTTCATAAAGCGTTACCTCGTGACCGCGCGCCGCCGCGATCGCCGCCGCTTTCATGCCGCCCGGCCCGCCGCCGGCAATCATGATCCGGCGGCGTTTGGCGGCCGGTTTCACGGTACCATAGGTCAGTTCGCGGCCGGTTTCCGGATGCTGGATGCAGGAGATCGGATAACCCATGTGGAAATGGCCGATACAGGCCTGGTTGCAGGCGATGCAGGCGCGGATGTCGTCAAGCCTGCCCGCCTCCGCCTTGCCCGGCATCTCCGGATCGCAGATCAGCGCGCGGGTCATGCCGACCATGTCGGCCTGACCGCTGGCAATGATCTTGTCGCCGTCCTGCGGTTGATTGATGCGGCCGGCGACGAAGATCGGCGTCTTGCTGCGCGCCTTCGCCGCTGCGGCCATCGGCGCCACATAGCCATGGGCAAAGGCCATGGGCGGGGCGATATGCACCGCGCCGCCGATGCTGGCGGAGGTTCCGGCGACGAGGTTGTAATAGTCGAACACCCCTTCCAGCGCCACCAGGGCCTTCAGTGACTCGCTATCGCTCAACCCGTCCGGGTCCTTCTCATCGCCGCTGATCCGCAGGCCGACGATGAAATCCGGGCCGGTTGCGGCGCGAATGGCGGCAACGACATCGCGCAGGAAACGCAGGCGGTTTTCTTCCGAACCGCCATACGCGTCCTCCCGTAGATTGACCTTCGGATTGAGGAACTGGGCCGGCAGATAGCCGTGGCTCGCCACCACTTCGACACCGTCCAGTCCCGCCGTCTCCAGACGCCGCGCCGCAGCCGCGTAACCCTCGATCACTTCACGGATCATGGCGAGCGACATCGGCCGCGGCGTGACATGAAAGCGCTCGTTGGGCACGGCGGAGGGCGCATAGGCGACCGGCGCGCTGCCGTCCTGGCTTTCCATGATCTCGCGACCGGGATGGAACAACTGGCCGAACAGGGCACAGCCTTGCGCATGCACGGTCTCGGCGATGCGCCGGTAGCCGGGGATACAGTCGTCGTTGGTCGCCATCAGGAGGTGCGAGGTATAGCGCGCCGTCTCATGGACGCCCGCCACCTGCATGATGATGAGGCCGACGCCGCCTTCCGCGCGTGCCTTGTGATAGGCATGCAGCGCATCGTTGGGCACGAAATTCGTCGGCAGGGTCGTGTCATGCCCGGTCGACAGGATGCGGTTCTTGATCGTCAAGCGGCGGACGGTAAGCGGCGAGAAGAGATGTTTGAGAGCGGCCATGATCAACAGACTTAGAGGGCGGAGAAGGTCGCGGGCGGCGAGAGATCGTCGGTAAGCGCTCGCCCGGGAGCGATGGTCGGAAGCTGCGCCGTCACAGATTGTGCCGCGCGCGCCAGTCCACCGGATAGAGCGCGTAGCACACCACGGCCGCCTTGCCCTCGTAACGCAACGGGGTGTTTTGCGGAATCCAGATGACATCACCCGGCACGGCGACGATCAGACGGTCCGGCAACCGCAACCGGAACTCGCCTTCCAGCACGACAATCATCTCATCATAGAGGACGGTCCATTCGATCGAGCAATCGTCGAACTTGGCGAGTCCCACACCCATTGTCGCGCTGAGATCGGGGCCGACCAGCCGGCTGATCTCGGCCTTGCCCGGCGGACCGCCATAGACGGAAAACTGCATTTCGCTGCGCTTGAAATGCTGAGTCTGTTTCATTGTCGCGTCTCCCAATTGGTGCCGGCTCATCTCCCGGCCGGCCTTTGAATATTTTGAATATAATTTCAAATATTGCCTGGCGCCAAGTCAAACGCATTCTGGCGCCGGGCGGCCATGCATCCAGGCCATGCATGCAGACGCAAATTCAGGCCAGCGTGACGTGAAGTCATGCGCTCCCGACCCGCGCCCGACCGATCTCCGGGCAATTGTCTGCGCACAATACAATGCCTGACAGGCTGACTGTGCGCCGTTATCTTCGCCGCAGAGCTGCATCCTTCCACTGATACGATCACGTTTGCCGATGAGTGCCCTCCTTCTTGATCAATTGTTGCGCGGCGTGCTGCCCGATCCCGATAGCGCGGGCTCGCTGGCGGTTCCCACCCAATGCGTGGTGATGGCCGCGGATTTGCGCGGTGCCGCGGCCGACCTGGTTTCCCCGCTTGCTTTCGGCCAACGCCTTCTGGTGGTCAGCGATCTGACGACGCAGGCAATTCTCGGACAGCGCATCGTCGCGGAACTCGCCACGCGCTTCGCCATCGAACATCTCGTCCTCACCGATCCTTATGCCGATCTGGCAACGGTCGGCCAGATCGAAGCCCGTCAGCAGGCCGCCGGCGCGCAGGCGCTGATCGCGGTCGGATCCGGCACCCTCAATGATCTTTGCAAGTATGCGGCGCATCGCCAGGCCATTCCTTATGCGGTCTTCGCCACCGCACCCTCGATGAACGGCTACACCTCGGTCAGTGCCGCCATCACCGTTGACGGGCATAAGAAGTCGCTGCCGGCAACGGCCGCGGCCGGTGTCTTTGCCGACCTCTCGGTGCTGGCCAAGGCGCCCGCCCGCATGATCCAGTCGGGTTTCGGCGACAGCATCTGCCGCACGACGGCGCAGGTCGATTGGCTGCTGGCGCATCTCCTGTTCGATCAGCCATATCGGCAAGCGCCGTTCAGCCTGCTGCACGCCGATGAGGCCGCGCTTCTGGCCGCTCCCCGGCGCCTCGTCGAAGGCGATCTCGGCGCCATCGAGTTGCTGATGCGCAGTCTGATCCTGTCCGGCTTCGGCATGACGATCTGCGGCGGCAGCTATCCGGCCAGCCAAGGGGAACATCTGATCAGCCACTATCTGGAAATGCTTCCGCCGGCGGGATGGACGCCGGCCCTGCACGGCCAACAGGTGGCTGTTGCGACCGTGACGATGTCGCGCCTTCAGGAGCGGATGCTGCAAGCGCCGCCGCGCCTCGCCGCGACCAGGGTGACAGAGGCTGATCTCATCGCCCATTTCGGCGAAGCGCTCGGCCATTCCTGCTGGCAGGGATTTTCGCGCAAGCGGCTGGATGCCGGGCAGGCCGGGCAGTTGAGCGGAAGACTGAGCCGCGACTGGCCGGAGATTTGCGCGCGGCTCGCGCCCTGCCGGCTGAGCGCGACGGTGGTGCGAGATGCGCTGCTGGCGGCAGGTGCGCCGGTCGGGCCCGACGATATCGGGCTGACGGCGGGCCAGTATCGCTCAGCCGTGCTGCATGCCCGGCAGATTCGCGATCGCTTCACTTTTCTCGATCTGGCCGATGATAGCGGCGTGCTGAGCGGCTTTGCCAGACGGGAAGCCGCGGATCATCAGGGCGGGAACAATCAGCGCGGCATCGCCGCGGTCGTCAGATGACCCGGCTATAGCGGCCGGGCCTGGGTGCGCCGGCAGCGACGCTCATGGCTGCCGAAGCCAAGGCTGCGTTGTCGTGCGAAGCGTCCGGATGGAGATAGCTGTCAAAGCAGGCGGCAACGACGCGCATGAGCGGGCGCCCGCGGTCGGTGAGGCGGATGTCGTTGCCGGCGATTTCCACCAGCCCGTCCGCCAGCAGGGGCCGCAGGCGGGCGAGATCGGCGGCAAAATCGATCCAGATATCGGGATAGCGGTCGCGGATGGCGGCCAGATTGACCGTTCCTTCGCACATCAGGGCATTGATGATGTCGCGCCTGGCCCGGTCCTCCGTCGTCACGGCAACGCCGCGCGCGACGGCCGTCCTGCCGGCGGCGATGGCCTGCCGCCAATCTGCGATCGCCACCGCGTTCTGCACGTAGCCGGCCGGCAGCGCACCGATCGCCGAGGGGCCCAAGCCGATCAGGACCTCGCTGTCATCCGTCGTGTAACCCTGGAAGTTGCGATGCAGCTTTCCCTGGTCGAGCGCCCGGCTCAGCTGATCCCCGGGCTTGGCGAAGTGATCAAGGCCGATCATCCGGTAACCGCGTCCGGCCAGCTGCGCCGCGGCCTGTTCCTGCAGCCGCCAGCGCAAGGCGGCGTCGGGCAGTGCCGCCTCGTCGATCTGCTTCTGATTGGCCTTCATCCACGGCACATGGGCATAGCCGAACAGGCTGATGCGGTCGGGCTCAAGCGCCACCGCCAGATCGACCGTCCGCGCCAGCGTCTCGAGCGTCTGATGCGGCAGGCCGTAGAGCAGGTCGAGATTGATGCTGCCGATGCCGATCTCCCGCAGGCCCGCCACCGCGCCGCGGACGAGATCGAAGGACTGGATGCGGTTGATGGCGGCCTGTACCTGCGGATCAAAATCCTGCACGCCCAGACTGGCCCGATTGATGCCGCCGTCGCGCAGGGCCGACAGCCAGTCGCCGGTGATCCAGCGGGGATCCAGCTCGATGGCCCGGACGGTTCCGGCGGCGATGTCGAAGCGGCTTTCCAGATGCTGCATCAGGCCGACAAATTGCGGCGGCGTCATGACGTTCGGCGTACCGCCGCCCCAATGGATCTGGCCGACGGGACGGCGCGCGGCCTGCCGCGCCTGCAGGATATCGGCGACGAGGTCGATCTCGGCATGCAGGCTGGCGACGAACTGGTCGACCGGCTCCTGCCGCGCCACGATCTTGGTGTGGCAGCCGCAGTACCAGCACATCTGTCGGCAATAGGGCACGTGCAGATAAAGCGACAGCGGGTGCCCGGCATCGCAATCCTGCAGCCACCGGACATATTCCGCGTGACCGATCCCGCCATGGAAATGCGGTGCCGTGGGATAGCTGGTATAGCGCGGCACGGGACGGTCGTAGGTCGAGATGAGAGCCTGGTCCATGCCGCTTTTTTAAAGCGTGGCCGGCTGGCGCACGTTGATGCAGATCAACAAAGGCCCGACGGCGGGCCACGAAAAAGGGCTACATCCGTTGGGATGCAGCCCTGATTTCGGCAGGAAACCGGATAACCGGACCTAGAGCCGGATCGGATTGGATGACAATCCAACCCGTGAATCCGTCTCCACTCTTGACGAGAAAGCACGATTGACGCCCTGGGCGTGGGCAAGCCCCGCCCAGGGGCGATCGTACTTTAGAAGTCCATGTCACCCATGCCGCCCATGCCCGGCGCGCCGGCCGGACCGCCAGCCTTCTTCTCGGGACGCTCGGCGATCATCGCCTCGGTGGTCACGAGCAGACCGGCAACCGACGCCGCGTCCTGCAGGGCGCAACGCACGACCTTTGCCGGATCGATGACGCCGGCCTTGACGAGATCGGTGAACTCGCCGGTCTGGGCATTGTAGCCCCAGTTGGTGTTCTTCTGCTCGAGCAGCTTGCCGGCAATGACGGCGCCGTCGACGCCGGCATTTTCGGCGATCTGACGGACCGGCGCCTGCAGCGCGCGGCGGACGATGTCGATACCGACCTTCTGGTCGTCGTTATCGAACTTCACCTTTTCCAGCGCCTTGACGGCGTACAGGAGAGCGACGCCGCCACCGGCAACGATGCCTTCCTCGACCGCAGCGCGGGTCGCATGCATCGCATCATCGACGCGATCCTTGCGTTCCTTCACTTCGACTTCCGTCGCGCCGCCGACCTTGATCACGGCAACGCCGCCGGCCAGCTTGGCCAGACGCTCGGCCAGCTTTTCCTTGTCGTATTCGCTGGTGGTCTCATCGATCTGGGCGCGGATCTGGGTGCAACGACCCTCGATTTCCTTCTTCTTGCCCGAACCGTCGACGATCGTGGTCTCTTCCTTGGTGATCACGACCTTCTTGGCCTTGCCCAGCATGTCGAGAGTCACGGTCTCCAGCTTGATGCCGAGGTCTTCGGAGATGACCTGGCCGCCGGTGAGAATGGCGATGTCTTCCAGCATGGCCTTGCGGCGATCGCCGAAGCCCGGCGCCTTGACGGCAGCGACCTTCAGACCACCACGCAGCTTGTTGACGACGAGGGTCGCCAGCGCTTCGCCTTCAATGTCCTCGGCGATGATCAGCAGCGGACGGCCCGACTGCACGACCGCTTCAAGGATCGGCAGCATCGCCTGCAGGCCCGAGAGCTTCTTCTCGTGCAGCAGGATGTACGGCGCGTCGAGCTCGGTGGTCATCTTCTCGGCGTTGGTGATGAAATACGGCGAGAGATAGCCACGGTCGAACTGCATGCCTTCGACGACGTCGAGTTCGGTTTCCAGGCCCTTGGCCTCTTCCACCGTGATGACGCCTTCATTGCCGACCTTCTGCATCGCCTTGGCGATCATGTTGCCGATTTCTTTTTCGCCATTGGCCGAAATGGTGCCGACCTGGGCGATCTCTTCCGAGGTCGAGACCTTCTTGGCGCGCTTCTTGACGTCTTCCACGACGGCTTCGACGGCGGCGTCGATGCCGCGCTTCAGATCCATCGGGTTGATGCCGGCGGCAACCGCCTTCAGGCCTTCGCGCACGATCGACTGGCCGAGAACGGTCGCCGTCGTGGTGCCGTCACCGGCAAGGTCGTTGGTCTTGGAGGCGACTTCGCGCAGCATCTGCGCGCCCATGTTCTCGAACTTGTCGGCAAGTTCGATTTCCTTGGCGACCGTCACGCCGTCCTTGGTGATGCGGGGAGCGCCGAAAGCCTTGTCGATGACGACGTTGCGGCCCTTCGGGCCCAGCGTCACCTTGACGGCATTGGCGAGAATGTCGACGCCGCGCAACATGCGATCGCGGGCATCCGTGCTAAAACGTACGTCTTTAGCAGCCATGTTTGTTAACCTCTCTCAAATGTCTCGGGATCAGAAGCGGCGCTTACGCGACCTTCTTCTTCGAACCGGCAGCAGCAGCGCCCTCGATAATGCCGAGGATGTCCGATTCCTTCATGATCAGCAGATCTTCGCCATCGACCTTGACCTCGGTGCCCGACCACTTGCCGAACAGGATGCGATCGCCGGCCTTGACGTCGAGCGGGGTGATCTTGCCGTCTTCGGCCTTGATCCCGGAGCCGGCGGCGATGACTTCGCCCTCTTGCGGCTTTTCCTTGGCGGTGTCCGGAATAATGATGCCACCGGCCGTCTTTTCGACCGATTCAACTCGACGCACCAACACGCGGTCGTGGAGCGGGCGGAACTTCATGGAGGTCCT
>DATLIX010000030.1:0-36940 GCA_035539215.1 Dongiaceae bacterium | reverse complement strand
GGATCCGCCTCAAGCTGCTTCATGCCGAGGCTGATACGCTGCGTCTCCGGATTGAAACGGACGACCTGGACATTGACCGTCTGGCCGATATGCAGGGCTTCCGACGGATGGTTGATGCGGCGCCAGGCGATATCGGTGACGTGCAGCAAGCCATCGACGCCGCCGAGATCGACGAAGGCGCCGTAATCGGTGATGTTCTTGACCACACCCTGCAGAACCTGGCCTTCCTTGAGGTTGGCGACCAGTTCGCTGCGGGCTTCGGCGCGGCTCTCTTCAAGCACGGCACGGCGCGAAACAACGATGTTGCCGCGAGCGCGATCCATCTTGAGGATCTGGAACGGCTGGGGCGTGCCCATCAGCGGGCCCACATCGCGCACCGGACGGATGTCGACCTGGCTGCCCGGCAGGAAGGCCACGGCGCCATTGAGATCGACGGTGAACCCACCCTTGACGCGGCCGAAGATCACGCCGGTGACGCGCTGGTTGTCCTTGAACTGCTTCTCGAGCTGGATCCAGGATTCTTCGCGGCGCGCCTTCTCACGGCTGAGAACGGCTTCGCCGTTCTTGTCTTCCATGCGCTCCAGGTAAACTTCGACGGTATCGCCGGCCTTGATTTCCGGCTTCTGACCGGGGAGCGCGAATTCTTTCAGCGCCACGCGGCCTTCCGACTTCAGGCCGACATCAATCAGGACAAATTCGTTTTCGATACCGACGACGGTACCGGTCAGGACGCTGCCCTCGAGACCAGAGGCCGCACCCAGGCTCTCTTCGAGCAAGGCGGCGAAACTGTCTTTTGCGGGGGCTTCTTTCAGGGCTGCTTTAGCCATATGTCAAATATTCCTTTCAAAAGTTTTTCCGGCCAACCGGTTGTATCCGGTGGTCTTCAAACGACAACGATGGGTCTGCGGTGGTCATTCGGTGATCTTCGACCGGGTGCCCGGCGGTGCATCATCGGTCTGGTTTTGCCAGCGCCGATGAAACCTACCGTGCAAGGATCCGGTCGATATGCGCGATGGCCAGTTCGAACACCTGATCGGCGCTCAAGGCCGAGGTATCGATGACCAGGGCATCTGTGGCTGGCGTCAACGGCGCCACGGCACGGTCCTGGTCGCGGGCATCCCGCTCCTGCATGTCCTGCAAAACCCGCGCGTATATAGCCCCGGAACCCTTCTCTTGCAACTCTTTGAATCGGCGCTCGGCGCGGGCTTCGGTACTGGCGGTGACGAAAAGCTTCACCGGCGCATCGGGACAGACCACGGTGCCGATATCGCGGCCGTCGAGGATGGCGCCGGCACGCGGGGTGCCGTCGGCCGCCGCCGGCGGCGCGGCGGCGAAGTGCCGCTGCCAATCCAGCAGCGCCCGGCGCACCGCAGGAATGGCGCCAACCTTGGAGGCCGCCTGGCCGGCCGCCTCGGTGCGGATCTCGGGATCGCCCAGGATCGCCGGATCGAGCGTCTCCGCCGCCTGGGCCGCAGCCGATTCCGTTGCCGGATCAAGGCCTTGGCGCAAAACAGCCAAGCCGGTGCCGCGATAGAGGCTGCCGGTATCCAGATAGGCCAGGCGATAGCGCTCGGCCAGCCGGCGAGCCAGGGTGCCCTTGCCGGCGGCGGCCGGTCCGTCCAGCGCGATGACGAGACTGCTCACTGAACTAACCCTTATGCGTCAATTACTTGGCGGCGATAGCCGCGCCCAGGCCGTTCATCAGCTGGGCGAAGCCGGGGAAACTGGTATCGATCGCGGCACCGTCATCGATGCTGATCGGCTTTTGTGCGGCGAGGCCGAGTACCAGGAAGGACATGCCGATCCGATGGTCGAGCTTGACGGCGATGGTCACCCCGCCGGCCGGCTTCACCCCCTTGCCGCCCCTGACCGTCAGGCTGGCCTCGCCCTCGATCACATCGACGCCGCAGGCTGCGAGACCCTGGGCCATGGTGCCGAGGCGGTCGCTTTCCTTGACCCGCAATTCGGCAAGACCGAGCATTTTCGTCTCGCCCTCGGCGAAGGCCGCGGCGATGCTGAGGATCGGATATTCGTCGATCATCGAGGGCGCGCGCGCGGCCGGCACAGTGATGCCTTGCAGCTTGCTGGCCCGGACGCGCAGATCGCCGACCGGCTCACCCGCTTCTTCCCGGCGATTCAGCACCTGGATATCGGCGCCCATCTCCAGCAGCGTCTCGATGAGACCGATGCGATGCGGGTTGAGGCCGATATTGGTCAGTGTCACGTCAGAACCCGGCAGGATCAGCGCCGCCACCAGCGGAAAGGCGGCCGAGGAAGGATCGCCCGGCACGACGATGCGCCGGCCGCTCAGTTCCGGCTGGCCAACCAGGCTGACAGCCCGGCCGTCGGGCCGCTGTTCGACGCGGACATCGGCGCCGAAGCCGCGCAGCATCAATTCGGTGTGATCGCGGGTCGGTTCGGGCTCGATCACGGTGGTGATACCGGGCGTGTTCAGGCCGGCCAGCAGAATGGCCGATTTCACCTGTGCGGAAGCGACCGGCAGTTCATAGGAGATCGGGATCGGCGTCGCCGTGCCGATGACGGCGAGCGGCGGGCGGCCCTTGGAGCGAGTGACGAATTGCGCCCCCATGCGGCTCAACGGCTCGGTCACCCGCGCCATCGGCCGCGAGCGCAAGGAGGCGTCGCCGGTGAAAAAGCTGGTGAAGTCATAGGCCGCAACCAGGCCCATCAGGAGGCGTGTGCCGGTGCCGGCATTGCCGAGATCGAGCACATCCGCCGGTTCAACGAGGCCACCGACACCGCGTCCACGGGCGCGCCAGATGCCGTCTGCGCCACGCTCCGCCGTGCCGCCGAGCTGGCGCATGGCAGCTGCGGTACGCAGCACGTCCTCGCCTTCCAGGAGCCCGTGGATCTCGGTTTCGCCGGTGGCGAGGGCGCCCAGCATCAGCGAGCGGTGCGAGATCGATTTGTCGCCGGGGACCCGGGCCGCGCCGGAAAGGGCGCCGGCGGTACCGGAAATAAGCGGCAGGACAGCGTTATGGGCCACGAAAACCTCAATCACTTGGGCGCTTCCGGAGGTTCTAGCCGGCAGGGGACCTGGATACCGTCGCGGAGACGCGTCGATGCGGTCGCTGCAGCAACCGCGGAAAGCGCGCTTCCCTTAGCACAATGCGGCGGCAATCACTATGGTGGAGAGCGCCCGGAATCTGCGCCCTGGGGAGCGGTTGACAGGCTGCCGGCTTCATGGCAATTGGGCGCCGAGACTGGAATCCGGCCCCGCCTTGCGCGACCGCGTGTCGGCCGGATGTTTTCAAGCAATTTAAGGAGTTGCCGAGTGAGCAAACCTGAATGGGGTACCAAGCGCACGTGCCAGAGCTGCAGCGCGCATTTCTATGACCTGCGCAAGGATCCGATCGTTTGCCCGAAATGCGGCACGACCTATGATCCGGAGGCCGTGCTGAAGTCGCGCCGCGGCCGCGTCGTCGAAAAGGTCGTTCCGGTCAAGCCGGTGCCGGATGAGGAATTGCCGGATGTCGAGGCCGAAATCGACGAGGCAGCGCTCGGCGATGACGACGAGGATGCGGTGATGGAAGACACCTCCGACCTCGGCGAGGACGATGAGGACGTCTCGGAAATCGTTGAAGGCGGCGACGACGAGCAATAGGGCCGATAGAGGG
The DNA here is from genome assembly GCA_035539215.1 of Dongiaceae bacterium. Classification (GTDB taxonomy): domain Bacteria; phylum Pseudomonadota; class Alphaproteobacteria; order Dongiales; family Dongiaceae; genus Dongia_B. The sequence goes on along the minus strand of DATLIX010000030.1, from coordinate 33,302 downwards.
TACCGGGGACAGCGGTAAGTCCCCGGCCTGCACGGAAAATCGGGCAAAATCGTCGGCCTGCATTTTTCGCTTGAATTCGCCGGGCAAGGTCCATAGGTTCTGCCCCGCGTTCCGGACCAGCCGGTCCCTGATTCAGGGCAAGCTCGCCGGACAAAGTCTTTCCCGGGCCCATAGCTCAGCTGGGAGAGCGCCACAATGGCATTGTGGAGGTCAGCGGTTCGATCCCGCTTGGGTCCACCAATTCGAAAGCGCCGCGTTGCAAGACGCGGCGCTTTTGTTTTGCGAACCGGCCGGCGATCGCGGCGATGAACTTACCCCTGCCCGCCAACCATCTTGCCGAAATCGGCGAGGAAACTGGCGCGCGCCTGCGGCCCGGCCGGCGTGTCTGCCGTGGCATTGCCGATCTCCCAGCGGGCGAAGGCCAGCCGCCGCTTGCCTTTCTCTGCCCAGCCGACGAACCAGCCCTGCTGCTGCCCTTTGAGGGACGCTTGCGCCGAAGTGGCGAAAGTGCCGGTACCGGTCTTGCCACGGACCGTCCAGCCATCGGCCACGGGAAAGACCGGCAGGCTGGCGATCGTCATCAGATAGGCATGTGGTGAAACGCCGAGATCGCTGGCGAGCAGCCGCCGGATGAAGTCGACCTGCTCATCGACAGAGATCTGCAGCGACGACATCAGCCAGGCATGCGTCAGCCCGTCATGCTTGCCGGGATCGCCGGAGAGATCACGGTTGCCATAGTTGAACTTGTTCACATAGGCCTGGAAGCGCTCCATGCCCAATTGGCGCGTGGTCTGCTGCGAATACCAGACGATCGAATCGCGCAGCCAGATGGTCGGGTCGACCGCCTTCTTGTCGCGATCCGCCTGCGCCTTGTATTCCGGCCGATAGGCCAGCAACGGATGATGCTCATCGAGCAGAATGCCGGCGTCGAAACCCATCAGCGCGATCGCGACCTTGAAGGTCGAGCAGGGACTGAAACGTCGCGCATCCTTCTCCGCCTCTTGTCCCTGGCGGAAAATCGGCGTTCCCGATTCCGCCTCTTTGATGAGCGTGACGATCTGCGGCGCTGCGGCCGCGTCGGCCACCGCGCGTTTCGTCGTTGCGAGCATCGCCGTGCCCGCCGTCATGAACAGAGTTTTGCCAAACTGCCGTCGGTTGAACATTGTCTCGCCACCTTTTGTTGGTATGACCCGTATCTAGGCGAACAAGCTCACCTAAGACAAAAGACGATATCTTGGGCGAGCTCCTAGAAAATTTTGGAGCTTCATCCTGCGTCCCCATTTGCCCCTCAACGCACTTCGCGCCTTCGAGGCCTCGGCGCGCCACTTGAACTTCACCCGCGCGGCGATCGAACTTTGCGTGACGCAGGCTGCCGTCAGCCATCAGGTGAAGAGCCTGGAAGCGCGGCTCGGCATGCAGCTCTTTCGCCGGCTTCCGCGTGGCCTCGCCATGACCGACGAGGGCATGGCTCTGCTGCCGGCGCTGCGCGATTCTTTCGACCGGATCGGCGACTTGCTGGAGCAATTTTCCGGTGGCCATGTGCGTGAAGTGCTGACCGTGGGTGCCGTCGGCACTTTTGCCGTCGGCTGGCTGCTGCCGCGCCTGTCGCACTTCCGCGACGCCTTCCCCTATATCGACCTGCGGCTCTCGACCAACAACAACCGCGTCGACATCGCCGCCGAGGGGCTGGACTATGCGATCCGCTTTGGCGACGGTGCCTGGCACGGCACCGATAGCGAGCATCTCTTCGATGCGTCGCTGTCACCGCTTTGTGCGCCTGAAGTCGCGGCCCGCTTGCGCGAACCGGCGGACCTCAAGGGCGAGACATTGCTGCGTTCCTATCGCAGCGATGAATGGCCGTGCTGGTTTACGGCGGCGGATCTATCGCCCTTCGCGATCAAGGGACCGGTCTTCGATTCGTCCTGGACCATGATCGAGGCGGCCATGCTGGGCCACGGCGTTGCCCTCGCCCCGCCCGTCATGTTTCGGCGCCACATCGAGGCCGGCCGGATCTCGCAGCCTTTCGCCATCGGCGCCACCACCGGCGCCTATTGGCTGACCCGCCTCAAATCCAAGCAGCCGACTTCCGCCACGCTGGCCTTTCGCAACTGGATCACCAGGCTGTAGCTTACCCAGCCGTCACTCGGCTGCCTGTACGCGCCCGATGGAGAGATGGCGTGCCCATCGCCCATGGCCGAGGACTGCGAGCATCCCGATGACGACGATTGCCATCACATAATGGGCCGGCGCGAGTGCATCCTTGGCGACCAGCAGCGAGACGATCAGCGGCGTCAGGCCGCCGAAGATGGCATAGGCGATGTTATAGGCAAAAGAGACACCGGTGAAGCGCACCGCCGGCGGGAACACGCGCACCATGATGAAAGGCACCACGGCGATCGTGCCGACGCAAAAGCCCGTCAGGGCGTAAAGCGGCAGTAGCAGGTCGGGAGAACGCCGCACGCCGAGATAGAGCAGATAAGCGGAGACGATGAGACAGAAGCCGCCGATCAGCATCACGCGCGTCGCGCCGAAGCGGTCGGCGGCCATGCCGACCAGCACGCAGGAGATCGACAAGGTGACGGTGGCGAGGCTGTTCGCCCGCAACGTCACCAGGGGTGCAAAACCGTCGAGCTTCTGCAGCAGACCTGGCGTCATCAGGATGAGCACGACGATGGCGGCCGTCAGGGTCCAGGTGGTCAGCGCCGAAACGAGGATCGCCTTGCCATGCGATTTCACGACTGCCTTCAACGGCAGTTCCACGCTCAAGGCCTGACGCTGGCGAATCTCGATGAAGACCGGCGTCTCCGCCAGCCAGCTGCGGAGATAGACGGCGAAGAACCCGAACAGGCCGCCGATGATGAAGGGCAGGCGCCAACCGTAGCTGGCGATCTCTTCCGGCGACAGCGAGCGGTTGACCGCCGTCGCCATGAGCGAACCGAGGAGGATGCCGGCGGTGAGGCCACAGGTCAGCAGGCCGCAGGCAAGACCCACGCGCCGCGACGGGACATGCTCGGCGACGAAGACCCAGGCGCCCGGCACCTCGCCGCCGATCGCCGCACCTTGCAAGATGCGCAGCAGCAGCAGGGCCAGCGGCGCCAGATAGCCGATGCTGGCATAGACCGGCAGCAGGCCGATCAGCAGCGTCGGCACGGCCATCAGGAAGACGCTGAGCGTGAACATGCGCTTGCGGCCGCTGCGGTCGCCGAAATGCGCCATGACGAGGCCGCCCAGGGGCCGCGCCAGATAGCCGGCGGCGAAAATGCCATAGGCCTGCAGCTGCCGCAGCCAATCCGGAATGTCGGGCGGGAAAAACAGCTGGCCGATGGTCGCCGTGAAGAAGACGAAAATGACGAAATCGTAGAATTCCAGCGAGCCGCCGAGGGCCGCCAGGCAAAGCGTCTTGATATCCTGGCGCGATAGAGGCCGCTGCGCGCCGGCTGCGACCGGCGAACCGTTCCGATAACCCGAATCCATGCGTTAAAATCCTCGCAGATGTCCTCGCGCCACTATAGCAAGCAGCAGCTGTTTGGCGACCCGCTAGAGCGCGCCGATGATTGTGCCGGCGATTGTTCGGTAGGCGCGCGCAATCCGAGCCACGCGCGCATCAGACCTTCATCTGGTTCAGGCTGGCGGCCGCCAGGTGGCCGAGCCAGACCGCCACCAGGCAGAGGATGACCGAGAGGCCGATATTGGCACCCGCCGCCGCCATTTCGCCGTCCCGGATGAGATTGAGAGTCTGCAGGCTGAAGGAGGAAAAGGTGGTGTAGCCGCCGCACAATCCGACCATGACGAACTGGCGCATGTTCGTGCTGATCAGGAAGCGGCTGTCCGGCCCGCTCAGCGTGGCGAAGAAGCCGATGACAAAGGAGCCCGTGATATTGATCAGCACGGTTCCCCAGGGAAAGGTCTCGCCGGCCCGCGCCGCGACGAAGCCGGAAAACCAGTAGCGCGCCATGCCGCCCAGCGCACTGCCGATGGCGATATAAAGATAGGCGATCATTTGGCCGGTATGTCCCCTTTGCGTATCGGACCCTGGATGGCCGGACCTTGCGTTTCGCCCCCGGTTGACCACTTTGTCCCGTAGAGGGGCCGAAATGCGGTATTTCCGGCGGATAGCCAGGATCAAATGGTTAACCACAATGGCGAAGGGGTACAGGGACGTCAATCAGCGGCCCTTGATTTTCTGACTAGCCAGCTTAACTATTTTACAAGGCGTGATGGACCAGCATGAAAAGGCTGAATCATTGGCCGCGCGGTGATGCCGAAAGTCGGGTGATCGCGCTGTAATTGGAATGCTCGCTCGGCAGGAGGAGCCAGATGTCGCGTTTATCGCTTTTCAACAGCCCGCTTTTGCTCGGCTTCGATCAATTCGAACGGACCCTTGACCGGGTTTCCAAAGCCGGCGCCGAAGGTTATCCGCCCTATAATATCGAACAGATTGGCGATGATAACCTGCGTATTACCCTGGCTGTGGCTGGCTTTGCCCTGGAAGAACTGGAAATCCAGCTGGAAGACAACCAGCTGACGGTGCGCGGCAGGCAGAAGGATGATCCGACCCGGGTCTATCTGTATCGCGGTATCGCGGCGCGCCAGTTTCAGCGCAGTTTCGTGCTGGCCGAAGGCATCGAAGTCGCCGGTGCTTCACTGGATAACGGTTTGCTCTGTATCGAATTGAAGCGGCCGAAAGTGGTGACCCAGGTTCGTACCGTGCCGATCCGCAAGGCGGAGGACGCAGCCAAAGCAGCGATGAAGGTCGAGAAACAGTAAGAGAGGTCTCTGCGCCGGAAAGGCGGGAGCAACAGGACCGTGGCCTTTGAGCGGCACGGCGAAAGGATATGAATCATGTTGGACAATATTGAACGCATTCGCCATCTGAGCGCCCAGGAATTGCTGGCGCTGGGCCTGAAGGACATCGCTTATCTGAAGGATGTCGAGGTCGATGGCGAGACCGTCATTGCGATTCATGCTGCCAATGGACAGCAGATCGCGCTCCTGCCGGACCGCAGCGCCGCCGTCGCGGCCGCTTGGGAAAACGGCCTGGCGCCTGTCTCCCTGCAGTAAGCTGCCGCCCCGCCGGTTTACGGCGTCGGGCCGGTGCCGATGGTAGCCCGCAGCGGCTGCACGGAGTGATCTCAATCTGACGCACCTAACAATAACGGCGCCCGGTCACCGGGCGCGGTTATTGTTTTGCCGGCGAAGACCGGATCAGGCGGCGTTGCTGGCCGTGGTGTCCGTCAGCAGGGCATAAAGCGCATCCGGCTGGTCGGTCCCACGCAGCTTCTCGCAGATGCTGCGGTCGCGCAGCAGGCGGCTGACGCGGGCCAGTGCCTTCAGATGATCGGCCCCCGCCCCTTCCGGCGCCAGCAGCAGAAAAATCAGATCCACCGGCTGCTCGTCGATCGAATCGAAATCGACCGGCTCTTCCAGCCGTGCGAACAGACCGAACAATCCCTTCACTTCCGGCAGTTTGCCATGCGGGATGGCGATGCCGTTGCCGACACCGGTGGTGCCGAGACGCTCGCGTTCCAGCAGCACGTCGAAAATCGCCCGCTCATGCAGATGGGTCAGTTCGGCCGCCCGCTTCGCCAGCTCTTGCAGCACCTGCTTCTTGCTGCTCGCCTTCAAGCGCGCGATCACATGCGCCGGTGAGATGAGATCTTCTATTTCCATTGGTTCCCTCGTCCTGGCGGGCGGGGCTCCGCGCCCCGTGCCAGTCTCCCAATTCACGACTCACCCGACCGGTTGCGCTTCAGCTGCAACGATCCGGTGCGATCGACCCTCATGCTATGGATGCAGGGCCGTGGCTTGCGTCTTCATGCTGGGGTCGACCCAGCCGATATTGCCGTCCTCGCGGCGATAGATCATGTTGAGCCCGCCATGGGCGCGATTGAGAAACATCATCGCCTTCTGGTCGGAAAGATCGAGTCGCATGACCGCCTCGCTCACTGTCAGGGATGGAATTTCGGTCTGCATTTCGGCGATGATCACCGGCGCCGTATCGGCTGCCGGCTCAGCCTCGTCGGTATCGGCCAGATCCCCCGCTGCAACCACATACTGGGCCGCACGCTGGGTTTGGATCTCGGCGCGGTGGTGATCCCGCAGGCGATGCTTGTAGCGGCGCAGCCGCGCCGTCAGGCGCTCGGCCGCCCGGTCATAGGCGATATAGGCCTGATCGGCCTCGGCTTCGGATTGCACCAGGATGCCGCGACCGATATGCGCGGAGATCTGCGCCGCAAACAGATGTACCTGCTTCGACAGAGTAACCGTCGCTTCGATCGGATTGGAGAAGTACTTGGTGAAGACGCTGTCTAGGCTTTCGCCGATGTGGCTGCGCAAGGCATCGCCGACATCGAGGTTCTTCCCTTTTACAGTCAGGTTCATTTCCTACGTCCAGGTTTGCGGACCAAAGTTGTTCCCGGCGTCCACCGCCGTTCCCAAATCCCGACTGACGCAAAGCGGCCGGACCATAAGAACCGTCCCTGGGCAAGTCAAGGGCGCCCGCTAGGACTTCAGTCTGGCCGATGGAATTGCGTACGAGTCACCCGGTTACCCCCGGGTCGTTCTCCGAACCCTCCCGGAATGAATCATGTAGCCAGCCTCAGCCAGAACGCAAGGCCTTCTCGCGCCGACGCTGGACCGAAGATGGTATTTTTAATGATTCCCGGTACTTAGCGACGGTCCGCCGGGCGATGTCGACGCCCTGTTCCTTAAGAATGACGACCAGCTGATCGTCGGAGAGGACCGCATCGGCCGGTTCGGCATCGATCAGTTCCTTGAGCCGCGACCGGACCGCCTCAGCGGAATGGCTGGCGGCACCATCGGCGCCCTGGATCGCCGCCGAGAAGAAGTAACGCATTTCGAAAAGGCCGCGTGGGGTGGCCATGTATTTATTGGTGGCGACCCGGCTGACGGTGCTTTCATGCATCTCGATCGCCGAGGCGATGTCGCGGCGAATGAGCGGCTTCATATACTGGATGCCATGCAGGAAGAAGGCTTCCTGCTGGCGCACGATCTCCGCCGCCACCTTCAGGATCGTCGTCGCGCGCTGATGCAGGGTCTTCACCAGCCAATTGGCCGCGGAGAGTCGCTCCGCCAGATAATCGCGCTCCTGCTTGGTCTGGGTGCGGGCCGAAACGGAGGTGAAATAGTGCTGATTGACCAGCAGCCGCGGCAGAGTCTCACTATTGAGTTCGACCCCCCAGCTGCCATCCGGCTGCCGGAAGACGAGAATATCCGGCACCACGGTCTGCGCCGTCACATGTTCGAAACTGGCGCCGGGCCGCGGATTGAGGCTGCGGATTTCGGCCACCATATCGGTGAGATCTTCGGCATCGACGCCGCATAGTTTCATCAGTTGCGCACGATCATGCTTGGCCAGCAGATCGAGATGCTGCAGCATGGTCTGCATCGCCGGATCGAGGCGGTCGCGCTCGCGCAATTGCAGCGCCAGGCACTCTGCCAGATTGCGCGCACAGATGCCGACGGGATCGAATTGCTGCAGGCGCAGCAGCACGGCTTCCACACGCTCGGGACTGCAATTGAGGCGTTCGGCGATCGCCGCCAGATCGCCCACCACATAGCCGGCCTCGTTGACGAGATCGATGATCTGCAAACCGATCAGCCGGTCGGTGGGATCGCTGATATCGAGGCCGAGTTGCTGTTCCAGATGCTCATGCAGGGTGACGTCGCGCGACAGCGTTTGTTCCAGCCCGTCCTCGTCGCCGAAATCGCTGCGTCCGCCGGTGCCGGCATTGCGCCAGGAATTGAGCCCCGCCATCTCGGCGACGGCGGCCGCACTTTCAGCCCCATTGTCGCTGCTGTAGACGTTCTCGTAATCGGTATCGAGCGGCGAATTGCGTTCGTCAGGCAAGGTCTCGCGGCGACTATAGTCGCTGGCATCCATCGGATCGCCGCTGTCGCGACCACCGGCATCGGCCATCGGCTCGTCCTGTCCGCCCTCGCCGCCGGGCTCGCCGGTAATCGCATCGCCATATTCGGAGCGCGCGTCTTCGCCCCGCTCCAACAGCGGGTTCTGTTCAAGCTCCTGCTCGACGTAACTGGTCAATTCCTGATTCGACAGTTCCAGCAGCTTAATGGCCTGCTGCAACTGCGGTGTCATGACCAGCGTCTGAGACTGGCGTAAGTCTAGTCGTTGGGTCACTGCCATAATGGGATCGAGACTAGCAGGTTAGCATGAAACTTGCACGGCCCCCTTTACAGGTCGCCGCACGCGCCAAAGCCCGCGTAAACTTTCACCTGCAAAATGGTGAAGAATTCGTCAAAGGGTAAAGGATTCGCCGAGATAGACCCGTCGCACGGCGGGGTCGGCGACGATTTCATGCGGCGTGCCTTCGCGCAGCACCTCGCCCTCATGCAGGATATAAGCGCGATCGACGATCTCCAACGTGTCGCGCACATTGTGATCGGTGATCAGCACGCCGATGCCGCGATCCTTCAGATGCGAAACAATATCGCGGATATCGGCGACGGCAATCGGATCGATACCGGCCAGCGGCTCGTCGAGCAGGATGTAATGGGGATCGGTCGCAAGGCAGCGGGCGATCTCCACCCGCCGCCGCTCACCGCCGGACAAGGCCAGCGCAGGTACCTTGCGCAGATGGCTGACGGAAAACTCGCCGAGCAGGCGATCGAGCTTGGCGCGGCGCGAGGCGGCGTCGCGGTCGACCACTTCCAGCACGGCGAGAATATTCTGTTCCACCGTCATGCCGCGGAAGATCGAGGCTTCCTGCGGCAGATAGCCGACACCGCCGCGCGCACGCTCATACATCGGCTGCTCGGTCACATCGGCACCGTCGAGATAGATGGCGCCGGCGTCCGGCCGCACGAGGCCGGTGATCATATAAAAGCAGGTCGTCTTGCCGGCGCCGTTCGGCCCCAGAAGGCCGACCGCTTCACCGCGCCGCACACCGATGGTGACATCGCGCACCACGGGGCGGGTGCGGTATTGCTTGCCGAGGTGATAGGCAACCAGGCCGTCGATCGATGTGGGATCGACGGCAACGCCGTGAACCATGATCGTATGGGCGGCTCCAGCGGCACTGGCGGCAGAAGAAGGCCCCTGCTGGCCGTTAGCCTGGCGTTTTTTGACGGCCTCGTTACGCTTGCTCATGGTTGCGTCGTGGTCCCGCTACCCGATGCGCCGCCGGTTGCGTTGCCGCCATTGCTCGTGGCCGGCTTGTTCGACGAATTCGTCGAGTTGTTGTTCGACTTCGGCCCGATCGTCGTATGGACGCGCGTGCCGGTCTTGCCCGGATCCGAGAGCAGGCGGCTGACATTGGTATCGGTGTTGATCTCGGCCCGGTCGCCGGTAAACGTGTTGTTGCCCTGCAGGATGCGAACATGGCCCATGAGGACGGCGATCTTGGTCTCGAGATTATAGACCATCTTGTCCGACCAGGCCGTCTCCTTGGCGGTATCGGTGCGGACATTGCCGATTGCCTCGAGCTGATACAGCACCTTCTTGCCAGTGGAATCGATATGGAAGTAGCCGTTGGCGAGATCGGAATGGACCTTGGTATCACCGTGCACCGTGTAGACATTGCCCTTGGCAACGACGGTATCGCGATCCTTCCAGTATTCCATCCGGTCGCGTGCCGTCACCACATCGCCCTTGTCGGTGACCGACTTCAAGTTATTGCCGGTCATCACCAGAAGCTTGGTGTTGGTGTCGTAATCCGCATGATCGCCATAGGCGGTCTGCGACGGGCTCTTGATGACGACATTGCCTTCCGCCGTCATGCGGTCGATATGGTTGCTGTCGGTGCTGTAGAAGCCGGTGAGCGTGTCGCCCGCGATCGACTGGTCGCCCTGCACCGCCAGCGCCTTGCCACGGGCGATATAGATCTTGTCCTGCTTGCGCCACTCGATGCCGTTGTCGGCGCTGATATCGATCGGCTTGTTGCCGCTGATATCGAAGCCGCCGCCGCTATCGCCGCCGTTCGATGCCGGGGCAGTCGCCGCCGGGGCAGTCGCCGTCGGTGCCGTCGATGAGGGTGCCGTCGATGCGGCGTTGCCGGTGCTCTGCGCAAAGGCCGCGCCACCCGCCGACATCGCCAGCATGGCGCCGAGACCATAAAGCAATGCGGCGCCGCCAGCCGGCCGCAGGAATGCCATTGCACGACGCCGCGAAGCCAGTGCGGGCGAAAGTGATAAACGCGGCGTCATTGGCTGCTGTCCTTTCCCTTGCCGTGGAGCTTAAGCAAGGTCTTGCCGGTGAAGATGATGACGTCGCCATCATCGAGCACCTTGAAGCCTTGCGAGTTGATTTCGCTGGTCGCATTCTGACCCTGCACCGGATCCGAACCCGCCGCCACTTTCGCCTTCATGTCGATCTGCGCCGTGCTGGTATGAAAGGTCATGCCGGTGTCATGGTCGAGCGTGACATCGCCGCTGAGATCGATCGTATCGGCATTGCGATGATAGGTTCCGTTCTGCGCCGTGATGGTCATCCAGTGGCTGTTCGCCAAGGTGAAATTCGCCCGCGGCCGGGTCAGATCGATGGTGTCCATCGCCTTGTCCTGCGGCTGCGCCGCAGAATCCGCCGTGATCGTATAGGGGCGATTCTGACTGTCTGTGGAGCTGTATTTAAAGTTGTTGACCGTGACCATCGGCGGATTGGCGGAGGGCTTGTCCGGCGTCTCCACGGTGATGACGGCTTCGCGATTATGGACATACCACCAGTAGACCAGATAGCCGACGGTCACCAGGGCAACGACGGGCAAAACGAATTTGATCACGGTGAGCCGGGTCGAGCGGCGCCGGCGCGACGCCGGCAGCGCAGCCGCGTTGCGGCCGCTGAGCGTTGCCGTATCGGTCGGGGCCGGCGCCATGGCGGCGCCTTCCGCCGCTTCCGCGGCCTTGCCGAACAAAGGGGAGAACGCCCGTTCCGCGACGGCCTTTTCCGGCGCTGCCTGTTCCTGAGCAGCGGCCGCTGCCTGCTCCTCCTGCCGATCCTGCGCGTCAGCCGCAGCAGCAGCAGCCGGCGCGTCGGCGGAGCCGGGCGCATGCGCTGTCTGGGCGGCTGTCTGCTTATCGGTCACGGCTGCACCTTGTCAGACCAAGCCGGCGCGCAGGCAATCATGCAGGCGGATGATGCCGACCGGGTGTTCCGCATCAACCACGAAAAGACTGGTGATCGATTTTTCATTCATGACGCCGAGCGCTTCGGCGGCAAGAGCCGCGGCGCGGATCGTACGCGGATGCGGCGTCATCACGTCGCGCACCGACATCTTCAGCAGATCGGCGCCCATATGCCGCCGCAAATCGCCGTCGGTGACGATGCCGGTCAGCTTGCCGGCGCCGTCGACGGCGCCGACACAGCCGAAGGTCTTGGCGGTCATGGTCAGCAAAGCTTCCGACATGGAGGCGGTCTCCGCCACCAGAGGAAGTTCGCCGCCGACATGCATCAGATCGGCCACGCGCAGCAGACGCTGCCCCAGCTTGCCGCCCGGATGGAACTCCTTGAAATCCTCGGCCGAGAAGCCGTGACGCTCAAGGAGCGCGATGGCCAAAGCATCGCCCAAGGCCAGCATCATGGTGGTCGAGGTGGTCGGCGCCAAAGCGATCGACCCCGCTTCCGCGACCTTCGGCAGGGCGAGGAGGATATCGGCGGCATTGCCGAGCGCGCTGGCCGCGACGCCGGTCATGGCGATCAGCGGAATATGCCAGCGACGGGTGTAATTTATGACATCCGACAATTCGGCGGTTTCGCCGGAATTGCTCAGCGCCAGGACGGCATCCTTATCGGTCACCATGCCGAGATCGCCGTGGCTGGCCTCGGCGGGGTGAACGAATTGCGACGGCGTCCCGGTCGAGGCGAAGGTGGCCGCGATCTTGCGGGCGATATGGCCGCTCTTCCCCATGCCGGTGACGATCAGCCGGCCCTTGATGGCACCAATGCAGTCGAGCGCCTGGGGGAAACTCTCGCTCAATGATTCGGCCAACAGGTTGAGGGCCGTCGCCTCCAGGCGCAGCACGCGCTCCGCCGCCGCGAGCCCCTCTTGGGCGCGGTCCAAAACCTGCTGGTCCGGTGATGGTCGATCGACCGGTATGATATTCGACATGAAACTCTCTTTACGAAACTAGCCCGACCATAGCGCCGCTTATCCCCCGAAGCTACAAGGTTTTGCCGCCGATTCCGGCGGCGCGGGCCGCTTTGTCAGCGACCGGGGGAATTGGTTAACACCGCAATCAGTGCTGGAAGATATCCGGCTCTTCCCAACCGGCGAGATCTAGAACTGCGCGGGTCGGGAGGAACCGATAGCAGGCCTCGGCAATCTCGGTCCGGGCTTCGCGCGCCAGCAGCGGATCGAGCTTCGCCTTCAACTGGTGCAGATATAACACGTCCGAAGCGGCATATTTCTGCTGTTCGGCGGTCAATTCTTCCGCTCCCCAGTCGGAGGATTGCTGCTGTTTCGAGAGTTCGACTCCCAGCAGTTCCTTGCACAGATCCTTGAGTCCATGGCGGTCAGTGAAGGTCCGCACCAGTTTCGAGGCGATCTTGGTGCAATAGACCGGCTGGCAGGTGATGCCGAGATACATCTTGAGGGCCGCCAGATCGAAGCGGGCGAAGTGGAACAGCTTCAGCACCTGCGGCGATTCGAACAGCTTCTTGAGATTGGGCGCGTGATGAATTTCGCCCGGCCGCAGGATCGGAATCTGCACCAGGTGGCAGATGCCGTCGCCAGCCGACAGTTGTACCAGGCACAGGCGGTCGCGCGCTGGATTGAGGCCCATGGTCTCGGTATCGACCGCCACGACCGGACCGAGAATCAATCCGTCCGGCAGATCACCGCGATAGACATGAATGCTCATTGAAGAATCCTGCGCTATTGACTGGCCAAGCCCGCTCGGCAGGCTGGCGTCGATTGACCGCGCAGAGACTACTTGAAGGATGGTGCCCAGGAGAAGACTCGAACTTCCACGGGTTGCCCCACAGGTACCTGAAACCTGCGCGTCTACCAATTCCGCCACCTGGGCGCCGAGCATACGAACCGGTGTCCCGAAGGGAACGTCCGGCGCCATACGCGGCGCGGCGCATTCTGTTCAGAATAAAAGCAAAGTCAACGCCTTTTTCTGACTTTTTGTGTCAGCTGCCCAGAGCCCCTCTTTTGTGCTAGCAAGTGATGGATTGCACTCCTGCACGGCTCCACAAGCGTCGGGGAGACGAAATGATAGCGATCGGACAGGATATCATCGGCCGGGAGGCTGGCGGGCGGGACAAAATTGTCACCGTCATCGGCGGCTCCGGCTTCATCGGACGCTATGTCGTCGAGCGGCTGGCACATGCAGGGTATCAGATCCGCGTCGGCGTGCGGCACCCCGACCGGGCCCTGTTCCTGAAGCCCTGCGGCGAGATCGGCCAGATCACGCCGCTTGCCGTCAACATCCGCAATCGAGGCTCGATCGCCGCGGCCGTAGCCGGCGCCGATGCCGTCATCAATCTCGTCGGCATCCTCTTCCAATCCGGACCGCAGCGCTTCAGCGCCGTGCAGACGGAAGGAGCGGGCCTGGTGGCGCAGGCGGCGCAAGCCGCCGGTGTCGACCAGTTGGTTCATGTCTCGGCGATCGGCGCCGATCCGGCCAGTCCGGCGATTTACGGACGCAGCAAGGCGGCCGGCGAAGCGGCCGTGCGCGCCGCCTTCCCGGCGGCCACCATTTTGCGGCCCAGTATCGTTTTTGGCCCTGAAGACAACTTTCTCAATCGCTTTGCCGGCATGGCCGCGCTCAGTCCGATCCTGCCGGTGGTCGGCGGCAAGACGCGCTTCCAGCCCGTCTATGTCGGCGATGTCGCCCAGGCAGTGGTCGCCGCCCTGCAGCGTGCGGATACCGCCGGCCAGCTCTATGAACTGGGCGGACCGCGTGTCTACCGCTTTCGCGACCTGCTGCAGCAGATGCTGCATTGGATCAACCGGCGGCGCTGTATTCTTGACCTGCCCTTTCCCGTCGCCAGCCTGCAGGCAGCCCTGCTGCAGCTGCTGCCGACGCCGCCTTTGACGCTGGACCAGGTGCGCATACTGCGCCGGGACAATATTGCGGACCCACAGGCAAAGGGCCTGGCAGATCTCGACATCACGCCAACGCCGCTGGAGGCTGTCGCACCGATTTATCTGGCGCGCTATCGTCGCGGTGAGACAGCGGCGTGGTGAGACAGCGGCGTGGTGAGACGCGGTCGGCGATCTGTCATCGCGTCGACACGCCAGCATTGATGCGTACAGCCGAACAAGGAGAAGGGCCCGGCATGCGTTTTCTCGTCTTCCAGCATATCGCCTGCGAACATCCCGGCATCCTGCGCGACTTCCTGGCGCAAGACGGTATCGCCTGGGATGCGGTCGAACTGGATGAAGGCGACGCGATCCCGTCGCTCGATCGCTATGACGCGCTCTGGGTCATGGGCGGCCCCATGGATGTCTGGGAAGAAGAGCAGCATCCCTGGCTGATCGCCGAGAAGCGTGCGATCCGCGAAGCCGTCATCGACCGGTGCATGCCTTATCTCGGCCTCTGCCTCGGCCATCAATTGCTGGCCAGCGCGCTCGGCGGCGCGGTCGGTAAGATGGCGGCGCCGGAAGTCGGCATTCTCGACATCGATCTCAACGCGACCGGCATCGCCGATCCACTGTTTGCCGATCTGCCGCAGCGCCTCGCGGCGCTGCAATGGCATGGCGCCGAGGTGCAGCGCCTGCCCGCCAATGCGGTTGCCCTCGCGCAATCGCCACTCTGTCCCATTCAGGCCATGCGGGTCGGCAAGCGCGCCTATGGCCTGCAATGCCATATCGAATTGCTGCATCACACCGTCAGCGATTGGGGCCAGGTACCGGCCTATGCCTGCGCACTGGATGACGCGCTCGGCGCCGGATCGATGCTGCGCCTGGAGCAGCAGGCCTTGCAGCTGATGCCGGATTTCAATCGCACCGCGCGCCAGCTCTACGACAATTTCATGCAGGTCGCTTTCGGCCGCGTGGCCGTGCCCGCCTGAGCCCCTCGCCGGTCAACGATCACTCAGTCGGCGATCACTCAGTCAGTGGTCACCCGGTCAACTGCCGCGGCCAATACCTCGGCCGCAGCACTTCGGCTGTCAGCAGCCGAAGCCGGCGCCGCGGTAAAGCTGATAGAGCAGATAAAGGCCGAGTGCCAGGCGATAGATCACGAAGGGCGTCACGCTGGCGCGTCGCAGCCAATACATCAGGAAGCTGAGTGCCAGAAAGCCGGCAATGAAGGTCGCAATCAGCGCCAGAACGGCGGCGGCCGGATCGACCGGCGCTGCATGACCGCTGACTTGCGCGGCGACCGTCAGATAGGCCTGGTAGAGGATAAAAATGACACCGCTCGGCAGGCCCAGCAGCAGCGCGAAGCGGGCCGCCTCCAGACGCTCGAAACCGAGCAGGCGGCTGGTGGTGAAGGCGATACCGAAGCGGCTGACACCCGGCATCACATCCAGGCATTGCACCAGGCCGATGGTCAAAGCCGAGCCGATACTAAGATGCTCGATGCGCCGCACCGTCAGGCCAAGCCGGTCCGCCAGGTAAAGCAGCAGGCCGAAGGCGATCAGCATGGCGGCGATCAGGGCGGGCGAATTGAGGCTGTCCTCGAACAGGATCTGCAGGCCGATGCTGGCCGCGGTTGCCGGCACCGCCCCCACCAGAAGATAGCCGAGCAGCCGGCTGCGCGGATCGCGCTTGCGCTTCAACACCTGCAGCAGGCCCTGCCCCAGTCCCAGCACCTCGCGCCAGAAATAAAGCCCCAGGGCCAGGAGCAATCCGATCTCGCTGGCAAGGCCAACAATCGGATTGGCGATCTGCCAGCAAAAGGTCTCCGCCAAGAGAATAAGATGACCCGACGCAGCAAGCGGCAGGAATTCCGTCACACCGCGGACGATGGCGAGGACCAGGATATCGATGTGAGGCACGCTGTCACCCCTGGGGTATTCTTCCGGCGATATTCTTCCGGTACGTCAAGCAGTGGTGCAGAGCCCGCCCGGACGGCGCGACATATAGCACGCAGACTCGGCGAGCGCCTATCTGACTATTTAGTACCGATTTGGTACTAAAATTGGCACGACCGCCATAATTGACCTCGTACATAAAATTAGAGATGATAGATATATAAATTATATGTCAGTATTACTGGCGTATATGGTGTTTTTCGCTGGATTGGTCGCGATTTCTGACCTATCTTGCCTGTACCGGCCCGGCATTCGCGCGCGTGCCGTTCGCTGCCGTCACCGCATGGACGACCGTTTGAATTCCGGGGAGGTTTGTTGTGGCCGAAAAACTGCTGAAATTCGTCTCGCTCGGACAGGCGACACCCGATAAGCGCGCCGCCATCGAGCGGCGCCGCGACTTCGGCGAGATCTATCGCGATTTCAGCCCCGCTCAGGCTTCCGCCCAGGCAAGCCGCTGCTCGCAATGCGGCGTGCCCTTCTGCCAGGTGCATTGCCCGCTCTCCAACAATATTCCCGACTGGCTGAAGCTGGCTGCCGAGGACCGGCTGGAGGAGGCCTATGAAATCTCCAGCGCGACCAACAGTTTTCCGGAGATCTGCGGCCGCATCTGCCCGCAGGACCGGCTGTGCGAAGGCAACTGCGTCATCGAGCAGGCGGGACACGGCGCCGTCACCATCGGCGCCATCGAGCGCCATATCACCGACACCGCCTGGGAAGAAGGCTGGGTGAAGCCGATCCGGCCGCGGATGGAACGCGCGCAATCGATCGCTATCATCGGCAGCGGCCCGGCCGGCCTCGCCGCCGCCGAGCAGCTGCGCCAACAGGGCTATCAGGTGACGATCTATGACCGCGCCGACCGCTTCGGCGGGCTGATGATCTACGGCATTCCTAATTTCAAGCTCGACAAGTCGATCGTCGAACGGCGCATCAAGCATCTGTCCGAAGCCGGTATTGCTTTCAAAGGCAATGTCGAGATCGGCCGCGACGTGAGCTTCGACCAGTTGCGCAAAGACTATGACGCCGTGCTGATCGCCACCGGCGTCTACAAGGCGCGCGATATCGCCACGCCGGGTTCCGGCCTGGCCGGCATCATCCCGGCTCTCGCTTATCTTACCGCCAGCAACAAGCTCGGCCTCGGCGACAAGCCTGGTGCCGTTGCCGAGGGATCGCTGGATGCCGCAGGCAAACACGTCGTCGTCATCGGGGGCGGCGACACGGCGATGGATTGCGTCCGCACCGCGATCCGCCAGGGGGCACGTTCCGTGAAATGCCTCTATCGCCGCGACCGCCAGAACATGCCGGGTTCGCAACGCGAAGTCGGCCACGCCGAGGAAGAAGGCGTGGAATTCGTCTGGCAGGCCGCCCCTGAAGCCTTCCTTGAAGGCAGCAACGGCAAGGTCGGCTTGGTGCGTGCCCATCGCATCCATTTGGGTCTTCCCGATGCCGGCGGCCGCCAGACGCCGCGGGTGATCGAGAACTCGCATTTCAATCTGGAAGCCGATCTGGTGATCAAGGCCCTGGGCTTCGATCCCGAGGAGCTGCCGCAGATGTTCGACGCGCCGCAGCTGTCGATCAGCAAGGCAGGCACCCTGCGGGTCGATCCGAAGACGCTGATGACCAACATGGCGGGCGTCTTTGCAGCCGGGGATATCGTGCGAGGCGCCTCGCTGGTGGTCTGGGCGATCCGCGACGGCCGCGATGCCGCCGCGGCGATCCATCAGCATCTGACCGCCGTCAAGCCGGCCGCCAAAGCCGCCGAATAAACCTGCTTTCCCGCTTGCATGCGCTGGGCGCCGATAACGCGCCCGCTCCACAAGTCCGACTTCCGAAAAGGATGACTTCCATGGCCGAGCAACCCGCATCCTGGATTTCCGCAAGGCAACGCCTCGCCGCCACCGGTCTCTACGATCCGGCCGATGAGCACGATGCCTGCGGCGTCGGCACCATTGTCGCGATCGACGGCAAGCCGCGCCGCGACGTGGTGCTGAAAGGCATCGAAGCCTTGAAGGCGGTATGGCATCGCGGCGCCGTCGATGCCGACGGCAAGACCGGCGACGGTGCCGGCATTCATGTGCAGATCCCGCATGCCTTCTTCGAGGATTTCATCCGCAAGGGCGGCCAGGAGATCAATAACGAGAAGTTCGCCGTCGGCCAGGTCTTCCTGCCGCGCACCGATCTTTCGAAGCAGGAACGCTGCCGCGTCATCGTCGAGCGCGAGATCCTCGGCTATGGCTATACGATCTATGGCTGGCGCCAGGTGCCGGTCAATATCGGCGTGATCGGCGAGAAGGCCAATGCCACCCGCCCCGAGATCGAGCAGATCATGATCTGCAACAATCGCGGCGTCACCGAAGAGCAGTTCGAGACCGATCTCTATGTCATCCGCCGCCGGATCGAGAAGGCGGCAGCCGGCGAAGGCATCGGCGAGCTCTATATCTGCTCCATGTCCTGCCGGTCGATGATCTACAAGGGCATGTTCCTCGCCGAACAGCTGACGGCTTTCTATCCCGATCTGCTCGACGAGCGCTTCGTGTCGAATTTCGCCATCTATCATCAGCGCTATTCGACCAACACCTTTCCGACCTGGAGCCTCGCGCAGCCCTTCCGTGTCATCGCCCATAACGGCGAAATCAATACGCTGAAAGGTAATGTCAACTGGATGACCGCGCACGAGACGCGCATGGATTCAGGCGTCTATGGCGAGCATATGGCCGATCTGAAGCCGGTCGTTCAATCCGGCGGCTCGGATTCGGCGGCGCTCGACAATGTCTTCGAGATCATGGTGACGGAAGAGCGTCCGCTGCCGATGGTGCGCTGCCTGCTGGTGCCCGATGTCTGGGCCGGTCGCGAGACCATGCCGCAGGCCCATAAGGACCTCTTCAGCTATTGCAATTCGGTCATGGAACCCTGGGACGGACCGGCCGCCATCTGCGGTTTCGCCGGCAACTGGGTGGTCGCCTTCACCGACCGCAACGGTCTGCGGCCGCTGCGCTATGCCATCACCGAAGACGGCTTGCTGGTGGCCGGCTCCGAAACCGGCATGGTGCGGCTGATGGAAGAGAACGTGATCGCCAAGTCGCGCCTCGGACCGGGCCAGATGATCGCCGTCGATCTCAGCGAAGGCAAGCTCTACAGCAACGCGGAAATTCTCGACAAGCTCACCGCCGGCGCGGATTTCAGCAACTGGGTGAAGCAGATCACGGTGATCGACGACCTGGTGCGCGAGACCCGCGGCCAGCCGACCATTTTCGAGCGCGACCTGTTGCGCCGCCGCCAGGTCGGCGCCGGCCTGACCTTGGAAGACCTCGAACTCATCCTCCAGCCGATGGTGGAGGAGGCCAAGGAAGCCATCGTCTCGATGGGCGACGACACGCCGCTCGCCATCCTGAGCGACCAGTATCGTGGTCTGCATCACTTCTTCCGCCAGAACTTCAGCCAGGTCACCAATCCGCCGATCGACAGTCTGCGCGAAGCGCGGGTGATGAGCCTGAAGACCCGGCTCGGCAATCTCGGCAACGTGCTCGATGAAGACGAATCGCAATGCCGCCTGCTGCAGCTCGAAAGCCCGGTCCTCTCCACCGCCGAATTCCAGGCGATGCGCGCCTATATGGGCGAGAGTGCCGCCGAGATCGACTGCACCTTCGACCCCAAGGCCGGCGACCATGCCTTGCGCGATGCCCTGCAGGGGATCCGCCGCCAGGTGGAAGACGCCGTGCGCGGCGGCGCGACCCATGTCATCCTGTCCGACGAGCGGGTCAGCCGCGACCGCGCCGCCATTCCGATGATCCTGGCGACCGGTGCCGTCCATGTGCATCTGCTGCGCCAGCAATTGCGCACCTTCACCTCGCTCAATGTGCGCTCCGGCGAATGCGTCGACGTGCATCATTTCTGCGTGCTGATCGGTGTGGGCGCCACCACGGTCAACGCCTATGTCGCCGAGGCCAGCATCGCCGACCGCCAGGCGCGCGGCCTGTTCGGCAATCTCAGCCTCGACGAATGCCTGGAGCGCTATCGCAAGGCGATCGACCAGGGCATCCTGAAGGTGATGTCGAAGATGGGCATCGCCGTCATCTCCTCCTATCGCGGCGGCGCCAATTTCGAAGCGCTCGGCCTGTCGCGTACCCTGGTCGCCGAATATTTCCCCAACATGCCCTCGCGCATTTCCGGCATCGGCATGACCGGCATCCAGCATCGGGTCCAGGCGCTGCACAACCGCGCCTGGGCGGCGGATGTGGTCGCCTTGCCGGTCGGCGGCTTCTATCGCTACCGCAAGAGCGGCGAGGTGCATGCCTGGGCGCCGGAACTGATCCATACCTTGCAGACCGCGGTGGCGGCGGAATCCTATTCCACCTTCAAGCGCTACAGCGAGGCCGTCGCCAAGCTGCCGCCGGTGGCGATCCGCGACCTGCTCGATTTCGTGCCGACCGGCGCCACCAGCTCGGTCGACGAAGTCGAGAGCATCACCGAGATCCGCAAGCGCTTCGTGACGCCCGGCATGTCGCTGGGAGCGCTGAGCATGGAAGCCCATGGTACGCTCAACATCGCCATGAACCGTATCGGCGCCAAATCCGATAGCGGCGAAGGCGGCGAAGATCCCGCCCGCTTCCGGCCGCAGCCGAACGGCGACAATGCCAATTCGGCGATCAAGCAGATCGCTTCGGGGCGCTTCGGCGTCACCGCGGAATATCTCAGCAATTGCCGCGAGATCGAGATCAAGGTGGCGCAGGGTGCCAAGCCCGGCGAAGGCGGCCAGTTGCCGGCCTTCAAGGTGACCCTGGAAATCGCCCGGCTGCGTCATGCAACGCCCGGCGTCTCGCTGATCTCGCCGCCGCCGCATCACGACATCTATTCGATCGAGGATCTGGCGCAGCTGATCTATGACCTGAAGCAGATCAATCCGACCGCCAAGGTCTGCGTCAAGCTGGTGGCGCGCAGCGGCATCGGCACCATCGCGGCGGGTGTGGCGAAGGCGAAGGCGGACGTGATCCTGGTGTCCGGCCATGTCGGCGGCACCGGCGCCTCGCCCCATACCAGCGTCAAATATGCCGGCATCCCCTGGGAGATGGGCCTCGCCGAGGTGCATCAGGTGCTCACCCTGAACCGCCTGCGCCACCGCGTGAAGCTGCGCACCGATGGCGGCATCAAGACCGGCCGCGACGTGGTCATCGCCGCCATCCTCGGCGCCGAGGAATTCGGCATCGGCACCGCCTCGCTGGTCGCCATGGGCTGCATCATGGTGCGGCAGTGCCATTCCAATACCTGCCCCGTGGGCGTCTGTACCCAGGACGAAAAGCTGCGGGCCAAATTCACCGGCACGCCGGAAAAGGTCGTCAACCTCTTCAGCTTCATCGCCGAGGAAGTGCGCGAGATCCTGGCCGGCCTCGGCTTCAAGACCTTGAACGAAGTGATCGGCCGGACGGAACTCCTGGAACAGGTCAGCCGGGGTGCTGCCGATCTGGACGATCTCGATCTCAATCCGCTGCTGGCCCAGGCCGATCCCGGCGACCAGGCCCGCTATTGCACGCTGGAAGGCCGCAACGAGGTGCCGGATACCTTGGATGCGCAGATGATCAAGGATGCCGGCCCGCTGTTCAACGCCGGCGAAAAGATGCAGCTGCAATACAATATCCGCAACACGTTGCGGGCGATCGGCACAAGGCTCTCGGCCGAGATCACCCGCCGCTTCGGCATGACCAGCCTGAAGCCGAACCACCTGACCGTGCGGCTGCGCGGTTCGGCGGGACAATCGCTGGGCGCCTTCGCGGTGCAGGGCGTGAAGCTGGAAGTCTTTGGCGATGCCAACGATTATGTCGGCAAGGGCCTCTCCGGCGGCACCATCGTCGTCCGGCAGATGCCGTCGAGCCGGCTCAACGGCAACGAGAACACCATCATCGGCAATACCGTGCTCTATGGCGCCACGGCCGGGCGGCTGTTCGCCGGCGGCCAGGCCGGCGAGCGTTTCGCCGTGCGCAATTCCGGTGCCTTGACCGTGGTCGAGGGCTGCGGCTCCAATGGCTGCGAATACATGACCGGCGGCATGGCGGTGATCCTGGGCGCGGTCGGCGAGAATTTCGGCGCCGGCATGTCGGGCGGCATGGCCTTCATCTATGACGAAGCCGGGCTCTTCCCCGAACGCGCCAACCCCGACTCGATCGTCTGGCAGCGTCTGGACTCGGATTACTGGGAGACGCGGCTGCGCCTGATGGTGGAAGAACACGCCGCCGAGACGCAATCCAAGTTCGCAGGACGCCTGCTCAATGACTGGCTGCTGGAGCGCGGCAAGTTCTGGCAGGTGGTGCCGAAGGAGATGCTGAACCGGCTGGAACAGCCGCTGAGCGACCGCCCGGCAAGTGCCATCCGGGCCTGAGCCAGCGGAAAATCGAGAATTGCCCTTCCCTGCCCTCCCCCGATTCGGGGGAGGATGGCGGTTTTGCCTCGAACTTGAAGAGATCCAAATCCTCCTCTGCCGGATCGCGGGGGATCGGGGAAGGGGATTCACGAAAAGGCCGAGTGGATATGGGGAGCAAGCCGATCGCCGGATGATCCCGACGGAGTACCTCTCGAGGTCGTGCTAAGGACTGGTCGGCGCGGCAGCGGATTGTTATTCTCCGCCGCGAATCACCGGACGAACCGATGCGCAGCCTTCTGCATTTTCCACTGCACCCGCAATGCCGCAAGATCCGCCTGCTCCTGAGGGAGAAGCAGCTGGATTGCGACTTCCTGACCGAGCGCCCCTGGGAGCGTCGCGAAGAGTTTCTGAAGCTCAATCCGGCCGGCGAATTGCCGGTTCTGCTCGACGACAACCGTCAGGTCGTCTGCGGCGATTACGCCATCAGCGAATATCTGGAGGAGTCGCAGCCCGCCGTTTCCCTGCTGGGCGCCCTGCCGCGCGAGCGGGCCGAGGTGCGGCGCCTGGTGCAGTGGTTCGACCACAAGTTCCAGCGCGAGGTGACGCAGAACCTGCTGCATGAGAAGCTGATCAAGCGGATCTGCGGCCAGGGCGGCCCCGATTCGGCGGCGATTCGCGCCGGCCGCGCCAATATCCGCATCCATCTCGACTACATCGCCTGGCTGGTCGACCGTCGCAACTGGCTGGCGGGAGAACATTTCTCCCTGGCCGATATCACAGCCGCGGCGCATCTCTCCTGCATCGACTATCTGGGCGACGTGCCCTGGGAAGATTTCCCCGATACCAAGGATTGGTATGCCAGGATCAAGTCGCGCCCAAGCTTCCGGCCGCTTCTGGCCGACAATCTGCCCGGCACCCAGCCGCCCGCGCATTACGCCGATCTCGATTTCTGAACGCGCAGGCGGTTGACCGACAGCGGATATACGCCTTGGACACCACGGGCCGGCCGGGAAGGGTCGGATAGATGAAGAGGCGGCCTGAGCCGTCAAGCCGCCTCTCGGACGATCAGGTGCCCGCTTGGTTCGCTCAGCCGAGATCGGTCACGGTCTGATGCACATCGTGGTTGATGAGCACCGTGGTGACGATGCTGCCGGCGCCATTGCCGGCACCGCCGTGCCAGTCATATTGATCATAGGTGACCCCGCCGCTGTTGACGGTTCCAGCGTTGTGCCAGTGGGCATCCGTGGCATTGCCGTCGCCGGCCAGATTGACGCTGTCGACCGAGTCGCCGGTGATCGTCAGCTCGTGCCCGCTGCCGGTGGCGCTGATCACGTCCTGGAAGGAGAGCGTCGCGGTGTTGCCGCCACCGCCGTTATATCCCGTCATGTCGATATGATTGAGATTTTCCAGGTGAGAGGTATCCGCATTCGTGATGCCGATGCCATTGACGCCGACCGCCAGCGTATTGGCGCCGGCACCCATATCGAGTTTGCCATCCGTGGCGGTGAAATGCTGATCGAGATAGAGCGTGTCATCGCCTGATCCCCAGGTGACGTCATGGCCCGGATTGCCGCCGTCATGCAGCAACGCCGTGCCTGGATGCTTGGCCTCGGTTTCGGTCGATAGGCTTTCGGTATGCTGCGTGGTCACCTCGATCGCCGCCGTCGTGGCGGCGGTGTGGCCGGCGGAATCGGTCACGGTATATTTGATGTCGCGCTCGCCCTCGGTCTGGCTGCTGGTGGTGAAGCTGATGCTGTTGATGAAATTCTGCCACTCGGCGGAGCTGTGATCGGTGGTTTCCGTCACCGTCACTTGATAATCGTTGCCGACATGATTGACCGAGACATCGAAACCGTCGGCGCTTTTCAGGTTACTGAGGAGATCGCCGACCAGGAAGCCGGTCGTGTCGATGCTGAAGGCTGTGATGTCATTGGCATTGTCGCTCAGCTGGATATGCGGGCTGAAGATCTGCTGATCGAACTGGCTGATGTTCTCCTTGCCGAGATCGACGCCGAAGACGACGTCGTTATAGTCCTTGTCGGCACCGCTATTGAGGCCGCGATCTTCGAAGCCGACATAGAGCAGGCCATCGGCCGGCGTGCTGACGCCGGAAATCGCCTGCTTGTCGTCGTTGGGATTGTGGTTGCTCTCGGTGAAGATGACCGTGCCGCTCAATTCCTGGCCATCGACGAAGATATGGCCGACACCGTTGCTGTCGAACGTGATCGTCGTCTTGGCATTGAGGGTCGCCATATCGGCGTCATAGCCGTTGCCGCCGCCGCCCACCGCCGCCTTGATGATGGCAATATCGGCGGCGTTGTTGGCGCCGTCCTGCAGCAGGAAGAAGCCGACATTCTCGCCGGCGGCGATATTGCCGATATCGACGGTCGAGGGCTGATGGTTGCCGAGGAAGTCCGCGATCAGCGCGGAATGAAGTACATCCGGATTGGTCTGGGTGGTGTCCAGCCAGATGAATTGCACGCCGTTGACATGGCCGCTGGCATCATAGGTATAGACGCCGACAATGCTGTGGAATCTGGCGGCGCCACGCTCGAAGGTGACGTTCACGTCGGACGTGAAATTGAGATGCAGATTGTTGGGATCGACACCATTTACCAGCGACGGACTGATCTCTTTGCCTTCGACGCTGGTGTTCAGCAGGTAGTCGCCAACCGTCTGGCTGCCGCTGGGATCATTGGTCAGTGAGAGATCGGTGGTTTCCGAGCTGACACTGCCGTCGCTCGAGGTGATGCCGAGTGTGTGGCCGTTGTCGGCGGCGGGATGGAACGGCAGGATGGTTTCGTCCGGCGAGATCAAGCCGTATTGCAGCGATGTCGGTGCGATAAGGCCGAGTTCGCCAAAGCCACCGAGCGCGCCGCCCGGATTGAAGCCGAAGAAAAGATGGCCGCCGGCCACGCCGGCTGGACCGGCCGCGGGTCCCGCCGCAGTTTGAATATCGAGGTTGGGATCGGTCTCTGCGACAACGGCCGCGACATCGATGACGTGGCCGCCGGCATCATGAAGCGTCACGCCGGCCTGTTGGTTGGCCTGGGCATACCCGATCAGAATCACCGTCTCGTCGCCCATCTTGACGGCGAGATTTCCCTGCTGGCCGATGCGCGCAGCCAGGTGGCCGTCGAAGGGCAGATCGACGGTTTCCCCGGGCGCCACCTCGACCCGCACAACCGTCTGGCCGGCGGGCACATCAACATGCACTTCCCCATTGGGAACGGCCGGGATAATCGGGGACTGGTCGCCGGGCGTATTTACGCCGCCCTGATCGGTCGCCCCCTGACCGGCCGCATTATCGGCCTGATTATCGGCCTGTGCGATTTGTACGGGGTTATAATTCCTATTATCTGTAAAGGAATTATTAACCATATTTTCCGCTGTCATCCCATTGTATTGGCTTGCCATCCCAGAGCTCCTGAACGGGTTTGTTGAAAACGCGGCGACATGCGGTTCGCCCCGCGCGACGGAAGCTTGACCGCCGATAGATGCGAACGGCCGTTAGTCCTCAAAAATACCGCTCACGGGGATGTGGGGCAATGTACCGGGGTGGGTCACACACACATCTGAGTGTGAGTTAATTCATTTAGAGATAAATTTTACTAAAATTTTATCTAATTTCTGCTTGACCCGAGATTGGTCAAGCTAAGCGCGCCCTAGCGACGGCGATTTCACGTCCAATATGCGTGAAATTAGGAAAATAGACATAAAACCCCGTTCCCCGAAAGAGGCATTCCGGGGTATTTTTAAGCTCGGAATGCTAACAACGGGATGGCGGCGCAGTTCCCGCCGATCCACGCGACAAAACCGCGTTTGCCTGCTGATCGGCCAATTTTGTTGTGGGATTATTTGACTACTTTGCCGGCTACTGGCCGACCGTATTGTCCGGTTTGAGATCGATCTGTTCGATATCGCGCTGGGCTTCGTCGGCCGCCGGCGTGTTGGGCGCCTTGTTGACGACTTTCAGCCAATCCTGGCGGGCGCCATCCTTGTCGCCCTTCAGGAGACGCAGCTTGCCCCGCTCGAGCAGAGCCAGGGGATAGTCCGGCGCGATCTTGAGAGCTGTCTCGGCATCGTTGAGCGCGCCGGCCTTGTTATCGAGATGGCGGTAAGCCGCAGCACGCAAAGCGAAGATTTCCGGCCGATCCTTGGCAAGGCCGGCAGCTGTGGAGAGATCGGCGGCGGCATCGCTGTACATGCCGGAATTGCCGTAGTTCAACGCCCGGTCGATCAGCAGATCCACGTTCTTCGGCTGTACTTTCAGCCCCTCATTCTGATCGTGCAAGGCAAGCTGCGGCTTGCCGGCCTTGATCCAGGCCTGCCCGGCCTGACCGAACAGATCGGCGGCCAACGCGGCTTTGTCGGTCGGCAATGTCTGGGCAATCCGTTCCAGCTCCAGGGCGCCGTCCTCCGGACGGTCGAGATTGATCAGGGCGAGGGCCTTGCAGTGCCGCGCCGCATCGCCGCCGCCCTGCTTCTCCCAGGCGACGGCGCTTTCCACCGCCTGGTCCGGCCGCCGCTTCGCAAGCAACAGGCAATCGCTATATTCCTGGGCGGAATCCAGCGTCGTATCATCCGGCGACGTCGAACCGGCCATTGCGGGAAGGGGTGCGGAAATGGCGAGCAGGCTGATTGCCGCCAGCGCCAGCGCCGCGCCAGATATCCTCATCAGACTTTTCCGGAAAGCATATCGCCGCGCCATTAAATCCATCTATGTTCGAGCCTGTTCGACCGCTCCTGTTGGGCAACCCCGGTTTGGCGGAGTGCCCGGCCGATCCGCGGCACCTTCGGTCGAAAGCAGGGCTAAAGCAAGAGTAAACAACGAGTTAGAATAAGGACAGCAATATGCCGTCAGGACCGGGACAGGCCTCGCAACCGTCAGCAGTACAGCCGCATCTGTTCTGCTTCGGCCTCGGCTATAGCGCGACGGCCCTCGCGGACAGCCTGTTGCACCGCGGCTGGAAGGTCAGCGGCACCTGCCGCAGCGCAGAAAAAGCGGCGCAGCTGGCCGCGCGTGGCATCACCGCCCATCTGTTCGACCGCGACCGACCGGTCGCGGATCTGCCCCGGTATCTGCAAACCGTGACCCATCTGCTGAGTTCGGTGCCGCCGGATGCCGCCGGCGATCCGGTGATCGATCTACACGGCGCAGATTTGCGGCAACAGCGGGATTTCGCCTGGACAGGTTATCTGTCAACCACCGGCGTCTATGGCGACCGGCAAGGCCAGTGGGTCGACGAGGACAGCGCCCTGCAGCCCAGTGGCGAACGCGGGCGTCGTCGCCTCGCCGCCGAAAGGCAATGGCTGGAGTTGACGCCGCCGGCGCATCTCTTTCGCCTGGCCGGGATTTATGGTCCCGGTTCTTCCGCGCTTGATACGGTGCGCGCCGGCCGCGCCCGCAACATCGTCAGGCCCGGCCAGGTCTTCAGCCGCATCCATGTCGCCGATATCGTCCAGGTGCTGCTGGCCTCGATCGAGCATCCGCATCCGGGCCGGGCCTATAATGTCTGCGATGACGATGCCGCGCCGCCGGCCGATGTCGTGCTCCATGCCTGCAGGCTGCTGGGCGTCGAACCGCCGCCGCCGGTGCCTTTCGAAGAAGCGGAACTGTCGCCGATGGCGCGCAGCTTCTATGACGACAACAAGCGGGTGCGCAACGACCGCATCAAGCACGAGCTGGGCATCACCCTGCTCTATCCCGATTACCGCGCCGGCCTCGCCGCCATCCTGGCGGCGGAGCAGGCATAGTCAGCATGAGGTCAGCGCAGCGCTGACAACTTTTCCACTTCGTCGAACAGCAGATCCAGATCCTGCGGCCGCGACAGCCGATGATCGCCGTCCTTGATCAGGCGCAACTGCACGTCGTGCGAGCTCAACCTTTGCGCCAGGCGCAGCGCCACCGCAAAGGGCACGTCGGGATCGCCCATGCCATGCAGCAACCTGACCGGGCAGTCGAGATCGATCGCGTCGCGCAGCAGCAGATGCCGGCGCCCCTCTTCGATCAGCTTCCAGGAAATGAGATAGGGATCGTCCGAATAGGCCGAGGGTTGCTCCAGCCGACCCTCGGCCTGCAGCCTGGCCCGGTCATCGTCGCTCAATTCGGCGAAGATCAGATCTTCGGTGAAATCAGGGGCCGCGGCGATGCCGATCAGGCCATGGATGCGCGCGGGCCGCGCCAGCGCCGTCAGCAGCATCAGCCAGCCGCCCATCGAAGAGCCGATCAGAATCTGCGGTCCTTCGCTCAGCGCATCCAAGGCGGCGATGGCATCGTCGCGCCAGATGCCGATCGTGCCATCGGCGAAGGCGCCGCCGGTTTGGCCATGAGCAAAGTAATCGAAACAAAGGAAGGCCTGCCCCCGCGCCCGACAGAAATCAGCCAACGCCGTGACTTTGCTGCCACTCATGTCGGATTTAAATCCCGAAAGGAAGATCACACCTGGGAGACGCGTGCCGAATCCACTGGCAGGTTGGCGGCGATACGCCATATGATAGTCAGACGGGCGTGCAAGTCGGGCAAAAGGAGCTGGCATGATGATCGAGTCGGTCATGTGTGATCAGTTTCACGTGTTGTCGTCATTGCAACCTTGCAATTGATTACACCGCCATGCTACCCGGCGCTCTAGATTTTATCGTGACCTTTATCGCGGTTTGAATGTCGGCCGAATTCGACCCCTCCCCTGACTCCCGCCCCAGCCTCAATCAAGGCTGCCCCACTGTTCTACAATTAATCAGCCGCCTGGATGGCGGCGGCGGCGGTCGCATCGCCATCGAATTGTCGAGCACGGTGAGCGAGGCCGGCGGTCGCGCCTTGATCGCCTATGACGGCGAGGCGGCGACCTATGAGCTGACCCGCCATGGCATCACGCCGGTAGAAGAAAAGCTGACCAGCCGCAACCCGATTTCCGCCCATAATGTGGTGCGCCGGCTGGCGGCCGTGATCGTCCAGCACAAGGTCGACATCGTCCATGCGCAGAATGCCAGCCTGGCGGCGATCGGCGCCGCGGCGGCCAAGCGCGCGCAATGCAAGCTGGTCACCACCTTCCATGACGGGCCCGGCCATCTGGCCGCGCTCACCAAGAAGACACGCGCGGCCTTCGCCAGCAGCGACCATGTGGTGACGCTGTCCTATCTGACCGCCAATGAGATCGCCAAGGCAATGCCGGATCTGCGGCCCCGCATCAGCGTGGTGCCCTATGGCGTGGACCTCAGCCGCTTCGATCCCGCCCGCGTCGCCGCACAACGCGTCATTCAGCTGGCCAATCAATGGCGCCTGCCGGACGATCGCCCGGTGATCATGCTGCCGGCGCGTTTTGCACCGCAGAAAGGTCACGGTCAGCTGATCGAGGCCCTGGCGGAGCTGAAGGACCTCGAATTGCGCTGCCTCATGGTCGGCCCCTCGCCCGATGGCGGCGCCTATCGCGAGCAGTTGGAAAACAAGATCCGCTCGCATGGTCTCGACGACCGGATTCAGCTGACCGATGAATGCCGCGACATGCCGGCTGCCTTGATGCTGGCCGATCTGGTTCTGGCACCCTATCTCGCCCCTTCGACCTACAACCGGGTGATCATCGAGGCGCAGGCGCTGGGTCGTCCGCTGGTCGCCAGCGATTTTCCCTATGCCCGCGAAATGGTTGACGGCAGCTCCATGGCCTGGCTTGCCCCCGCCAAGGACAAGGCGGCGCTTGCCTGGGCCATCCGCGATGCGCTCTCGCTGCCGACCGAGGAGCGCGAATTGCGCGCCGAACAGGTGATCGACAATCTGCGCCAGCGTTCCAACCGCGACATCATGTGCCAGCAGATGCTGGCGCTCTACGCGAATATCGCCGCGGGCACCGCGCAGGGCGATGCCGGGCCGGCCGGGGACAGCGCGGAAATGATCGAGGATACGGAGCTGACGGCCGAAATGTTGCCGATCGTCGCCGACCAGGGCAAGGATCGCGAGCCGACTGCGCTCGGCGATTGATCCCGCTAGAGGAGCGCATTGGACAGATTGCCCCCCGCGGCAAGGGCAGGCGGCGTATAACTTTCCGCCAATCCAACACGGACGTGAAAGCCCTTTTTTCAATCTGATATTCCGGCGTGCCGCGCCATGCCTCTCATGAAGCGGATGCCCGCATGGGCGCGCGAAATCGTTAGGCGACGCGCTTCGCTTGTGCGATCATTTTTTGCCGGTCATGAATAGAATATGACGCGCATTAAGAGCGCGGTGTTAAGCGAGACCGGGCGCGGGGAAGCGCAAACCTCTTTTTTCAAGACAGTAGACGGTGCGCAGCCACAAGACACGGCCGGGCAGCGTTACCACGGCACCGGTGCTTGCGCTCGCAACCGCGGAATGGCTTCGCCAACGACCGCGATCGGTTGATTTGCCATTCTTGAAAGCCGCTGGCTCCGATCACGCGCGCGAAAGCCCCTTCTAGAGTCTGTCAATTGATCGTTCATGCAGCAGGGAGGCGAAAATGGCTTATAAGATCAAATCATATGGCTGGCAGCCCGATCTCCCGGATCGGCGCGATCACCTTTATGCCGCGCCGACGCCGGTTCTCATGGCCTTGCCGCCGAGGATGGATTTGCGGCGGCAATTTCCCGCGGTTTACGATCAGGGCCAATTGGGCTCCTGTACCGGCAACGCGATCGCCGGCGCCTTTGAATTCGGCCGGCTGAAACAGAAAATCGGCCGGCGCGATTATGTCCCGTCCCGGCTCTTCATCTATTACAACGAGCGCGTTATCGAAGGGACGGTGAACAGCGATAACGGCGCGCAAATCCGCGACGGCATCAAGAGCGTCGCCCAGCAAGGCGTCTGCAGCGAAACCACCTGGCCCTATGATATCAGTCAATTCGCCGTCAAGCCGCCACCCCCCGCCTATGCCGAAGCGGAGAAGAGCCAGGCCGTGGCTTATAGCCGGGTCGCGCGCAGCCTGCCACAGATGAAAGGCTGCCTCGCTTCCGGCTTTCCGTTCGTTTTCGGCTTCACCGTTTATGAAAGCTTCGAAAGCCCCACGGTTGCAAAAAGCGGTGTCGTCGAGATGCCGAAACCAAAGGAACAGGTGGTCGGCGGCCATGCCGTGGTCGCGGTCGGCTATGACGACACCACGCAACGCTTCATCGTGCGCAATTCATGGGGCAAAAAATGGGGCCTGCGCGGTTATTTCACGATGCCTTACCTTTATCTGGTCGACGAGAACCTGGCCGATGATTTCTGGACCATTCGATCGGTGGAGAATCCCGGTCAAGCCGGCTCGCGACGGGTGGCCCGACGTGGCGCCGCACGGAAGAAGGCGGCGAGCAAACGACGGAAATAGCAGTCATGATGTGGCGCGGGATCGCCGATGGCCGGCGATCCCGCTCACGGTGACATGGCTGCTCCCACAGAAAAAAATGCCGCCAGCGGCGAGAGCCGGGTGACCGAGGCTCATCCGGAGATGAACCCTTGTCGCTTGCCGGCCTGGCTCGGCATATCGATAGTGATCTCGGTCCAATCGCATCGAGGTCATCATGCATGCTGCTGCTCGCGCCCGGCATAAGGCCGTGTCGACGCCCTCTGCCGATCTCGCGGAGGAGCTGCTCCTCTGCAGCGTTGAAGACGCCGATCAGCGGCAGGTGGCCCATGGCGACGCCGAGCCCCTGGGCTGCGGCACTCACCGCCATATGGATGGTGTCGAAGCTGAGGGAGCGCGAGCCCTTTGGCAGCACGACGCCGGCCAGTGCCGCCCGGCTGTCCCAGTCCTCGCTGACATCCGCTACCCGTAGCAGGGGTGATGTTGGCAAGACCGGCTGGATCCGTCATCTGTTCCGCCAGCGCCGGGGTGCAGACCGGCACCAGTTGCTCCTGGATAAGGTGATGCGCGGCACGACCCGGCCAATCACCCCGGCCCATGAGGATGGCGAGATCGACACCGTCGCGGGGAAAGGCGATATGCTGCGATTGCCGCGGATGAAAAGCTCGACCCTCAGCCAGTCCTCCAGGGACTGGACGCCATGGATGACGGCGCTTGGCGTCACCAGCAATTCGGTCGCCGCCGCCTTGAAACTGCCGAGGCGACCGGCGGCCTCGAACAGGCGCAAGGCATGGAGGGGTGGCAGGCAGATACCAAACGATGTTACCGCGTACTAGGTGACCATCATTCATCTGAGAGCTCAGAGCGGAAAGCAGCCTCGGTTGTCCACGTGTTCCTGATCCGGCATCACGAGAGCCACCACGTCGATATCTTTTTCAGTGATGGTCGAGATGCGGTCCGTAACATTCAAAAAGCTCACCTCAACGGATACACGCACGGACCCGATGCAAGGCTCGGGCGGACGAGCCCTAGTATAGGAGCATTTTGTGCCCGAACCTGTACTCCAGCAGCTAAAATGCTGCAGCTCGAGGCGCTGAATGAACTCCTCCCTACTCACCGGTAAGTACCCCGCGAGATAAGCGCGCGCCCGCCGGCTCGCCGTCGCCTCCTCGTCTGATGCCTTGGCCAGATTGAACCCGTAAGTCTGGTCTTTAGGTACCATGGCAGACCAAGTCAGGTCCGGTGGGGGCAAATCTTCAAAAAAAACACAGCCAGAACAGCATGTTAATAAAGATATGGCCGTAACCCGGATCAACCCTGTGATGCGCTGTCCCATCTTATCCCTCCCCTCTAATATACCGGCGAGAAGAGTTGGCGCTGATAAAGGCGCGATTTTGTCGAAACATTGACTACTATTAGGAGTTGAGCGCAGCTTTTCTGGCTGGGAAAGACGTAGCCCGCCAAGGCCTCTCTTGCCTTCGGAAAGCCTCATCGTTATAACCGCGCGTCCGGCACAGAGCGGCCACGGCTAAGCATAGGGCATGCCCAACCGCGTTCGGACGACCTAACTCGTTGAAGGATATAGAAAATGCCCAAGATGAAGACCAAGAGCAGCGCCAAGAAGCGCTTCAAGCTCACGGCCACCGGCAAGGTGAAATTCAAGCCTGCCAATAAGCGCCACGGCCTGATCAACCGTCCCAAGGAC
>DATLIX010000029.1:0-3690 GCA_035539215.1 Dongiaceae bacterium | reverse complement strand
TTAGGCATCTTATCTCTCCATCCAGGCCGCCGCGCCGTTATCCCGCGCGTTTGGCCCAA
This sequence comes from Dongiaceae bacterium, assembly GCA_035539215.1. Lineage (GTDB taxonomy): Bacteria > Pseudomonadota > Alphaproteobacteria > Dongiales > Dongiaceae > Dongia_B. Next base: position 3,631 of record DATLIX010000029.1, on the reverse strand, counting down.
TCGTTAATATCGGCCCTCAGTTTGACGGGTCAGTTGCCATACTCGCTTCGACCTCGTCAAGGCTATGCCCGGTCAGGGCCTGCGAAACCGCCCGATCCATGCGCTTTTGCGCAAAACCATGGGTCGCCTGGTCCAGGATATCCACCGTGGCGGCGATCCGGTCCCGATCTTCCGACGACATCGCCTGGCGTACTTGCGCAATGGCGGCGTCAATGGCGCCTCTTTCCGTCTCGTCGAGCAGGACGCCATCGGCCTTCAAGGCGGCTGCCAGGGCCAGCAGAACGCGTTCGGCCTCGACCCGGGCCTCGATCAGCAGCCGGCGCTCCATGTCGTCGCGGGCATGCGTCAGGCTGTCGCGCAGCATATTCGCCATTTCTTCCTCGGTCAGGCCGTAGCTCGGCTTGACGGCAATCTCGGCCTTGGCGCCGGTCAGGCGTTCTTCAGCACTCACCGTGACGAGGCCGTCGGCATCGACCGCATATTTAACCAGGATGCGGGCCGCCCCCGCCACCATTGGCGGAATGCCCTTCAGCTCGAAGCGGGCCAAGGAGCGGCAGGCATCCACCGTCTCCCGCTCGCCCTGCACCACATGGATCAGCATGCCGGTCTGGCCATCCTGATAGGTGGTGAATTCCTGCGCCTTGCCAACCGGGATCGGTGTGTTGCGTTCGATCACCTTCTCGACGATGCCGCCCACCGTCTCGATACCAAGGGAGAGTGGCGTCACATCGAGCAGCAGAGTATCGCTGCCGCGGGTCAGGGCCTTGGCCTGTTGCGCGGCGCCGACTGCGACGACCTCGTCGGGGTTGATATCGGCCAGAGGCTCGCGCCCGAAGAAGGCGGCCACCTGCCGCCGCACCAGCGGCACCCGCGTCGACCCGCCGACCAGAACGACGCCCTGGATCTGTGCAGCCGTCACCTTGGCATCCAATAGAACCTGGCGGCAGGCCGTGAGAGTCCGCGCCACCAGAGGTTCGACCAACTTTTCGAACACGGCCCGGCTGATCGACACATGCAGCTTGCGGCCCTCGACCTCGGCATCGAACCAGGCATCATTGCCGCTGGTCAGCGCCTCTTTGGCATGGCGCGCCGCCACCAGCAGAGCGCGGGCGCCGCCGCTCGACAAATTCGCGAGCTGCTGCTCAGCCGCCACCCATTCGGCGATGGCGTGATCCAGATCATCGCCGCCGAGTGCCGCGTCGCCGCCGGTCGCGAGGACACGGAAGACACCCTTCTCCAAGCGCAGCAGCGAAATATCGAACGTGCCGCCACCCAGATCATAGATCGCGTAGAGGCCTTCCGCCGCGCTATCAAGGCCATAGGCCAAAGCCGCCGCCGTCGGCTCGTTGACCAGGCGCAGCACTTCGAGGCCCGCCAGCGCCGCCGCGTCCTTGGTTGCATTGCGCGCAGCATCGTCGAAATAAGCCGGAACCGTGATGACGGCACGGTCGACCGGCTCGTCGAGCTTGTCTTCCGCCCGCTTCTTCAAAGCGCGCAGGATATCGGCTGAAACCTCGACCGGCGAAATGGCGCGCGCGCCGATCCGCAAACGCACCATGCCGCCGGCACTGTCTGCCGCCAGCGCATAAGGCAAGGCACCACCCAGCGACTTCACGTCGCCGATACCGCGCCCCATGAGGCGTTTCACCGAACTGACCACCCGGTCCGGATGCTGCAGCAGGAGAGCCTGCGCCGCCCGGCCGACCAGCGGTTCGTCATCAAGATAGGCGACGACGGAAGGGATCAGTCCGTCACCGCATTGGTCGCGCAGCACCTCGACATTGTCGGGGTCGCCGTCCGCATTCCCGGCATGCACCACGGCAACCACCGAATTGGTAGTGCCCAGGTCGATGCCGACGGCAATGCTACGCTGTGCGGCGTGCGGCTCCGGCGTCTCGCCGGGTTCGTGAATCTGCAATAACACGCTTATTTACTCTCGTGATCAGAAGCTTCCAGGGCGACGCGGCGCGCACGGGTTTCTTCCAGAAACTTGCGCAGATATTTCAAACGCGTCGTCAGTCGATTGGCCGCAACGAGGTCGTCGGCGGCGAAGGCTTTGGAAATCTCGGACAGCAGATGAATGGCATCGGCCCCGGCTTTCACCGAGAGTTTCTCGATCGCATCGATGCTCTCGGCCTCGGACAGCGCCTCGCGGGCTTCCAGAACTTCCATCAGCAAAACCGGATCGGCAATCGTCTGGTCCCGGTCGACTGCCGCGGCCTGCCCCTTCAACTCCAGCAGATAGGCCGCGCGGCGCAAGGGGTCGCTCAGGGTCTCGAAGGCCTGGTTGAGCGAAACCGACTGCTGTTCCGCCATCGCCCGCTCCTTGGCCGGCTTCGTGGCGAAACGATCGGGATGCACGCTGCGCTGGAAGCCGAGATAACGCTTCTCAAGCAGATCGAGGTCGATGTCGAAATCGGGCTCGAAACCGAGGCGGCTGAAATGATGCGACTGACGCGGCGGTTGGATCGCACCGCAGGTATGGCAGAACATAGCCTTGATCGAAACTGGTCCCTTGCAGGACCAGCATTCCGCCAAAGCGGCGCGCGGGGTGGCCTTGTTGTCGCCGCCGATCATCATGTCACTCTAACTCAGACGTGGAAGGATTCGCCGCAGCCGCAACGACCCTTTTCATTGGGATTGCGAAACTGGAAGCCGGCTTGCAGCTTCTCTTCGACATAATCCATTTCGGTGCCGAAGATGAACATGGCCGCCTTCGGATCGATCAGAACGGTAACCCCGTCCTGCTCGACCTTTTCATCCATCGGTCCGGGTGCGTCGGCGAATTCCAGCGTATAGCTGAGGCCCGAACAGCCCTTGGTGCGCACACCGATGCGAATGCCGGCCGAAGGCTTGCCGCGCTTGTCCAGCAACTCCCGCACGCGTTCAACGGCGCTTGAGGTCAGTGTCATCGCTGCCGGGCGCGGCCGCGCCGCCCGCTTGGGGGCCGATGCCGGCGCAGCGCTCGCTACCGCCCCGGCATCAGATGCCGTGCTATTCTCTGTGGTGGTCGCCTGTTCAGTCACGATCTCTACTCGCTTTACTCGGCTGCCTTGCTGTCGCTCGACTGATGCTTCTCGCGATAATCCTTGATTGCCGCCTTGATCGCATCTTCCGCCAACACGGAGCAATGGATCTTCACCGGCGGCAGCGACAATTCCTTGGCGATCTGGGTATTCTTGATCTGCTCGGCTTCGGCCAGCGTCTTGCCCTTGACCCATTCGGTTGCCAGCGAACTGGACGCGATTGCCGAGCCGCAGCCGAAAGTCTTGAACTTCGCATCCTCGATACGGCCATCGGCGCCGACCTTGATCTGCAGCTTCATGACGTCGCCGCAAGCGGGTGCACCGACCAAACCGGTACCGACAGTGTCGTCGCCCTTGTCGAGCGTGCCGACATTGCGCGGGTTGTCGTAGTGATCCAGCAATTGATTGCTATAGGCCATGGTAACTCTCCCTTAATCCAAAATCGATCCGATACCGATCAGTGTTCGGCCCACTGGATCGATTTAATATCGATGCCTTCCTGCGCCATTTCCCACAATGGGCTCATGGCTCGCAGGCGATTGACGGACTGGACGATATGTTCGACGGCATAGTCGACGTCCTGCTCTGTCGTGAAACGGCCGATG
>DATLIX010000028.1:0-44793 GCA_035539215.1 Dongiaceae bacterium | reverse complement strand
ACGGCGCCAACCCGAAGTTGCAGATCAACGCGCAGAACTGCGTCCACTGCAAGACCTGCGATATCAAGGACCCGACCCAGAACATCAATTGGGTGGTGCCGGAAGGGGCCGGCGGACCCAACTATCCCAATATGTAAGGTTTAAGGGTCAGAAAACTGTGATCGGCGCCGCCCCGTTTTCGGGGTGGCGGCCTGCTATTCAAGCCCGACGGTTCCTGCTAAGACTGAACGATCCGAAGTGTGATTGCGGCGCGGAAGCCCTGGGGCAGGCGCGGCGGTTCGCTTCTCGCCACTCATTTTTCGTTTGGTCGCAATGGCTTCATTCCAGCCCATCCCGTTTCCCCGTCGCCGTTTTTCGGGTCGCGTCGCTGTCAGTTTACTGACCGCTCTGCTGGCCACCTCATCCCTGGTGCCGCTCGCGCCAGCTCCCGCCAGGGCGCAGGACGTCAAGATGGATTGGAGCGTCTCGGGTGCGTTTCTCGCCGGCATGAACGCCAAGAACAGGGGCGACATGAAGACGGCGGCCGACCTGCTGCCCTTGGCGCTTACGGCCAGTCCCGGCGATCCCGGCCTCATCCAGGCGACCCTTTATGCCGAGATCAGCGACGGGCGCATCGGCGAGGGGATCAAGCTCGCCAAGCAGGCCAGGGAAAAGCAGCCGGCAGCGGCTGCCCTGGCGCCGCTGGTGACCGTCCTCCTGGCGCAGGATGCGATCAAGCACGGACAATATGATCAGGCACTGGATGCGGCGCGAAAGCTGCCGGATCAGCAGATCGGCAAATATGCCGGGCCGATGATGCGGGCCTGGCTGATCGCCGGCAGCCAGAAGCAGGTTGCCGCCGCCCTCAAGGAACTGAAGCCGCTGGAAAGCGAGCCCGGTTTTGCGCCTTTCGCCATGATCCAGCGGGCGGCGATCGAAGATTTCCTCGGCCATCCCGACGACGCCTTGAAAAGTTATCAGCAGGCGACCGATGCATCGAGCGCCATCCCCACGCTGCTGCTGCAGATGTATGGCAATCTCCTGGTGCGCCGCGGCGACAAGGCCGGCCTCGAGAAGCTGCTCGACCGCTTTGAATCCAGCAATGCAGGCAACAGCGACGTGATTGCCGGCCCGCTGGAGAAATCGCTGCGCTCGGGCGAGAAGCAGAAGCCGTCGGTGGCATCGGTTGCCGATGGTGTCGCCGGGGTGATGTCCGGCATGTCGGTGCTGCTGCTGCAGGAAAACCTCTATAACGAGGCCTTGCTGTTCGCGCGCCTCGGCCTCGATCTCAAGCCGGATCTCGATATCGCCAAGGTCCTGGCCGGCGATATCTATCGGCGCACCAACCGTTACGACGATGCGATCGCCATGTATCGCAGCATCGATGCCGCTTCGATCTATTCCTGGTCGGCAAAGCTCTCGGTCGCCGATTGCCTCCGCCGCGAAGATAAAAACGACGAAGCGGAAAAGCTGCTGCGCGACATGACCGCCAGCGACAGGAACAATGTCGAGGCGCCTGAGCTTCTCGGTGACCTGCTGCGCGGCACCAACAAATTCGATGCGGCGGCCGATGCCTATACGACGGCCATTGGCCGGATTGCCAATCCGCTGCCCAATGACTGGTCGCTGTTCTATTTCCGCGGCACCGCCTATGAGCGGTCGAATCAATGGCCGAAGGCCGAAGCGGATTTCAAGAAGGCGCTGGAACTGTCGCCGGACCAGCCTTACGTGCTCAATTACCTCGCCTATACCTGGGTGGAGCGGCGCGAGCACCTCGACGAAGCCCTGAAGATGCTGCAGACCGCGGTTGATGCGCGGCCCGAAGAGGGCTTCATCGTCGACAGCCTGGGCTGGGCGCATTATCAGCTGGGCCACTATCAGGATGCCGTCAAATATCTCGAGCGTGCGGTGGCGCTGTCGCCGCAGGATGCGACCTTGAACGACCATCTGGGCGACGCCTATTGGCGTGCCGGGCGCCATATCGAGGCGCGTTTCCAGTGGAGCCGTGCCCTCAGCTTCAGGCCCGAGGATGACCAGGTCAAAATCATCGAAGGCAAGGTGCGCGACGGTCTGGCACCGGTGCCGGCCGGCACCGCGCCGGCGCCCGGCGACAACAAGGGGACGGGCGGCCAAAGCGGTACGGATGGCGGGCAGAACGGCAGTTCGGGCGGCACCATCAAGCAGAATGCCGGCTGACCCGTCATGGATGCCTGTTAGCCGAACCATCCCAGCATGACGATCTCTCCTTCGATGAGCGCCGAATCCGGCCGCCTTGCGCGCGCCAAGGTCAATCTCTATCTGCATGTCGTCGGCAAACGCGCCGATGGCTATCATCTGCTCGACAGCCTGATCGTGTTCGCCGAGACCGGCGACCTGCTGTCGGTCGAGGCAGCCGATCAGTTGCGCGTGACGATCGACGGTCCCTTTGCCGACGGGCTCGCCGCGGAAGCCGATAATCTGGTGCTGCGCGCGGCGCGCGCTTTGGCGGCGGAAGCCGGTATCGCTGCCAACGCCCATATCCATTTGACCAAGTCGCTACCTATCGCTTCGGGCATCGGCGGCGGCTCGGCCGATGCCGCCGCCGCCCTGGCGAGCCTTCGTCAACTCTGGCGCGTCGATATCGACGCTGCCCGGCTTCAGCGCATCGCCCTCTCGCTGGGCGCCGATGTGCCGGTCTGCGTCGATGGCCGGCCGGCTTTCATCGGCGGCATCGGCGAAGAGATCGCGCCGGCCGGACGCCTGCCCGCCGCCTGGCTGCTGCTGGTCAATCCGAAGGTGCCGACGCCGACGCCACAGGTCTTCAAGGCGCGACGCGGCGATTTTTCCCGACCGGCCCGCTGGTCCACCCCGCCCGCAAGCGTTGCCGATCTCGCGGCCTATCTGAAGAACTGCCGCAACGATCTCACGGACGCGGCGATCTCGGTGGCGCCGCCGATCGCCGATGTCCTGGCGGCGATCGGCGCCACCGGGGATTGCCTCCTGGCCCGCCTGTCCGGCAGCGGCGCCACCTGTTTCGGCCTCTATCCGGATGGCGCCACAGCGGAAGCGGCGCGCCAGGCGATCGCCCGGCAGCAGCCCGGCTGGTGGCTGGCGGCGGCGCGGATCGCCGGCTGACGCCCGTTACCGGCTTGGCCTGGATGGGCTGCGGGACGGCCTCGCCCTTGAAAACAATCGGAAATTCCCGCCGCCTTCAGGGTTGCACAACGGCCGGCTTTTGCTATGTTACCGGCCGCTTCGCCGGGCAGTTCCGTCCCCGGCTCAGTTGGGGCGTAGCCAAGCGGTAAGGCAGCGGTTTTTGGTACCGCCATTCCCAGGTTCGATCCCTGGCGCCCCAGCCAGGAACTCGATAACTCCCTGAAAATCCCAATTCGCTCCGCTGCGGAAATTTCGCGGTCTTTCCGACGCAATCGCATCGCGATGCCCGCGAGCGGCCTGCGGGATACGGGCGCTGCCTCCGTTCACGCCCTTGGCGTGGTCTCGCCGAATCATTCGAGATGATGGTATACAGAGCCATGACGTTCGAGGGTGAGTGCGGTGGCGGGTGCCGACGCGTTTAGCGATCTCAGAATCCGGGAAACACCAAAAACCTTGCGGGCGCTGGCGCTGGACCGCGTCCGTTCGGCGATCCTCGAATTGCGCTTCCAGCCGGGGGAGCGCCTGACCGAGCGCGATCTCTGCGCCCAATTGGGGGTCAGCCGTTCGGTGGTGCGGGAAGTCATCCGTCATCTGGAGACGGAAGGCCTGATCCAGAATGTTCCCTTCCACGGACCGGTCGTCGCCAGCCTGGATCCCGATCAGGTGGAACAGGTCTATGAAATCCGGTCGCAGCTGGAATCCGCCGCCGCCGCCGCTTGCGCGCGGCATGCAACGCCGGCCGAGAAGGCAGCGTTGAGCCAGGCGCTGCAGCAGATCGATGACGCCTACGGCGCCGAGGATTTCCGGGCGGTGCTCGCGGCAACCAACCGGTTCTACGAAATCATGTTCGAAAGCGGCAGGAAGACCGTTGCCTGGGAGATGGTGCAGCGGCTGAATGGCCGCATCAGCCGGCTGCGCGCGATGACCGTCTCCTCGCCCAATCGCCGGCGCGCCGGCATGGCGCAGATGCGGAAGATCCTCGCCGCCATCAACAAGGGTGACGCCGACGCCGCGGCGAAGAGCTGCGCGGAGCATGTCGCCAATGCCGCAAACCTGGCGCTCGCTTTGCTGAAGAAGCAGCAACCCGAGCAGCCGTCATAGCCCTTCAGTCGTCATAGAAATCCGGCGCCATCGTCCGGCGCAGCGATCAGGATTGGTTTTCCTTCACAAAGAGCGTCGGCACTTCATCACGCCGAGGCGCGCCGGTCGTCGGCGAAAACCATCACATCGCTGCTGGAGAAATGCAGCTTCAACGGCTCGCCGCGTGGCAGGCGCTCAAGGCGCTGGGTCGAGCGTATCGTCAGGTCCTGCCGCCAGGCGGTGACGACATCATGTTGCAGAATATCGCCGAGATACGTGGTGTCGTGCAACGTCACGTCGAGCGATTGATCGCAGCCCGCGGCGGCTTGCATCGGTTCCGCTGACAGAATGAGCCGCTCCGGCCGGATCATCAATTTGACCTGGCTGTTGGTGGGCAGCGCGGCCGCGCTGCTGCCGCGGATCGTCGTGCCGTCGGCGAGGCGAACGGCGACCTGGTCGGCGTGTTTCGCGACGACGGTTCCCGAGAGGAAGTTCGAATTGCCGATGAAGCCGGCAACGAAGGCATCGGCCGGTCGCTCATAGAGATCGGCGCCGTTGCCGATCTGCACGATCTTGCCATGGCTGAAGACGGCGATGCGGTCGGACATGCGCAGGGCTTCTTCCTGATCATGCGTCACATAGAGAATGGTGACGCCGAGCTCACGGTGGATGCGGCGGATTTCCAGCTGGATATCCTCGCGCAGGCGCTTGTCGAGGGCAGCCAGGGGTTCGTCCATCAGCAGAATGCGGGGCTTGTAGACGAGCGCGCGCGCCAGCGCGACACGTTGCTGCTGTCCGCCGGAGAGCTCGCTGGGGCGCCGCTTGGCATAGGCGCCCAGTTGCACCAGCTCCAGCATGTCGTTGACGGCCTTGCCGATCTCCGCCTTGGGCCGGCGGCGCACCAGCAGCGGGAAGCCGACATTCTGCGCCACGGTCATGTTGGGAAACAGCGTGTAGCGCTGAAACACCATGCCGATGTTGCGTTCGTTCGGCGGCACCGAGAGGACCGAGCGGCCGTCGATCTCGACCTCGCCCGAACTCGGGTCTTCAAATCCCGCGACAATGAAAAGCGTCGTCGTCTTGCCCGAGCCGGACGAGCCGAGAAAGGTCAGGAACTCGCCCTCGCCGACCTGCAGCGAGACATCGTCGACCGCCGTCACGGCACCGAAGCGCTTGACCAGGTTGCGTATACTGACGAGTGGCATGGTCCGTTCCGTCATCTCGCGAATCTCCGGCGCAGGAAAGCCGCGATCAGCATCACGGCAATGGTGAGAAAGATGAGCAATGTCGATACCGAGGCAATGACTGGCGACAGGTCCTGGCGCAAGGTGGTCCACATCTTGACCGGGAGCGTCTGCAGCTCCGGGCTTGCCATGAAGATGCCGAGAACGACCTCGTCCCACGAAGCGAGGAACGAGAAAAGTGCGGCGGAAATGATGCCGAGCCGGATCGCCGGCAGGGTTACCCGCAGGATCGCTTCCATCTTCGTGGCGCCGCAGACGATGGCGGCTTTCTCCGTCGACTGGTCGAACCCTTCCAGGGAATTGACGATGCAGATGACGGAGAAGGGCAGGGCGATGATCAGATGGGCGGCGACGAAGGCGATGAAGGTGCCGTTGAGGCCGAATTTGAGCACGAAGGCATAGAGGGCGATCGCCAGGATGATGACGGGAACGATCATCGGGCTGATGAAGAAGGCATGCAGCAGGGTGCGTCCCGGAAAGCGCCCGCGCACCAGGGCGAAAGCGGCCGGCAGGCCGATCAGCACCGACAGCACCATGACGCAGCAGCCGACCTTCAGACTGGTCCAGATCGAATCGAGCCAACGCGGATCGTCGAGGATCGCCTGGTACCATTTCAGGGTCCAGCCCGGCGGCGGAAACTGCAGCCATTGCGAGGAGCCGAAGGAGAGCAGAGCGATGAACACGACCGGCAGCAGCAGGAAGAGCGCCGTCAATACGCCGATCGTATAGAGCACATAGCGGCCCGGACCCATGCGGTCGAGATTGAGCAGCATGGCGCTACCTCAACCGACCGAGCCCGACGGCCCGGATGTAGACGGCATAGAAGACCAGGGTGACGGCCAGCAGGATGAAAGCGGCGGCGCTGCCGAGACCCCAATTCAGCAGGGACTGCACCTGCTGGGCGATCATTTCCGCCAGCATCATATTGGACGTGCCGCCGAGCAGGGCCGGCGTGACGTAGTAGCCGAGCGCCATGACGAAGACCATCATGCAGCCGGCGCCGATGCCGGGCAGCGACATCGGCAGCATGACATGCCAGAAGATCTGGCGCGGCCGCGCCCCGGTGATTGCCGCGGCCTGCATGATGGCGGGATCGATCGCGGAGATCGTCGCATGCAGCGGCAGGATGATATAGGGCAGCATGATATAGGTCATGCCGATGGTGACGCCGGCGAGATTATTGATGAGGGAGAGCGGCTGGTCGATCAGGCCGAGATGCAGGAGCAGGCGGTTGATCACGCCCGTCCGCTGCAGCAGCACCATCCAGCCATAGGTGCGCGCCAGCAGGTTGGTCCACATCGACAAGAGGATGATGGCGAAAAGCAGCTGCGATACCCGCGAGGGCAGGATGGCGAGCAGCCAGGCAACCGGATACCCGATCAACAGGGAGACGACGGTGACGAGTCCGGCGACGCTGAAGGTATTGAGCAGGACGCGGCCATAGGTGGCGTCCGCCAGCAGCTTCGTATAATTGCCGAGGCCGATTTCAGGGGTGGTGAAGCTCAGCAGCAGCAGGCTCGACAGCGGCACGACCATGAACAGGAACAGGAAAATCAGCGCCGGCAAGGCCGGCCGCAGCCCGCCCAACCTCAAACGCGGAAACCGTGAGCTGCGATAGGGGGCCGTGCTGATTGCCTCAAACATGGTGTCCATAAGCGAACCGAAGGAACGGATGCGGCAGGATAAAGCTTGGTTATCCTGCCGCAAACAGTGTTTGACGATCAGGCGGCCTGCCAGGCGTACCAACGTTCGCCAATGGCGTCGCGGTTCTTCGCCCAATAGCGCATATCCAACGTGATCTGGCTATCGGCATGTTCGGAAGGCAGGGTCGAGGTCATCTTCTTGTCGATCATGGGCAGAGATGCCGTGTTGGTCGGGGCATAGGCGGTGGCATTTGCCATTGCCGCCTGGCCTTCCGGGCTGGCGGCCAGCGCCAGGAATTTCATCGCTGCTTCCTTGTTCTTCGTCCCCTTCGGTACGACGAGAATGTCGGCGAGCGCCATGTTCTGCTTCCAGGAAATGCCGGTATTGGCGCCGGATTGCTCCAGCGCGTACATCCGCCCGTTCCAGAACTTGCCGAGCGCGACCTCGCCCGAGGCCAGCTGCTGCTGCGATTCAGCACCGCTCGCCCACCACAGGATGTCCTTCTTGATCGAGCTCAGCTTGGCAAAGGCGCGGTCGAGATCGAGCGGGTAGAGCTTGTCTGCCGGCACGCCGTCGGCCAGCAGCGCCATTTCCAGGACGCCGGGACTCGACCATTTCCAGAAGGAACGCTTGCCGGGAAACTTCGTCGTATCGAAGATGTCGGCCCAGCCCTCCGGCGTTTTCGAACCGACCGCGTCCTTGTTGTAGCCGAGGACGAACGAATAATAGAAGCTGCCGACGCCGTATTCGAAGGAGAAGCGCGGATCGAGATTCTCCTTCTTGACGATCGAGTAATCGATCGGCTCCAGCAGGCCGGCTTCCGCCGCGTGGAAGGCATAGTCTCCCTCCACATCGACGACGTCCCAGACGGTATTGCCGGCATCAACCATGGCCTTTAGCTTGCCGTAATCGGTCGGGCCATCCTGCAGCACGCCCATGCCGCTTTGCTTGGCGAACGGTTCGGCCCAGGAGGCTTTCTGTCCGTCCTGGGTGGTGCCGCCCCAGCTCACGAAAGTGAGGTTGCCGGCGGCCAGCAGGCGCGAGGTGGGCAATGCGCCAAGCGCAAGAGCACCGGCGCCGATGCCGGCAGATTGCAGTAAGTGTCGACGTGAAATCATTTTGTTAAACCCTCCCAGTTGTTTTTGATCGATTTAGTCATGCGGTATCGGTGGTACTTTCCGGCCCGGCTTCCCCTCGCCCGGCTTTCGTTCCATCAGGCTCGTCCCATCTGCTCCGTTCCTGTCGGCCTCCTTTGGTCAGTCGAGTGGCGAGAAGGAAGCGGATTTCAGAATCTTGTTCTCGCCGGATTCGATCAGGACCTGGATCTTGGGCAGGAAGGCCTGCCAGGCCGGATCGGCTGCCAAGGCAGCGCGGCGCTGCGTACGATCGGCCAGGTCCGCGAAGGCCCAGATATGCAGGATCTCGTTCAGCGGACCGATTTCCGACGTGAAATAGCCGACGAGTTCGCCGAGATGCCGGCGCTGGATGGCGATGCCTTCGCGCTCCACCAGCCGGAGATATTCCGGGACGGTTCCGTTGCGCAGGCGATAGGTCCGATGCTCGTAGATCATCCGTCTCGTTCCGGTCAGCGCATGATGAAAGGATCGCCCATCGGTTCGGTGCTGGTGTTGAGCCAGACCGTCTTGACGCGCGTGTAATCGAGCAGGCTTTCCATGCCGGCCTCGCGGCCGGCGCCGCTGGATTTGTAGCCACCGAAGGGGGCCATGGGCGACACCGCACGATAGGTATTGATCCAGACGATGCCGGCGCGCAGCTGGCGCATCACCCGCAGGCTGCGCGCGGCGTCGCGGCTGAAGATGCCGGCGGCAAGCCCGAATTCCGTTTCATTGGCCAGTACCACCGCCTCGGCTTCGGTCTTGAAGCGCAGCGCGCTCAGGACGGGCCCGAACAGCTCTTCGCGGACGCTGGCGACGCGCTGGTCCGGGCAGGCGAGAATGGTCGGCTCGTAGTACCAGCCCTGGGCGCGGCCGGCGGGGCGACGGCCGCCGGAAACGAGGCGTGCACCTTCGCTGAGCGATCGCTGCACCGCGGACTCGACATGATCGAGCTGCCCGCGCGTCGCCAGCGGTCCCATTTCGGTTTCGGTGGCAAGCGGGTCGCCGATCTGGATATCGCGGGCGCGTGCCGCGACCTTTTCCAGCACCCGGTCGAACACCTCGTCCTGGATGAAGACGCGGGTTCCGGCGACGCAGCTTTGCCCGCTGGCGCCGAAATTGCCGGCGATGATGCCGTTGGCGGCGCTGTCGAGATCGGCATCGGCAAAGACCAGGATCGGCGATTTGCCGCCAAGCTCCAGGGTGACGGTGGCGAAGTTCTCCGCGCTGTTGCGGATGACATGGCGCGCGGTCGCGGGGCCGCCGGTAAAGGCGATGCGCGCGACCAGAGGATGGCTTGTCAATGCCTTGCCGCAAGGATCGCCAAGCCCGGTGACGATGTTGACGACGCCGGCCGGGAAGCCCGCCTCTTCGCACAGCTTGACCAGTTCCAGCAGCGGGGCCGGCGCATGCTCCGACGCTTTCAGCACGAGGGCATTACCGGTCGCGAGGGCCGGGCCGATCTTCACCGCCGTCAGCATCAGCTGCGAGTTCCAGGGGATGACGGCCGCCACGACGCCGATCGGTTCGCGCACCGTCATCACGAACATGTCGGGCTTGTCGATCGGCAGGGTGGAGCCTTCCAGCTTGTCGGCCGCACCGGCGAAATAGCGGAAATATTCCGCGACGTAGCGGATCTGGGCCCGCGTCTCGCGGATCAGCTTGCCGGTGTCGCGGGTCTCAATGTCCGCCAGCCGATCTGCCCGCTCGCCGACAAGATCGGCCAGCCGGTAGAGCAGCTTGCCGCGCTGCGTCGCCGTCATGCGCGACCAGGGATCTTGCGTCATGGCACGATGCGCCGCCAATACGGCGCGATCGACATCCTCGGCGGTGGCATTGGGGAAGCGGCACCAGACCTCGCCCGTCGCTGGATTGACGCTCTCCAGGGTGGCGGCATTGGCGGCATCGCACCAGCGGCCATCGACGAACATCTGATAGGTCTGGGTCTCGGTCATGACGCGGCCTGCGCGGCTTGTTGATCGGGGAGCGAGAGGAAGCGGTCGATCGACGCGGCAAGGCGCTCAGGCACTTCGAGCGGCGTCAGATGGCGCTGTCCGTCGATGATGTCGAGACGCGCCGCGGGAAGGCAGGTGGCGAGCGCGCGCGCCATGAAGGCGGTCGAGCGCTGATCGTCGGCGCCGGTGATGACGAGGCTCGGCTGGCGGATGGCGGCAACCCGGTCGACCAGCTCCGCGTCGGCATTGCCGAAGACCGCATAGGCCGCGGCATAGGCATCAAGATCGTTGTTCATCATGTGCCGCCGAACGGACTCGACGACGTCGGCCTGGCCGGCTCGGAAGGACGGCGTGAACCAACGGTCGATCGCGGCGGCGACGCTGGCCGCATAGCCGCCGCTGCGGACCTCATCGACCCGGGCATTGACCGCGCGGCGCTCTTCAGGCGTGCGGTTGAAGACGGTATTGACCAGGACCAGGCGCCGGACGCGATCGGGTTCAGAGAGGGCAAAGGCCTGGGCAATCAGGCCGCCCATGGAAAAGCCGACGAGATCGAAGGCGGGCAGGCCGAGATCGGCGGCCAGGCTCGAAAGCTGTGCGACGAAATCCGCCAGGCGATAGGGGCCGGCCGGTTTGCGGCTTTCACCGTGGCCCAGCATGTCGTAGCGGATGACGCGATGCGAGCGGCGCAGAAGCGCCGCCAGCGCATCCCACATCGTCAGATCCATGCCAACGCCGTGGATCAGGACGATGGGATGACCCTCTCCTTCGATCAAATAGCGGCTGCCGTTGATGACGCGCGGTTGCGGCATGCTTGTCTGGCCGGTTGTTTGACTGCCGGTTGCCTGGCTCATGCCCGCGCGGCCTTCTCCGCTTCGATCTCTTTCATGTCGATGTAACGGTCGCCGATGCGCGGATGCAGGCGGCCGCCCGTCGCGGCACCCAGCGCGACCACGATCTCGTCGGGTGCGGGCGCATCGTTGACGGTGAATTCGATGGTCAGGTAATGCGAGCGCATCCCCTCGTCGTTCTTGTGCATCATCGGCACGGCAATGGCGCAGCCGGGACCGCCGCGCTTGTTGGTGAAGCTGAGATAGCTCTTGCCACCAACCGCTTCGCGGAAGAGGTTGCCGAAGCGCAGCGTGTGGATCAGGGCGGAAGCGTGCTCGATCTCCCCGCTGGTGCCGACGACGGCCGCCTTGCCATAAGCCTCGACGCCGTCCTTGCCGCCACAGCTTTCCAGGATGATCGGCACCAGATGCTGCCCCAGTTGCGGTGCGATGGCAAGAATCTCGGGGCGCAGGTTGTCGACGAAGGGACGCCCCGCCCAGGGATTCCGCAGGATCGCGGCGGCCGCCACCATCCGCACCGGCGTCGCGCCCGCCTTGCCACCTTCGATGAAGATGTTTTCGCTGTAGGTGACAATCTTGCGAAGTTCGAGACTCATCGTCTTTCTCTTTCAAATCAATGTATTAAGTGGCATCTTGCAGTCTTCGGTCGTCTAGTATGATGGTATACCATCATACATAAGGTCTAATATCCACGGTTTTGCGGCAGCGTCAATCGCTCGCGCTGCAAATCTTCCTGGTCCGAGAAGACGGTGCCGCCGGCATGGGAGCCGTCTTCCCGGTACAGCATCCGGAGCGCGGCATCGCGCGCCTGGCGGACGTGTTGCTTGCAGGCGGCTTCGGTGGCGCCGGCATCGCGGCGGCAGATCGCCTCGACGATCAGGGTCATTTCACCGAAGCTGCCGGGCGCGCGTCCCGGATGCGACATCGAGGTACCGCGCAGAAACACCACGCGGGCTTGCAAGGAGCGGATCATGTCGCGGATGAGGTCGTTGCCGCAGCCTTCCAACATGACGTCGTAGAACTTCGTCGCCTCGGCAACGATGTGGCGCGTCTCGCCGATGGAGAAGGCGTCTTTCAATTTGGCGAGCGCCTCTTGCAGCCGATCGACCTGCTTGGCGGTGGCGCGTTCCGCGAAAAGACGGCCTGCGAGTCCTTCCAGGACTTCGCGGATCTCATAGATCTGCTGGGCTTCTTCGGCCGTTACTTTAGCGACGCTGGGCCCCTTATTGGGAATGTTCTGCACCAGGCCTTCCGATTCCAGATGGCGCAGCGCCTCCCGCACGCTGGTCCGGCTGACGCCGGTCATCTCGCATAATTCCCGCTCGACGAGACGCTCGCCCGGTTTGAAATGGGAGTCGATGATGGCGCGGCGCAAGACCTCCAGCACCTGCTGGCGCAAGGTCGTCGACCGCTTGTCGATGCGCAGCGATCCAGGGGTTCTCGTCTCACTTGCGTCGATCATTCCGTACTCGGTCTTGCAAAACGTCTCTATCGGTGGCGAAGGCCGGACCGGGTCGATCCCTGCCGGTATCGTTGACTGGCATCGACCCGTCAGGTTCATTCGGCGACTTTCTTTGCTTTGTCTTCCGCGAAAGCCGGCATGACTTCGTCGATGAAGAGCTTCAGCGACTTCTGCTGCAGATCCATCGGCAGGCCGTAGGAGGCGTAATAGATGAAGTTGTCGACCCCCAGTGCCTCGTATCGCTTAAGTTTGGCGATGACATCTTCCGGCGTGCCGAACATCAGATTGGTGCGCAGCATCGTGGCATCGTATTCAGCACGGTGCTCCAGCGCGGCGAGGTCGATTTCCTCGGGGAAGCCGTTATTGACTTCGCCCATCTCGCGGAACAGGTTCTCGAACTGGCCGGCAACCCGCTTGAGCGAGTTGACATAGGGTTGCCAGTCGTTGTCGCGGGCATAGACGGCCGTGTGGCGCATGGTGGAAAAGATCGGCCGCTTGGTGCCGGCCGGCGCTTTCGCGAGGGAATCTTCCAGCCGCTGTTTGTAGGTTTCCACTTCGGAAAAGTCCCGCGTCAGCGCCCAGGTCATGACATTGCAGCCGCTAGCCACGGCCCAGTCGAAGGAGACCGGGTTGCGCACCGCCGCCCAAAGCGGCGGATGCGGCGTCTGGATCGGCTTCGGGCAGGCGGTCGCCTTCGGGAAGGACCAGTATTTGCCGTGATGTTCGACGTCGCCCTGCCAGAGCTGCTTCAACAGCGGCAGCATTTCCAGCATATAGGGCACGCCGTCCTGTGCCTTGAGCCCGCCGGCCATGCGGTTGAATTCGCGCTGATACGCGCCGCAGCCGATGCCGAATTCCAGGCGACCGTCGGTCAGGAGGTCGAGCATGGCGGCTTCGCCGGCAACCCGGATCGGATGCCAATAGGGCGCCACCACCACTGCGGTGCCGAGCCGGATCGAGTTGGTATGCGTTCCCCACCAGCCCAGCAGCTGGAATGGATTGGGGGCGATGGTCATCTCGATGGCATGGTGTTCCGCCGCCCAGGCGATATTGAAGCCGCCGAGCTCCGCCATCTGCACCATTTCCAGCGTATGGCGCGCGATATCTTTCATGTCGATGTCCGGGCTCATGCGTTCCATGTTGATGGCGAGGCTGAATTTCATGGCGGCTTCCTTTTGCTTGAGCGAATGGGCGCAGTTGACGTCGTTTCAGGCGACGGCGCCGGATTGCGGAGAGGAGGAGGCGCGTTGCAGCGCCGGATTGGCGACGGCGGCATAGGTGCCGCGGCAGAAGATCAGGGGCGCGGCGTCATTGCGGGCGAAATCCACCACCTGCCCGATCAGGATGACATGGTCGCCGGCATCGACGCGTTGATGCATGCCGCAATCGAGATGGGCGAGCGTCTCGGTGAGGATGGGCGCGCCGCTTGACCCGGCGCGCCAGTCGACGCCCTGAAACTTGTCGATGCCGGGTGTCGCGAAGCGCTGCGACAGATCGCGTTGCTGCTCTTCCAGGATGTTGACGACAAAGCCGCCGGCATTCTCCAGCACCGCCATGATCGGCGCCGATTTCGCGACGCAAACGAGGATCAGGGCCGGCTCCAGCGAGACCGAGGTAAAGGAATTGGCGGTCATGCCCCGTGGGCGGCCGTCGCGATCCAGGGTGGTCACCACGGTGACGCCGGTGGCGAAGCAGCCGAGGGTGCGACGCAATTCTCGGGTGTCGATGTTCGCTGCTGCTGCCGACATGACGGCCCTTCCACCTGACGGGTTCGATCAGATGAGGATGGCGGCGCAGACTGCGGCTTTCTTCCTATGATTCATAGGAAGATGCGACATATTTATGCTATGAAACGGCGAACTACTGGCCGGCTGGCTGGCTTCGCGGTCCGAATGTGCTGCGCACCCGCAGGGCAACGATCAGGGAGGTCCGCGTATCCGGGTCTTCGAGATCCAGGCTGAACAGATCGGCCAGGCGCTGCAGACGGTAGCGCAGCGTCGTCACATGGATACCCAGCGCATCGGCGGTTGCCTGGTAGCGTCCACTATTGCTGAGAAACCGGTCCAGGGTGGGAAGCAGACTGCCGTCATGCTGGCGGTCGTAGTCCTCGACGGCGCCCAGCGTCTCCTCGACGAAACCGCGCAGCGCCTTGGCATCGGCCACGGCGATCAGCCGCGCCAGCGGCCCGAAATCGCTGCTGTCGACGATGCCATGCCGGCCGACGCGGACCGCCAGTTGCAGCAGGCGGTCGCATTCCCGGCGGGCGTCGCGATAATCCTCCAGGTGCAGGCACTGGGTGCTGATGCAGGCGGTCGCCTTGGCTTGCGACAGCCACTCGACCTCATCGATCATCTGTTCGAGAAGCTGCTGTGTCTTCTGCATCCGGCGTTCCGGCAGGAAGACCACGTAATGACGCTCACCATTCGATGCGCCCTGCGCGGTAGCCTCGGCGAATGCCGTCGCTCCGGGCAGGCGCTGTCGGGCTATGCGGGCCAGAGCCTGCTCGATATCGTCACTGCTTGCACCCGGTCCCTTGCCCGCGGCATTGAGGGGCAGGGCGATTACCGCAAGGCGCGCCGGTTCATCGAGCGGCAGCCGCAGGTGATGAGCCCTGGCGAGGGTGGCGGTTTCATCGCGCCAATCGCCGCTGAAAAGGCGCGAGAAGAACTCGCCATGCGTCTCTGCCTGAACATCGAAACGGATCTGGTGCCGCAGCAGCAGCATGGAAAAGGCCGCCCGCAACTGCTGTGCGGTCAGGGCCTCGATGGGATCGAGCGGCCGTCCATCGGTCAACACGACGATGCCTCCCAACACCTGCCCGGCGGCAATGCAGGGTTCGATGATGGCCTCGACTGTTTGCGATGGATCCGAAGACGTGAGGGCGATGCGCCGAACGGTTTCGAACTGACCGATATCCGCGTCGCGCACCGCCCGCGCCAGTTCCCGGTAGGTCTCGGTCGAGGGGCGTTCCAGCCGCGCCGCGCCGCGCGCTCTCACGCTCGACGCCTGGGCCGCGGATAGATCGGTGGCAGACCGGTCGGCAGTGGCGCGACCGCGCGCGGTGACCAGTTGATTAGTGGTGAGATCGACCAGCAGCAGGGTTCGATCAAGATGGCGCTCGCAGAGTTCGATGAAAGACCGCGCATCTTCCGATGAAAGCACATGCTCCATCGCATGCTGATGAATGTCCAGCGCCTGACGCAGCCAGTTGTTCTGTTGCGCCTCCAGCCACAGGCGATGCGCCTTTTCCACGGCGAGCGACCCCAGCAGCGCCACCGTTTCCAGAAAAGCGATTTCCTCGGCATCGACCTTGCGCACGGCATGGGCGTGCACCGACAGGACCATGTTGCGGCCCTGTTCGTCCTTGGTGCTGAAGGGCAGCAGGACGACCGTGCGATAATCGCGCTCGACCGCCTCCTGGTGATAGCCGGCGGAATGCGGCAGCTTCTGGGCGTCGTCGATGATCAGTGCCTGGCGCGACTCCAGCACCGACTTCACCGGGCTGGTCTCCAGCAGCCAGCGATCGACGGAGACCCTGTCGCGGCCGGAAAAGAGCGGATCATATCTGGCGACCAGCACCGAATAGCCGCTGGCTTCGTCGACCGCCATGATGGCGCTGCTGGACCAGGCCGATCGCTGGCACACGGCAGTCACGATCAGCTGCAGCACCTCGGGCAGGGCGCTGCCGGCGTTCACCAGGCTGGCGATATGGCCCAAGCTTTTGACGCGCTCGGTCAGCTTTACCGTCATGCCCCGTCCGATCGTGAGTTTGCTGCAGCGGTGAGGAGATTACATATCCGCTCGGTGGGCAAGAGGTCTACCGACAGCGGCGCAGGTCGTTCAGCCGTGCTGCGGATCGATGCCCGGCCGTGGTGGCCCGCCGCCTTGACATTCCCTGGCGGCACCTAACAATATTGGACGAACGTCCAATATTGTTAGGTGTGAAATGGCGGAGATTGTCGAAACGGAGCGGATCGGCCGCGTACTGCGAATCACCCTCAATCGCCCCAAAGTGAATGCCATCAGCCGCGCGCTGAGCAAGGCGCTTCACGCCGCAGCCAGTCTTCTGCACACGGATCCTGAATTGCGGGTCGGCATTATCACGGCGCAGGGCGACCGTGTCTTTTGTGCCGGTTGGGACTTTGTCGAGGCCACGCAGGGGACCGGCGATGCTGCCGCCGAAAGCGGCGAGGGGGCGGGTCACGGCGCCGGCGGATTCGGCGGCATCACCCAATACTGGGACCTGAAGAAGCCGCTGATTGCCGCCGTGAACGGGGCCGCGATCGGCGGCGGATTCGAAATCGCGCTCGCCGCCGATGTCATCCTGATGTCCGAGGACGCGTATTTCGAACTGCCGGAAATGCAACGCGGCTTTTTGCCGGATGCCGGTGGCGTGCAGCGGTTACCGCGGCGCATTCCCTATAACGTGGCGATGGAGATGATCCTGAGCGGCCGGCGCATGCCCTCGTCGGAAGCGTTGCGCTGGGGCCTCGCCCACAAGGTGGTATCGCCCGGGCAATTGCAGGAGGAAGCGCTGGCATTGGCGACGAAAATCGCCGAGGGAGCGCCGCTGGCGTTGCAAGCGCTGAAGGAAGTCATGCAGGCCATTGACGGCCGGTCGCTGCCCGACGCCATGGCGATGACGCGGATCGATACGACGCGACTGCCGCTCCTCGATCGCATGTGGAAGAGCGAAGACGCCAAGGAGGGGCCGCGGGCCTTTCTCGAGAAACGTGCGCCGCAATGGCGCGGCGAATAGCCCCGGCAATCAGACGATATTCCTGACCTCCCGCACTGCGAGAAGCGATTTTGTCGCCATATTTTGGTTGAACGTCCAACAAATATATGGAACAGTTTGGATAAGCGGCCCCAGTCGATCCGGAATTTTTCCGACCAGAAGTCGACAGCCGCTTAGTGCGGAGGAGACAATCATGAGAACGTTTGGGGCGGCCGCTTTCGCGGTTTCGTCAGTGCTGAGCCTTGCTGTCACGTTGCCCGCCTGGGCGGATGACAGCCTGGCTGTTGCTTCCTATGGCGGCGTGTATCAGGAGGCCTTGCGCAAGGCCATTTATGATCCGACGGCCAAGGATCTGAATATCAAGATCAATGAGTTCACGCTGAGTGGAATCACCGATATCCGGACCCAGGTGAAAGCCGGGGCGGTGCAATGGGATGTCGTCGAGCTCTATGGTGGCCAATGCCAGCAGGCGGCGAATGAAGGCCTGCTGGAGTCGCTGGATTACAACGTCATCCATGCCGACGGCATTCGGAAGGACCTGGTGCAGGCAAACTGGGTGGGCTTCACCGCCTATTCGAGCGTGCTGGCCTGGAACAAGAACACCTATAAGGACAACCCGCCGAAGAGCTGGGCCGATTTCTTCGACACGAAGAAGTTCCCGGGCACGCGCGCGCTGTCGGGCTATGGCCCCGATATGAATGTCGAAATGGCGCTGATGGCGGACGGTGTGCCGAAGGACAAGCTCTATCCGCTCGACCTCGATCGCGCCTTCAAGAAGCTTGCAGAAATAAAGCCCGATGTAGCGGTCTGGTGGCAATCCGGCGCCCAACAGGCGCAGCTGGCGCAGAACCAGGAGGTCGACATGCTGGCCATCTGGGTCTCGCGCATCGATGCGGCGATCAAGGAAGGCGCGCCCTTCGACTATACCTATAACCAGGCTGTGATGGACGTCGAATGTCTGGTCGTGCCGAAAGGCAGCAAGCACAAGGAACTGGCGATGAAGGTCATCAATGACTTCGTGAAGCCGGAATTCCAGGCCGACCTGCCGAAGTATATCCCCTACGGCCCGGCAAACCAGAAGGCCTATGAGACCGGAAAGATCACGCCGGAGATGATGAAGCGGTCGGTTTCATCGCCGGAAAATATGGCGCTGCAGGTGGTCATGGACAAGCCCTGGTGGGCGGAACATGGTCAGGCTGCCCAGGAACGCTGGGACGCCTTCATCCAGAAATGACATCCATCGCGGGCGGCCGGCATCCGTCGGCCGCCCCGCTTTTTCGTCGTGATCCCATGAACATCGCAGCGCCGGAAATCCGCATGACTCGTCGAATTGACGCTCGGGCGCCGAGCCGGGCTCTCCCCGTGACGATACGAAATATCGTCAAGCTATACGGTCCAGTTCGCGCTCTTGATGACGTCTCGCTGTCGGTCACAGAGGGCGAGTTCGTGACGCTGCTCGGCCCGTCGGGCTCCGGCAAGACCACGTTATTGATGACCATCGCCGGCTTCGCCCGACCAAGCGGCGGTTCGATCAGCATTGGCGATACGGAGGTGGTGCGCCTCCCGCCGCACAAACGCGAAATCGGCATGGTGTTCCAGAACTATGCCCTGTTTCCGCATATGAGCGTCGGCGACAACATTGGCTACCCGTTGCGTCTCCGCAAGACAGCCAAAGGCGAGATCGCCGCGCGGGTCGAGCATGTGCTGGAACTGGTGCAGCTCGAAGGCTACGGCAGCCGACGCGTCGATCAGCTTTCCGGCGGCCAGCGGCAGCGCGTCGCCCTGGCGCGTGCCATCGTCTTCGAGCCGCGCATCCTGCTGATGGACGAGCCGCTGTCGGCTCTGGACAAGCAGCTGCGCGAGCGCATGCAGATCGAAATTCGTCGGCTGCATGACCGGCTGGGCATGACGACGATCGCCGTCACCCATGACCAGCGTGAGGCACTCACCATGTCGGACCGCGTTGCCGTCCTGGAGCGTGGCCGCCTCATCCAATTCGATACGCCGCGCCAGCTCTATGAACGGCCGATCAACCGTTTCGTCGCCGAATTCATCGGCGAATCCAGCTTCGTTCCCGTGACCGTCGATCGCGGCACGGCGCTTTACGGCGATATGAAGCTGCAAATCACGGAAACGCCGCCGCCGGATGGGCCGGCGCTACTGCTCTTGCGGCCGGAAAAACTCATCCTCTCGTCGCGGCCACTGGGGAGGGAAGTCAATCGCTTCGACGGCGTGGTCGAGGACGCCGTCTTCCAGGGTGAAAGCGTTCTCCTCACGATCATCCTGGCCGGCGGGCACGAAATACAGGCGCGCATCCCGAACCGGCAGCTCGATTGCCGCGGCATACCGGTGGCGGGAAGCGCCATCGAGCTGGGGCTCGCCGCGGAGGACGCGCTGCTGGTACCGGGTGATGCATCATGACGATGGCGGCCGGTCTTTGGCATAAGGATCAGGTTCTGCTGAACGGCGCCGCGCTGGAGGCCGACCGGCGTCGGGAAAACCGGCAGCTGCTGATGCTGTGCTCGCCCGGCATCCTGCTGGCTTTCTTCCTGCTCTGCCTGCCGATCGGCTGGCTGTTCTGGTTCTCCTTCATCGACGCCGGCGGCAGTCCGACTTTCGAACACTACAGCCGCATCTGGAACGAGGGTGCCTACATCCAGATTTTCATCGTCACCTTTGAGACCAGTGCCCTGGTGACGGCGATCTGCGTGCTGCTTGGCTATCCTCTGGCCTATTGTCTCTCGCAGATGTCGCAGAAATGGTCCGGCATCGTCATGCTCGGCGTGCTGGTGCCGTTCTGGACGTCGCTGCTGGTGCGTACCTATGCCTGGCTGGTGCTTCTGCAGCGACGCGGGATCGTCAATACCCTGCTGGTCGATTCCGGCCTTGTTCACCAGCCGCTGCCGCTGGTGAACAACCTGACCGGCACGATCATCGGCATGGTGCATATCATGGTGCCGTTCCTGGTTCTGCCGCTCTACGCCTCGATGCGCTCGATCGACGGCACCTATTTGCGCGCGGCAGCCAATCTGGGCGCCTCGCCCGTCAAAGCCTTCTGGCAGATCTATTTGCCGCTGTCGCTGCCGGGGCTGATTGCCGGCCTGGTGCTGACCTTCATCCTCTGCCTCGGTTTCTACATCACGCCGGCCATCCTGGGCGGTGGGCGGGTGCAGTTCATCGCCCAGCGTATCGAGACCTCGGTACACCTGTTTCCCACCTGGGGGCCGGCCAGCGCCCTCGGCGTGGTGCTGCTGGCGTTCACGCTCGCCATTCTCGTCCTCAGTCAGCTGCTGTTGAGCCGCTGGCGCCGGCGCCTGGGCTAGAGGAGGCAGCGGATGGAAAGCCATATCACGCATTGGCAGAGATGGTGGCTCTATGGCCTGACGGGGTTGACGATCTTCTTCCTGGTCCTGCCCAGCCTGATCGTCATTCCCATGTCATTCTCCGGGACGAACTCGCTCGCCTTTCCGCCGCCGGCCTGGTCCTTCCGTTGGTACGAAAGCTTCTTCACCTCATCGCAATGGCTGGGTGCCACCTGGGTGTCGCTTCAGGTCAGTCTTTGCACGGTGCTGCTGGCAACGCCGATCGGGGTGGCGGCGGCTTATGGCCTTCACCTCGGCCGGTTTGTCTTCGGGCAGGCGATCTATGCAGTGCTGATCGCCGCGCTGATGGTGCCGGTGATCCTGATTGCCATCGGCGCGTTCTTTCTCTTCGCCCAGCTCGGCATGGTCAATACCAAGCCCGCCCTCGTGCTCTGCGATACCCTGCTGGCCGTTCCCTTCGTGCTGGTGACGGTGTCGGCGGGCTTCAAAGGCTACGATTTCAACCAGGAGCAGGTGGCGCGCTCGCTTGGCGCATCGCGCCTCAAGGCCTTCTTCTCGGTGACGCTGCCACAGATACGGGCTTCGGTGATCGCCGGCGCCTTCTTCTCCTTCATCGTCGCCTTTGACGAAGTGGTGATTGCCAGCCTGCTGTCCGGCGGCGACGGTGCAACCCTTACCAATCTGATGTTCGCCAGCCTGCGCAACGAGATCGACCCCACCATTGCGGCGATCTCGTCCCTGATGATCGTGCTGACCACGGTCCCGCCGCTGATTGGCCACATTGTCATGCTGCGGCGCAAGCGCCGCCCATCCTAATCGAAAGGAATCGTCATGAGTGACATCGTTCAGGTGGAAGACCGCGGCCCCGTTCGCATCATTGCCATCAACCGGCCGGAATCGCGCAACGCCATCAATCTCGGCGTTCTGATCGGCCTGCGCAAGGCGGTGCGGGAAGCGGCCAAGGCCGAGCATCTCCGCTCGGTGGTTTTCACCGGCCGCGGAGGTGCCTTCTCCGCCGGTGCGGATGTGAAGGAATGGATGGAGATCGCCAATGGTAAAAATCCCCATCCGGATCACGATTGGGTCGGCGAGGCGATCCAGCTTGTCCAGGAAGTCGCGAAGCTGGCCAAGCCAACCATCGCCATGATGGACGGGGCGGCGGTCGGCGCCGGTTTGGACATGGCGCTGGCCTGCGACTTCCGGATCGCCTCGGCCCGGGCGAAATTCATCTGCGCTTACACGCGCGTCGGCTATCCGCCCGATTGCGGCGGCTCTTGGCTGTTGCCGCGCCTGATCGGCCTCGAAGCCGCCAAGCTCTTCGTCTATACGGGCGATGCCTGGGATGCGGCCAAGGCGAAATCCGCCGGCATGGTGACGGAAGTCGTGCCGGAAGGCGAGCTCGAGGCAACCACCATGGCCTGGGCGGAGCGGATGGCGAAGACGCCGACGGTTGCCACCGGCCTTGCCAAGCATCTGCTCGATGCCGCCCATCGCCGGACCTTCGCCGAACAGCTGAGCGAGGAGGAACGCGCCGGCAAGATCTGTGCGAAGACCGCCGATCATGCCGAGGGGCTTGCCGCCGCCAATGAGAAGCGCGTGCCGAATTTCGTCGGTCGCTGACACGACGCCTATCAATCAGGGAGTTTTCTGCCGTGGATTTTAGCCTCACATTCGAACAACAGGCGCTGATCGACTCTTTGGCCGCTTTCGTGGAGAAAGAGCTTTATCCGCATGAGAACCTGGTCGAGGAACTGCGTCGCGTACCGGATGATCTCGCCAAGGACATCAGCAAGAAGGCCAGGGATGCCGGCTTTCTTGCCATGAACATGCCGGTTGAACTGGGCGGTGCCGGACTCGACTATCAGACCATGGCCCTGGTCGAGCGTGAGCTCGGCAGGCCGTCGAGCGCGCTGTCGCTCCTGGTCAAGCGGCCGACCAAGATTCTGCTGGCCTGCAAGGATGAACAGATCGAAAAATACCTGATGCCGGTGATCCGCGGGGAGCGGATGGATTGCTTTGCCTTGACGGAACCGGGTGGCGGGTCCGATGCCAAGGCGATCGTCACCAGTGCGCGCCGCGACGGCGACGACTGGATCCTGAATGGCGTCAAGCAGTTCATCTCGCACGCGGATGTCGCCGATTTCATGGTGCTTTTTGCCGTTACCGGCATGGACGAGACGCCGAAGGGGCCGCGCAAGCGCTTCACCGCCTTCCTGATCGACAAGGACACGCCCGGTGTGACGGTGAAGCCGATGCCGTCGATCTGTACGCGCGGCTACAACCCGAACATGATCTATCTCAACGATGTCCGGCTCAATTCCCGCCAGATCCTCGGCGAGGAGGGCAAGGGGTTCGATTTCGCCAATGACTGGCTCTATTCCGGCCGGGTCATGCTGGCAGCGCATTGTGTCGGCCGGGCCGAGCGGGTCTTCAAGATGGCCTGTGAATGGGCGGCGACCCGCAAGGCCTTCGGCAAGACGATCGGCGAATTCCAGGGTACCGGCTTCAAGATCGCCGATATGGCGAGCGACATCAAGATGAACTGGCTGCTGGTGACCGAAGCGGCCTGGAAGATGGATCAGGGAAGCCTGACCCGGCATGAAGCCTCGATCGTTAACCTGCAGGGATCCGAAATGATCGGCCGCGTGACCGACCATGCGGTCCAGATCTTCGGCGGCATGGGCATGATGGAGGATTTCCCGGTACAGCGTTTCTGGCGGGATGCGCGAATCGAGCGAATCTGGGAAGGTACCTCGGAAATCCACCGCGATATCATCGCGCGGGATGTTTTGAGGGAATATCGGAGCTAGTTCATGGCCATTGCCGCTAAACGCACGAAGACAATCATCGCTCGCCGCCAGGACCTGATCCAGGGCACGATCAAGTCGATCGCCAGCCTTGGCTTCAATAACTCGACGGTGCAGACGATCTGCGAAGCGGCAGGCCTATCCCGTGGCTTGATCGGCCATTATTTCAAAGGCAAGGACGACTTGCTTCTGGAAGCCTTTCGTCACCAGACGGCCCAGGCGGATGAAGACACCAGGCAAGCGATCCGCGCGGTCGGCGATGACCCGCTGCAGCGCCTCCTGGCGGCGACGTCGGTCACTTTCACCCGCCCGGCAAACAGCCGGGAGAATGCCTTGGTATGGCTGGCTTTCTGCGGGGTCGCCCCCTGGAATGCCAGCATGAACGAACTGCATTCCAGACTGTACCGGCGTTATCGCTCCTGGATCCAGCGCATGATGGAACAGGCGGCGGCGGAAAGAGGCATCGAGATCGATGCCAAGCGTGCTGCCTTGACCTATGCGCAAATGGTCGACGGCTTCTACATCGGCTGGATCATGGACAAGGGCGCCTATTCGCTGCAGGAAGCAAACCAGATCGTCTGCGACTGGGTGCTCGGATTGTTCGGCGAACAACCCTCGAAAAAGCGCAAGGACGCCGCGATCAAGGCGGCGACCGACTCCATCCTTGGCGGCAACGCCAAGTCTTCAGGCGCCGCCGGAGAGGGGCGCGCGCCAGGCAACGACCAACCGGTCGCCGCGGGCGCAGCATCGCGGAAGAAGACACGACAAAAACCAATTCAAACATGAGGACCTGATGTTCAAGAGCGATCTCCTGGCCGGCCAACGCATCCTGATCACCGGTGGCGGCACCGGTATCGGTCGATCAATCGGCCATCATTTCCTGACGCTGGGCGCGGAGATCGTTATTTGCGGCCGGCGCGAGAATGTCCTGGTCGAGACCGCGACGGCACTCATGGACGAGACCGGCGGCCGCGTCACCTATAAGAGCTGCGATGTGCGGGATGCCGCGCAGGTGGATGCTCTTTGCGACTGGATCTGGCAGGGTGCGCCGCTGACCGGTCTTGTGAACAATGCGGCCGGCAATTTCATCGCCCAGAGCGAGTCGCTGAGCCCGCGGGCCGTGGACGCGGTATTGGGCATCGTGCTGCATGGCTCGGCCTATGTGACCTTGAATTGCGGCAAAAGGTGGCTCGCCGCCGGCGCCAAGGGCACCGTCCTGTCGATCATTACCACCTATGCCTGGACCGGTTCGGCTTATGTCGTGCCCTCGGCCATGGCAAAGGCAGGTGTGCTTGCCTTGACGCGGTCGCTGGCCGTCGAATGGGGCGGGCGCGGCATCCGCCTGAACGCCATCGCCCCCGGGCCGTTTCCCACCGCCGGCGCCTGGGAACGCCTAGTGCCGAAACCGGAACTGGCGGCTGCCTTCGAGGCAAAGAACCCCCTCAAGCGGGCGGGGCGTCACGAGGAACTGGCCAATCTCGCCGCTTTTCTCATGGCCGACGACGTCGGCTACATCAATGGCGAGGTGGTCACCATCGATGGCGGCGAGTGGCTGCAGGGGGCCGGGCAGTTCAACTTCATTGGCCAGCACATGTCGGATGCCGACTGGCAGTCATTGCGGGCGAAGAAATAGACGCATCTGCCGGGACGCCGCCCCGTATCGGGGAGCGGTTGCGCCTTGGCGGCGATCAATCATGACCTGAAATCGGGTCGCTTTCCATCAGCTGCGGGGGATCGAATCTTGGTTGAGACTGTCTTGGATCAGGCGGGCCTGGTTGATACGGGGCAATTAACGGCGGCGCGCCGGCGAAATTTGCGGCGCCTGTTGGCGCCGCGCAGCATCGTGTTCCTGGGCGGCGATCGTGCCGGCCTGGCGATCCGTTGCTGCAAGGAAGCGGGGTATAACGGCCAGATCCTTGCCGTGCATCCCAAGAAGCTCGAATTGGAGGGGATCGCCTGCGTCCCGCATGTGCGCGACCTGCCGACCGCACCGGATGCGGCTTTCATAAGCGTGCCGGCGGAGGCCACGATCGAGGTCGTGGCGGATCTGGCGAAATTGGGGGCCGGCGGTGCCGTCTGTTATGCCTCCGGTTTTTCCGAATTGGGCGAATCTGGCATGGAGCGCCACAGGGCGCTTCTGGCGGCAACCGGTGAGCTGGCGATCGTCGGACCGAATTGTTTCGGCGTGATCAACTACGCAAACCACGGCAGCCTCTGGCCGACCTCTTACCCCCTGGGTACGGCGGAGCGCGGCGCCGCGGTGATCGGTCAGAGCGGCAATCTCTGCATCAACCTGTCGATGAACCAGCGGGAAGTGCCGTTCAGCTACATCATCAGTGCCGGCAATCAGGCTGTGCTGGGCTTCGAGGATTACATCGATGTGCTGGTCGACGATCCGAAGGTCACGGTGATCGGCCTCTTCCTTGAAGGCATTCGCGACGTCCCGGCCTTTGCCGCCTCTTGCCGCAAGGCGCTGGCCCGGGGCATTCCGCTGGTTGCCTTGCGGGTCGGCGTCTCGGAGATGGGCGCCAGGGTGGCGGCCAGCCATACCAGTTCGCTGGCCGGGCAGAACGACCTCTACGATACGCTCTTCGAACATCTCGGTATTTTGACGACAAATACCGTGCCGCGTTTCCTGGAACTGCTGAAGGGCCTGTCGGTGGGCCGCCAGCCCGGCGGCCGCCGCCTGACCGTCTTTTCCAGCTCGGGCGGCGACAATGGCATGTCGGCTGACTTTGCAAGCGCCGCCGGTTTCGAGATGCCGCCGCCTTCGGAACAGCAGGCGAAGGCGGTAAAAGCGCTTCTGCCCGATTACGGTACCGCCGGCAATCCACTGGACTTCACCGCGGGCTATTGGGGGCAGGAGCAGCTGCTGACCCCGATGTTCACGGAGATGATGCGCAGCGGCTACGACCAGGCGGCGATCGTCATCGACCATGGCCGACGCAAGCCGGGGGACCGGAGTGTCGACAAGGCGCATGTCGGCATGGTGCGGGCGATCGCCAATGCCAGCCGGGCGACCGGCCTGCCGGGCGCCGTGATCTCGGTCAATCCGGAATCCATGCCTGATGAAATGCGCCAGATGGTCCTGGCAGAAGGTCTCATTCCCCTGCAGGGCCTGCATGATGCCTTCGAGGTGCTGGGACGCATGGCCGATTACGCCGAGATCAAGGAAAATGCGGGAAAGACGGGATTGCCGGCAATCCCGCTTGGCCCCAGGAAACGCGGTGACGGCCGGCGCACGCTTGACGAAGTGGCGAGCAAGGCGCGGCTCGCCCAGAGCGGCTTGTCGGTGCCGGCAGGCCGCGTGACGGACCTCGCCGGCTTGCGCGATGCCGCCGCTGCGTTTTCCGTACCCCTGGTGCTGAAAGCGGTCAGCGACCGGCTGCCGCACAAGACCGAAGCCGGCGCCGTCATGCTTGGGTTGCGGGGCGCCGATGCCGTGGCAGCTGCCGGCGAGGAAATCACCCGGCGGGTCGGCGCTTACAAGCCGGGTCTGAAGATCGATCGTTTCCTCTTGGAGCCGATGGTCGAAAACGCCGTCGCCGAAATCCTCGTCGGCATCACGACCGATCCGCATTTCGGCCCGGTCCTGGTGATCGGCGCCGGCGGCATCTTCGTCGAGTTGCTGCGTGACGCCAGCCGGCTGCTGTTGCCGACGACGAAGGCGGATATCGAGCGGGCGATCCGACGCCTGAAGACGTTCCCGCTGCTTGACGGTTTCCGCGGGCGGTCGAAGGGCGATTTGCCGGCGCTCGTCGCGGCGATCGAGGCCGTTGCGCGATACGCCGAGGCAAACATCGCAACGCTCGCCGAGATCGATGTCAATCCCATCATGGTTCTTCCGGAAGGGCAGGGCGTCGTCGCGGCGGATGCCCTGATCATCGAAGCGGTTTAGCGCGCAATGCAGCGGCAGGCTCCGGGCAGGTTCTCGGCATGTTCTGGGCACTCCAGCGAAAGAGGATGAGATGAACACCGTCGGCATGTATCTCGCGGAACTGCTCGATGCTTACGGCATCGAGGTCGTCTTCGGCATTCCCGGCGTCCATACGGTGGAGCTTTATCGCGGCCTGCCGAAGACCCGTTTGCGCCACGTGACGCCGCGTCACGAACAGGGCGCCGGTTTCATGGCGGACGGCTATGCCAGGGTCACCGGTCGACCGGCGGCCTGTTTCATTATTACCGGACCCGGCATGACGAATATCGCGACGGCAATGGCCCAGGCCTATGGCGATTCCATTCCGATGCTGGTGATCTCCGCCGTCAACGCCTTCGGCCAGATCGGCTCCGGGGACGGTTGGCTGCATGAACTGCAGGACCAACGGCAATTGATCAGGCAGGTTTCCGCCTTCAGCCATACGGTCACGACAGCCGATGAACTGCCTTTCGTCGTGGCGCGGGCCTTTGCCGTCTTCACCGGCGGCCGGCCGCGGCCGGTTCATATCGAACTGCCGTTGAACATCATCACGGCCCCGGCCGACAAGCTGCCGCCCATCAAGCAGGCTGCCTTTCCGTCGAAGCCCGCTCCAGCCACAAAAGCGCTGCAGGAGGCTGCCCGTTGGCTGTACGATGCCAAGACGCCGGTCCTGCTGGTCGGGGGCGGTGCGCAGGATAGCGGGCCGCTGGCGCGCGAACTGGCGGAAAAGCTCGACGCCCCGACCGTCATGACGGTCAATGGCCGCGGCCTGATGCCGGTCGGCCATCCCTTGGCGGTGCCGTCGAGTCCGGCGATGAGACCGGTTATCGAGCTGATCGAGGCGGCCGACCTGGTCTTGGCGGTGGGCACCGAATTCGGTCCGACCGATTACGATTTCAACGGCGATGGCGGCGCCAAATTTCGCGGCAAGAGCATTCGCATCGATATCGACCCGGTCCAGATGGGCCGCACGCGGCTGGTGGATCTGCCGATTGTCGCCGATGCCTGCGAAGCCCTGGCGGCGCTTGTGCCGCTGGTCACGCGGCGGCAGGGCACCGGTGCGGCACGCGCCGCAAAAGCGCGCGATGCCGTGCAAGCGGAACTCAGTCCGCTCTACAAGAGCTGCCTGGCGGTCCTCGATAGCGTTCGCGATAGTCTGCCGGAGGCAATCATCGTCGGCGATTCGGCACAGCCGGTCTATGCCGGCTGCGTCGCTTATGCCGCGCCGGCGCCGCGTTCCTGGTTCTGCTCTTCGACGGGTTACGGCACTTTGGGCTATGCGCTGCCCGCAGCGATCGGTGCGCAACTGGCGGCGCCAAATCGGCCCGTCGTCTGTGTCGTCGGCGACGGCGGATTGCAGTTTTCGATCCAGGAACTGGCCTCGGCACACGAAATTGAGACGCCGGTGATCGTCCTGGTCTGGAACAATCACGGCTATTCGGAGATAAAATCCTATATGACGGCGCACCAGATTCGGCCGATCGGGGTGGATATCTTTACGCCGGATTTTCATCTGCTGGCGAAAGGTTTTGGTTGTGAATCGGTGCGGGTGAGCGCTTTGGCAGATTTGCCGAAGGCGCTGCAGACGGCGGCTAAAAGGAAGACGGCTACCGTTATCGAGCTGATGGAACGGGACTTTGCGGCAGCCGGATGACGCGCCGGCTGCAGCCCATGGCCACGGCCTTCTCCTGAGGGCCCTCTCGGTCTCGCGCGCCCAAGCGGGGCGGCGGATCGCAGATACGGGGCAGCTGCAGAACCGGGCTGGAAAAGCAGCGCGATTGCGGCGAGAGTAGCGGTGGTTGTCGGCGGTTTCGGCCACCGGCAGCAGGCCCACTTCGTTCTGGAAGAGAAGGATGTCCCTTAGAAAGTCGCTTCCGTCGACCGTCGCGCTCTTCATGTTCGAAGCCGCCGCCAAGCATCTGAACTTCACCCGCGCCGCCGCCGAGTTCAACGTGACCCAATCCGCCGTCAGCCGGATGATAAAGCGGCTGGAGACGCATCTGGTGACGGTGCTCTTCAGGCGCGGCCCGACCGGTCTGGAACTGACCGAGGACGGCGAAATGCTCTACAAGGCGGTCGGGCAGGGATTTCAGACGATCGAGGCCGCGCTTGATGAATTAAGGGTCCGGCAAGGCAAGACCGGCATGGTGACGATTTCCATATCATCGGCCTTTGCCGTGCATTGGTTCGTGCCCATGGTGGATCGGTTCCAGGCGTCTTTCCCCAATATCGATTTGCGTTTTCAGCTCGTCAAAGGCGAACCGGTAGGTCCCTTCGACGATGTCGATCTTGCCATCCGCCACAACCATCCGCCGAATGCCGACCAGCATAGTTGGAAGCTGATGGATGAGATCGTTGTCCCGGTGTGCAGCCCGGATTATGCAAAGCGTCACGGCACGCTGCTGAAGGCAAAGGAAGATTGCCCGCATATGTTCGCAAATCTCGCCGGAACCATGCGGGTACCCTGGCAGCGGTTTCTTGAACAGACCGGGGCCCCGGCCCCGAAAGACGCGCGCAATATCACTTTCTCTGACTATACCCTGGTGGTCCAGTCGGCGCTCAAAGGTCGCGCCATGGCCCTTGGCTGGCTCCACGTGGTCGGGCTGGAACTGCTGGGAGACGGGCTGGTCCGCGCCGGGCGCCAGGAACTCAGGACCGGGCTCAGCTATGACATCGTCGCCTCGACGAAACGTCCGCTGCGGCAATCCGCGATTCTCGTCAAGGAATGGCTGATTTCCGAGATGAGGTCGATGGAAGACCAGCTGCGCCCGGCGACCGGCTTAAAAGGAGCATGACTGCAGGTCATACCTGTTCGACTCTTTTGCGGTTCCGGCCGGGATAATCGCCATCGTATCAGTTCCCCTGCCGATCGGCAGACGAGGCTTGCCGTCCCGCCGGCATAGGTCGACCGGCGAGCGGGACTCCCGGAGCAGCGAAGGATTGCATCCATGCATGTCACCCCACAATCCGTGCTGCCCGCCAGCGCCTGGGCGGCCACGGCCTGCAAGGCGCCTTTGTATCACCCGGTCAGCCGGAGCGGCGTGACCGATGTCGCCATTGTCGGCGCGGGCTATACCGGATTGAGCACAGCCATACACTTGGCCCGGTCGGGTGTCGACACCACGGTCGTCGAGGCTTCGGAGCCCGGTTGGGGCGCCTCGGGCCGCAACGGCGGGCAGATCATTGCCGGGCTGAAGTTCGATCCCGACAGGCTAGAGGCGATGTTCGGCCCCAGGCTCGGGGCGGCCATGGTTGCGACCATGGGCGACGGGGCCGATCTCGTCGCGTCGTTGATCGCGAACTATAAGATCGATTGCCATCCGATCTATAGCGGATGGATTCAAGCGGCGCACGGCCCGAAGGCCTATCAGGAAATCGTCCTGCCGCGGGCAACGCAATGGGCGGCGCGCGGCGTGGCCGCCAAGCTCCTGGATCGCCAGGAGATCGCCGCCATGATCGGCAGCCCCCGGGGGCTCTATGTCGGCGGCTGGCATGATCCGCGCGGCGGCGTGCTGCAGCCTCTGAGCTATGCGCGGGGGCTGGCTACCGCCGCAATGTCGGAAGGTGCGACGATTCACGCCTATTCGCCGGTCCGGCGTCTTGGGCGCGCGGGTGACCGTTGGCTTCTCGACCTCGGCAGCCACACCATCACCGCCAATAAGGTCGTGCTGGCGACGAATGCCTATACGGACGATCTCTGGCCCGGGCTGCGTCAAACCGTCGTGCCCGTGACCAGCTTCCAGATCGCGACCTATCCGCTGGATAAGGCGGTGCGGGAAAGCATTATTCCCGGGGGCCAGGGGGCCACTGATACGCGTCGGCTGCTGCTCTATTTTCGCCTCGACCATGAGGGCAGGCTGATCATGGGCGGGCGATGCCCGGTAGACGACAATCCGACGCTGGAGCAGGCCTCGGCTCTGCGGGCCACGATCGCAAAGACGTTTCCGCGCGCTGCGGCCGCCCCGATCCAGTTTCTGTGGAGCGGCAAGGTCGCGCTTACCAAGGATTCGCTGCCGCATATTCATCTTCTGGCGCCTAATCTCTATGCGGCCCTCGGCTGCAATGGCCGCGGCGTGGCGGCCTGCACGACCCTCGGAAAGGTGATGGCCCAGTTCGTCGGTGGCGCCGCGGTCGAGGATCTGCCGCTGCCGGTGTCGGTGCCGGATCGCTTTGCGTTGCATGCTTTCAGGAAAATGGGCGTGCTGTTCGCCAGCCAATATTATCGGCTGCTCGACCAGTTGGAGGCACGCAGCTGAGATTCCTGTCGTGCCGGCGACGGGACCGAAAGGCGGCATTCATGGCCCAGGCGCGTAGCGCCAGGCAGGAGACCTTCTCCGTTATCGATAGGATGTCCGTGCCAGGTCGGTCTCGATGTCATGCCAGTCGGCGGCGCGGACCACTTGCGCCGGCGCATCGACATTGGCCGTCCAGGCATAGAGGCACAGCAGAGGCGCCTCTTTGACCAAGGTGGCATGGACGACATTGGCGCCGTTCCAGATCAACTCGCCGGCCTGCCGTTCGATCCAGGGGCGATCGGTACCGAAGCGCCACAGGCTGGGGCCGGTCAGCGGCAGATAGAGTTCGGGCGAGGGATGGTGGTGGTCGCGATACAATGTCTGCGGCGCGATCCACAGCAGGCCGCAGTCGAAATCATGCGACCAGCTGGGATCCACCGGGCCGATGAGGCTGGCGAAACGGTGGCGACGCGGGAAATGAGAGCCGATATCGGCAGCCGGATAGGAATCGTAACTCACCCACTCCAGGTAGGCCCCGGCAGCGCCTAGTGCATCGACGATGGCCCCGGCGCCCTGATCGCGCGCAAGATCGAGGGCAGGCTGCAATTCTGTGCCGCGCGGGCGTTCCGCGGTCGGCGCGATCGGCGCCACCGTCGTCGGCCGCAAACGTTCACGCAAGCGACGACGGATATCGACCAATTCGCGGTGCTGCAAGGGACAGGTATCGATATAGCTGTCGATCGCATCCGCCAGCGCGAGCAGTGGATGTTGCATGGCCTGTCACCCCGGCACGTTGTTGCAATCGATATGGGCCGGTTTCGAGCCGAGCCCCGACCGACCCCGATGATACACATTTGAACGTCAGTTCAACACGAAAGCGGACCGCCCCCGACCGCGCCGATTGTCGCATGCGCGCACGGAAATTATGACCATCTGGATAAAGTTTTTGGCGAGACGTTAAGGTGCCCGGCACGTGGAACTGAAAACCACCGGAGCGGCACTAGGTCGGCCATCACACGGGACGCGACTGACGATGCCCACTTCTGACGCTGGTGAACCGTGCCTTCCGAATGCCGATTTTCAGCCGTGATGGACTTCACCCGCTGATTCTACCGGGTGATGTGACGGCGCGCGGACGGCGCCTTATGATGGATCCAATCACTTGCCGGGAACGCCGACGGTGCAGCGCTTGTGGTTTGCCGGTTTGATACTGATGGTGCTGCAATCGGCAGCCGGTGCCGACGAGGCGAGTTCGCGACCCCGGTTCTCATCGTTTCGCTGCATGACGCGACCTCCGGCGGCGATCTCCATGTGGTCACCGATCGGCGCGGTTATGATATGAAGCTGATCGGCTCGCCGAGCCAATGGGTCCCGCTGACGGCATTCAGCTATCCGGTACCCTGACATGGCCGCGGGTCAGGCCTGCTGTGCCATTCTGGCGTCGGCCGGGCCTGGCTTGGACACCGCTTGGCCGAGCCATTCATCGGCGACTTCCCTGCCGAGCTGATGCAGTCGTTCGATCAGCTGCAGATCGGGCCGCAATTTGCTGGCACTGCCGAGTTGGCGCATCACCTCGTCGGCGCTGAGGCTGTGCAGCTTCAGCGTCGCAAGCTGCTGGCCGAGCGGGCTCTGCGCCAGGGCCGGCTGATTGAGCTGATCCTGCAGCCAGCGCAAGGACCGCAGTTCGGCATTGAGCGGCGCATTGAACATCAGCCGGTTGAGCCGGCTGCGAATACCGCCGGCGGTGATCGGCATATGATCGTCCTGCACCGGATCAATGCGCACCAGCAGAATCTCCGCGGCCGGGCCGGGGCTTGACAGGCTGTGGCTGACCAAGGGCAGAAGGGGCGGATTGGCGCTGAAGCCGCCGTCCCAGTAATAGCCGTCATCGATCTTGATCGCCTGGTTGATGGCCGGCAGGCAGGCCGAAGCAAGAATCGCATCGATGCTGAGGTCGCGGTTTTCAAAGAGGCGCATCTCGCCGTTGTCGACCCGCGTTGCTGCGATAAAGAGGGGAAGGGCCTCGTCGCGCCGCAACGCGCCGATGTCGATCAGGTCATGCAGCAATTGGCGCAGCGGATCGATGCCGAAAGGATTGAACTGATAGGGCGAGACATAGCGGGTGAAGATATCGAACAGCATATGGCCGGGCGACCACTCGACGCCGAGGCTGGGGGCCAGCCGCTCCAGCGGCGTCGAGGGCAGGCTGCTCAATTCGGCAAGGCCGGCGGCGCGGCGCCACAACTGTTCGAGCCGGCGTTTGGCGCCGGCGCGTCCGTCTTCCAGCAGGCCGCTCGCCAGCGCAACGGCGTTGAGCGCGCCGGCGCTGCTGCCGCTGATGGCGGTGATATCGATCTCCGGCTCATCCAGCAGGCGGTCCAGAACGCCCCAGGTAAAGGCGCCATGCGCACCGCCGCCTTGCAGGGCAAGCGCGATGCGCCGACCGGGCCGATTGGCCGCCTGCGGCTTGGTTGCCGCCGACAGAGCGCGGCGCCGTCCCGTTCTTGGATTCGCCGCTGGCATGCCGCGCTTATGGGGATCAGGCTTGGCAGAAGCGGCGGCGCTTGGCGGCGGCAGTTGCAGCGGTGGCCGGTATGCGGGCAGCAATACCTGTCGCCGTATCGGCGGCAAAGCGGCGGCCATGCCTGTAGACGATGCCGGCGCGACCTGTTCTTCCTGTCGCAGGATCTGAACGGGCATGCCGATCTGTTGGCCCGCCAGCTCGTTGTTCGCACTGAAGTCGCTTTCGCCAGCCCTGCTTACGCCGGGCGCCTGCCGTGCAAAGCTTCGGCGCCAGCTTCGGATCAGCTTCTGCAAGGCTTGCCAGCCGGAATCCATCATGCGCCCCATCGCCGTTTTGTTGCGACGCAGCAATGATCCGTTGCCCGTCTCCCGGAAGCAACCTCGATTAGTAAACACAAGCGTGTTTCCGAAACGCCTGTGGCCATGTCACAACAGAAGTGCGGCTTGATCGAGGCTATCTCATTGATCTCGCTCGAATGAGCAGCATGTACCATTGCCCGCGGCGCCACTATCGGCAAACGGATCTGCGGCAAAACGCCACAGTAGCACGCGCCAGGCGACTCGATGCTACGCGAATGGCTTTGGGACAAATGCCGCAGTGCGAAGAAACCCAGGCCACTGAAAGGCGCCATGAATGGCCATAGAGAGACAATCGCGCGGTGAGCAGGGCGGGGGTGCCAGACGGAGGAGGTACGGGCCACGTTGCCAGACCGGTCTCGCCATCTCCGCCGGCCCCCCCACCAGGGCGCGCCAGTCGATTGGATTGGACAAGCCGATGCCGAAGATCAGAAAAAACGGCCCGCGCGAACGGAGGACTGTGCCGCTTCATCTGGTCTCGCCAAACATCTTACCGTATTGTGACTGCCTTGACGTTCCCCGACGATTGCTCCGCGGGAATGCCAAGCCGTTTCGGGCCGAAGCTGACAAGAGAACAGCGGGCCAGGCGTGCGGGGAGAGGAAGGCCGATCTCAGAAGCTGATAGGCAATTCCGGTCGCACGTGGCGAAACAGCAAGCTGTTTCGCGCAGCCGGCTCGAACCCATCAGCCGTTGATGATCACGCCATCGATCACGTGGAAGAGGGGGAACCGGGCAAATCCGGTCCCGCCAATTGGGAGGATTGTCACATGCGCAACATCATCGGTTTGGCGCTCGCTGTCGCAGCGGGACTGAGCTTTGGCGGCTTGTCGGGCACTGCCCCGGCCAGCGCCGATACCATCACCATCGCCCATTCGACCTGGGTCGGCTATGGCCCGCTTTACATCGCCAAGGAGAAAGGCTTCTTCGCCAAGAATGGCGTCGATGTCGATCTCGTCGTCATGGAAGATCCGAAAGAGCGCTTTCCGACCCTGATGGCCGACCAGATCCAGATGATCGCCAGCACGGTGGACACGGCCCTGCTCTATATGAAGAAGCCGGACGACTATCAGTATGTCGTGGCGATCGACGATTCCAATGGCGGCGACGGCATCGTCGCCAGCAAGGACATCACCAGCATCGCCGGCCTCAAGGGCAAGCAGGTGGCGGTCAATGAAGGCTCGGTATCGGAATTCTATTTGAATGTGCTGCTGGCCAAGGCCGGCCTGCAAGAATCCGATCTCAATGTCGTCAACATGACGGCCGGCGATGCCGGCAGCGCTTTCGTCAGCAAGCGGGTCGATGCGGCGGTCACCTGGGAGCCTTGGCTCAGCAAGGGCAAGGCGACGGATCACGGCCACCTGCTGGTTGACAGCTCGACCACCCCCGGCCTCATCACCGACGCACTGATCGCCAAGACCGCCTGGGTCAAGGCGCATGAGAAGGAAGTCGCGGGCATCGTCAAATCCTGGAACGAAGCCGTTGCCTATTACCGCTCCAACCCGGATGAATCGATCGCCATCATGGCCAAGGGTGTCGGCGGCTGGCTGAAGGACCCGAAGGATTTCAAGGACACGCTGACCGGCATCAAGTTCTATGGCGCCGATGACAACAAGACCTTCTTCGGTACCAAAGACAAGCCCGGTCCGCTGACCCAGACGGTGCAGGAGGCGATCGACGTCTGGTCGTCACATGGCAAGGTGCAGGTGAAGACCACGCCGGCGCAGCTCATCGATTACGACTTCGTCAATCAGTAAGCCGATGTCCTTCGACGCTTATTTCGCGCCGAAGAAGGATATTTCCCGCCGCGCCTATCTGACGGTAAGTGCGGCGGTGGCCCTTCTGATCCTGGCGCTGTGGTGCGTGCTTTCCTATGGCGGATTGGTACGCGAAGATTTCCTCCCGACGCCGGTCGCCGTCGTCCAGGCCGGCATCGACGGCGTTTCCGACGGCTCGCTGTTCCGCGATACCGGGGTCAGCCTTTACGAGATTCTCTCCGGCTTCATCCTGGCCTCGATCTTCGCCGTGCCGCTCGGCATTCTGATGGGCAGTTTCAAGATCGCCGAGGCGGCGATCGAGCCCATTACCAATTTCGTACGCTATCTGCCGGTTTCGGCGCTCATCCCGCTGCTGATCCTGTGGATCGGTATCGGCATGGCGGAAAAGGTCGCGGTCATTTTCATCGGCACGTTCTTCCAGCAGCTGATTCTGATCGCCGACGTCTCGCGCGCCGTGTCGCATGATCTGCTGGATGTTTCCTATACGCTGGGCGCCAGCCGGCGACAGGTGGTGCGAAAGGTCCTGATTCCGGCGACCATGCCCGGTGTCATGGATGCCTTGCGGGTGACTCTGGGCTGGGCCTGGACCTATCTGGTGGTGGCGGAACTGGTCGCTGCCAACAAGGGGCTCGGCTATTTCATCCTCAACTCGATGCGCGGCCTCTTCACCGACCGTATTTTCCTCGGCATCGCGGTGATCGGCCTCCTTGGCCTCATCAGCGATCAATTGTTCAAGGTGATGCGGTCAAAGCTGCTTCCCTGGACCATCCAAGGGTAACCGCGTTCCATGGCAAAGCTGGAAATCAACAACGTCAATCTGCGTTTCACGCCGAAGAGCGGCAATGCGGTTACCGCGCTCGACGGGATTTCGCTCAATGTCGAGGAGAACGAGTTTGCCGTCATCGTCGGTCCGTCCGGCTGCGGCAAGTCGAGCCTGTTGCGACTGGTGGCGGGCCTCAACCGGCAGACCAGCGGCAGCATCACGCTCGACGGCAAGGCGGTCACCAGGCCGGGCAAGGACCGCGGCATGGTGTTCCAATCCTACACGCTCTATCCCTGGCTGACCGTGCAGCAGAATGTCGAGTTCGGCCCGGAACTGGCCGGTATCTCGGCAAGCGAGCGGGCGGCGATCGCGCGGCGCTTCATCGCCCAGGTCGGCCTGGAAGGTTTTGAGAAGGCTTATCCGAAGCAGCTTTCGGGCGGCATGATGCAGCGCGTCGCCTTGGCGCGGGCGCTGGCCAATGATCCGGAAATCCTGCTGATGGACGAGCCCTTCGGCGCGCTCGACAGCCAGACGCGCTCGCTGATGCAGGAGCTGCTGCTGGATATCTGGCAGCAGTCGCGCAAGACGGTGCTTTTCATTACCCATGATATCGACGAAGCGATCCTGCTGGGAGACCGCGTCTATGTGATGACGGCGCGCCCGGGGCGCATCAAGGAGATGATCAAGATTGACATCCCGCGCCCGCGTTCCGTCGACCTGCTGACCTCGCCGGATTTCATCGCCTTGAAGCGCCGTATCATGGGCCTCATCCATGACGAGGCGGTGCGGGCGATCGCCTGATATAAAGTCGGATCGCTTTACACGGAATCGCTTCGCGGTACCGGAAATGCTGACAGGGGCAACCGTCGTCGATACGGTTGCCCCTGTTGCTGATGCCGCGACCTTTGCTGCGCTCGATCGGCCGCGGCACCTGTCCACGTAAAAAGATGGCCGCGGCCGATCAGCTCTTGAAGGCCGAGAGCTGTTGCTGGAGGTCGCTGCGCTGCTCACAACCCGAGGGGCAGAGCTTGGCGAGGATATCGAGCTGCTTCTGCGCGAGGTCCGGCCGCTTCATCTGGAGATAAAGCTCACCCAGATATTCATTGGCGTCGACATGGCCGGGATTGAGCGCCAGGGCCTTTTGATAGGCCTCCAGCGATTCCGACAGCCGGCCGGTCTTGCGCAGGCTGAAGCCGAGTTCGTTCAGCGCATCGGCATTGTTCGGGTCCTGCGTCAGCGACTGCTGGAGCAATGGGATAGCATCCTGGTAATTGCCGGCATTGATCTTGTTCAGCGCCGTGTCATAGGCGCTGCTGCTGCTCTTGGTGGCCGTCGGGCTGGGCGTTGAGGTGCTGCTGCTGTTGTCGGACCCGAAGGCATGCGCGTATTGCGGCAGGCCGCCGGCGAGGAGGGCGGCCATTCCGGCGATGAAAACACCATAAATCGGCTTAACCATAATGAATTCCTTTCTGACAGGGCTGGGCACGCAACGCCGGAGGGAACGGCGCTGCTCCATCTCCCATGACCGCCCATGCTTTACCGATATTCCCGGGCCCGACAGGTTTCCGCCGGCGGCTTGACTGGATCGGTCCTGCAAACGGGTGCTCCCGTATATGAGGCCCGAAAGCGGTAACCGGCCGGCAAATGATCGCCAAATCGGGGACAGACGACCATTGCGCGACAGA
The DNA here is from genome assembly GCA_035539215.1 of Dongiaceae bacterium. Taxonomy (GTDB): domain Bacteria; phylum Pseudomonadota; class Alphaproteobacteria; order Dongiales; family Dongiaceae; genus Dongia_B. The sequence continues at coordinate 6,205 of DATLIX010000028.1, read as the reverse complement.
TTACCGCTTCCAGGCGGTGCGGGGCGACTGGAGGCGGGCCAAAGAGGGGCGTGCCCGTCCCTATTTCGCCTGCACCACGACGGTTCCAACCATTTTTGGATGAACCGAGCAGAAATAGGTGTAGGTGCCGGGCTTGGCGAAGGTGACGGAGAAAGCGTCATCGGTATCAAGCGGCGGCGATTTGAAGGCTGGCGGGTTGTCGCTGCTGACCACCGTATGCGGAATGTCGTCGTGGTTGGTCCACGTGACTTCAGTGCCGACGGCGACGGTCAGCTGCATGGGGGAAAAGTCAAAGTTATCGATGTCGACATGCCGCACCGGTAATGCTGTCTGCTGGCTTGCAGAGGCCGATGCCGATGGTGGCGCCGCTGTCGGTTCGGTGGTTGAGACCGGGCCTTCGGTGCCCGGTCGGTCCGGCGGCTCGGCCTGCGCCGGGCCAGATATCAGGAGCGGACCGGCGATCGCCGCCAGCCAGAAGGTGGCGCGTGGGGCCAGTTTTTTTCTGCTCTCATGCATGGCCTGTCTTCCCCGTCGTCTTATGCGTTGAGTGTCGTATCGACGATCGCGAGCGGCTGGTTCACCGAAACGAGATTGACCTCGGCGATACCAAGCAGCGATTTCAGCCGGCTGGCTTCCACCTTCATCGGACCGGGATTGGGTGCGGTCCCGGGTGCCGGCTGGGGAAAGGCGGTAGAATTGGCGGTATGGAAGCTGACATTGCCTTCGACCTTCTGGATGATCTGATGAATATGGCCATTGAGGACGGTGACCGAACCGAAACGCTTGAGATAGGTCATCGCCTGGGCGGCATCATCGGTGCCCCAGCCCCAATCGGCATAGACCAGCCAGAGGGGGATATGGGTGAAGACGACGATGGGCGTGCTGGCGGCAAGCGGCTTCAGATCGGCCTCCAGCCATTTCAATTGGTCGTCGCCGAGATGGCCGTAACCGCCAGCCTTGAAACCCAGCACATTGACCAATGCGACGAAGTGGACGCCGTTCTGATCGAAGCTGTACCAGCCATTGGCATCCTTCGAAAAGCGCTCGAAGAAGGTCTTGCCGTCGTCGGCCAGGACGTCATGTTCGCCCGGCACGTAATGCACGTCGAGATTGGCGCCCTTGATGATTTCCGCGGCGGTGTCGAACTCGCCCGGTTTCGAAAGATGGCTGACATCGCCGGTATGGATCATGAAGGCCGGCTGCGTCGCCAGGGCGCGAACCTTGGCCACTGCTTCCGTGAAGGTTCCGGCGGCATCGGGATTGGGCGCCTTGTTGAAGCCGATATGGCTGTCACTGATCTGCACGAAACTGAGGCCGGTGGCGGCCTGCGCCGGCCGGCCGAAGCCCAAGCCGGTTGAGCGCGGGATGCCGCCGACGACCGTCCAGAGAATGCCGGCACCTGCCCAGGCGCCGCATTTCAGCAAGCCACGCCGCGATGTGCCCGTCTCGCTCGCTGCCGCGAGGGCGGCTTCTTTGAAATTGTCCATGTTCCGTCTCCTGTTGGTATTGGGATTACCTGCATCGGCTGATGCATCGAAGGCGGAGATCAGGAACGGGCCGGGACTATTCGCAGCTTTTTTATTCCCAGCTTTTTTTGAAAAAAATCTCGGCCGGGACGAATAAACTATCCTTATCGCCGATCTGTCCCTATTGGTCCGCCATTGCCTGTGCCGGTCGGAAAAATTCCGTGCCGGAGATCCCGCCGGCAAAACGCGATCCGCAGCGGGCGAAAGGGCGGCCAGGAAGACATGTGGAGCGAAAACAAGCGGGGGGTGAAAGATGTGGCAGGAGCCTTGCGTCACGGGATCGCCGATCTCGCCATGAGCGGAACCGGACCGTGAGCGACGATTCCGGCGCGGCGCGTTTCAAGGCGGAGGTGCTGGTGCATCTCGATGCCGCGGCCAATCTGGCGCGCTGGCTGCTGCGCAATCCGGTGGAGGCCGAAGATGTCGTGCAGGAAGCAGTCTTGCGGGCTTTCTCCTATTACCCGTCCTTTCGCGGCGTGAACGCACGGGCCTGGCTTTTGCAGATCGTGCGCAACGCCGCCTATGCAGTGATGAAGAAAACCCGGGGCATTCATATGGTGAAACTGCATGAAGACGCGTCGGATAACGCGGAAAGCGCGTGGGGTATCGATCTCGTCGATCCGGCAGGCGATCCGGAATCCTTGCTGATGCAGCAGGAGACGCGGCGGGAGATCGACGCCCTGCTGGGCGCCCTGCCGGTCGAGCTGCGGGAATGCATCATCCTGCGGGAATTCGAGGAACTCAGCTATCGCGAGATTGCGGAAATCACCGCGGTGCCGATCGGCACGGTGATGTCGCGGCTATGGCGTGCGCGGCGCTTGCTGAGCGAGGCTGCAGGCGTGAAGGAGCCGGCCAGATGAGCATGCGGGACGGCTGCGACAAGGTTTTGCTGCTGCAGGCCGAGTTCGACGGCGAACTCGACGCTGCGCAATCAATCGCCATCACCCGGCACCGGGAAAGCTGCGCATGTTGCCGCGATGCCTGGCAGAGGCTGGTGGAGACCCGTCGGACGCTGCGCGATCGGGCCAGCTATCACAAGGCTTCCGCGGTATTGGGGCAGAGGCTCGACCAGGCGCTGGCAAGCGCCGCCCGTGCGGCTGGGCGCGAGGCCGGCTTGCCAGACCGCGGGTTATCCGAGGCCGGGCATGATACCCGGCGGCGGCCGTGGCTTGCCTTCGCCCCCTGGTGGCGCCCGGCGCTTGGCTTTGCCGCCGGCGCGGCCGCGGCGGCCATCGCTATCCTGCTGTTCTTCCAGCCGCTGGCGACCACCGAGATCGCCGATCTGGTGGTTGCCAGCCATGTTCGGTCGATGCAGCCCGGGCACCTTCTCGACGTCGCGTCCAATGATCAGCACAACGTCAAACCCTGGTTCGACGGCAAGGTCGACTTTGCGCCGCCGGTCAAGAACCTGGCCGATCAAGGCTTCCCCTTGGTCGGCGGACGGCTGGATTACCTGCAGGACCGCAACGTCGCGGCGCTGGTCTATCGCAGCGGCCCGCATCTCATCAATGTCCTGATCTGGCCGTCGGAGGTTGCCGAAGGTGGAGAGCCGCGGCAGCTGGACAAAGGCGGCTTCAATATTCTCCATTGGCAGGAAGGCGGTATGGTGGTGTGGGTGGTTTCCGATCTCGATGCCGCCAAGCTGCAGAATTTTGTCACGATTTGGCGAAATCATGATTGAACGGCGCGGGTGAGCGTCCTTAACTGCGGGGTCGGCGACGGTTTCGGCAACGCCTTGGTATAGTTAATTTTTCCTTAAAGAAACGACTGCCGGCAAAATGGCGATGCCAAGCCCGGATTCGAGACGGCCGGGAATAAGCGTGGGTGTGACACAGTCTAACCTGTGACGGAATCAGGAGCCTGACCTTGACCGACCCGACCCAACGCGACGCTTTCGAGCAGCTGATGCTGCCGCATCTGGACGATGCCTTCAATCTGGCGCGCTGGCTGACCGGCAATCGCAGCGATGCCGAAGATGTGGTCCAGGAAGCTTATCTCAAGGCCCTGAAGCATTTTGCCACCTATCGCGGGCCGGAGGCGCGGGCTTGGTTGTTGACCATCGTCCGGCGCTGCTGCTTCAGCTGGCTGAAGGTCAATCGCTCGCAGCAGCTCACCTTTATGGAAGACGAAGCCATTGCCGAAATCGCCGGACGACCCACTGTCGTGGCGCTGCATCCCAAGGCCGTCGAGACCCCCGAAACGCAGCTGAACGATAAGGAGCGGCGCAAGCATCTGAACAGCGCCGTCGAGAATTTGCCCCTGGCCTATCGCGAAGTCGTGGTTCTGCGCGATCTGCAGGGATTGTCATACAAGGAAATTGCCGAGATTGCCGAGATCCCGATCGGCACGGTGATGTCGCGCCTGGCCCGTGGCCGCGACCACCTGCTCAAACATCTGGAACAGCGGCTCGGCGGTGAGGTGGCCCATGGACTGTGATCGCATCGCAACATTGCTGAACGCCTATATCGACGGCGAGCTCGACCTCTCCGGCACGCTGACGCTGGAAGGCCATCTGGCTCATTGCCGGTCATGCAAGGAAAAGCATGACCGGCTGGCGAATTTGACGGCCGACCTGCGCAATAGCCTGGAGCGCTATCCGGCGCCGGCCGACCTGCGAGAGCGGATGACGCTCATGCTGGCAACCAGGCCGCTTCCCCAGCCGGCGCTGCCGCCCGAAGCAAGGGGCAGTGACCTGGTGGTGGTCCCGATGGCGCGGCAGGAGAGGGACCGGGGTGCCGGCAGCCGGAAATGGGGCCGCCGCCAATTCCTGGCACTGGCCGCATCGATCGCCGGCGTCGCCGTGGTTTCCGGCGCCACCACCTACTGGCTGATGCCGCATGCCGAGGGCCATGGCATGGCTGAAGAAGTGGTGGCCAGCCATATCCGCTCGCTGATGGCCTCGCATCTGACCGATATCGCCTCGGCCGACCAGCATACGGTCAAGCCCTGGTTCGACGGCAAAGTGGATGTCGCGCCGACGGTTGCCGACTATTCGACCCAGGGATTTGCCTTGATGGGCGGCCGGCTCGATTACCTCGACCGGCGGCCGGTGGCGGCCCTGGTCTATCGCCACCGTGCCCATCTGATCAACATGTTCGCCTGTCCCGTCCTGGCGGGGGAGGAGCGCGAGACGAAGCCGGAAGCGCTCAGCATCCGGGGGTATAACGTGCTCTATTGGACCGCTGGCGACGTGACCTATTGGGCGGTTTCGGATGTCGCGCCGGCCGACCTGCAGACCTTCCGCAATCTGGTCCAGGAAGCGACAGCCAGCCGCGGCTGATCCCTTCCCGTCCGCTCGGTCGCGGAAGGCCGTCCGGCCGGGCCTATTGATGGCCGAGGACCGGATGCGGGCGGTAGGATTCTTCCAGGGCCGCCTTGTCCTCGATCGACAAGGTGATGTGCAGCGCCTCCAGCGCATCTTCGAGATGGCTGAGCTTGCTGGCGCCGATGATCGGCGCGGTGACGGCGGGGTTGCTGAGGACCCAGGCCAAAGCGACCTGCGTCGGCTTGCAATCCAGCCTTTTGGCGACCTCTACGTTACAGTCGGCGACGGCGAAATCGTCGTCGCGGTAATAGAGGTTGGTGGCGTAGCTGTCGCTCTTTGAGCGCGTGGTATCGCCGCCGCCCTGGCGATGCCGGTTGCCGGCCAGGAAGCCGCGGGCGAGCGGGCTCCAGGGAATGCAGCCGATCCCCTCCTCCCGGCAGAGCGGCATCATCTCGCGTTCTTCCTCCCGGTAGATCAGATTGTAATGGTTCTGCATCGAGATGAAGCGGGTGCGGAACAGCTGGTCCGCCTTGTAGAGGTATTTGGCGAATTGCCAAGCATACATCGAGGAGGCGCCGATATAGCGGACCTTGCCGGCCTGGACGAGGTCATGCAGGGCGCAGATCGTCTCCTCGATCGGCGTTTCCGGGTCGAACCGGTGGATCTGGTAGAGGTCGATGTAGTCCATGCCGAGGCGCCGCAGCGAGCGGTCGCAGGCATCCATGATGTGCTTGCGCGAAAGGCCGCGCCGGTTCGGCTTGTCGCCGACGGTGCCGTTGAAGCATTTGGTGGCGATTACCACGTCCTCGCGGTCGCTCACCAGGTCGCGGATCGCCCGGCCGACGATCTCCTCGCTGACGCCCAGGGAATAGACGTCGGCCGTGTCGAAGAAGTTGATGCCGGCCTCGATCGCCCGTTCGAAGAAGGGCCGCGCCGCCTTCTCATCCAGCACCCAGTCGCGCCAGGTTGTGGCACCATAAGTCATGGTGCCGAGGCAGAGGCGGGAGACGCGCAGGCCGCTCTTGCCGAGCCGGGTATAGATCATGGAATGAGACATCGCGGGGCTATCCTCATTGGTGGCGGGACGGGAAGGGGAGGAAGGTTAGGTTAGGCGCTTCCGCCGCCGTGGTCGAGAGGCCGGCCGTTGCCTGTTGTCATCGTTCGTCCAGGCACCCGAGCGCGCCCCGACCGGGTTAGTGAAATGCCGGTCAAATCTTCCTGATCGCAAATTGAGCAAAAATGGCTGAATTACCTCTTGAAGCCGGGGGCATCGTGAGTCATATCGCATCTTGCGGGACGGTGCGGAGGTCGCGGCGCCCGACCCGCTGTCCGTCCGCGCCGAGCTCCCCGAGGAGGGACAGGCCATGCGGATTGACGATGATCGGGTCGTACCCTTTCGTCCTGCGCCAAAATC
>DATLIX010000027.1:0-25603 GCA_035539215.1 Dongiaceae bacterium | reverse complement strand
CGGCACCACCAAGGCGCCGCCGCCGGCCTGCGCCGCCAATTGGATCTCACAGGCCTTCTCCAGGTAATACATGCGCAGAAAGGCCTGCTGCACCGTCCTGCCGACCGTCAGCAGGCCGTGATTGCGCAGGATCAGCACCGGCTTGTCGCTGAGATCCTTGACCAGTCGCGCCTGCTCATCGAGATCGAGGGCGATGCCTTCGTAATCGTGATAGGCGACGTTATTGTAGAACTCGAGCGAGATCTGGTTGAGCGGCAGCAATCCGTCGCGCTGCGCCGCCACGGCGCAACCGGCCTTGGTATGGGTATGCAGCACGCATTGCGCATCCTCGCGGGCGCCATGGATGGCGCTGTGGATAACGAAACCGGCCGGATTGACCTTATAGGGGCTGGGCTCAACCGCGCGGCCCTGGAGATCGATCTTCACCAGGCTCGATGCCGTGATCTCATCGAAGAAGAGGCCGTAGGGATTGATCAGGAAATGATGCTCCGGCCCGGGCAGCCTTACGGAAATATGGGTGAAGATCAGGTCGGTCATACGGAAATGGGCAATCAGGCGATAGCAGGCCGCCAATTCCTGGCGCAGGCGCCATTCCTCCGTCCCATACCGGCTGCTGCCGGGATGATCGCTCTTTTTTGCCTGAAGTACCGCACCGCTCATTTTTCGCTCCCTGATCCCGCTTTTGGCCGCCGGCACCGCCGGCTTGTTATGTGATGATCTCCGCAAATCGCCGCGATTGTGGCATAAGGGCGCTCCCGGCAGAAGAGCGGCAGGCGACCTTCCCTCTTGAAGCCGGCATGCGAATTGCGCATATCAGCGCCGGAATGCCATGCCACGCCGTGACCCGGGTTCCAGTGCCGGAACGGGGCCGGCATGGCGAGGACCAAAGAACTGCCCCCGGACGCGAAAACCGCGAATGGACGGGCCGGATTTAGACATTTGAAGAAGACGGACTAGGAACGAAACATGCAGATGGAACGTCACGGCTTTCAGGCGGAAGTGAGCCGCCTGTTGGATATCGTCGCTCATTCGCTCTACAGCGATAAATCGGTGTTTCTGCGCGAGCTTGTCTCCAATGCCTCGGATGCCTGCGACAAGCTGCGCTATCTGGCGCTGACCGAACCCGGCCTGATCAAGGAGGATCCCGAGTTCAAGGTCACCATCAATATCGACAAGGAGAAGCGGCAGCTGACGGTCGCCGATAACGGCATCGGCATGAATCATGACGACCTGATCGCCAATCTCGGCACCATCGCCCGCTCCGGTTCGGCCAAGTTCATGGAGGAACTGGCGGCGAGCAAGGCCAATGGCGGCGGCGAGACGGGCGACGGCGACAAGAACGTCTCGCTGATCGGCCAGTTCGGCGTCGGCTTCTACGCCGCTTTCATGGTTGCGGACAAGGTCGAGGTGGTGTCCCGCAAGGCCGGCGAGGACCAGGCCTGGCGCTGGATTTCCGACGGCAAGGGCGAATTCACCGTCGAACCGGCCGAGAAGGCGGGCCGCGGCAGCGACATCATCCTGCATCTGCGCGCCGATGCCGGCGACTACCTGGACGCCGCCAAGCTCACCACCATCATCAGCAAGTATTCCGACCACATCCAGCTGCCGATCCACCTGACGGGCGATGGCGAGCCGCGCAAGATCAACCAGGGCGCGGCGCTGTGGACCCGCTCGAAGTCCGAGATCACCGCCGAGCAATATCGCGATTTCTATCGCCATGTCGCCCATGCCTTCGATGAGCCCTGGGCGACCTTGCATTTCAAGGCCGAGGGCAAGATCGATTATACCGGGCTTCTGTTCATTCCCTCGACCAAGCCTTTCGATCTCTTCAATCCCGACCGCAAGCAGGCGCTGAAGCTCTATGTGAAGCGGGTCTTCATCACCGATCACTGCGAAGAGGTGCTGCCGCATTGGCTGCGCTTCGTCAAAGGCCTGGTCGATTCCGAAGATCTGCCGCTCAACATCAGCCGCGAGATGCTGCAGCAGAATCCGATCCTGACGCTCATTCGCGGCGGCCTCGTCAAGCGCGTGCTGGCCGAGCTCGGCAAGAAGGCCGAGAACGACGCCGAGGCCTATCGCAGCTTCTGGGAGAATTTCGGCGCGGTCCTCAAGGAGGGCATCTATGAAGAGGCCGATCACCGTGAAGCCCTGCTGAAGCTCGCCCGCTTCCGCTCGACAAAAAGCGGCACCGAAAACGAGCTGGTCAGCCTTGCCGACTATATCGGCCGCATGCAGGAGGGCCAGGACGCGATCTATTACATCACCGGCGACAGCCTCGATGCGGTGGCGAAGAGCGCACAGCTGGAAGGCTACAAGGCCAAGGGCGTCGAGGTCCTGCTGCTGACCGATCCGATCGACGAGTTCTGGATTCCGGCGGTGGAGAAATTCGATGGCAAGGAATTCAAATCCGTCACCCGCGGCGGTGCCGATCTCGACAAGGTGAAAGCGTCGGCCGACGCCAAGCCCGAAGAGAAGAAGCCGGCGGCCGAAGGCATCGACAATCTCGTCGCCCTGATGAAGCTGACGCTCAAGGAGTCGGTGAAGGATGTACGGCTCTCATCGCGCCTGACCGACAGTGCGGTCTGCCTGGTCGCCGACGCGGGCGACATGGATATGCGCCTGGCGCGGCTGTTGAAGCAGCATCGCCAGCTCGACGCCACGCTGCCCCGGGTCCTGGAGATCAATGGCAGCCATCCACTGATCGCCGCGCTGGCCAAGGCCGTTTCCAGCGGCGCCAAGAAAGATGCGGTCGGCGATGCCAGCTGGGTCCTGCTCGACCAGGCGAAGCTGCAGGAAGGCGAGACGCTGAGCGATCCCGCCGCCTTCGGGCAGCGTCTGTCGAGCTTGCTGCAGCAGGTGTTCTGAGCAGCGGAAACGAGATGATAATCGGCGGAAGGATTTACGCAAAAATCCTTCCGCCGATCGTCTCGGCGCCGTCACCCATGAGCTGACCAGCAGAGGCAGCAGCGACGCCCATCAGGGCGCGACGAAGTAATCGACTTTGATATCGTTCTGACGGGCGAAGATGTAGCATTTCTCGCCATATCGCCGGCAATCGCGCAAGGCTTTTACCGCAAAGGCGTTGCCATCTGTGCAGGCCAGTTCTGGGCAATACCAGTAGGCATAAGCGCCACCGTCGGAGGAAACCGCAAAGGCGCCCAGGCGCGTCGAACCGATTATCCCTTGATACTCCTTGAACCCCTCCATGGTGTTTCGGGAGATGCGCATCTTCTCTCCCGGCGCCGGGTGGTAATTCTCATCGGTCGCGCAGCCCGCCAGCATCGCCAATATCCCGACGGCCACCGCCATCGTCCTGAAGCGCGTCATCCGCAGGTTCACGGCACGACCTCATAATCAACCAAGATGGCGGAGCCGAGGGCGAAGATGTAGCATTTTTCACCGCTCGAAGCGCATTGATGGATCGCGTCCTGACCCACGGTACCGCCGCTTTTGCAGCGGAGATCGGGGCAGTAACTCAAGCCGGCGCTGCGGCCCGATTCGGAAACAGCGAAAGCCGCTTCGTTCACGGCACCAACTTCCGGCAGGTATTTCTGCTTGTAGAAGTCCATGATCTCCTGGCTGACCTGGACCTTGTGGCCGGGCGGCGGAGCGGCGGTTTGATCGGCGGTGCAGGCGACAAGCAGCAGCGCCGCGGCAAGAGCGGAAACTCGCAACGAAATCGACATGAAGAAAATCCCCCAACGCTAACGCTAGGAGCATAGGCATACAGCTTGTGGGTTTTCAAGCCTGCTTGACTGCACGTTTTAAGATTACAGACGCCGGCAAATTGCAGCTGATATGAGCCGGCGTCCTGCCGCCGCACGGCGTGCAAGGCGAAGCAGCGACAACCGGTCTTCCGCGAAGAGCGCTATCGGCGGTTCAGGCGCGCTGGACGACCAGACGCGCCGCGGCGAAATCCTCGAGCGCCGTGCCGACCGATTTGAAGAGCGTGATCTCCTCGGCGGTGCCGCGGCCGGCATGTTTGCCGCGGCACAGATCGAAAAGATCGCCCTTGATCGCGGCCTCGCCGATAAGGCCGGTACGCAGCGGGATGGCGATATCGCCGCCTTCCTTCAAGGCGCCGGCGCGGGTATCGACGAAGAGGCTCGCGCGCGTGATGCAGCGGTCATCGCTTTCGCGCATCTCCGGCGTATAGGCGCCGATGAGATCGAGATGGGCACCGGGCTGCAGCCAGTCGCCCTGGATCAGCGGCGTCTTCGACAAGGTGGCGCAGCTGATGAGATCGGCGCTGCGCGCCGCCTCTTCCAGCGACGCGGCAACCGTGGCGTCAATGCCATGTCGTTTCAGCTCCGCGACCTTTTCCGCCGCCTTGGCGCCATCACGCGCCCAGAGCTGCACCTGCGCAATCGGCCGCACGGCACGATGCGCCTCGACCAGCGGCAGCGACAGGGCACCTGCCCCCACCATCAGCATGCGGCTGGCATCCTTGCGCGCCAGGTAATCGGCGGCGAGTGCCGAGGCGGCGGCAGTGCGGCGCGCCGTCAAGGCGGGGCCGTCGATCAGCGCCTGGGGTTGGCCGGTGGCGCCGTCCAGCAGCAGGTAGATGCCCTGGATGGCCGGCAGGTTACGGGCGCCATTGCCGGGCGTCACCGTCACCATCTTCATGCCGATCGACTTGCCGGCATCCCAGGCCGGCATCAGCAGCAAGGTCTGCTCCGGCTCTCCGGCAATCGGGATGCCATAATGATGGCGGACCGGCACCGACCAATCGGCGGCAAAGCCCTGGCGCAAAGCTTCGATGAGGGCGGGGTAGTCGAGCAGGCGCTCGACCTCGGCGGCGGTGACGAAAGTGACATGGCTCATGATGGCGGCACCATAAAGCGCCGCCGCGGCAAGTGGAAGTGCGTTGCCTGCAGACGCATCCGCAGGCGGTGCGAAGCCGGGAGACGGGCGGAAGACGGGACGGGCGGACGATCAGCGCAGGCTGTCGAAAGCGACCGCCGTCGCCGCGATCACCGGGCCATAATCGGCCTGATTGGCGATCACCGCCAGGGCGTCGGCAGGAAGATCGCCGCCGGCCTGGAGGTCGATCGGTACCGGCAATCGCTCGGCATCGCCGGCCCATTGTCCGATCTTGCGCACCGCGCGCACGACATTGATGGCGCTGACATGACGGCCGGCATTTTCGCCGGTCAGGATATCGGTCTCCACCTTGCGGCGATAGCTGACCAGCCAGATGGTGGCGGGCTTGCTGAGGCTCGCCATCGGCAGATCGGCAAAAACATGGCCCTGCGGATCGCGCAGCAGGCGCAGCGGTGTCATGGCGGCGATATAGCGGCTGTTCGAGAGAATGACCGAAAGACGATCGCGATCGGTCCCCAGGGATTCATCGCTGCCGCCGATGATCAGCTGCGGCGTATAGACCATGTTGCGACCGAAAGCGGTAACATAGCCAAGCTGGCGCTGCGCGAAGGCCGGATCGGCCTTCATGTCGCGCCAGCCGATATAGTCCCAGTAATCGACATGATAGGTCAGCACCAGGACCGAGCGGCGACCGGCCCAGTCGCCGAGATTGGCGTCGGCCGCCAGGCACGAGCCGCAGCCTTCCGCGGTGAACAGTTCCAGCACCACCGGCGTCGGCGTGGTGAGGCCCGGCACGGGCGCCAGGCCGGCATCGGCCGGCGTCATCGGCACCGTCCCGATCGGCGCGCCGGCCGCCGGTGCCGGCGTGACCAGGCTCGCCGGCGCATCCGTGGGAGAGGCATCATTCTGCGGCGCGGTGCCGGGCAGAGACAAACCGGGAGATCCGGCGCCACCGCCGGAGAAACCGGCGGCCGGAAGACCGCTGGCGGGGGCGCCGTTTGCCGGCATGCCGATGGCCGGTGCGGCCTGCTGGGCGCTCGCCGATCCGATACCGGCAATCAGTCCCAAGCCGGTCAGAAGGACGCAGCCCAATGCAATCGCCATAGCGGGACGGGCTGCGGGAGCGCGATGAAGCATCATGATGGCGAAAAATTAACGGGAAGGGGTTTCCGGCGGCCAATCACGAAGCGGTGAAACACTTATTCGTCAATCCCAAACCGCCATAGCCCGAGCCGGCGAGCGTAAAATTCGCCGCCAACGCGCGGCGCTCAGAAATCGCTGACCCGGCCGTTACGCTCCCAATCACCATAACGTGTCGGCTCCGGGCCGCTGGGCCCGCCGATTTCAACCGGCCAGACCGGCTGGATGGCCGGGCTTTCGGGCGCCGGGTCCTTACCGGCCGCGACGGGCGGTTGATCCACCCCCTGGTCCACCGCGGTCGTACCCGGCGATTGCGGCTGCTCGGCCGCTGCAACAGGCCCTGCAGCCGGCGGCTGGGCCAGATTCTGGCGCGGATCATAGCGGTGCAGAATAGGGGCGTTGCTGCCTGGGTTTGCCAGGCCGGGGCGTTTTTCTTGGCTCATGCCTTTTATATAGCTGCCGCCTTGCCGTCATACCAGCCGGGCAAATAGGCAAGCCGGCAGCGGCCAATACCCGCATCGGGGACAATGTCTTGACCCGCCCGGTCGGTAACCCAACATACCAGAAGCTCGATATAGCAGAGCCTGGCCGGCTTACGCGGCGGGCGAGACACGAGACAACGAGGATAAGGGCGAGAGAGGCAATGGGTTACATCCGCACCGGATTGCTGCTGGCGGCCATGACGGCCCTCTTCATGGTGGTGGGCTTCGCGATCGGCGGGCAGACCGGCATGCTGATCGCGTTTGCCTTTGCCTGCGTCACCAACCTTTTCGCCTATTGGAATGCCGACAAGATGGTGCTGCACATGTATGGCGCGCGCCAGATCGAGCGGCAGGATGCCCCCGACTTCTACGACCTGGTCGCCACATTGGCGCAGCGCGCGGCGCTGCCGATGCCCAAGGTCTATGTCATGGACAATCCGCAGCCCAATGCCTTCGCCACCGGCCGCAATCCGGAACACGCCGCGGTGGCCGCCACCACCGGCATCCTGCAGATGCTGTCGCGCGAGGAACTGGCCGGCGTCATGGCGCATGAGCTCTCGCATGTGAAGCATCGCGACAGCCTGACCATGACCATCACCGCCTGCCTCTCCGGCGCCATCGGCATGCTGGCCAATTTCGCCCAGATGAGCCTGTTCTGGGGCGGTATGCAGCGTGATCGCAATAATCCGCTGGGCGGTATCGGCGTGCTGGTCGCCGCCATCGTCGCGCCTTTGGCGGCGATGATGGTGCAGTTCGCCATCTCCCGCTCGCGCGAATTCGAGGCCGATCGCCTGGGGGCCGAACTCTGCGGCCAGCCGCGCTGGCTCGCCTCCGCCCTGGTGAAGATCTCCAACGGCGCGGCGCAGATTCCCAATGCCGAGGCCGAGGCCAATCCGGCGACGGCGCATCTCTTCATCATCAATCCGCTGCATGGCGGCGGCATCGGCAGCCTGTTCTCCACCCATCCCTCGACCCAGGACCGGGTCGACCGCCTGCTGGCGATGCAACCGACCGGCAACCCCACCGCCTGGCGCGAGGCGCCGGCCGCAGCGGCCGCCACGCCCGGCACCAGCCGCTTCCCCCGCAGCGGCACGGTCGATGACGGCGCCCGGCCGCGCGGCCCCTGGGGGTAAGGTCTCTTTGGGGTCCCTGGGGTAAGGTTCCGGGGGCAAAAGCCGGCGGATGAATTTTTCGCGTCAGCCCGGCTTCGCATCACCGACGGCCAAATAAGCGGAATGGCCAACAAGGCTTAGACAGCGCCGGCCGCTTGGGGCATAAGGTCGCCATGCAATCCGACCCTGCCTCTCTGCCGCCGGCCAATCGCCGCGACGAGCCCGATACCGAGCAGACAGCCCCGGCCGGCGGTGATACAGCCGCCGCCGGCACGCCGATGGTTTCCGCGCGGGCGGCGGCGCTGGACCTGCTGGACGCGGTTTTGCGCCAGCGCCGGCCGCTGGACGAAGCTCTCGCGACGCACAACGAACTTGGCCAGCTGAGCCAGCGCGACCGGCAATTCGTCCGTGCCCTGGTGATGGCGACCTTGCGCCATCTCGGCCAGATCGATCACAGCCTGGCGCAATGCCTGGAAAAGCCGCTGCCGGCCCGCGCCATCGCCATTCGCAACATCCTGCGCCTCGGCGTTGCCCAGAGCCTCTTCCTGCAGACCCCCGCCCATGCCGCCGTCGACACCATGGTGGGGCTGGTCGCCAAGCGCGGCGGCGAGGCCGGCTATAAGGGCCTCGTCAATGCGGTGCTCCGGCGGGTTTCCCGCGAGGCCGATCTCTTCCGCCAGGCGCGGCCCGGCAACGGCATCTTCACCGGCGCCGTCAGCCTGCCCGACTGGCTGTGGCAGAGCTGGGTCAAGGCCTATGGCGTGCAGGCGGCGACCGCCATCGCCACCGCCCATCTCGACGAGCCGCCGCTGGATTTCACGCTCCGCAACATAAGCGGCAAGGCCGATCCGGCGCACTGGGCGAAGCTGCTTCAGGCCGAAATCCTGCCGACCGGCAGCTTGCGCCGCCCGGCCCATCCGCAGGACCATTATCGCCCCTCGCCGCGCATCGAGGACCTGCCCGGCTTCGCCGAGGGCATGTGGTGGGTGCAGGATGCCGCCGCCGCTTTGCCGGCGAAACTGCTGGGCGCCGACCTCACCGGCAAGCGCGTGCTCGATATGTGCGCCGCGCCCGGCGGCAAGGCAGCGCAGTTGGCCGCTGCTGGCGCCGATGTCACCGCGCTCGATCGCTCACGCAAGCGCCTGGAGCGGGTGAAGGAGAATCTTGCCCGCCTGCATTTGACTGCGCAGGTGGAAACCGCCGATGCCGCGCTGTGGCGCAAGGCCAAGGATTTCGATGCGATCCTGCTCGATGCCCCCTGCTCGGCGACCGGCACCATCCGCCGCCATCCCGATGTCGCCTGGCTTAAGGACCCGCGCGACATCGCCAAGCTGACGGCAACGCAAGACCGCCTGCTCGATTCAGCCGTTGAGCTTTTGCGCGTGGGCGGGACGCTGGTCTATTGCACCTGCTCGCTGCAGCCGGAAGAAAACCGCGCCCGCATTGACGCCCTGCTCGCGCGCCACCCCGAGATGCGCCGCGCACCGATCGGCGCCTTCGAAGTCGGCGGATTGGAAGAACTCCTCACCACCGAAGGCGACCTCCGCTCCTTCCCCTATCAGCTCGCACAGCACGGCGGCATCGACGGGTTCTATGCGGCGCGGCTGGTGAAGGGCGGGTGAACTCTGCGCTGTGCTGCGCGCATGCAATCACAGCGACATATATGCAGCGTCGCAGAATCTATCTAGGGATCTTACTTGGGTTGGCCCGGCTCCAAAGTGACTTGGATCTGCTTGGCAATGATAAAGCCATTCACCCCATAACTTTCGCTCCACTCAATGCGAAAATGCTCGCCAGCCTTGGTGATCTCCAAGTCAAAGATGATGCCCGGCAACATGTCACAGTCGGTTAAGTTGATCGCGTTCACCCCCTCCAACGCGAGGATAACCACGGCATGCTTATCTAAAACGAAATATCCTTGGGCATCTACTTGATCTGTCATGTTCCAAGCGTGAATGCGCAGCAGACCCGACCCCTTACCGAAGAAGCTAATCTCAAGCAAATAAGCGTCATGGAAGCGTGGTAAGCGCCCAAACCAGCGGACGAGTGCCTCACTTCCGGGAACGTCTTTCAACACGGACATTACATCGGCTCGCAAATCGGGTCCGACACGACAAGAAGTAAGTATTAGCCGCGCTTACGCCGCCCAATCCAGAATGACCTTGCCGGACTGGCCCGACAGCATGGTCTCGAAGCCGGTCTTGAACTGATCCACCGGGAAGTGATGCGTCAGGATCGGCGAGAGGTCGAGGCCGCTTTGCAGCATGGAGACCATCTTGTACCAGGTCTCGAACATCTCACGGCCATAGATGCCCTTGATCTCCAGGCCCTTGAAGATGACCTGGTTCCAGTCGATCGCCGTATCCGAGGGCGGAATGCCGAGCAGGGCCACCTTGCCGCCGTGATTCATCACGTTCAGCATGTCGCGGAAGGCCGAGGGCACGCCGGACATTTCCAGCCCGACATCGAAGCCTTCCACCATGTGGAGATCGTCCATCACGTCCTTGAGGCGGTCCTTGGCGACATTGACGGCGCGCGAGGCGCCCATCTTCTTGGCGAGATCGAGGCGGTAGTCGTTGACATCGGTGATCACCACGTGCCGAGCACCAACATGGCGGCAGATCGCCACCGCCATGATGCCGATCGGCCCCGCACCGGTGATCAGCACGTCCTCGCCGACCAGATTGAAGCTCAAGGCCGTGTGCGTCGCATTGCCGAAGGGATCGAAGATCGCGGCGAGATCGTCGCTGATATTGTCCGGGATCTTGAAGGCATTGACCGCCGGCAGCGACAGGTATTCGGCAAAGGCGCCGGGCACGTTCACGCCGACGCCGACGGTGTTGCGGCAGAGGTGGCGCCGTCCCGCGCGGCAGTTGCGGCAATAGCCGCAGGTGATATGGCCTTCGCCGGAGACGCGGTCGCCGATCGCGAAACCACGCACCTCCTGGCCGATCTCGACGATCTCGCCGACATATTCATGGCCGACATGCATCGGCACCGGGATCGTCTTCTGCGCCCAGTCGTCCCATTTCCAGATATGGATGTCGGTGCCGCAGATCGCCGTCTTCTTGATGCGGATGAGCACATCGTTATGGCCGACCACGGGTTTCGGCACATCCGTCATGGTGAGGCCGGGACCGCGTTCCAGTTTGGCGAGGACTTTCATATCGGCGTTTCCTTGAGAAAGATCGGGCGGATCGGATAGCGAATTCTACATGTATCGAATTCTACGTGCAGGCGGCGGCAACCCGGCTCAGATCGCGCGGGTTCTATATGGCACCAAGCGCCTTGCCGACCTTGGTGAAGGCGGCGATAGCCTTGTCGAGATGCGCGCGGCTATGGGCGGCACTCATCTGGGTCCTGATGCGCGCCTGGCCTTTCGGCACCACCGGGAAGCTGAAGCCGATGACATAGACGCCTTCCTTCAGCAGTTCATCCGCCATGCGTCCGGCCAAGGCGGCATCGCCGAGCATGACCGGGATGATGGGATGCTGACCGGGCACCAGCTTGAAACCCGCGGCCGCCATGCGCGCGCGAAAATAGGCGCCGTTCTCGGCCACCTTGCGGCGCAGCTCCGCGCCTTCATCGGTTTGCAGCAGTTTCAGCACCGCCAGGGTCGCTGCGGCGATGGAGGGAGCGAGGCTGTTGGAGAAGAGATAGGGGCGCGAGCGCTGGCGCAGCAGATCGACGACCGGCTGCTTCGCCGCGATATAGCCGCCGCTGGCGCCGCCCAGCGCCTTGCCGAGGGTGCCGGTGATGATATCGACCCGGCCCTCGACACCGCAGAATTCCGGCGTGCCATGACCATGGGCGCCGATGAAGCCGACGGCGTGCGAGTCATCGACCATGACCAGGGCCTCATAGCGGTCGGCCAGGTCGCAGACGGCTTTCAGATTGGCGATGATGCCGTCCATCGAGAAGACGCCGTCGGTGGCGATCAGGATATGCCGGGCGCCGGCTGCGCGGGCCGCCTTCAGCTGCGCTTCCAGATCGGCCATGTCGTTGTTCTGGTAGCGGAAGCGCTTGGCCTTGCAGAGGCGGATGCCGTCGATGATGCTGGCATGGTTGAGGGCGTCGGAGACGATCGCATCCTCTTCGCCCAGCAAGGTTTCGAACAAGCCGCCATTGGCATCGAAGCAGCTGGAATAGAGGATCGTGTCTTCCAGCCCGAGGAAACGGCTGATCGCCGATTCGAGTTCCTTGTGCAGTGTCTGGGTGCCGCAGATGAAGCGCACCGAGGCCATGCCGAAGCCGTATTGATCCAGACCCTGCTTGGCGGCGGCGATCAGGCGGGCGTCATCGGCGAGGCCGAGATAGTTGTTGGCGCAGAAATTCAGCACCTCGGCGCCGCTATCGAGGCGGATCGCCGCCTGCTGGTGGCCGGCGATGCGGCGTTCCGATTTGTAGAAACCGTCGGCACGGATGCCGTCCAGGGTGGAGGTCACCGATTGATAAAAAGCCGCCTTGCCGCCCATCTGATCCGTCCTGCTGTGCTGATTGCCGGCGGCCGATCCGGGCTGCCTGAGGAGTCGCTGTTGGAAACCTTAACCCGTCCCGACCCTTTACCCAATACCGGGGCTGGCAACCGGGCAAAGCCTGGCCGAGGCCGGCATCTTGCGAAGCCGGCGTGCCGGCGGCAAATGCCAAATTCTCACGCGCCGGATGAAATTGCCGCGTTCTTGCCGCAATTTAGCGGCTAGCTCGGCTTGCCCCGCCCGGCACCGGATGGTAGGTATCGCCTAAGAGCGCGATCGCCTTAAGTCGAAGGAGGCGCTTCGACTCAAGGCGTGAATCGGCCTCTAAACTATTTGAGTAGATACGATGCGGCTCTAAGGGCAAAAATGCAGCAAAAGACCAAAATCGCCCCCTCGATTCTCTCGGCCGATTTCGCCCAGCTGGGCGCGGAAGTCCGCGCCATCACCGAGGCCGGCGCCGATTATGTCCATATCGACGTGATGGATGGCCATTTCGTCCCCAATCTGACCATCGGCCCGATGGTGGCGAAGGCACTCCGCCCGCACAGCGAGCTGCCCTTTGACGTGCATCTGATGATCTCCCCGGTCGATGCCTTCGTGACGGAATTCGCCGAAGCCGGTGCGGATATCATCACCTTCCATCCCGAAGCCGGCGCCCATCCCCATCGCACGGTCCAGCTGATCAAGTCGCTGGGCAAGAAGGCGGGCGTCTCGCTCAACCCCGCAACGCCCCTCGCGGTGCTCGACTACCTGCTGCCCGACCTGGATCTGGTCCTGGTCATGAGCGTCAATCCCGGCTTCGGCGGGCAGAAATACATCGCCCGCGCCAGCGACAAGATCCGTGAATTGCGCCGGCGCATTGATGCGGTCTCCGAGTCGCAGGGCGGGCGGGTGATCGATCTCGAGGTCGATGGCGGCATCAACCACGACACCGCGGCAACAGCCATCGCCGCCGGCGCCGATGTGCTGGTGGCCGGCACCGCCACCTTTACCGGCGGTCCGGCGCAATACGCCAGCAATATCGCCCGTTTGCGCGGCTAGACGGGGTCGGGGCCGTGGCGGATAGCGCAACCAACGACCTCATCCAGAATCAAGGCGCGGCACGGCCGCGCAAGGGCAATCAACGGCCGAAACTGATCGCGCCGCGGCTGCAGACCATGTTCAGCCTGCCGCGCGAGACCCTGCTCTCCCAGACCTGGCGCAGCCTCGCCCAGCCGATCTATGCCAGCCGCTTCTACGGCTGGGCGCTGGGCAACCGTTCCAGCGGCGATCTAGCCGTGACGCCGCTCGAGGTCTGGCCGGGCGACGAACAGGCCGGCCTGCATCTTCTCGGCGGCGAATACCGCTATGGCTGTGAAGTTGTCAGAAGCCCGAAGCCGCTCGGCAATCCGATCGGTACCAGCCTCGCCTGGCGCGGCTGGGTCAACGGCTTTGCCTGGCTCGCCGACCTGCGGGCTTGCGGCGGTCCGGCGGCGCGGCAGCTGGCGCGACAGCTGACCCAGCAATGGCTGGATGAGAATCCCGGCTATGACGGCTTCGCCTGGCGCAGCGACATCCTTGCAGCGCGCCTGCGCCAGATCCTGCTGCACCATCCCTTCCTTGAGGTACAGACCGACGCGCTGTTCCGCTCCGCCCTGCTCTACAGCCTCAACCGCCAGACCGCCCATCTCGCCCGCGCCTTGCCGGACGGCTTGGCCGGCAGCGCGCTGCTGAAGGCCGCCAGCGTGCTGATGATGGCGGGCGCCATGCTGCCGCAAGGCGAGGATTACCTCGCCCGCGGCCGCCGCGTCTTTGCCCAGGAGATCGGCAAGCAGATGTTGGCCGATGGCGGCCATGTGGAGCGCAGCCCCGGTGTCATCCTCGATCTGCTGCAGCATTTCCTCGATCTGCGCCAGATACTGACCCTGGCTCGCCAGCCCTTGCCGGATCACCTGCAGATCGCCATCGAGAATCTCGGTGCCGTCCTCCACATGCTGTGCCATGGCGACGGCAGGCTGGCGCTCTTCAACGACACCAATGAAGAGACCCCGGAACTGCTCAGCCTCGTCTTCAGCCGCATCGGCGGCGAGCGCGAGCGCCATCTGACGCAACTGCCGCTGACCGGCTTCCAGCGCCTGCAGGCCGGCAAGGCGCTGGTGATCATGGATTGCGGCGCGCCGCCGCGCCACGGCCTCGACCATCACGCCCATGCCGGCACGCTTTCTTTCGAGATGAGCTACGGCGCCGACCGCATGATCGTCAATTGCGGCGCCGGTCATCCGTCGGCGCCGGAATGGCGCCAGGTGCAGCGCGCCACCGCCGCGCATTCGACCCTGGTGGTCGACGACACCAATTCCAGCATGCTGCTCGACCATGGCGGCATGGCCTTGATCCCCACCATCGTCACCAGCCGGCGCGACGAAACCGATGGACAGATCTGGCTCGACACCAGCCATAACGGTTATGAGGAATCCTTCGGCCTGGTACATCGCCGCCGCCTGTTCCTCGCCAGCGACGGCAGCGAGCTGATGGGCGAGGACGCGCTCAGCGGCACCGGCGGCAATGCCTTCGCCTTGCGCTTCCACCTGCATCCGCAGGTGCAGGCTTCGATCACCCAGAACGGCCAGACCGCCCTGCTGAAACTGCCCGGCGGCAGCGGCTGGCGCATGCGCATCCAGGGGGCCGATATCGCCCTCGCCGAGAGCATCTATATGGGCCAGCGCGGCCAGGTGCGGCGCAGCCAGCAGCTGGTGGTGCTCGGCATGATCGACAGCGACAGCACCACCGTCAAATGGGCTTTCCAGAAGGAAGGCGGCAAGTGAGCTTGCCGGCACGATAAACGGCCGCGCCGTCGACCGGACGGCAGCGGCATCGCGAGCAAGTAGCGGCAGTCTCGGCATAGGCACCTGGATCGCCGCATGACTGAGAGACAGGAAGCCGAGAGACAGGAAGAATGAGCAGCAGCCAGCATCCCCAGAAGCGCCTCGGCGACGTCGCCCTCAATCATCGCCAGGTGCGCCGGGCCCTGCTCTCGGTCTCGGACAAGACCGACCTCATTCCCTTCGCCAAATTCCTCGCCGATCGCGGTGTCGAGATCCTCTCCACCGGCGGCTCGGCCAAGGCAATCGCCGAGGCCGGCATTCCGGTCAAGGAAGTCTCCGACCATACCGGCTTCCCGGAAATCATGGACGGCCGCGTGAAGACCCTGCATCCGACCATCCATGGCGGCATCCTGGCGCGGCGCGACCTGCAGCAGCATCTCGATGCGCAGCGCGACCACAAGATCGCCGATATCGACATGGTGGTGGTCAATCTCTATCCGTTCGAAGCGACGGTGGCGAAGGGCGCCGATCGCGAGACCTGCATCGAGAATATCGATATCGGCGGCCCGGCGATGATCCGCGCGGCCGCCAAGAACCACGATTTCGTCGCTATCGTCACCGATCCCAAGGACTACGACGCGGTGATGGCGGAGATGGCAGCGCAAGGCGGCGCCACCAGCCTGCAACTGCGCCGCCGCCTGGCGCTCGATGCCTATGCCCGCACCGCCGCTTACGATGCCGCGATCAGCAGCTGGATGGCGAAGGAAGAAGGCGAGACCTTCCCGGATCGCCTGACCATCGCCGGCCGGCGGCGGGCCGAATTGCGCTATGGCGAGAACCCGCATCAGCGCGCCGCCTTCTATGCCACATCCGAGCAGCGCGCCGGCATCGCCACGGCAAGGCAGCTGCAGGGCAAGGAACTCAGCTACAACAACCTCAACGACACCGATGCCGCCTTCGAGGCGGTGGCGGAATTCGCCGAACCGGCCGTCGCCATCATCAAGCACGCCAATCCCTGCGGCGTCGCCACCGGCAGCGACCTGGCGAGCGCCTATCGCCGTGCTTTCGCCTGCGACACGGTCAGCGCCTTCGGCGGCATCATTGCCGTCAATCGCGAGCTTGATGCCGCGACCGCCGACCTGATCAGCCAGGTTTTCTCCGAAGTGATCATCGCGCCGAAGGTCAGCGCCGAGGCCCAGGCCGTGCTCGCGAAGAAGAAGAATATACGGGTGCTGGAAACGGGCGGGCTGCCCGATCCCGCCGCAGCCGGCATCATCTTCAAGAGCCTCGCCGGCGGCTTCCTGGCGCAGAGCCGCGACAATGGCAGGGTCGATCCCGCCGCCTTGAAGGTCGTCACCAGGCGCGCGCCCAGCGCCGGCGAGATCGCCGATCTCATCTTCGCCATGCGCGTCGCCAAGCATGTGAAGTCGAATGCCATCGTCTATGCCAAGGACGGCGCCACGGTCGGGATCGGCGCCGGGCAGATGAGCCGCGTCGATTCCAGCCGCATCGCCGCCTGGAAAGCCGCCGAAGCGGCGAAGGCCGCCGGCGACGCGCAGAGCTGGGCCAAAGGCTCGGTGGTGGCCTCGGATGCTTTCTTCCCCTTCGCCGACGGCCTCCTGGCGGCAGCCGAGGCCGGCGCCACGGCGGTGATCCAGCCGGGCGGTTCGATGCGCGACGATGAGGTCATTGCCGCCGCCGACCAGGCGGGCCTCGCCATGGTCTTCACGGGCCTCAGGCATTTCCGCCATTGAAAGGCGATAGAACCGACGGCGCTTCACCTGAGCAAGGAGAGCGCCGCCGCCCTATACTGGTTGCCGTGATCCCTTAGCGGACGATCGTGACCGGACAATGGGCGCGGGCGACCACATCGGTCGCCACCGAGCCGAGAAAGAGCCTTTCCAATTCTGTGGTCACACCGGTCCCCATGACGATGTGATCGAACTGCTTCGCATCTGCATAAGCGACGATGGCCGCCGCCACCTTGCTGCCGGTGACGACGACGGCATCGGCTTTGGCCACGCCATGTTTGGCGGCTGTCTTGGTTGCCAGGGCAAGTTGGCTATGGATCTGCGCGTCGATGGCGGAAACCAGCTGCTCGTCCCAGAAATAGGTCTGCGCCATGCGTTCGCTCGGCACGGTATTGACGTTCACGAAAGTCAGCTTCGCGCCGGTCTGGCTCGCCAATTCGGCGGCGCAGGCCGCAGCCCGGTCGGCGATATGCGATCCGTCGACGGCACACAGAATGTTCTTCGGCATCCTCACCTCCCCATTTAACCCATCGCCGGACCACAGCGATCAAGCGATTTCTCTAGAATAAATAATTTTCACCCACAGTAAATACGGGATTGCCCAACCAATTCTACCGGGCAGGACGGCACAGGCCCGCACAGCATGCCGGAGCCGCGCACGCTGTCTCACCCAACTAGCTGATCCAAAAGAAAAACCCGGCCACGAAGGCCGGGTCTTATCAGCAACGAGGCACCGGCCGATGACCGGGTGAGGCGTCTCAATCTTCCGCGTCCAGCGCGTAGCCGGCCGAGCGCACGGTGCGGACTAGGTCGGCGGCGCCTTCGATATTGATCGCCTTGCGCAGGCGGCGGATATGCACGTCGACGGTGCGCGGCTCGACATAGATGTCGCGGCCCCAGACCGAATCCAGCAATTGCTCGCGGCTGAAGACCCGGCCCTGGTTTTCCATGAGGAACTTCAGCAGGCGGAATTCGGTCGGCCCGAGATGGATCTCGCGGCCGTCGCGGCGCACGCGATGGGTGATGAGATCCATGTTGAGGTCGCGATAGGCCAGAGTCTCGCCCTGCGGCTGCGGCTTGGCGCGGCGCAACACGGCGCGGACACGGGCCACCAGCTCGCTAGGGCTGAAGGGCTTGGTGACATAATCGTCGGCGCCGACTTCGAGGCCGCGCAATTTGTCGCCTTCCTCGCCGCGCGCCGTCAGCATGATGACGGGGGTGAGACGATGTTCCGGGCTGCGGCGGATCTGGCGGCAGATCTCGATGCCGGAAAGAATCGGCAGCATCCAATCGAGCAGGACGAGATCGGGACGCTGTTCCTTGATCAGCAGCAGGGCTTCTTCGCCATTGCCGGCTTCCAGGACGCGAAAGCCTTCGCGCTCCAGGTTGTAGCGCAGCAAGGTGACGAGCGCGACTTCATCCTCGACGATCAGGATCAACGGCTGGGCGGTTTGGCCGGTCTGGCCATCACGGGGGGCGTTCATCGGGGGTCGATTGCGGTCAGTCGCCGATTGCAACATTCGTGGTATCTCCCTTGGGGCGAGATTCATCCAGGCTCTTGCCATGGACGAGGAAATAGACGATCTCGGCGATATTGGTGGCGTGATCGCCGATCCGTTCGATGTTCTTGGCAATGAAGAGCAGATGGGTGCAGGGGCCGATGTTGCGCGGATCTTCCATCATGTAGGTGAGAAGCTCGCGGAACAGGCTGTTATACATTTCGTCGACATCTTCATCGCGGCGCCAGGCGGCCTGGGCGCGATCGGCGTCCTTCTCGATATAGGCATCGAGGACACCCTTGACGATCTGCTGCGCCAGGACACCCATGCGCGGGATCGAGGCGACCGGGCGCAACGGCGCCCCCTGATTGAGAATCAGCGCCCGCTTGGCGATGTTCTTGGCATAGTCGCCGATACGCTCGAGGTCGGCCGCGATCTTGATCGCCGCCACCACTTCGCGCAGATCCTGCGCCATCGGCTGGCGCAGGGCCAGGATGCGGACGGTGAAATTGCCGATTTCCTGTTCGAGATCGTCGATCCGCTTATCGGCCTGGACGACGCGGCCGGCCAGTTCGCTGTCACGCCGCACCAGGGCGTCGATCGCCGAGGTCAGCTGCGATTCGGCGAGACCGCCCATTTCCGCCAGGACATGGTTGAGATGCTGCAAATCGTCGTCGAATGATTTGACGGTATGGTCGCTCATCGTGGTCGTCATTACCTTCTCCACTGCCCGCCGATGCGTCGATCGGCCGTTCCTTCTCGTCCCGCCATGCCGGCCGGGCCCGCCTTCTCGGCGGCAGCCGCCGGCTGCGTCGGCATTAAGCCTGACCCCATCCAGCCGGGACGAGCAAGACTTTCATGCGATCCATGACAGTCTATTACGACACTTTGGTGACAATCGTGTGACGGCCACTAAGAAATTGATCGACAGGGGAAATTTGCCGCTCCGGCGAGGAGAATCGGGCCGCTCCGGTATCGCTCTGGCGGCGCTGATCTGGCGACCGGCTTTCGCCGCTGGTCCGCCAGCGCGCGGGTTTTGCCGCGGCACTCACCGGCGAAAGCGCTGCCCGCCGGTGCTATTCCGGCAGCGGCAGATAGACGGTGAAGGTACTGCCCTCACCCATCACCGAGTCGATATCCAGGCTGCCGCGGTGATGATTAACGATGTGCTTGACGATGGCGAGGCCGAGGCCGGTGCCGCCGAGATCGCGCGACCGGGCGGCGTCGACCCGGTAGAAGCGTTCGGTCAAGCGCGGCAGATGCTGGCGGGCAATGCCCTCGCCCTGATCCATGACGGCGATGGCGACCATTCCCTTGGGGTCGCGCAGGCCGGTCAGCCGGCTTTTCAGCTGAACGGGATCGGTGATGATCTTGGCCTCCACCGTTACCTTGCTGCCTTCACGGCTGTATTTCAGCGCATTGTCGATGAGATTCTGGAATACCTGCGTCAGTTCGTCGGCATCGCCCGGCACGCAAGGCAGCAGATCGGGGTCCGGCAGGCACAGCTTGATCTTGCGGTTCTGCGCCTTCCAGCCGAGGCCGTCGGCCACCGAGCCCAGCACCCGCGCGAGATCCGCCGTGCCGCGGGGCCGGCTGTGTTCGTGCAACTCGATACGGCTCAGCGACAGCAGGTCCGAAACCATGCGGGTCATTCGGCTCGCCTGGTCATACATGATGCTGAGAAAGCGCTCCTGCGCCGCCGGATCATCCTTGGCCGGCCCGCGCATGGTTTCGATGAAGCCCAGCAGGGTCGCCAGCGGTGTTTTCAACTCATGGCTGACATTGGCGATGAAGTCGCTACGCAGATTGTCGAGACGGCGGGCCACCGTCACGTCGCGCAGCAGGATCAGCAGTTCGCTTTCGTCGCGGCCGATGCCATTGGCTTTGAAAGCGGCGGAGGCTCCGGTCGCAACGGCGCCGGCGGGCGCATGGAGCGGCACCACCACGGCCTGGTATTCCGTCTCATGGCCGATATCGAGCCGCAACGGCGCGTCGAGGCTGCTCTCGTCATCCGCTTGCGGCTGACGGCCCTGGCGGATCGCTTCGATCGCCGCCAGCAGCGGCGGATGGCGCAGCACCGCCAGCAGATTGCGTCCGGTAAGACGCCCGCCGAATTGCCGCTCCGCCGCTTGATTGGCCCAGATGATTTCGCGGCCCTGGCCGATCAGCAACAGGGGATCCGGCACGGCATTGAGGATATCGCGCGCCCGGTCGGCGACGACATCCGGCATATCGATCGCTGCTTCCGAGGCCGGCAGCGGCATCGAGACGGTGAGCGCCGATTGCCGCAGCAGCGGTCGCAGCACCAGCGCCATGCCCGCCAGCCAGACGAGCGCAACAAAAAGCAGCAAGGGCCAGCCCGGCGTACCGCTGACGGCAATCGCGAGCATGACCAGCACGGTCAAGCCGGTCATCGGCACGAAGAGACGCATCAGCCTGGTCGACATCGCGGGGACGCTCGTGATTGAAGGAGACTCATGAATAAAGTCATCGACTCGAGAGAGTAGCTGAACTTCGCAGCGGACGGCATGGCTTCATTAAAGATTCATCTCGGGTGCCCGCAGACGCGCGCATGCGGCGAGGGATCGGGCCGATGTGGTAGCGGAATAACACCCCGGTGCAAAGTTGCGTGAATATCCTCACCCAACAACCAGAAACCAGGGGAGGCAGCCGGTGATATTTCTGGCCCCATATCCAAAAGTACCGCGCCAGCGCAGCGTGCTGTCATTCTGCCTGGTGGCGATGATGGCGTTCGGCAGCATCTGCACCGGGCGCATCGATGCCCGGGCCGATGACAGCAGCGATCCCGGCGCACAGCAGTTCAAGAAGTCCTGCGGCACCTGCCATACCACCGATCCCAAGGCGCCGCTGCGCCAGGGCCCCAACTTGCACGCCGTGGTGGGCCGCCCTGCCGGTACCCTCAAAGGCTTCAAATACTCCCCGGCCTTCGTCAAAGCGGCGCCCGGCATCACCTGGACCGCCGAGATGATCGATAAATGGATCACCGACCCGCAGCAGGTCATTCCCGGCGCGGTGATGCTCTATCACCAGAGCGACCCGGATAAGCGCAAGCTGATCATCGACTATCTCAAGAGTCACTGACGGCAATGTTGCTGACCGGAATCCCAGCAGCGCCTTCTGCGCTGCAATGCAGCACGAGCAAAAGCAAACTTGTCCGTGCTTTGACTTGATCCCCCTCTCGAAACGGCCGATCCTGTGAACGAAAGATGGACCGCCGCGCGGGAATGCGATGGCCCGGAGGGAAAGCGCGTGGCTCTCCCCGGGACTACCGTTCGCCATTCACCTAAGCGAGATGGATTCGTGATCCAGCTCGGCGCGGTTGCAGATAAGCCGGCCATCGTCACGGCCAGATCTCACCTGCTGGCCAGTTGAGGGAGAGAACATCATGTGCCAGGTTTTCGCCAGCCAGGACGCAACCATCTACAAAACCGTCACCCGCTCGGTCCGTCTCAATGGCTTCTGCACCAGCATTCGTCTGGAGGCGCTGTTCTGGTCTGTGCTCGATCAGATCGCCGCGCAGGAGGGCATGTCGACGCCGCGCTTCATCAGCACGCTCTATGACGAGGTGATGGAACTGCGCGGCGAGGTCGGCAATTTCACCTCGCTGCTGCGGGTGACCTGCGCGTCCTATATCGAGAAGCATCATTCCCAACAGCCGGTGACTATCGCCAAGCAAGGCCTGGCGGCGGCGCCGTTGCCCCTGTCGCCGCGCGCCAGTCAGGAGCAGCTCGCGCCGGTCTGAGCAGCGCGCTCGCCGTGACCGCCTGCGCGGCATAAAGCGGCTGCCTGCCTGATGCGATTACCTCGAGGCGGCGCTGCGGTACTTTCCTTGTTCTACTGCTGCGCGATCTGCCGGCGGGGCGTTGGTGTTTGTCGCCATCCGCCGGGCCGATCATGTCGTCCCCCACGGGACGTCGTGATGCGCGGTGCCGGCCGATGATCGCGGCGTAGTAATGGAATAACACCAGGACACGGGTGAATGGCCTAGACTCGCCATAATCAAGATCTGAGGGAGAGATGGCAAAGGCAATTCATACCATGATCCGGGTGCGTGACCTCGACGCATCCCTGCGTTTCTACGACACGGCGTTCCACCTCAAGCCTGCCGACCGCTACGACTTCGATGACTTCACCCTGGTCTATCTGCGCAATCCGGAAGCCGATTTCGAGATCGAGCTGACCTGGAATCACGGCCGCAGCGAGCCCTATACGCATGGCGACGGCTACGGCCATGTCGCCGTCGCCGTTGACGACATCGACGCCGAACACCGGCGCTTCACCGAGAAGGGCCTCAATCCGCTGGCGGTGAAGGAGTTTCACCGCGACGGCAGCCTGATGGCCAAGTTCTTTTTTGTGCAGGACCCCGACGGCTACAAGATCGAGGTTCTGCAGCGCCACGGCCGCTACCGCTGAGGTGCGGCCGCCTCACATGTGACTGCTTATGTGCCGCCAAGATCGGGAACCGACGGGCGGCTCGTACGGGGAGAGAAAGAGATGAAAGAAGCACATCTGAAACGACGGGATTTTCTGATCGGCAGCTCGACCCTGATCGCCAGCCTGGCGGTCATGGGCACCACCGGAATCGTCATGGCGCCGGACGGTGCCTGGGCCGTTTCGACCACGGTCCTCAGCAGCCAGGAGACGGCGACCCTGATCAAGTTCGCCCGCGCCATCTATCCGCACAAAAAGCTGAAAGACGCGATCTACGCCAACGTCGCCCATAGCCTCGACGCGAAAGCCGCCAAAAGCGATCAACTGAAGGCGACCTTGCAGGAAGGAATCGCCCAGTTGCAGCAGAGCAAGTTTGCCTCGCTCAGCCAGGCGAAGCAGGTTGCGGCGCTGAAGGACATGGAGACCACGCCCTTCTTCCAGACGGTGCGCGGTGAATGCGTCACCGGCATCTACAACAACCAGGAAGTATGGAAAATCTTCGGCTATGAGGGAGCGTCGGCGGAGCTCGGTGGCTATATCCATCGCGGCTTCAACGACCTCACTTGGCTGAAAGACGCGTGAGGGGAGGCAATCATGGCAGCTAAATTCGATTTGACCGACGACAGCGTGGTGGTGGTGGTCGGTTCCGGCGCCGGCGGCGGCACCCTCTCCAACGAACTCGCCCAGAAGGGCATCAAGGTCGTCCTGCTGGAAGCAGGGGCGCGCAACGAGATCGAGGATTTCGTCAACAACGAGTGGGAGAGCTTCACCAACATCTCCTGGCTCGATAAACGCACCACTTCGGGCAGCTGGCGCGTCGCCAAGGACTTTCCGAACCTGCCTGCCTGGATCGTGAAATCGGTCGGCGGCTCGACCGTGCATTGGGCCGGCGCTTCCCTGCGCTTCCAGGAGCACGAGTTCAAGATCCGCACCACCTATGGCGAGATCGCCGGCGCCAATCTGCTGGACTGGCCGATCACGCTCGCCGAGATGGAACCCTATTACGAGCGCGCCGAAGACAAGATGGGCGTCACCGGCACCCACGGCATTCCGCGGCTGCCCGGCAACAACAATTTCAAGGTGCTCTCGGCGGGCGCCAAGAAGGTCGGCTACCAGACCGTCCATACCGGCAATATGGCGATCAATTCCCAGCCGCGCGACGGCCGCGGCTCCTGCCAGCAGATCGGCTTCTGTTTCCAGGGCTGCAAGTCCGGGGCGAAATGGTCGACGCTCTACACCGAGATCCCGAAGGGCGAGGCGACCGGCAATCTGGAAGTGCGGCCCAATTCGCAGGTGCTGAAGATCGAGCATAACGACAAGGGCCTGGTGACCGGCGTCGTCTATGCCGACAAGCAGGGCCAGCAGCAACGGCAGGCCGCGCGCGTCGTCTGTGTCGCCGGCAATTCGATCGAGAGTCCGCGGCTGCTGCTGAACTCGGCCTCGGCGAAGTTTCCCGACGGCCTCGCCAATTCCTCCGGCCAGGTCGGCAAGAACTATATGCGCCACACGACCGGGTCGGTCTACGGCGTCTTCGACAAGCCGGTGCATATGTATCGCGGCACCACCATGGCCGGCATCGTCCGCGACGAGGCGGTCTTTAAGCCGGAACGCGGCTTCGTCGGCGGTTTCGAGCTGGAAACGCTGTCGCTCGGCCTGCCCTTCATGGCGGCCTTCCTCGATCCCGGCGCCTGGGGCCAGGACTTCTGCTCGGCGATGGAGGCCTATAGCCATATGGCGGGCATGTGGATCGTCGGCGAGGATATGCCGCAGGAGACCAACCGCATCACCTTGCATGCGACCGAGAGGGACGCCTTCGGCCTGCCGATCCCGGACGTGCATTTCGACGACCATGCCAACGATACGGCGATGCGCAACTATGCCTTCAAGCAGGGCAGCGCCATCTATGACGCGGTTGGCGCCACCCGCACCATCCACACGCCGCCTTACCCCTCGACGCATAACCTCGGCACCAACCGGATGAGCGAGAAGCCGCAGGACGGCGTGGTCAACAAGCACGGCCAGACCCACGACATCCCGAACCTGTTCGTCTCCGACGGCAGCCAGTTCACCTCGGGCGCGGCGGAGAATCCGACCCTGACCATCGTCGCTCTGGCGATCCGGCAGTCGGAATATATCGCCGATCAGATGAGCAAGAAGGCGATCTGACCGCGGTCAGATTTCGCCCATTCTTTCCCTGTCTCCCTGTGGGCGATCCGGTACCGGATCGCCCTTTTTCTGTCGGTCGAGCGCTGTCATCGCCCGTCAGGCGACGTTGTAGCGGGGAGCCGGCTTGCCGGTCTGGGTGGCGGTGAACAGCTTGCCGCGCGCCTCGTCGTACTTTTCCCACAGGGTCGCGTCGGCGACCGACGGCCAAGTGATCTTCTCGCCCGCGTCCAAGCCCGCCAGAGCCGCATCGACCAGGTTCTCCGTGGTCATGATACTGTCCTGATTGAGAGCCGAGATCGGAATGCCTGAATTGTCCCAGATTTCCGTCGCGGTCGTCGCCGGGTTGACCAGTTGCACCTTCACGCCGGTAGAGGCGAGCTCTTCCTGGAGCCCGCGGCTGAAATTCAACACGAATCCCTTGGTGCCGCTATAGACGGCGCTGGCGGACCAGGCGTGAATGCTGAGCACCGAGGCGATGTTGATGATGAGCCCGTCATTCAGCTTCCGGAAGGCCGGCAGGAGAGCATGGGTGAGTCGCGTCAGGGCGGTGATGTTCAGCGCGATCTGCGACAGCGATTCCTGTAGCGAGGATTGCTCGAGCGGCTTAAGCCGGGCCACGCCGGCATTGTTCACCAGGACGCGGATAGCGGGGTTGGTCGACAGCAGGTGTTCGACCCTGGCGATATCGCTGTCCTTTTCGAGGTCGGCCTGCAGCGTTTCCACCTTCGCGCCATGGGCCTTCCTGATCTTATCAGCCAAGGCCTCGAGACGGTCGAGGCGGCGTGCAACAATCACGAGATCATAGCCCCGCTTGGCGAGACGGTCGGCATAGACGGCACCGATGCCGGAGGATGCTCCGGTGATAACGGCGATTTTCCGGTCGGACATGGGTTTCTCCTAA
>DATLIX010000026.1:0-22527 GCA_035539215.1 Dongiaceae bacterium | reverse complement strand
GCCGATCCTCACGCGGCCGCGTTCATCAGGTCAGGCTGCTTTGCGCAGGCGGTTGCTGGCCAGCACCGTGCTGGCGACGAGCGCGATCTTCAGCGCATCGCCCAGCAGGAAGGGAGCCACGCCGCTGTTCCAGGCGACGGCGGCGCCATAGAGGTAGCCGAGCCAGACGGCGCCCAGGCCCATCAGGATCACTTCGCCGAGCACCAGGCTGCCAACCAGCGCGACGAGGTTGCGCGCGGCACCGCGTTCCACCAGCCAGCCGACCACATAGCCGGCGATCAGGAAGCCGAGCAGATAGCCGGCCGTCGGGCCGACGAAAATCGCATGGCCGCCGGCGCCGCCCGCCAGGAAGGGCAGGCCGATCGCGGCGAGGACAAGCCACAGCGCGATCGTCTCGACGCCGAGGCGGCGGCCGCCGATGGCGCCGACCGTGAGCACGCCGAAGGTCTGCATCGTCATCGGCACCGGAATGAACGGCACCTGGATCTGCGAGGCGGCGGCGAGCAGCAGGCTGCCGAGCACCACGACGACGACATGCATCAGCACGGATTTTTCCGTCAAGGATGCCAGCAGCGGTTTATTGGAAGCGAGAGGCAAGGCCATGAATGGGCTCCTTAGGATCAGCAAGCGGCGTCGGTTCTTGATTTATTGCAGCGCCGCAACCCGCAACCGATAGCCCAGCCGCAGGGGACTGGCAAGAGCCCGTGACGATAGGACGTTCCCCTCGGTTGAGCGGTAACACCCTGAAATAATGTGTTAAATTATTTTGGAGGGCGCGGGGGGCGGTCGGGCTGCCGCTATTTTTGTCGGATCATCCCCGCGGCCTATGTTTGGCTAAACCCAACCGGATCGCCCCTATCTGCGACAAAATTGCGACATCTCGGCGACGCCGGGATGAAACGGTGATGTCAGGTTCTGGAACTCCCCCGGCCGGCAGGCGTTGGCCCAAAAAGAGGCGGGCAAAGCTGAACCCGCATTTGGCGCAGCAAGTGTCGGGGAGCAGTGTTGGCATGAGCACAGTAGGCCGTCGGCAGGTAAGTGCCGACAATGATAAACTTGATCTCTCGAAGAAGACCATCCGCGACGTGGCGATCGAACTCGCGCGCCGCAGCCAGCCGCAGCCATCTTCGAGCGAGGCATTCCCGACTGAGGCATCCGCGCCGCAGGCGGCCCCACCCGACGTCGTCACCTCGCAGCCGGTTTCGGCGCAATCCCAGCCCGCCTCATCGCAATCATTGCGCGCGGCAATCCGCCAGCAGTCCGACGATATCGATGCGTCATCGGCGCAGGCACCGTCTGCTGCGCCGCCGACCGCGCCGTCCGATATCGGCGACGAGGCAGGCGTCTCCGGGAACGTCGACGCCAGTTTGATCAAGATGGGCCTGCGCGAAGACCAGCTGCAACGTTCGCGCATGCCCGGCGCCTGGGCGTCGCAACGGCCCTTTGCCGAAGACCCGAAAGGTCGCGCGCCGCTGGAAGCGCTCAGCCGCGCGCTCGACCATTGGCAGATCGACCAGCAGGATGACTTTGCCGCTCTCACGCCGTCTTCGGAAATGACAACCGATCTCGCACCGGTATCCGTGGTTCCCACGCCGTCTCCCCTAGCCGAGGCGGATGAGCCGGCGCCGCAGCCGGAGAGCATGATATCGGCCGCCGCGCCCCAGGACGCCGATCCACGGCGGCCGGCGGTGCGCTATTTCCCCGCCCGCCGCTCCGGCTTGCGAAAGTTCTTTGGCCCCGGAATCGATAGGCTAGGAATCGATAGGCTAGGGATCGATAGACTAGGCATCGATAGACCGGATATCGATAAATCGGGCATCGGCAATCCGCGGGCGGATGCGCTGGCCCGGACACTGCGAACTGCGACACTGCGGTCGTCGATGCTGCGATCCTCCATGGCGCGGTCAGCGGCACGATCGACGCCGGCGTCGCTGCATCCCGTCTTCCTGCGGCTGAAGAAGATCGACTGGCTGACTTTGATCGGTGGCCTCGTGATCGGAGCCATTGTCGGCCTCGGTGTCGCGGCTATTCTTCTGCCGGTTTCGGCACCCGTCGGCCATGGTACGCGGTCACCTGATACGCGATCACCTGATATGCGATCGCCGGCGGTCGCATCGGCGCCGTCCGTACCGCCGCGCCTCCCCAACACGCTGTCCAACGCGCTGCCTGCCACGCTGCCTGTCGGGTCGATGCGCGCGGAGCCGAGGCCTGCGGCGCCGGCGACAGTCGCCTCACCGGCGATGGATGCATCCCC
Source organism: Dongiaceae bacterium (assembly GCA_035539215.1). Classification (GTDB taxonomy): domain Bacteria; phylum Pseudomonadota; class Alphaproteobacteria; order Dongiales; family Dongiaceae; genus Dongia_B. Next base: position 20,273 of record DATLIX010000026.1, on the reverse strand, counting down.
GGCGCCAGCAGCAGGCCTGACGGCACCGGCCATTCATGAGCGGCCCGCGATTGCTTCCACCGTCGGGATTCCGGCGGCCCTGCAGCCGAGCGGGCCGGCGCTATCGGGCGGCACGCCCACGGCCGGCGCCCAGGCCGCCCACGCCGCCGCCTCGAAAGCTGCCGCCGACATGACGACCGCCGCGGCGCCGCCTGCCGCTTCGACGACGGCGCAGCCGGCAGCGTCGACACCGACTAAGGCCGCCAAAAGCGCGGCCAAGTCGCCGGTGAAGCGGCGGGCCGGCCAGCAAACCACCGCCAAGGCTGCCCAGCCGCTATCTTCAGCCAAACGCTGAGCTTGCCGCCGAACGCAGGCGGTGAGCACGCCGCGTTCACGCGGCTTCGCCTCACCGCCGCGGCCGGGAAAGTGCGTGTTATTTGACCTGCTGCAGCATTTCCTGCACGGCCTGGGCATCGGCCTTTGCTGCCGTCAGATCGGTCGCCGTAAGCCCCGCTTTGGCCTTGGTGACGGCGGCGCTCAGGGCCATTTTCGTGGCGGCATTGGTACTGTCGGGAATGGCGCCATCGCCCATGGCGGCGCAGGGATTGGCCTCCTTGGCATCGAAATCATCGCCCTTGGGGCCGACCAGGCAGTTGATCACATGGTGCAGATGCGTATAGGCCGTCTTGATGACGGTCGCCTGTGCCGCATAGCCGGCGTGATCGACCGCGGTCGAAATTTCCTTGGCCGGGTCGGCGGCAAGGGCGGATGAAAAGCTGGCGATCGACAGCAGGCCGCCGGCGGCGGCTGTCAGGCTCAGTCGGCCAAGCACCGACCGACAGCCAATGGACCGATCACGAATCGACGGATGTTTCATAGTCACGCTCCACAGCTGAGGAAAGGCCGGCAGGCGTGCCGGCGGATGTAATCAAGCGGGATTGCGCGCCGGCGGCTGCCGGCTCGTGATGACACCGCGCCTTAACGGATAGGCGACGGATTCTCCCAGACTGCGCTCGATCGACGTTTCCGGCAAGGGCGGCGGCCCGCCGTTTTCTTCCGCGAAGCAGCTGGCGCCTGCCGCGTGATCACTTTCGCGTGCCTACGGGCTTGCTACCGGTCAGGAACTGCAGCTCAGCATCGAGCAGCCGGCCCGATCGCGAGCCCAATCGGGCCGTCGCTGCGCAAAGCTTTCCCTTCCTGGCTGATCCTCATAAGGCCGGCGCATGACGTCCAGCAAATCGCGAATGCCTGCCTCGTCGCCCTGTTCCGCGCGATCGATCGCCTGCTGGGCCAGATAGTTGCGCAATACGTAGCGCGGATTGACCTGGTTCATCTCCCGGCGCCGTTCCGCAGCCGGTCTTTCATCCGCTGCGAGCCGCGCTGCATATTCCGCCAGCCAGCTGTTCAGCGCTGCTTCCACCTCTGCACGTTTAGCCGTGTCGTAAAAGGCATCGGTGAAAAGCGCGTTCGCCGGGGACGCGCTTTGCGATGTCGTCGGATCGAAATCGGCGAGGTGGCGGAAGAACAGCGTCATGTCGATCTCCCCGGCCGTCAGCAATTCCTGCAGCCGCTGCATCAGGCCAGCATCCTCTTCACGGCAGTCACGCAGCCCCAGCTTGCCGGCGATCAGCGCGCGTTCGCCCGCACGGTAGGTGTCGACATAAAGCTGCAACCCTGCCTGCAAGGGCTCGGTGGTGGCAAAGGCGCCGATCAAGGCGGAAGCCAGGCGCGTCAGGTTCCAATAGGCGACGGAAGCCTGCTGGCCGAAGCGATAGCGCCGGCCCGGGGCGTCGGTGGTGTTGGGCGTCCAGCCCGGATCGAAATTGTCGATCCAGCCATAGGGACCGTAATCGATGGTAAGGCCGAGGATCGACATGTTGTCGGTGTTCATCACGCCGTGCACGAACCCGACCCGCATCCAGCCCGCCACCATGCGCGCGGTGCGGGCGCAGATCTCGGCAAACCAGCTGGCGCGAATCTCTTCCGACAATGATCCGTCCGCCGCCGCCGCAGCGGCAAGTTCGGGAAAATCGCGGCGGATGCAAAAATCGATCAATTGCGTCAGCAGACCGACATCGCCGCGCGAGGCCGGCAGTTCGAAATTGCCGAAGCGAATGAAGGAGGGCGCCACGCGGCAGACGATGGCGCCGGGTTCGGCGCGCGGGCGGCCGTCATAGAACATGTCGCGGACGACCTGCTCTCCGGTCGCCACCAGGCACAAGGCGCGGGTGGTCGGAATGCCGAGATGATGCATGGCCTCGCTGCACAGGAACTCGCGGATCGAGGAACGCAGGACCGCGCGGCCGTCGGCATGGCGCGAATAGGGGGTCGGTCCGGCACCCTTCAACTGCAGCTCCCAGCGTTTGCCCGCCGGGTTGATGACTTCACCCAGCGAAATGGCGCGTCCGTCGCCCAGTTGTCCCGCCCAGTTGCCGAATTGGTGACCACCGTAATTGGCTGCATAAGGCGCCATGCCGGGCATCAGCTTGTTGCCGGCGAAAATTTCCGCGAAATCCGGCGCCGCGATTGCCGCGGCATCGAGGCTGAGCAGTTCGGCGACTTCCGCGGCATGGGCGATCAGCCGCGGTGCCGCCACGGGAGTGGCCGCCACTCGCGAATAGAGCGCCCCATGCACCTGCCGGCGCTGCGGTCCTGTTTCCGGGTCACCCGGCAGGTCACGGATGAAGGCATTGTCGAAGGTAAGGGCATTCATCGATCGCACTCGTGAGGTGTCGCGGCTGTCGTGCCACTGAAATACATGCAAAGGCACATGCGGCGTGGCTCATCATATGGCGCAGGCTTCGCAAGGTTGCAAGCCGGTCCCGGATCGGTCAATAGAGGAGGACAGACGCCCCAGCGTCAAGGAAAGCGGAAGGGAACCGATGCGAGAAGAGGACCTGTCCGGCATCGCCACCTGGCTGGCGCAATCCGGTCTGGCCGGCCTTTCCGAGCCGGATCTGCTGCGCGGCTTTTGCGAACGGTGTCGGGCGGCCGGGCTGGACCTGACGCGATCGCTGGTCTTCATCGACACGCTGCATCCGGTCTATGAAGGCCGCGCCTTTCCCTGGCGCCATGACGAACCGGTCGAGCAAGCCGAAATCGCCTACGGGCCCACCAATCAGGGCGGCAGCGCCGAAGACAATTGGCGCCACACCGCCTTCTATCAGCTGTGGCAGAATGGCGGCGCCGAGTTGCGGCTGCGGATCGGCCTCGGCGAGCCTGTCCTGTATTATCCGGCCGATCGCCTGCAGGCCGAAGGCCAGACCGATTATATCGCCTTCGTGCATCGCTTCGCCGCGGCCGGGGTCATCGGTGAAATGGACGGCTTCTTCTCGCACTGGACGACGGAACACGCGGAAGGTTTCAGCGAAGACGATCTTCTCGCCTTGCGCCGGCTGATGCCGCAGCTTGCCATTGCCATCAAATGCGCATCTCTCACGCGGATTGCTGGCACGTTGGTGGACGTCTATCTCGGCAAGGATGCCGGCCAGCGCGTGCTCAGCGGCCGCATCACCCGCGGCGTCGCCGATCGTATCCACGCCGCCTTGTGGTTTTCCGATCTGCGCGGCTATACCACCATCACCGATACCGCCGCACCCGACGAGATCATTCCCCTCCTGAACGACTATGCCGAAGCCGCCATTACCTCGGTACAGGAGGCCGGTGGCGACGTGCTGAAACTGATCGGCGACGGCGTGCTGGCGATCTTCAAGGCGGAAGATCCCGCCATCGCCTGCCAGCAGGCTCTGCAGGCCGAGGAGGCATTGCGCCACCGCATCGTCGAGCTGAACGAGAAGCGGCGACAGGCGGGACGGCCGATCACCAGCGTCTATCTCGGTCTCCACATCGGCGATGTCTTCTACGGCAATATCGGCAGCGATGACCGGCTCGACTTCACCGTCGTCGGCCCCGCCGTGAATGAGGTCAGCCGCATTGCCGCCATGTGCCGTTCGATCGATCGCGCCATGCTGCTTTCGGATCGTTTCGTGGCGGCGCTGCCGGGACCGACACAAGCGCGCTTGGTTTCCGTTGGGCGCTATGCCTTGCGCGGCATCGGCCGCGCGCAAGAATTGTTCACCATCGATCCCGGCCTGCTTTAACACCTGTTACGCGCGCCCTGCGTCACGCCCGGCCCTTCACGCTCCCGGCCGATCACTTCCCTGGCCCACATATTTGTGACACCGCCCGTTTCGTCTCCTGGAACCAGCCGCAGGGGCGGGCGTTGATGTCAGATATCCCCCGGTGATTTCGCAAGAACCAAGATCACTTCGCTCGGAGACGCTTGGCTCAGCGACGCTTGGCTCGGCGAGGGGGGAGCGAGAATTGGTTCGTGCCGCGGCGGCGACTGACGGTGGATGGCAGCGGCCGATGAGGAGAACGATGATCGCGCAAAGACCGACACCTCGCGATGCGACTTCATCTGCGGAAAAGGTATCGCAAGAGTCGCGCCGCGCGACCGGGAAGGAGCCGAGGATGGAGACGGAGTCCCTCGATCTTGCACGTCTGACGCCACAACAGATAGCGGCCGAACTGGCGCGCCGCAGTCAAGGCTTGCGCGGTGCAACCGGCGCGTCCGAAGGGCGCGCGGAAATTCCCGCGGATGCGGGGTCGGATGACAGGCCGAGGGCGGATCGCGAGGCCTCGCCTTTCGATCGCCTGACCCAGGCTCTCTCGCCGCGGCCGGCTCCCGCCCCAACGGTGGAAGAACGCGCCGCGGAAGAACGCGCGGCGGAACGCCGGCGGATGAAAGAGCAATATGTGCTCGAGCGCTATCGGCGCGAGCAGGAGCATGATCTTAGTGAGGCGGCGCGGCGCGCGGCGGAGAACGCCGCTGCGGGCCGGGCAGATCCTGCTGGCGACATCGATCATCCGGATCGGTCCGTCGCAGGCGAAAGGCGCATCGCTGAGTATGTCCATCACGCCATGCCGGCTTCCGCGCCTTCGTTCCCTGTCGCGCCTTCATCCTCCGTCGCGCCTTCGCCCGCCATCGTGTCGGAGGCCGTGGCGGAGCAGGCGGTCCCCGCCGCCATGCCGCCGGCCGCGCCGCCGGGCGAGCCATCGGCGGAGCGCCTTTCTTCCCCGGAGGCGGTGCGGCGCGAGCCAGGTCTGGCTGAAACACGATGGGGCGAGTTGCGCGCACCTGAGGATATCCGCAACCTCGTCACCACGTCATTCGATCGGCCGGTGCAATCGGTTGCCGGCGGGCGACGCCATGGCGTCCTCATCCTTGCCGGTGCGCTCGTCATCGGTCTCGCCCTTTACTTCCATCCCTGGTCGGATCGGCAGGAAGGGCAGCTGGGTTCCGACCTGCCAACGACCAATGCTGGCTCGGGTCAGCAGAAAGCCGCCGATACCTCGCCGATAACAACGCCTGCTCCGCCGAAGCCAGTGTCGCAGCCCGCCGCCGATTTGCCGAAGCCAGCCGCACCGACGCCGCAAACCGCGCCGTCACCCTCCAGTTCTGCACCGTCCGGCGTCGCTTCGGCCCCGGCCCCGGCGGTCGAGATGACGCCGCTCTCGGCGCAGCCGGCACCAAGTCTGGTTTCACCGCTACCGGTACCCGCACCGGGTGCAGTACCGGCCTCGGCGTCAGTCTCCAAGCAGGCACCCGGCGCGGCACCGGCCGTGGCGCCCGGTGCGACGCCGGGCGAGACGCTCAAGCAAGCGACGGGGGGAGCCGAGACATTGACGACGGCGCCGGGCCAGGCCCAGCCGCCGCAAATCAAGCCTGAGGCCAAGCCGACGGCCCAGCCGGTCGAGCGGGACGCGGCATATCCGATGCCGAAGGCAAAGGACGCAGCCCGTTCCCTGCAGCCCTCTATCAAGCCCTCGCCGGCTTGGCTGCATGCCCAGCCTTACGATCCCGACGGTTCCTCGGTCGCGGCGCCGGCCGACAGCACGCCGGATGCCTGGATGAAACCGCGGCCCTACAATCCGGGCGTGCTGACTCCGCCCGGCAACTGAGCCCGGGCGACTTTTTGGTGCTTGGTGGGATGTCTGATCAAGATGCTTCTTCCATCTGGAAAGATATTCTGGCTAAAATGCCGGGTATTTTTCCAGAATATGGAAGTATGCAATGGATCGCTTTGCCTCCATGTCGACTTTCATCGCGGTCATCGAAGCCGGCAGCTTTTCGGCAGCGGCGCGGCAGCTCGGCATGCCTCTGGCGACTGTCAGCCGCCGGGTATCCGATCTTGAGGATCTCCTGCGGGTCGGCCTGATCAACCGCTCGACCCGTAAACTGACCCTGACCCAGGCGGGTGAAAACTATTACCAATCCTGCCGCCGCCTGCTCGACGATCTCGGTGAAGCGGAACGGCGGGCGGCGGGCGCCTACGATATCCCGCGCGGCGATCTCGTCATCACCGCACCGCTGGTCTTCGGCCATCTGCATTTGACCCCGGTGGCGGTCGAATTCCTGCGCATCCATCCCGAGGTCGATGTGCAACTGCTGCTCAACGACGATGTGGTCACCCTGCCCGGCGAGCAGATCGACCTTGCCTTGCGCATCAGCCATATGCCGGACAGCAGCCTGATCGCCCAGCGTATCGGCGCCATCCGCCGGGTGATCTGCGCCAGCCCCGATTATCTCGCCAAGAACGGCACGCCGCAGCACCCTGACGAACTCGATCAGCATGACTGCATCACCCGTGCCGCCCTGACCGTGCCGGATTCCTGGCCGTTCCGCATCAACGGCAAGATGGAAAGCGTGCCGTTGCGCCGGCGTCTCGCCGTCACCACGGCGGAAGCGGCGATCTCCGCTTCCATCGCCGGTGCCGGCCTTGCCCGCGTGCTCTGCTATCAGGTCGAACAGGCGGTGCACGAAGACAAGCTCGTCACCATCCTGCGCGATTTCGAACCGGAGCCGTTACCGCTCAGCCTGGTCTATGCCGCCACGCGTCCGGCACCGCTGAAGCTCCGCGCCTTCCTCGACTTCGCCGTGCCGCGCTTGAAACAGCGCCTTGGCCAGGCCTAAGAGTTTGCCGGAAACGCATGGCGGAGGCGCATCTGACAGGGACGCATCACGCCGGCAAAATCATTCGCACCGGCGGCTGTCAATGCGGGCACGTCCGATACGAGATCACGGCCGCGCCACGGGCGCTTTATGTCTGTCATTGCCGCGAATGCCAGAAGCAATCGGCCTCGGCCTTTGGCATCTCCGTCATCGTCGACAGCGCCGATCTGCGCCTGATCAAGGGCGAACTGCGCCGCTGGTCGCGGCCGAGCGACAGCGGCAATGTCGTCGAGTGCTTTTTCTGTGCGCTCTGCGGCAGCCGGTTGTGGCATGGGGACAAGGAACGGGACGCGACGGTCAGCGTCAAAGGCGGCTCGCTCGACCAACCGCCGGATCTCGGCAACGCCGTCCATATCTGGACTCGGCGTAAGCTTCCCGGGGTGCCAATACCGCCGGATGCGGCACAGTTTCCCGGTGAACCGGAAGAATAGGCCGGATCCATCACCGCTTTGCCGCGGGTTTTATTACGGCTGTAGCAATCTAGGCCGATCTCGCAATCATTGCGCAATCCGCGACAACCAGTCTGCCCTTTCTCACGTCCGCATCTGATGCGGCGGAGCAGCAGCTGATTGGAGGACATCATGGGTCGTTTAACGGGAAAGGTTGCCCTGATTACCGGCGGGGCTCGCGGTATCGGCGCGGCGATTACGCGGCAGTTGAGCGGCGAGGGGGCGACGATCGCCTTCACCTATCTCGCCTCGCACCGGCCCGCCGAGGCCCTGGTGAAGGAGATAGAGGCTGCGGGCGGCAAAGCCCTGGCTATCCGGGCCGATAACGGCGCGGCCGATCAGGTGAAGGCGGCGGTGACGACGACGGTCAAGCATTTCGGCCGGCTCGATATTCTCGTCAATAATGCCGCCATCGAGCTGCCTGGAACCCTTGCCGATTATTCGGTCGACGACTTCGACCGCATGGTCGCCGTCAACATCAAGGGCGTCTTCGTTGCGACCCAGGAGGCGGCACGGCATATGCGCGAAGGTGGCCGCATCATCAATATCGGCAGTGTCAGCAGCGACTACATGCCGATCGGCGGCCACGCGGTCTACGCCATGACCAAGGGCGCGATCGCCAGCCTGACCCGCGGTCTCGCCCGCGATCTCGGTCCCCGCGGCATTACCATCAACAATGTTCAGCCGGGCCGAATCGAAACCGATATGTTCCGTGCCGTCCGCCAGGCGCCGGGCGGCGACAAGATCCATGAGGCGATCGCCCTGAAGCGTTTCGGCAAGTCGGAAGAGGCCGCCGGCCTCGTCGCCTATCTCGCCAGTCCCGAAGCCTCCTTCGTCACCGGCGCCAATCTGAAGGTCGATGGCGGCGTGTCGGCTTAGCGCATGCCCGTCATGACCGATGTTTCACATCGCTACGCGCTTGCCACCTCGCATGGCTGGGTCGCCGTCGCGGAAAGCGGACGGGGCAAGCTGCCGCTTCTGCTGATCCATGGCAACTCGACCAGCGGCGAGGTTTTCAAGCACCAGATGACGGGGCCGCTCGCCCTCGATCATCACCTGATCGCCATCGATCTCCCCGGCCATGGCCGTTCCGGCAACGCCCAGGACCCGGCGCGCAGCTATACGCTGCCGGGCCTCGCCGATGCGCTCTTGGAAGTGCTGGAGATGATCGGCATCTACGAGCTGGCGATCTTCGGCTGGTCGCTCGGCGGCCATATCGCGCTGCAGATGGCGCCGCAGCTCGACGGCCTCAGGGGGCTGATGATCACCGGCACACCACCCGTTAGTGCCACGAATATCATGCAGGGCTTCAAACCGACGCCGCATATGAAGCTGGCCAGCCGGGAGCATCTGTCGCCGATGGAGATCGCCTCCTTCGGCAACGCCATCATCGGCACCGGCTTCACGCCGGCTCTCTATGAGGCGATCAGCCGTACCGATGGCCTGATGCGCAAGACCCTGTTCGAGACGGCGCATGCCAACACCGATGTCGACCAGCGCCAGGTCGCGGAAAACCTGTCCGTGCCGCTCGCCATGGTGAACGGCGCGGCGGATCCCGTCGTCAATCTCGACTACATCGAGGGCCTGCATTACGCCAATCTGTGGCAGGGCTGCTGCCAGCTTTTGCCGGGACTGGGGCATGCGCCGTTCTGGCAGGGGCCGGATATCTTCAATCCTATTCTTGAGCGGTTTCTGAACGACATAAGTTCCATGCCGGCCAAGCCGGACCCGGTCTGCACGGCACCGGGCCGAATGGCATGATTTCCTCTCCCACTGGACGCAGGCCGCGGTAGGAATCGCGGCAGACGCGCATTTTCGCGCCGCATATTATGCGCCAAGGGTCGGGCCATTGTTCTCCAGCCCCAGCGACACCTGCACTTTCCGACGGGCAGCCTCCTTGATCTAGCTCATTCACAAGGGCCGCCCCGACGCCTATCCTGCGGCCTGTTTGTGGCGCGCGGCGTCAGTTTTTCTGACGGCGGCGCCCTCCCGTCTATATCCACCCGAGGCAGAGATGACTGACCAGACGCGTATCGCCAATCCGGCACTCCGTGGCAAGGTGATGCCGGCCGAGGCGGCCGCCGCCCTGATCAAGCCGAACACGGTGGTCGGGATGAGCGGTTTCACCGGCTCGGGCTATCCTAAGGCGGTGCCGCAGGCTCTGGCAAAGCGGATCGAGAGCGAACATGCGGCCGGTCATCCTTTCCGGATCCAGGTCTGGACCGGCGCCTCGACCGGTCCGGAACTCGATGGTGCGCTCGCCCGCGTCGACGGCATCGAGCTGCGTCTGCCCTACAATTCCGATCCGGTGTCCCGCGAGAAGATCAATCGCGGCGAAATGGAATATCTCGACATGCATCTCAGTCAGGTGGCGCCGATGGCCTGGCAGGGCTTCCTGGGCGAGCTCGACACCGCTGTCATCGAGGTATCTGGAATCCGGGCCGACGGTTCGCTGGTTCCGTCCTCTTCCGTCGGCAACAACAAGACTTGGCTCGACCGTGCGCGGCAAGTGATCATCGAGGTGAATTCCTGGCAGAATGCCGCCCTCGACGGCATGCACGACATCTATTACGGCACGGCCCTGCCGCCCAACCGTGTGCCGATCCCGCTCATCCGCCCCGATGACCGGATCGGTGAAACATCCTTCCGCTGCGATCCGGCGAAGATCGTCGCCATTGTCGAGACGGATGCGCCCGACCGCAATGCGCCGTTCGAGGCGCCGGACGGCACCGCGCGGGCCATTGCCGGACATCTCCTGGAGTTCTTCGGCCATGAGGTCGCCAAGGGGCGGCTGCCGGCGACTTTGCTGCCGCTGCAATCGGGCGTCGGCAATGTCGCCAATGCGGTGCTGGGCGGCTTGGTCGACGGCCCCTTCGACAACATGACGGCCTATACCGAGGTGATCCAGGACGGCATGCTCGATCTGCTGGAAAGCGGGCGGCTGCGGATCGCCTCGGCGACGGCATTTTCGCTGAGCCCCGACGCTGCCGCCTCGATCAATGCGCGGATGGCGAGCTTCCGCGACAAGATGATCCTGCGGCCGCAGGAGATCAGCAACCATCCGGAACTCATCCGCCGCCTGGGCTGCATCGCCATGAACGGCCTGATCGAGGCGGATATCTACGGCAATGTCAATTCCACCCATCTGATGGGCTCGCGCATCATGAACGGCATCGGCGGTTCGGGTGATTTCGCGCGCAACGCTTTCATCTCCGTCTTCATGGCGCCGTCGACCAAGAAGGGCGGCAAGATCTCGGCGATCGTGCCGCATGCCTCGCATGTCGACCACATCACCCAGGATGTCCAGGTGATTGTGACGGAGCAGGGCCTCGCCGATCTGCGCGGCCTTTCACCGAAGCAGCGCGCCAAGGTCATCATCGAGAATTGCGCCCATCCGGCTTACAAGCCCGCTTTGCAGGACTACTTCAAGCGCGCGCAGCAAGGCTCCTACGGCCTGCAGACGCCGGTTCTGCTGCAGGAAGCCCTATCCTGGCATCAGCGCTTCATCGACACGGGCTCGATGCTGCAAGGCTGACGGCATGCGGGGAGAGAGTGCCTTTCTCCCCGCTCTGACTTCCCTTTGCCCTCCGTGGGGCGGCCTTCATCCCAGGGTTTCGGAAAACATCTGCTGCATCGCCGCCCAGGACCTGGCATCGGCCTCGGCCGAATAGCGCATCGCCGCCGGGTTGTTGCGCTTGTCCGCTTCCGTGTTGGTGAAGCTGTGTACGGTGCCGCCATAGAGATGCATCTGCCAGTCCACCGCGGCCTCGCGCATTTCGGTCTCGAAGGCCGCGCGCTCCTCGGGCGGGATGAAGGGGTCGTCGGCGCCGATGCAGACCAGCACCCGTGCCTTGCAGGCCTTGGCGTCGCTTTTCGGCGCCGTCGTCTTCAAGCCGCTGTGGAAGCCGACGACGGATTTGAGGTCGACACCGCCGCGCGCCAGTTCCAGCGACATGGTGCCGCCGAAGCAGAAGCCGATCGAGGCGATGCGCCCGGCATCGACCTCCGGCCGCGCCGTCAATGCGGCGAAGCTCGCCTCGCCCCGGGCGCGCATGAGGGCGGTGTCGGCATAGAGCGGCTGCAGCAGGCCGATCGCCTGGGTAAGGTCGGTCAGCAAGGTGCCGCCGCCGAAAATATCGCAAGCGAGCGCCACATAGCCGAGGCGGGCCAGGCGCTCGGCGCGCGAAATCGCGTGCGGGCCCAGGCCGAAGGCTTCCGGGAAGACCAGCACGCCGGCGCGCGGTCCGGCGGACGGCTGATAGAAAAGCTGGCTCTTCATTGCCAGCCCGTCGGCATCATAGGTCAATGTCTCGTTGTGCATGTCCGTCCTCCCGGTCTGCGGATTGGTTGAGCCCGATCGCTGGCGAGCGGTTGTTGCAGCATGCCATCATAGACGGCATCTATAGAGACGGCATCCATGGACGGGCATCCGAACACTATCGGGCATCGTCGGCAATGCCAGGGCCGGGCCGGCGATATTCCCGACCGTCGCTCTCGCTGAAAGGTAGAAAGTCCCACGCGCTCTGCTGCTAAAGCTGAAGGCGCTGCGTGATATTGGCCTTTGGATCAAGTTCGTTAATAAGCGTGCTGCGGCGCGTCTTTTTCTCGTCTTTGCCATCGAGACTCCCCGCGCCTTGCATAAAACTTCATGCTATTTTTGAGCGTCTCGCAATGACGGGCCGGACAAGACCCGCAGGCGCAGACATCTCACGATAGGGGGGAGGCTCTGGCATCCGCAAGGCATCCCAAGGTTCAGAAAAACAGGAGGCGCGAGTGAAGACTTTGTTGCTCTCATCCGTTGCCGCGACCGTTATTGCCGCCGCCGCGATTGCGGCCGGGGCGGTGACGCTTGCCGGCATGACTCTGACCAATGTTGCTTATGCCCAATCGACCACGCCGTCGACCGCTGCACCGTCGACCGAGAACATGCAGAAGCTGGAAAACATGCAGGCGACCACCACCTCCATGGCGGCCTTTCAACCGGTGCCGCAGACCGGCGACTATGCCGATCAGCTGAAGAAAAATCTCGAACGCATCAAGCTGCCCGACGGTTTCAAGATCAATCTCTATGCCGTGGTGCCCGATGCCCGTCACATGGCGGTCGGGCCGCAAGGCGTCGTCACCTTCGTCGGTACAAGGAAGGATGCTGTCTGGGCGGTGACCGACCGCAACAAGGATGGCACCGCCGACGAGGTGAAGCGTTTCGCCCCGTCGCTTGCCTTCGTCATCCCGAACGGCGTCTGCTTCTCCAAGGACGGCTTCCTTTATATCGCCGAACGCAACCGCATCCGGGTCTTCCCGGCGGCGGAATTCTTCTATGAAAGCCCCGACGTCGCCACCGGCGACGTGGTGAAGGACGGCGAACTCATTCCCGGCGCCGATGAAAGCTACAACCACACGGCCCGGGTCTGCGCCGTCGGCCCCGACAAGAAGCTCTATGTGCAGATGGGGCAGCCCTATAACGTGCCGCCGCCGGAGAAGCTCGACGTCTTCAAGAAATATGGCATCGGCGGCATCATCCGCATGAACCAGGACGGCACCGACCGCGAGGTCTTCGCCGACGGCCTGCGCAATCCCGTCGGATTCGATTTCGATCCCAAGACCGGCGACCTCTGGACCAATGACAACCAGGTCGACGGCATGGGCGACGACATCCCGCCGGGCGAGCTCAACCACGTCACCAAGCAGGGGCAGAATTTCGGCTTCCCCTGGTATGGCGGCGGTCATGTGCGGACCAATGAATACAAGACCGTCGAGCCGCCGGCCGGCGTCGTCTTCCCGGTCGTGGAGACGATTGCCCATGCCGCCGATCTCGGCATGCTGTTCTATACCGGCAGCAAGTTCCCCGACCGCTACAAGCACGGTGTCTTCACCGCGCAGCACGGTTCGTGGAACCGCACCACGCCTGCCGGTGCGCGCATCCTCTTCACACCGTTGAAGGATGACGGCACGGCCGGCAAGCAGGAGGAGTTTGCTGCCGGCTGGCTCACCGATGATGGCGAATATATCGGCCGCCCGGTCGCCCTCGCGCAATTGCGCGACGGTTCGATCCTGGTCTCCGACGACTTCGCCGGCGCCATCTACCGCATCTCCTATACCAAATAGGCGGCGGTGGCGTGACGCCACATTAGGCACAGCAGAAGAAGATCAGGCCCGGCGGAAGGCCGGGCCTGATACAGGAACCAGCCACGATAAATCAGGCACAACAGAGCGGGCCGCGGCATCCAACCGTGGCCCGCTCGATGACCGGGAAGGATCTGTCGCCCATGCCCATGACACGACGGCCCACGCAATATTTTGTCACGCGTATCGCCTCACTTCCGTGCCAGGCGGGCTTGACCGCCGTCGCCGCAGGCGGGCATGCGTCGGCGGGGTCCATGCCGACCCAAGACGCGCTGCGTCGCAACTGCGCCGCGGCCACGTCCGCGCGCCGGTCCGGTCGCGGCATTGCCTGGCTCGCCGTGATCGCCGCGGCGATGACGGCCCATCCGGCTTTCGCGGCCGACGTCGCCGCGGGCAAGAAGAAGGTCGCGACCGTCTGCGCCGCCTGTCACGGTCTCGACGGCATCGCCAAGAATCCCGATGCCCCCAACCTTGCGGGCGACAATACCGGCTATATCATCAAGCAGCTGAAGGCCTTCAAATCCGGCGCCCGCCAGCAGGACCAGATGTCGATCATCGCCCAGGAGCTCAGCGAGGACGACATGGCGAATGTCGCCGCCTGGTATTCCAGCCTGAAGATCTCGGTGACGCTGCCGCAATAGGGCGACGCCATCCCTTCGTCCGCCGGGCACCGCTTGGAGCCGGAAGCAAGCGTCCGCTTCTAGCCGCCGAAGCGCTCGATGAATGCCTCAACAATTTCGGCGACGTAGCTTTCGTTCGGATGCCGGACGTTGCCGTCATCCGCGCCGAATGCGGCGGCCTCCTGAAAGGAGGGCAGCCATCTCAACACCTCGAAGCTGGGGAAATAGATCATGGTGTCTTCGAAACGGCGCGTAACTGTCCCCGCCGCTGCGCGCAAGATCGACTTGCTTTCCGTATCGGCGCAAATGGTCGACTTGAAGCCGATTGACGATGCCAGCGGTACAGGAGAGACGGTGACGAACATCTTTCTGATGTTCGTGTGCTCTCGCAGCAGGGCCAACAAGTCAGTCAATGCCGCAACGTTCTCGTCGACCGTGGAGAAACGATACTCGACATCCTCGGCTTTCAATAGAGCTCTGAGGTTTCGCGCAGAATGGGGAACGTAGCGCCCGGTTTCCTTCTGGAAGAAGGCGGGCGCGACACCCATCGTGTAAATGATCACGCTTGAGCGGGTGAGTGCTTCCTTCAGTGCCGCAACGGGCTTTCCCGCCATTACCTCGCCATAGTAATCCGCATCCGGAACCTCTTTCCCCAGGATGAATTTGACAAGGTTCAGATTGGAGAATGTCGTATTGACTTCCTCTCCCACCCAGAAATTATCGACGTCGAAGTTCCTCGTCTTGAGCACCCGCGCGACGTTGTTGGCGAAGCAGCTGCCGAAGGTGAATATCGCTGCGTCCTTCAAGATCGGCTGGGGCGCGAGGTCGGAAAGAACGAAATTTCGGATCGAGAGCCGCAGATCGGCCAGGTCTTTCATTTGCGAGGGCAACCGGCCGATATCTTGGGCAGTGACCTTGCGCAGGGACGCCTCATAGGTTTCCTGTTCGGTTGCCAGTGCATTGAGCTGCTGAAGATGTTCCGCATCGAGCAGGTGGCCATATTTATCGAGCAGCGGTTTTAGTTTCTCGATCGGACCGCTCGCGCGGTAGACGTTGACTGCAAGCAGCGTGATCGCGACCGGATCGATCGGCTCGGCGACAGCGATGTATCGCTCCAAGCATTCACGCGCTCTGGCCCGATAGCGAAGGTCTTTGAGGGTCACGTATACTGTGGCGAGTTCCAATAAAAGATAAGGCGCAGTGGGTTGCACCATCGAGATCGTTTCCAGGACATGGGAGGCCGCCAGATAGTCCTTCTCTTTAATTTTCTGGCCATAAAGAACGTAGAGATTCATGCGCATCGTCCCTGATGGTAATCGTAAAGCGGAATGCTGATGTTTATTTTTGCGGATGACGCTATCAAACGGAGGCTGTCTCCGGCAACCGTTTGCGCCGATGAGTACAATGATATGCAGAATGCAATTCGGGCTTATCGGGCTGTTCGCGATGCCAGGATGGTCCCTGCGACTGCGCGGTGGCCGGGTGAGGCCGCCTACGTCCCGATGCTGTTACAGTTTTGCGACGGGCGGCCGCAAAAGCGCCATGAAAGAGCACCTGGTCACATCCCGGACGGCGGCGTGATCTGCTCCGGGGCCATATGGGCGTCGATTTGCGAATGAAGGGCGCGCGCCACCGCCAGATCGGCCTTTGCCAAATCCTTCTTGCCCGGTGCAGCATAGGCAAGGCCATGCCTGAACAAGGACGGCGCGTATTGCGGATCGATCTTCGGTGCCGCGCGGTAATCGGCGATCACTGTCTTGCGGGTCGAACATGCGTTTCGTCCCGACCGGCAAAGACCCGGTATCAATCCAGCGAGGACGACATGGCGAATGTCGCCGCCTGGTATTCCAGCCTGAAGATCTCGGTGACGCTGCCGCAATAAGTTGAGGCTAAAGCGGTGCCAGCGATTGGCCAGGCCGGAGCTGCGGCGCCTTGCATGCGATGCTCATCCGGCGCGATGAACGCCGATGGAGCGGCATCTGCCGCCGGCAGCTGCTCTATCGATAGCGTGAGACCGTCGCATCGTTCCCCGGCCGCCTGATTGGCACGACTTCGGCCGGAATGTGGCGGCAACCCGCCAGTTGGATCAGTGCGGCGAAAGCTTGGGATGCGGCTGCGGCCTGCCTGGCGTCACGCGTCACCTCGGCCAGTTCCAGCGCCTGCAGAACCGACCAGTCATGGTCGGCCTTTCTGATGGCATGCACTGAGCGATACCAGTAGAGCGCCTGGGGAATTGTGCTGATGTGAACGTGTTCTTGATTGACCTTGAGCCAAAGGGATGGCTCCAGCGGCATCTCCATCATCTCGTTCCCCACACTGATGTTCGGCACCGGATCAACTTCAAATTCCCCACCCGCATGCATTATCCACGCATACGTTTTCTTCCAGCTCGACTGCAGATCCTCGCGAGGAGCCGCACCCCAAAAGATTGAGACGCCGACATTGGGGGGCCATTGCCGACGTCTCTAGGGGAGGCTGAAGGTGTTCGGAGAATCCAACAGCCACAGTCCCGGAACGAGACTATGAAGCCACATTCCTATGTCGAGGAATAGATTCGGAATGTACACGAAAGTTGGGAGATTACGTCGTCGGTCGATGACGCCGTTTCGCGCGGCGACAAGCGGCGATATGCGCACATGGAGAACTTGGCCCGCGGCAAATCATCGACGCCTGCGTTGACGTAAACCGCAAGAACCACACGCAGCGGCATGGGATGTCGGCATGCATCCGAATCACAGCGGCTTAAATTGCAGCCGGGTGCAAGGTTTCGGAAAATAGCTGCGGCATCGCTGCGACGCACCATTCATAGGCAGCAGGGCAACATCGCATCATCGCCGGCAAGAGCAGATGCCGATCGTCGCCCGGGAACGCGGCGGCGACGCGAGGGCCGATGTTGCCGCTTGGCATTCAGCGTGAAGCGCTCGGTGACGCTGCGACAGCAGCTTCGCCCTGCCAGCCGCGTCGCCGCCACGCCGGCGGCGGTGCGCCGCTGCTGTCGCCGTCACAACCCGGCCGGCGGCTTGATGCCCTCGAGGTTGAACAGCACATCGACATGCGGGCGAGCGGCCCGCGCGGCGGCGAGATCGGCCTTGGCGAGGTCGGCTTTCCCCTGTTCCGCATAGGCGACGCCGCGGGCATACAAAGCGGAGATGTTCCTGGGATAGATCTTCAGCGCCGCGTTATAATCGGCGATCGCCGCATCCAGGTGCCCGGCATGATAATGGGCATAGCCGCGGAAGACCAAGGCGATGTCGTCATCCGCGTGCAGGCGCAAGGCCTGGTCGCAATCGGCGACCGCCAGGTCCTCCTTCTTGAGCAGGCCATAGCCATAGCAGCGCGTGCGGTAGCTGAGGCCATTGCCCTTGGCCAGCTCGATCTCGCGGTTGAGCTGGGGAACGGCCTTCGCTTCGTCGCCCTGGAGGGCATAGAGCGAGCCGCGGTCGCCATAGGCATAGGGATAATCGGGCTTCAGCTCGGTCAGCCGGTCATAATCCGCCAGCGCCGCGTCGTACTTGCCCATGCTCTGATAGGCGATGCCGCGGCTGTTCAGGGCGTCGAGGTAATTGGGGTCGAGCTTCAGCGCCGCATCGAAGTCCTGAATGGCGGCGGGGTATTCCGCGTCGTCCAGATAGATATTGCCGCGATAGTAATAGTCATCGACGAGATCCGCTTTCTTCGTCGCCGCCGACTGGATCAGGCGCGTGCAGGCCTCGCCGCTGGTCTTGCTGTCATAAGTGGAATCGTCATTCGAACACTTCACCGCATCCTGCGGATAGGTGCCGTCGGAATTGACATGCTCGGTCGTGCTGCAGCCGACGACGAGCAACGAGGCGACGCCGAAAACGGCCGCCGGCAAATTGATTTTCACTGGTAAGTCCCCCAACGCTGATAGCCGATTCTAGCCTGGGGCGTGATGCGCCGACAAGTGGATCGCCGCTATCTTCGCGTGACTATCATCGTATGCAGAAGGTACCCCTCCGGCGCATCGACCCCGCCCTCTCTCCGCGCGGGAGAAGGCGGGGTGAGGGGTCCCCGAAGCTCGCCGCCAAAAACCGTCGCTTACTTGACGCTCAGGGTCGGCTTCCAGACGAAGTGATCGGCCTGCGGCTCGATCTTGCCGACACCGGGGAAGGGGAAATGCGGCGCGAAGATGGTCTCCTGGCTTTTCGCCAGCTTGGTCAGCATCTCGACGCGGCTCTCCTCGCCGACATCCTGGTCGGTGTCGAAGCTGATATGCCAGGTCGGCTTTGCCAGCGAGACGATCGAGCTATGCGCGGTATCGCCGAAATCGAGCAGGCGGTTGTTGCCGGAGACGATCTCATAGCCGGTATGGCCCGGCGTATGGCCCTTGATCTCGACCGAGGTGATGCCCGGCACCACTTCGGCGCCCGGCTCGAAGGTCTCGACCTGGGGCGAGATGACCTTTACCATATCGGCCATCTTCTCCTGGCTCTGCAGCCAGGGCCATTCGGCCGCCGTCATATGGATCTTGGCATTGGGGAAGGCGAGCGCGCCGTTCTTGACCAGGCCGCCGACATGATCGGGATGGGCATGGGTGATGAGGATGTCGGTCACCGATTCCGGCTTGACCTTGGCGAGCTTCAAACTGCCCTGCAGGGCGCCGCCCACGCCGGTATCGATCAGCACAACCTGCTGGCCGGTCTTCACCAGCAGCGCATCGACGCTGAGCGTGATGTGGTCGGTGGGCGCACCCGCCGCCTGCAGCACCTGGGTGACCGCCGCCGGCCCGACGCCGACGCCGAAGATCTTGCCGTCATTGGGCGGGGTGAACTGGGCATCATGCAGCGCCACCAGGTTGAAGGCGCCCAGCTTGAAGGCGCGGGCCTCCGGCTGCTGCTCGGCCGCGCGCGCAAGAGACGCGGTGGCGAGCGGCGCAAGGGCGACGCCGAGGGCGAGCAGGGACGCGGCGAGAAAGGCCGCACGGGGACGGAGGGGGCGGAAAGAGGTCATGGGATCAGCCTTCAGTTGATGGATGCCTGGAAACGGAAACGGAAACGGAAACGGAAACCGGAATCGGAACGCGGTCAGGTCGGGAGAGACAGTCGCAGCAGCTTCGCCGCGCCGACAGCCCGGTCCGAACCGGCGCGCGATGAAGAATCGTCTCCGGCATCTTTAAGTGGTGCGCCGCCGGCGTCAAGCGGGCGGGCGATGACAGTTGCCGGCAAGGGACGCCCACCCTTCTCCGGCCCATTGTCATGCCCGGACTTGATCCGGGCATCCATGCAGGCCGTGAGCCCGGTGTTACCGATGGACCCTCGGGATCAAGTTCAAGAGGTTACGTCCGAAAAAGAGACAGTCCTTTACAGACAGCGACAGAAGCTCGGTCCCGGCATCCTCTTCCTTTTAAAAACAGAAGAAAGCAGACGGGAATAGGCAGGTGGCGCCAGGGGTTGCGCCGGCAGTGCCGCTGCAAGACGCCGCAAACCCGCCTGGCCTCTCCAGCCCGACACCTCTCAACCCCGGCGCGGGGAACGCCGCCGCCAGCCGGCAAGCCCCAGCAGGGCGATCGCCGCGGCAAACATCGGCAGGCTTGCCGGCAGGGGCGCCACGGCAACGGGTTCCGTGCGCACCAGATAGGAGCCCCAGATGGACGATGCGGTCTCCTCGGGCGGCAGGCCGAGCGGCAGGATCTCGGCCCGGGCCAGCGGCGCGCCGTCATCGGCGCTGT
This sequence comes from Dongiaceae bacterium, assembly GCA_035539215.1. Taxonomy (GTDB): domain Bacteria; phylum Pseudomonadota; class Alphaproteobacteria; order Dongiales; family Dongiaceae; genus Dongia_B. Next base: position 398 of record DATLIX010000026.1, on the reverse strand, counting down.
AGCGCTGGATATCGGCCACGCCGTAATCATAGATCACGCCGGAGCGGGTTTCGGTGACGCTATAGAGGTAGAGGCCGCCGCTATATTCATTGCCGCCGAGATGCTGCTCGGTGACGCCGATCAGGTGCTGGAAGGCGCCGATCTCCGGCGGCACCGGCGGCTCACCGCTGCCGCCATAGGACCCATAGGTGAAGCCGGCATCGTTCCACAGCTGGGCGACTTGCTCTCCGCTGGCATAGCGCCAGCCTTCGGCGGCGTAGTTCACGCCGACATTGTCCAGCACGTCATTCGCACCCAGGCCCTGGGTCTTGGTCAGATCGAGCCATTGCAGATGCGTGCCCGGGTCGAACGTGGTGTCGCCCTGGTCGAGCAGGATCGACGAGGCCGGGCTGGCGGTT
>DATLIX010000025.1:0-3708 GCA_035539215.1 Dongiaceae bacterium | reverse complement strand
CGCGGCGCCGAAGACTGGCCCGTTATCCTGCCACAGCAGGTGCATCAACTCCTCGGCATGAGCAGGATTGGGATCGGGATGGCCGCCGCCGAAATCGGGCAGCGGGGTCGCGTTCAGGATCCAGTCGGCGCGGACACCGAGCAGGTCGCCGAGGATGCGTCTTGCATAGGGACCGGTCACGGCATGCATCGCATCGAATCGCAGATCGCAGGTCCTGAGAAAGTCCCGCAGACGATCGAAGTCGAACAACTGCTGCATCAGCGCGGCATAGTCGGCGACGGAATTGATTATGTCGATCGTCATCTCGCCCAGGGTCGATTTGCCCGGCTTCGCAAGATCGGGGGTCGCGCCCTCGATCAGCTTGTAGCCGGTGATCTGCTGCGAACGGGCATAGATCGCTTCGGTAACCTTCTCCGGTGCCGGGCCGCCATTGCCGATATTGTACTTGATGCCGAAATCGCCGTCCGGGCCGCCGGGATTATGGCTGGCCGAGAGGACGATGCCGCCATGCGCCTTGTGCTTGCGGATGATGCAGCTGACGGCCGGCGTCGAGAGCAGGCCGTGCTGGCCGACCAGAACCCGGCCAATGCCGTTGGCGGCGGCAATGCGCAGGATAATCCCGATCGCCTCGTCGTTGTAGTAGCGGCCGTCCCCGCCCAGCACCAGGGTCTGTCCCTTGGCCTCGATGGTATCGAAAATCGCCTGGGCGAAATTCGCGAGATAATGCGGTTGCTGGAAGTGCTTCACCTTCTTGCGCAGCCCGGAGGTACCGGGACGCTGGTCGGTGAAAGCCTGGCTCGAGACGGTTTTGATCATTGATTGTCCTGTTTCAGGAGACGAGCGACCGGTGGCGGCCGTCGAATACGCCTTTGCTGCTGAGGTGGAGATTGGCCAGGGTTCTTTCAGCATAACGCATCCGCCAGCTCAGCATCTTCTGGGCATAACGCAACATCACGGCGCCGTGTTCCGGGCGCTCCGCCAGATTGTGCATTTCATAGGGATCGGCCTGCATGTCGAAGAGAAGCGGCGGCAGGTTCGCGAAATGGACGTATTTGTATTTCGCGTCGCGGATGACCGTGAAATAGCACTCGTCCGGGGTCAGGCCGAGGGCGATCTCGGCGTCGAGGCGCGGCAAGTTGGGCGTATAGCGGAAATCGACCTCGTAATGCACGGCATCGCGCCAGTCGGCCGGTGTTTCGCCCTGCAGGAAGGGCATCAGGGAGTGACCGTCGCATTGGGCGGGAACATCGCGTCCCAGCCAGTCGAGGATGGTTGGCATGATATCGACGGATTCGGTGAACTGCTCGACCACCCGGCCGCGCGCCTGATCCGCTTCACGGCGCGGATCGCGGATGATCAACGGGATATGGAAGCTCTGTTCGAAATAGGTTTCCTTGCCCCAGGTGTAATGATCGCCACCCATTTCCGCGTGGTCGCAGGTGAAGACGATCAGCGTGTCGTCATATTCGCCCGTCGCCTTCAGATGGTCGATGATCCGGCCGACCTGCTCATCGACCTGCGTGATCATGGCGTAATAGGTCGCGCGCATCTGCCGCAGATTGAGTTCATCCATTGTGACGAAATTGTTGACGTTGTGCTCGTCGTAGCCCTTGGTCTTGGCCAGTGTATCGATCCACAGCTTGAGATGCGGATGCTGCGCGCCTTCTTCCTCGGGGGAGGGCTGGCGCTGCGGCAAGGGCACTTCGGCCGGATGATACAGGTCGTTATAGGGTTCCGGTGCGATGATGGGCGGGTGCGGGCGCAGGAAGACGCAATGCACGAACCAGTTTTCCTGCCGACGGACGGAGAGCCATTTCAGCACCGTATCGGCCATGAAGGTGGTTTCGCTGTCTTCGGCCTTGAAGATCGTCGGGTGGTAGTTGTGGCCGCGATCGGGCGGCAGAGGGTTGTCCATCCGCGGCTTATAGACATCGTGCCGGCCTTCGATGGGATAGCCCTTGGCCTTCAGGTCGGCGATCCAGGGCGCCATGTGATCGGGTAGCTGCATGCCGACCGTGAAACCCGGCATGACGCCTTCATAGGTCTTCAACTGCGGATCATCGAGCGACCGGGTGCGGGGGTCATGGCTGGTATCGGTGTATCCGAACAGAGTCGGGTCATAGCCGGCCTTACGCGCTTCCAGCGCCAGATTGCTGTGGCGCGCATCGAGCGGCGTGCCGTTGCGGCCGGAGCGATGGTTCATCAGATACATGCCGGTCAGCAGGCTGGTGCGCGAGGGACCGCAGGGGGCACAGACGGTGTAATGGCGCTTGAACAGCACCGCGTCCTTGGCGAGGGCATCCAGATGAGGTGTCTTCACCACCGGATGGCCGATGGCGGAGAGGCATTCGGCGCGCCATTGGTCGGCGGAGATCAGCAGGATTTTACGCGGCGTGGCGGGTGTCGAGGCGGTGACCATGGATCGAACTCATGTAAAAGAGACCGCCGAAATTGGTAGCCCCTTGCGCCACGCTTGTCGATGGCGGAACGGCTTATTCCGGTCAGAATGGAAGCATCGAAGAGGGCCGTCAAATCTGATCCGGCGGCAGGGCGAGGGTGCTGGTTGCACCGCCGATCACCGCAGCTGCCTGGGCGGCGGCCTGCGGTAGCAAATTCGTCATATAAAATTGCGCAATAGCGAGCTTCGGGACGGCGATTGCGTCGCCGATTTCCAACGCCACCCGCGCCGAACGGGCGAGCAGCCAGCCGCCCAAGGTCAGACCGAAGAGATCGAGATAGGGCGTGGCGCCGGCAAACGCATCGGCCGGCATATTGCGGAGCTTCAGGAGATGCTGTGTCGCTTGGCCGAGTTCCGCGGTCGCCGTCTTGAGCGGATCGGCAAGGCCACGGAGATCGCCGTTCTGGGAAGCGGCCAGGGCATTGACGGTGGCGCCGATGGCTTTGATCAGATCTTGCGCGGCGGCGCCCTCGTCACGCAGCAGCTTGCGCCCCAGCAGATCCATTGCCTGAATGCCGTTGGTTCCCTCATAGATCGGTGCGATCCGGGCATCGCGGTAGAATTGCGCAACGCCGGTCTGCTCGATGAAACCGGCACCGCCATGGACCTGCACGCCGAGCGAGGCGGTGGCGACACCGCGATCCGTCGACCAGGCCTTGGCGATGGGTATCAGCAGATCGACGAGCGCCTGATGCCGCGCTCTCTCGGCCGCGTCGGGTGCCCGCTTGGCGCGATCGAGACTGCCGGCAGTGTAATAGATCAGGCAGCGCGCGGCCTCGCTCCAGGCTCGCATGGTCATCAGGCTGCGGCGGATATCCGGGTGATTGCGGATCGGCAGGCGCGCCGCCGGATCGCTGCCGATCGGCACACCCTGGATGCGCTCGCCGGAATAATGGCGAGCCGCCTGAAGGGCGCGATCGGCAATGCCGAGCCCCTGCACGCCGACGGCAAGCCGGGCATTGTTCATCATCACGAACATATATTCGAGGCCGCGATTGGCCTCACCCACCAGATAGCCGGTGGCGCCGCCCTGATCGCCATAAGCCATGACGCAGGTCGGGCTGCCATGGATGCCGAGCTTGTGCTCCAGCGCAATCGCTTTCACGTCATTGCGCGCACCCAGGCTGCCATCGTCATTGACGAGGAATTTGGGGACGATGAAGAGCGAGATGCCCTTCGATCCCCTGGGCGCATCCGGCAGGCGGGCAAGGACGAAATGGATGATGTTCTCCGCCATCTCGTGATCGCCA
>DATLIX010000024.1:0-102147 GCA_035539215.1 Dongiaceae bacterium | reverse complement strand
TTATGTGGTCTATACGACCGGCATCGGCTGGCGCAGCGACAAGGTCAAGGAAGACATCCATAAGCTCGATAATCCCTGGTCGATCTTCTGGAATGCCCAGGCCTATACCGGCTATGTCGGCGTGCTCGATGACTCGCGCGAAGCTTTGTCGCTCGGCATGATGTATAAGGGCCAGTACGACCTCAACACCGAGGATGCTGACGTCATCAATGCCTCGTTGGCGGAGTTGCAGAAGATGGTGCCGATCTGCCATCCGAAGATCGACATCAAGGAATACCAACAGCTGGGGGATGCAAGTTCGTGGCTGCATCACAGCTGGTCGGGTGATTTGCTGAGTTGCTCGATGAACTATCTGGCAAAGGGTACCGACGCAAATAATCTGCAATATTGGGCGGACACCGTTGGCAAGACGCCGGTGCAGAACGACACCTGGGTGATTCTGGCCCATAGCCAGAAGCCGGTGCTGGGTCATCTCTGGCTCAACCATCTCCTCGATGAGCAGGTGGCCTATGACAACTTTACAGGCTTCACCGGATATCAGCCGCCACAGAATAAGATCAATGCCGATGATCTGATCAAGGCTGGGACGATTCCGGAAACCCTGCGAACCGCGGTTCTGAAGCCTGAAGATCTTGGCGCAAATTCGCTGCAGCATTGTTCCTTGACACCGGCGGGACAAAAGCTGTGGCAGAGCGCCTATGCCAAGTTCAATTCGGGTGCCTGACCAGAGGTGAGCATTTCCGGCGGTCTGTCATCCTGGGACAGTGACGGGCCGCCGGAAGGCTGGCGCTTTTTAGCGCGTAACAGCCGGACTGGACTAGGTGAGGGATGCGCGGCCTAGCCGGCGCGGGTTGAGTGAGGCGAATATAGAATGTATCCGAGATGGCTTTGGCCCGTCTTCGCCGTACCGGGGGTGGTATGGTTGATACTGCTGTTTCTGGTGCCGTTTTATGCCTTGATCGGTGTCGCTTTCGGCGGCGTCGATCCGGTCTTTCAGAATCCGATTCCGACCTGGAATCCCGCTGATTGGCAATATGATGCCGTGCTTGACACGCTGCGGCAGTTCCTGCCCGGCCAGACCTATTGGACCGTCTTCATCCGCACGGCGATCTATGTCGGCCTGGCGCTGACCGGCTCGTTGCTGATCGGCTATCCCGTCGCCTATTACGTTTCCCGTCACGCCAAGCGCAGCAAATCCTGGCTGATCGCGCTCATCGTGCTGCCTTTCTGGGTCAGCTACATGATGCGCATGCTGGCTTGGGTCAATCTCTTCTCGCCCAGCGGCTATATCAACAAGATCCTGCTCTGGACCCATATCGTCGCGACGCCGCCCAACTGGCTCGACGGCAATCCGGTCTCGGTGGTGCTGGGGCTGATCTATGGCTATATTCCCTATCTCATTCTGCCGCTGTTGGCGGCCCTCGACCGGATCGATCGCAGCGTTCTTGAAGCGGCACGCGACCTCGGTGCCAGCCCGATGGAAGCTTTCACCCATGTGACCTTGCCGCTGTCTAAGCACGGCATCCTGGGCGCCAGTGTTATCATCGCGCTGCCGATGTTCGGCGACTATTACACGCCCAATATCGTCTCCGGCTCCCCGACGACGAGCATGCTTGGCAACCAGATCGACATCTTCTTCCACGGCGGTCCGCAGCCGGCGGTGGGGGCGGCATTGACCCTCATTCTCTCCGCCTTCCTCGCCATCCTCATGGCCTATTACATGATCTCGATCGCCAAGGCGCAAAAGGAGATGGCGTCATGACGAACGTGACAGGCACGGCAACCCTCCCCAATGCGAAGCGCGGGGTCCAGCCGACGGCCACGCAAAAGTTCCGCAGCTGGCTGTTCAATCCCTGGGGAACGCCGCGCTCGCTGATGGTGATCACCTGGCTCTATATCCTGATCTCCATCGTGCCGGTGATCGTCGCCATCCAGTTCTCCTTCAACGACGGCCGCTCGGTCACCACCTGGCAGGGATTCAACCTGACTAAATGGTACTACAGCGATCCCGCCCATTCGGTCTGGACCGATCCCACCCTGATCCAGGCCTTGATGCAGAGCCTGAAACTGGCCGGGCTCGATATGCTGATCGCGACGCCGCTTGGCGTGCTGCTCGCCTTGGGTCTGGCACGCTGGCGCGGCTATCTCGCCAGCGCGTCGAACTTCATCATGTTGTTCCCGCTGGTGACGCCGGAACTGATGATGGGCGTCGCCCTCTCGATGGTGTTCCTCTATCTCTATGACTTCATCACGCCGGGCACCACGGCACAGGTCCTCGGCCATGTGACCTTTTCGCTCTCTTACGTGGTGGTGATCGTCCGCGGCCGCCTGTTCTCGATCGGCAAGCAATATGAAGAGGCGGCGGCGGATCTTGGCGCCACGCCCTTCCAGACGCTCTATCTGGTGGTCTTCCCGCTGCTGTCGCCGGCGATCTTTTCCAGCCTGATGATGGTCTTTGCCATCTCGATCGATGATTTCGTCATCAGCCAATGGCTCTCCTGTGGCGCCGATTGCGATACAGTGCCGATCCGTATCTATAATTCGACGCGGGCCGCACCTTTCCCCTCGATCAATGCGCTGGCTGCGATCCTGGTGGCGATGACGCTGGCGGCCATCGGCATCGCCTTTCTGGTGCAACGCTGGATGACGCGGGGCGAGCGCAAGGCGGGCGCTCCGGGCGGCAGCATGACCCAGGCGATGGGCGGTTTCGACATGTAGGCGCCGCGGTCTTGCCGGACGGCGCGATGACGTGGTGGATTTCAAGGTTCTGAGGGTTGAGAATGCGGGTTTCAGGGACTAAGGCAGGCGAGCGGCGAACCGCCGGAGAAGCGGCACCGCAAGCGGCCATGGGGCGCTATGCCGCCCTGCCGATGAACGATAATGCGACAGGGAAGGAAGCGAATGTGAGCGGTGGCGAAGTCGAGCTGATCGATCTGGTCAAGGCTTTCGGGCCGATGCGGGCAGTCAATCAAATCAATCTGCATATCCCGGGCGGCGAGTTCTTTTCGCTGCTGGGATCGTCAGGCTGCGGCAAGACCACGACCTTGCGCATGATCGCCGGCTTCGAGCGCCCGACCTCTGGCCAGATCCTGCTGGACGGTGTCGACATGACGGCGACGCCGCCGCATCGCCGCCATGTGAACACCGTGTTCCAGAGCTATGCGCTGTTCCCGCATCTCAACGTCTTCGACAACGTCGCCTTTGGACTGCGCCGCGCCAAGATCGAGACGAAGGAAGTCAACCGCCGCGTCGCCGAGGCGCTCGATCTCGTTCAGCTCACCCAGTTCGCCAAGCGGAAGCCGGTGCAGATGTCGGGCGGCCAGCAGCAGCGCGTGGCGCTGGCGCGTGCTTTGGTGTTGAAGCCCGCCGTCTTGCTGCTGGATGAGCCGCTGGGTGCGCTCGATGCACGGTTGCGCAAGCAGCTACAAGTCGAGCTGAAGACTTTGCAGCAGCAGGTCGGCATCACCTTCGTCTATGTGACGCATGACCAGGAAGAGGCGCTCACCATGAGCGACCGGATCGCCATCATGTCGAACGGCCATATCGAACAGATCGCGTCGCCGCAGGAAATGTACGAGGCGCCGGCAACGGTCTTCGTTGCCGATTTCCTCGGCGTCTCCAATCTGATGGAAGCGCATGCGGCCGGCGGCGGCACGGTCAATGGCAGCGGCACGCGGATCCGCATCGGCCAGTACGAATTGCTCGCCGGACATGGCCAGGCGCCGGGCGGCAATACCAAGGCGACGATCCGGCCGGAACGCGTGCGGCTGGAGCCGGGCAATGCGCCGGGCGGCGAGAACCGCATTCCGGGCCAGGTGGAGCGCTGGGTCTATCTCGGCAACGCGGTGCAGCTCATCATCAGGCTGGCGACCGGCCATACCATCCAGGCGCTGATGCATAATGACGGCGAAGAAATTCCCTTCGCGCCCGGCAGCAGCGTGCAGGCCTATCTGCCGCCCAGCGCCTTGCGGGTCCTGACCGATACCGGCGTGCGACTGGCTTCGGAAATTGCCGCTACCGAATAGGCTCGCCCGGAAGATGTAAGTCAGGGAGTGTAAGGAGCGCCCAGATGCCGCGCGAACCGCGCTTTGATCCGCTCTTCGCGCCGCTGCGGATCGGGCCTGTCACGGCGCCCAATCGTTTCTATCAGGTGCCGCATTGCACCGGCATGGGCTATGGCCGGCCGCAGACCCTGGCCGCCATGCGTGCGGTCAAGGCGGAAGGCGGCTGGAGTGTCGTCTGCACCGAATATTGCTCGATTCATCCGACCTCCGACGATCATCCGGCGCCCTACGCATCGCTCTGGGACCAGGGCGATGTGCGCAATCTGGCGATACTGGCGGAAGGCGTCCATCGCCACGGATCGCTGGCGGGTGTCGAATTGTGGCATGGCGGCCTGCGCTCGGCCAACCTGCATAGCCGGCAGCCGCCGATGGGTCCGCAGAGCTTGCTGGCGGAGGCGGCACCGGTGCAATCGCGCCGCATGGACAAAACCGATCTGCTGGACTATCGCCGCGCCCACCGGGCAGCCGCCTCGCGGGCGAAGGAGGCCGGGTTCGATATCGTCTACGTCTACGCCAGCCACGGCTATCTGCTGTCGCAATTCCTCGATGACCGCCTTAACCGCCATCTCGACGGCTATAGCGGCAGTCTGGAGAACCGCCTGCGGCTGGTCAGCGAGTTGATCGACGAGACCAAGGAAGCCGTCGGCGATCGCTGCGCCGTGGCGATCCGGATCGAGGTCGATACCGAGACAACACCAGGCGAAGATCCGAAGACCGCCGCACATCCGCATGGCGAGCGCCGGGCGATCTTTGAGCTGCTGAAGGATGCGCCGGATCTTTTCGACGTTACCGTCGTCGACTATTCCCACGAAATGGGCGCTTCGCGTTTCATCAAGGAAGCCTCGCTGGAGCCGCTCATCGCCCATGTGCGCGGCATCGTGCAACGGCCGGTCGTCAGCGTCGGCCGGTTCACCTCGCCGGAAACCATGCTGGGCCAGGTGAAGCGGGGCGTCGTCGATTTGATCGGTGCGGCGCGGCCCTCCATCGCCGATCCCTTCCTGCCGCAGAAGATTGCCGAAGGCCGGCTGGACGATATCCGCGAATGCATCGGCTGCAACATCTGCTATGCCAGCAACAGTCAGGGCGTGCCGTTGCGCTGTACGCAGAACCCGACCATGGGCGAGGAATGGCGGCGCGGCTGGCATCCGGAGCGGATAGAACGCACCAGCCAGCCGGCGCGCGTGCTGGTGGTGGGGGCGGGGCCGGCCGGATTGGAAGCGGCCTTGACGCTTGGCCGGCGCGGCCACCAAGTGATGCTGGCGGAGGCGCGGCGCGATCTTGGCGGTCGTGTCGCCTTGGAAAGCCGCCTGCCGGGCCTCGGCGAATGGGGGCGGGTGCGCGACTATCGCCAGCACCAGCTCGGCAAGCTCGATAATGTGGAAGTCTTCCGCGAGAGCCGGATGTCGGCGGCCGATATACGCGAGATCGGCGCGCGCCATGTGCTGCTGGCAACAGGCAGCAGCTGGCGCCGCGACGGGATGGGCCATCATTTTCCCGCCGGTAATCCAGCGCTCGACGGTGCCCTGACCCTGACGCCGGACGACATCATGGCCGGGCAGCGGCCGCGCGAAAAATCGCAGCCGGTCATCGTCTATGACGACGATCATTACGTCATGGCGGCGGTGATCGCCGAATTGCTCGCGCGCGAAGGCCACACCGTCACCTATGTGACGACAGCCGGGCTGGTCGGCGAGTGGAGCCGCTTTACCGGCGAGCAGCCGCGCAGTCAGGCGCGGTTGCTCGAGCTCGGCGTCGAGATCGTCGTCAGCCAGGCTGTCGATGCGATCATCGGCGACGATCCGTCAAGCGCGCAGGCGGAACTCGCTTGCGTCTATACCGGCCGTCGCCGTGTAATCGCTTGCGGCGGCTTCGTGCCGGTGACATCGCGCGAACCGAATGATGTGCTCTGGCATGAGTTGACGACGGATCCGGCCGGCAATGCCGCCGCCGGCATTGCCGGCATTCAGCGCATCGGCGATTGCAAGGCGCCGGGCCTTATCGCGCATGCGGTCTATGACGGCCATCGCATCGCCCGCATGATCGATGGCGATCAGCTAACGCCCGATGATTTCGCCGCCGAGCCAGGTTTCGGTCGCGACCGGCTGATATTGGCCTAGCAATCAGGGAGCGCGTCAACCGACTGCCTGCAGCTTCCTTCGTGGCCGCTTCTGCGCGATGCTCTTCGATTCCGCGTCCCATACCGCGGCAAGATCGGGCAGCGTGAGGCGCAGGAAGCTGAGGCAGCTGCTGATCGCACGGTTGCGGGTGGCGGTTTGCGGATTGATCATGAATTGCAGCCAGAAGCCGTCGATCATGGAGATCAGGCTGGTGGCGATCAGATCGCCATGCGCCTTGTCCAGCTTGGCATCGGCGCTGATCTCGCGCACGGTCTGCATGATGGCGCGGCTGTAGCGCTGTTCGGTCTTGACCACGTCCTGGCGGAAGCGGTCGCGCAGTTTCGCGTCCGCCCAGAAGGCGAACCAGACGGCCAACCGGTCATGGGAAAAAACCTGCCGGTCGAAGAAGGCGTAGATCATGCCGACCAGGCGGCGCGGCGCGCTGCCGTCGAATTCCCGCACCGCCGCCTGCCACACAAGGTCGTATTCATCCGACAGATGCCGCAGCGTCTCCTCGAACAGGTGGTCCTTGGACTTGAAATAGAAATGCATGAGACCGAGCGAGAGCCCGGCCTCCTTGGCGACCCGGCTGACAGTGGTTTCGGAATAACCGTGAGCGGCGACGACGGAGATGGTGGCGTTGATCAATTCCTGTCGACGCTGGTCACGTTTGGCCATCTATCCCGAAGCCCCCTGTTCCCTGATTGCACATGCCATTAATCAGCGCGCATGTACGCCACGCCGTTTGATAGTCCATCGAATTGAACCGACATTCAAGAGAAAGCGCGGTCGCCGCTGCAGGCGTGATCGTGCCGATCAGCTAGCGTCTGAAGCGTCGATGCCGGATACAGCACTGCCGTCCGATCGACATAGCGAGCGACGCGTTGATATTGCGGCGCAACCAGAATCAAGACTGTCAGGACGCTTCGTCAGTAACGCTGAAGGCCTCGCCGGTTTCGAAAAAGGCACCGCCGGCAATGTAATGCAGGCTGCGCGGCGATCCCGCCGGGAAATGCCAGCGGCCATTGCTGAACAAGACGGGATCGGCAGAGGCGGCGACAACCTCGGCCAGGAACAAGTCATAGGCCTGCTGGTTATGCGGCTCTTCGATCACGCGGCATTCCAGCCAGCCGGCACAGCCGGCGACCAGGGGGGCTGCGATCTTGTCGGCGGCGAAGGTGTCGATGCCGAGGGCGGCGAATTTATCGATATCGCGGCCGGATTCGGTACCGACAATCTCCGTTGCGCGGGCGAGGGGTCGCAGCGGAATGTTGAGCGCGAAGGCGCCGGAGGCTTCGACCAGTTCGCGTGTGAGGGTGCTCTTGTCGATGACCACGGCGACCTTGGGCGGGTCGAAATCCACCGGCATCGACCAGGAGGCCGCCATGACATTGCGCCGGCCGCCATGGGCGCTGCTGACCAGGACCACCGGCCCGTGATTGAGCAGCCGATAGGCGCGCGGCAAATCCACTGCGCGACGGAGCGGTGCCAGGGTTTCACCGGTCGTTGTGTCGCCGGCCGCTATGCTACTGGCCGCTGTGCTACTGGCCATTTTACCGCCATCATTGCCTGCCACCGTCATCGTGCCTGCTCCCTGCTGGTACTGACCATGATTGCCGGCGAGGCATCGCCAAGCCTCATCGGTGATAGCGGGGAATGACCGCTGCGGCAAGTGCCGCCTATACCGTGGTGATGCGAGCCCAGGCGCTACCGGTTAAGATTGATCTTCGGATCAAGCCTGCGGGCGACAGGCGGGGGAAGGCACTAAGAGAGGAGGGCGGACCGCGCCTCGATCAAGCGCATGCTGTCGGGTTTCGCCCCGCGGACGGAGCAGGCATTGCGTTCACTCTTCCAGCAAAGCCTGCCGCACTTTGTCCAGTTCCTTCAGCTTGGCCTCGTCGACTTTGGGATAAGCGAGATCGAGGCCGTTCAAGGCATTGATGATGGTGGCGGCGACGGTGACATGGGTAAACCATTTGTTGTCGGCGGGGATCACGTGCCACGGCGCGTATTCGGTCGAGGTGGCGCGGATCATCTTTTCATATGCCTGGACATAATCTGCCCAATGGTGGCGCTCGGCGGCATCGCTCAGCGAGAATTTCCAGTTCTTGTTGGGGTCGTCGAGCCGTGCCATGAACCGCTTCTTCTGCTCCGACTTGGAGATATGCAGGAAGAATTTCAGCACCAGATAGCCGTTATTGGTGAGATAGCGTTCGAGATTGTTGATCTCCTGGAAGCGGTGTCTCCAGATATGCTTGCCATCGACCTCCGGCGGCAGATTTTGTTTTTCCAGCAATTCGCGGTGCACGCGCACAACGACGACTTCTTCGTAATAGGAGCGGTTGAAGATGCCGATATGGCCGCGCCGCGGCAGGTGGCGCAGGCAGCGCCAGAGGTAATCATGCTCCAGTTCCTCGGTCGACGGCGCCTTGAAGGAATGCACGTCGCAGCCCTGGGGATTAATACCGGACATCACGTGCTTGATCACGCCGTCCTTACCCGACGCATCGATGCCTTGCAGAATGATCAGCACACCCCGGCGATGATCGGCGTAGAGCTTGTCCTGCAGGGCAGCCAGGGCCTCGACGCCGATGGTCAGCGCCTCGGAGGCATCCTGCTTATCCGATTTTTTGAGATGGGCGATGTCGTCGGGATCGATATCGCTGAGGCGGAATTTGCGTCCGTCGGTGATGCGATAGCGTGACGATAATTTGCGGCTGTGTTCCCGGATTGTCGTCAGATCCATCTGTCCTCTCACTCTTGTTCGTATGGCCTGACACATATCGTCCGGCGCATGTTCAGCTTGCCGCCCTTGTGATGTCGAGGCAAGTGCAATGGCAGATCAACCCTCCATCGCGGTCGATAATTGCATCGGCGCGGCGTGGGGGACGCGACGTTCGGAACTCGATGGATAGGAGAGGAGTGGGATGAGGCAGCGCGCAGCCGTTCCTAGCCGACGGTCGTGCAGCTCAGTTGGACGACGTAGTTCCGCAAGACGGCGCCCATATCGGCGGCGGAAGGGGCAGCCTTGGCAGGCGCATCGCTGCTGCCGATATCGATGCCATGAGTCGCGAGGAAGCGCCTGGCGACATCTTCCCGGATCGCGGTATTGGCGTTTTGCGCAGCACTATCCGCCGAGGTTGCTCCGGTCGATGCCGCGCCACCCAGCTTGCGGCCGAGCGGATCCGCCACGATGCCGACGACGTCACCCGCGGCGTCGACCACGGGACTGCCGATATCCGCTTGCTGGATCGGCGTGCTCATCTGCAGGTAGTGCGGGTCATTGCCGGCACCGTCGACGGCCGTCAGCTTGCCGGTGGCGACGCCGCCGCCATCGCCGGCCGGCTCACTGGTGGAGGACAGACCGCTGGCCGATTGGCCGCCGCCCGGGAAGCGGTAGATGAAGAGAGGGTCACCCGGATGATAGCTGCCGGTGGCGGCCCATCGCGGTATGGCCGCGGAATGTGTCGAGCTGCGCAGCGCCGCCAGATCGAGATCGGTATTCAAGGCTGTGATATTGGCCGTCGCGACATCGCCGTCGGCGGTACGCAGCGTGATTGCCGATTTGCAGCCATGCACCACATGGGCATTGGTGATGATATCGCCCTCCGCGGTGACGAAGAAGCCGCTGCCGGTAGCGCCATTGCCTTGCCCGGCCGACTGAGCCGTTCGCAGATAGAGGGCCGCTTCGTCGTCCTCCATGCCATAGACGAAGCTTACCTGCTCGCCGTCGCTGGTCATGCCGCTACCGTAGCCTTTGGTCATGCTGAGGCCGGTGAAATGGATCCTGGCGGATCTGCCATCGCTGCAGGTCAAGCTGCCGAAGCCGGTTTCCGAATCCACGTATTGGAAATTGCCGGTGCAGCGGTTAGTGCCGTCCTGGCTCGTCATCTTGATGGTTCCGGTCATGTCCATATAACCGGTGCTGGTGCCGCGATAGAGGGTGGGGTCGTTGCCGACCAGGCCAAGCGTATCGACGGTGACGCTGCAGCCGCCGAGAAAAGCGCAGAGCGCTAAGGGTGCCACGTCCAAAGATATCGATCGTGCCCGCCGCCCGGTCTTGACGAAAAATCGCTGCATATCACCGTCCTCAACTATGACGGTAATTTTACATATGATATACAACCTGTCAAGGTTGCGCGATCGCCCTGCTGTGGGGAACTTGGCGCGACGGAACAGGGAGGATCTTTGACCACGCTTTACGCTGCGGACGTCCATGCTACGGTTGGGATAGATGGACTCCCTCGAATGCCGATCGGCGTCGGAGTCTGCCGTAGTTTCTTGTCTTTCGGAGTGAAATGAAGCGCCTCTCGATGAAACCTGTCGCGCATCCCGGTCAGGCGCATGACGGCACCAGGTTCACCCATGGCCTGTTCAATGTGATGGTCATCCTGAAAGGAGTGAACGGCTTGCTGGAACTCGGCGGCGGGTTGGCGCTGTTGCTGTTTCAAGCCGGCGCCATCGACGGTCTGGTCCACGCCTTGACGGCATCGGAACTGGCCGAGGACCCCACCGATCCCATCGCCAACACCCTGAACCAGTGGGCCGAGCATCTCGGCCACGAGACGCAGGTACTGGCGGCTGCCTATCTGCTGTTCCACGGCATCGTCAAGCTCTGCCTTGCCGGCCTGCTGCTGCGGGGCAAGATCTGGGCTTATCCGGCTGCCGTCACTTTCTTCGCGATCTTCATCGCTTATATGCTGTTCCGCCTATCGCGTAACTGGAGCTGGCCGCTCTCCGGGCTGGTCGTCTTCGACCTGCTGACAGTCACCGTCATTCTGCTCGACTGGCGCGCGACAGGATGGGCGCGAGCCTAGCGCCGGCAATTGAAAGCTGTATGAACCATCGCCGCGCGGGCGATTGCGATCATCCCGCCTGCAGGTTGTTGACGCAGGTCAATGTGGCGCCTGGCCGGTCGCTCTAGGTTGGCACGATTACGGGTCGCATCACGGCTGACCACGTACGGCTGACCACGCCACGATCAACCACATCAAAACGCTTCACATTGCAATGGAGGCTCGTCATGAGCAGATGGTTCAAACGCACGGCCATGGGCGGTATCGTCGCGGCTGCGCTTCTGTCGCCGGCTATGGCTCAGGAAGCCGACAACCATTATCCGATGGTCGGCATGATGGGCGGCGGTTGTCCGGTCATGGGCATGGGCGGCGCGATGATGATGGGGTCGGGGATGATGGGGCCGGGAATGATGCCCGGCTACATGCCAGGCTACATGTCTGGCGGGATGATGGGCGGCATGCCCTTTGGCATGATGGGCTGGAGCGGTGCCGGTGGTTCCGGCGTCACTTATCCGGGCATGATGGGCGGCGGCCGCATGATGCAGAATGGCGTCACGCAGAAGGGGGGCGCGCAAGACGGGGTCAACTCACAGATGATGGCAGGCGGCAAGATCGCCGGCTGGCCGCGCATGGAAGCCGTGGTCGAAGGGCGGCTGGCCTATCTCCGTGCCGAACTCGGCATCACTGCGGCGCAGAACGATGCCTGGAACGGCTATGCCGATACGGTGCGCAATCATGTCAGCCTGATGCAGGACATGCACCAGCGCATGTTCACGACGATGGCCCAGGGCAATGCCGTCGATCGCATGAACGCGCGCATCGAGGGCATGGAAACCATGCTGAGCGCCATGAAGGCGATGCAGCCGGCGGTCGAGAAGCTTTATAAGGCTTTGAGCGACGATCAGAAACATCTGGCGGATCAGTTGATCGGCCTCGATTGCGGCGGGATGTGACGCCCGCCCGGCGGGAACGGCGTGGTGCTGAAATGAGCGACGACCGTGCCGGCAACCGGCATGGTCGGAACCCGGGCTGCCTGTCCGGCGACCTCACAGGTGTATCGGGCTGTTTCCCATCGCTGAACCCTGCAATTTCTAAGGCAAAGTCGATTGCCGCTCACAATTATCGGCATTTTGAGATAAAATGCGGCACGGACGGGGATGGCAGCGACCGTGGCGGCGAGTCTGGCGGCTCATCGGCAGCGGTTCGCCTGTGGCAGGGCCGACACAACCCCACCGGATGTAAACCTGGCCTGATGATTTGGGGACGTTGGGGGGCTTTCATGAAGGTCGACTTACAGGCCCGCAAGCCGCCTGCCGGGGCGGCGGCGAATGCGACGCGTCATTTCGCTCGACCTTCGGTGACCCTGCTGCGGCTACTGGCCTGCGCGGCCAATGCCGTCGTCTGGATGGTGGCCTGCTGGGCTTTGGATGCCGGTCTGCTGGCGACGATGTTTGCCGGGATCATCGGCTTTCTGGCGGTGGCCATGATCGTCGGCGCCGTGCATGAACCATATGATTGGCGATGATCCCCTAGGCGACGCCTCTGCGCTTGCTGTCAGCTAACGCATCCAAAAAAGTACAGCTTGGCCGGACAAGCTCAACCCGCGCGCTTGCTCCTGCGAGGGGCGGTGCCTCGCGGCGGCGTTCTGTCCGGCGTGATATGCGCCGCGCAGAGGGGGGCCCGGATCGCTTCATCTTGCTTTTGTCACTTCGTCCATTTAACCTGTATACAGCTTGATGATGAGCGAATCTGCGGCACCGCCGAAGGGAGTCGCGGATGCGCCTGCGGGATCGCGGCATATGGCCGGATCACGTCGGGCGCGGCGATCAGACACAAAGATCACCAAATACAAGATCAAGGCAGGCATATCGGGGGAAGCATGACAAAGGTGGTGAAGCGGTTTCCGCATCGGGTGCGGGTGGTGGAGAACGTCTTCATTCCCATGGCGGACGGCGTGCGCCTCGCCGCCAAGCTCTGGCTGCCGGAAGATGCCGAACGTCATCCCGTGCCGGCGATCATCGAATATGTCCCCTATCGTAAGCGGGAAGGGACCCGCACCGGCGACAACAGCAAGCATGAATATCTGGCCGGCCATGGCTATGCCTGCCTGCGGCTCGATATCCGCGGCTCCGGCGACAGCGAGGGGCTGATCACCGACGAATACACGCCGCAGGAACAGCACGACGGTGTCGAGGCGATCGCCTGGGCCGCCGCGCAGACATGGTGCGATGGCGGCGTCGGCATGATCGGCATCTCCTGGGGCGGCTTCAACGGCTTGCAGATCGCGGCACTGCAGCCGCCGGCCTTGAAAACGATCGTCACCATCGGCTCCACCGATGATCGCTACGCCACCGATGTGCATTATGTCGGCGGCTGCATGTCGAAGGATAATTTCGACTGGTCCTCGACCATGATGGCCAATAACGACCTGCCGCCCGATCCGGAGTTCCACGGCGAGCGCTGGCGGGCGATGTGGCTGGAGCGCCTGAAGGCCAACGAGCCCTGGATCCTCACCTGGGCCAAGCATCAGCGCCGCGACGCCTATTGGCAGCAGGGTTCGGTCTGCGAGGATTTCGCCAAGATCAAGATCCCGGTCTATGCGGTCAATGGCTGGGCCGACAATTATTCGGAAGCGATCCCGCGCCTTCTCGCCGGCCTGGACGTGCCGCGAAAGGGCCTGATCGGTCCCTGGGCGCATTCCTATCCCCATGAGGTGACGGTGGGCGAGCCGATCGGCTGGCTGCAGGAGGTGATCCGCTGGTTCGATCATTGGATGAAGGGCAAAAACACGCCGGACGAAAGTGGCCGGGGGATCATGGATGAACCGATGTACCGGGTCTGGATGCAGGAGAGCCAGGCGCCGCAGACCTGCTACACGCAACGCCCCGGCCGCTGGGTGGCGGAAGAACAGTGGCCCTCGCCCCGCATCGATTGGCAGAAGCTGCGGCTCAATGCCGACGGCAACCGGCAGGCCGCGCGCGCCGGCGAGCTGGGTGGGCGCAAGCGTCCAAGCCTCAAGCTTACGCTCTGCTCGCCGCTCTGGGTTGGGCTCGGCGCAGGCGAGGTCGGGCGCTATGGCGGCGATGCCGATTGGCCGACCGACCAGCGCGAGGATGACGGCGGGTCGCTGGTCTTCGTCTCCGCACCCTTGAAGGAGCGCACCGAGGTCCTGGGCGCGCCGCAATTGCGCATCAAATTCAGCAGCGACCGGGAACTGGCGCTGGTCAGCGTGCGCCTGAACGATGTGGCGCCGGATGGCGCGTCACAGCGCGTGACGGTGGGGCTTCTCAATCTTACCCATCGCGACAGTCATGAGAAGCCGACGCCGCTGAAGCCCGGCAAGACCTATGAAGCCGTGGTCGATCTCGACGATATCGCCCATGCCTTCAAGAAAGGCCATCGCATCGCCGTCTCGGTCTCCACTACCTATTGGCCGATCGCTTGGCCCTCGCCGGAGCCGGTCACCCTGACGCTCCACAGCGCCGACAGCTATCTCAACCTGCCGGTGCGCCCGCCGCGCAAGCAGGATGCAAAGCTGCCGGATTTCGGTCCGGCGGAGAAAGCCGCGCCGACGCCCTATGTCGATCATCAGCTGCAGGCGAAGACCCGGCGCTGTGTCACCCGCGATCTGCTGACCGGCCGGATGCAGGTCGACTTCCCGCGCTGGACCTATAAGAAGGAATTCGCCGATATCGGCTATACGGTCACCTCGGAAGGCAATGCCATCTACACCATAACCGATGGCGATCCCCTGTCGGCCCAGGTGACGACCGACAATTACGTCGAGATCGAACGCAAGGATACGACGATCCGCCATCACAGCTGGGGTTCGATGACCTGCAGCAAGACGCATTTCATCATCGACATGCATCTCGAAGCCCATGAACAGGGCAAGCTGGTCTTCGAACGCAGCTGGCAGAAGAGGATCAAGCGCGATCTGGTGTGAGGGTGGGGTTTGACTGGAGGTGTCTTGCGCCTCTGCTGCCATCGAGCTTGACGAAAGTTATCGCTTGAACACGCACCCGGCGTCAGCCGTACCGCTGTCAACATGGATTACAGGACTGAGATCGGCCCGACAGATATCTCGGAGGCCGTTGGTGTGGATTGCCGGTTCAAGCCCGGCAATGGCAAGAGAATTTGACGTGATGCTGGCACGAGCCGCATTCTCCTGCTGTCACCACTGGGCTTGATCCGGTCCATGGCAGCGACCGCATGCTCCGTCGATCAAGACCCGCGATCAGGTCCGTCGGCGCCGAAAGCGGGCGTGAGGCGTTATTAGGCCGGTGCCGGTCAGGGCTCGCCGTCCCAGTAATCGAGGCTCTGCTCGGCGCGCTGGACGACATGGACGCGCTTGCCGCTGGCGCTGGTGGCGAAGGCGGCGTATTTGCCGGAATCAGGATACTCGCAGAGCTCCGGTGACTCGCGCGTGCCGATCGAGAGATATTTCAGCGGCTGGTCAGAGGTGTTGATGATCTGGTGCGGATATTCAGGTCCCGCCGGAATGAACGCGACATCGCCGCTGCGGATCGGCAGCATCTCGCCGGCAACCCGCAAGGTGCCGCTGCCTTCCAGCACGATGAACATTTCCTCCTGCCCATAATGGAAGTGATAAGGGCAAGAGCGTTTGCCCGGCGCCACGATATCGATCGAGGCGCCAAGCTTGCGCGCCGCAGTGCCCGGAGCCAGGCGCGCATTGCGCGATTCATACAGCGGGCCGCGGACCTCGTGCTCCAAAGCGATGGAGTCGAAATTGCGGATCAGCTTTTCGGCGAGGACGCTGGCCTGGTCGGTCATCTGGTACTCCGTTTATGAGCGCGGATGGAAAGAGCGCCCGGCTGACGGGCGTGAATGCCGCTTGAGGTTACACCGCCGTCGCCGTCAAACCAACAGCGCGGAGGTGCAATGCCCAGGCGCAGCCGCGCTGCGGCAGCTTGCTGTCGGATGCGCTGCACAGTCATCTGCGGGGCGCTTGCATCCATGGCGGCGATTGGCTTCGATCTTGAAATCCGGCATGCTGTCGCCGTCGCAGCGGCTCCGCAAGCGGTGACCTGGATCTATGGTCAGAGGGAGGCTTGTCGCATGAACAGAGAGCATTTGCCCGCATTGGCGCGGTTCAGCCGCACGGCGCTGCTTGAGGGCGCGACGCCGATCCAGCGGCTGCCGCGGCTCGAACAGGCGCTCGGCAAGGACGCGGCCAATATCTGCCTCTTCGTGAAGCGGGATGACCTCATGGGGATCGGCGGCGGGGGCAACAAGCTGCGCAAGCTGGAATTCCTCATCGGCGAAGCCCTGGCGAGCGGTTGCGATACCTTCATCACCACTGGCGGCATCCAGTCGAACCATGCGCGCCTCAGCGCTGCCGTTGCCGGGCGCGCGGGCCTCGCCTGCGAACTGATTCTTCGCCGCGTCGTGCCGCGCGAAGACGAAGCGTATCGCCGCAACGGCAACATCCTGCTCGACGAGCTGTTCGGCGCCACGATTCACGATCTGCCGGGCGATGCGGATGCGGCGGCCTTCGCGGCGGAACGCGCCGATCTGCTGCGCAAGCAGGGCCGACGCCCGTATGTGGTGATGGCCTCTGGCGGTTCCACGCCGGTCGCCTGTCTGGGCTATGCCGCCTGTGCGGCGGAGATCGTGGCGCAGGAGCGCGCGGCAGCCGAGAACTTCACCCGCATCATCGTCCCCAATGGCAGCTCCGGCACCCATGCCGGTCTTGCTGCCGGGCTGGCGGCCCTTGGAGCAGACCCGCTTCGGGTACAATCTTTCGCCGTGCTGACGCCGGCAGCGGCAACGCGCGGCAGAACCCATGAGCTGGCGTGCGCCGCGCTGGCATTGCTGCAGGAAGATGCGGCCATTGATCCTGCTGCGATCGATGTCGTGGGCGACCAGCTGGGTGCGGGCTACGGCATACCGACGGAGGCCATGTTCGAAGCCGTTCATCTGATGGCCCGGACCGAGGGGCTGCTGCTCGATCCCGTCTATGGCGGCAAGGCGTTTGCCGGCCTGCTCGCAGCTTTGCGCGCGGGCGTCTACCGCGCTGGCGATGCCGTTCTCTTCATCATGACGGGCGGAACGCCGGGCCTCTTCGCCTATCGGCCGGCTTTCGATCCGCGCATCTGATTGCGGCGGCGAGGCGCGGTGCCATGGATATGTCATCGAACACGAGTCGGGATAAGGCAGCGTGCTCACAGAACCTTTACGGCACGACCCGGGGGATGATGCTAGACTCCCGGCGATATCGGGGAGGGCTGCGTTGGGGAGGCTGGGTCATGCGAATCTTTGCCATTCAGATGTTTCAAGACGGGCTGCCCGACGGACCGCCGATCCGGGAAGTCGAGGCGACCACGGCAGCGGTCGCAATTCGCCGCGTCTGCGCCGAGGATCTCGTGGAGAAAGGGCCGCTTAGACTGATCCGCGCAGAGGTCTGGCCGCAGGACAACCCCAAGCAGCGCTGGCGGTTTTTCCTGCGCAGCTAGCGCCATCGGCCTCCGCATGCCGTCCTCCATGTCACCCGCAATCGATCTGAAGCTCGTCGTCTTGCCGGCGGTTCTGCTTTATCCCGGTCTGGCAATTCTGGGCTGGGGCGGGTTTGCGCCTTTCTTTGCGCAACCACCGCTGATCGCCTTGACGATCGCTACCTTCCTGCTGACGGCAGCGGCCTTCCTGGCCGCCGGCAATCGCAGCAGCGGTGAACGCGACGATCGCGGGAACCGGATTGTTGCCGGCCGGTAGCGATCGCCTCGACTCCTGGACCATCGACGGCATTGCTGCCGGTTTCATCGTACCGCTATGGCAGCCTGCCATTGCCGATCGGGTCGAGCACGTGTACACGATCCAGGCACTGCAGCCCGGGGCTGTCATTGTCGCGGCAATGTGCGATACTGGCCTGCAATATATCAAGGCCCGGGGCGCCGCCCTTGCTGCGGAAAAGCCGCGGCCAATTTGAAAAAGCCCGACGATTGATAGCCTGACGATCAACAGGGGCGCTTGCCGGGAGCCGGCTCACGGCTGGTCCGGTACGCTCTTGCACATGTCCTCGACGGATACGCCCTCGACCAGCATTCTCGCGACAGACCCTCTGGCAGCTGAAGGATCGCAGCATGGAATACGAGCAAGATGTCGCCCGGCATTATGCACAAGATGCCTTGCAGCGGACGATCCTGCGGGCATTGGTGGCGTCGGGCAAGGATCTCGGCCAGCTCGTGCCGGCCGATCTGGCGCCGGTCGATGAATTTCATATCGGCGGACGGCCGGCGACCGTCGATTTCGCGGCGCAACTGGAGCTGAAGCCGGAGATGCAACTGCTCGATATCGGCTCCGGCCTCGGCGGCGCCTCGCGCTATTTCGCCGATGAATGGGATTGCCGCGTCACCGGCATCGATCTGACGAAGGACTATGTCGAGGCTGCCGCGATGCTGGCGGAATATGTCGGCCTGGGCGACAAGGTCAGCTATCAGCACGGCAGCGCCCTGGATCTGCCCCATGGCGCCGCTCATTTTGATGGCGCCTATATGCTGCATGTCGGCATGAATATCGCGGATAAGGCGAAGCTGTTCAGCGGCGTCCGCCGCGTGCTGAAACCGGGCGGCTTCATCGGTATCTATGACGTCATGCGTGAGGCGGATGGCGCAATGACCTTTCCGCTGCCATGGGCATCGAGCGGCGAGACCAGCTTCGTCGAAACCGCCGCGACCTACCGGCAGCTTCTGGAATCAGCAGGATTTGCCGTTTACAAGACGCGCAGCCGCCGCGATTTCGCCCTCGACTTCTTCCGCCAGATGCAGGCCCGCGCCGCCGCGAGCGCCCAGCCGCCGCTGCTGGGCCTGCATATCCTAATGGGGGAAACCGCGCCGCAAAAGGTCGCGAATATGGTCAAGCTGCTGGAACAGGGCTTGCTCGCGCCGACTGAAGTGGTCGCCCGCGCCGTCTAGATCGGGTCCCCGGCACACCAATGCGAGAACTGGACACCGGCTAGCGGTTTCGCTATAGACAATGCCGATTGAAGACTGCGTGGTGATTTGGCCGGCCGGCTTGCAGCCACGTTAAATAAATCGCTAAAGGGCCGCTGCGGACCAGGAGCGGCCTCTTATTCGTTCTTTTGGTGACCGCTATGCCCATCAAGATTCCCGATAAATTGCCCGCTTTCGAAACCTTGGTGGTCGAGGGCGTGCGCGTCATGACTGAGACCGAGGCGGTCCGGCAGGACATTCGTCCGCTGCAGATCGGCCTCCTCAACCTCATGCCCAACAAGATCACCACCGAGCTGCAGATGGCGCGCCTGCTGGGCGCCTCGCCGCTGCAGGTCGAACTTTCCCTGCTGCGGATCGGCAACCACAAGGCGAAGAATACCTCGGAAGAGCATCTGCTCGCCTTCTATGAGACCTGGGAATCGGCGCAAGGGCGGAAATTCGACGGCTTCATCATCACCGGCGCGCCGGTCGAGACGATTCCCTATGAGGACGTCACCTATTGGGATGAGATGCAGCGCATTTTCGCCTGGACGCAAACCAACGTGCATTCGACGATGAATGTCTGCTGGGGGGCGATGGCGGCACTCTATCATTTCCATGGCGTGCCGAAGCACCAGCTTCCGGAGAAGGCCTTCGGGGTCTACCGGCAGAAAATTCTGCATCCCTCGTCGCCTTATCTCAATGGCTTCTCAGACGAGGTGTCGATTCCGGTCTCGCGCTGGGCGGAAATCCGCGCCGCGGATATCACCGCCCGTCCGGCCCTCACGCTGCTGGCCCATTCCGAGGAGAAAGGAGCCTGCGTCATCGAAGACCGGAAGTTCCGCCGGCTCTTCGTGCTCGATCACCTGGAATACGATTCCGGCTCTCTCGCGAATGAATATTTCCGCGACCTCGATGCGGAGATTCCGATCAAGCTGCCCTTCAACTATTTCCCCAATGACGACATGGCATTGACGCCGCTCAATCGCTGGCGGCCGCATGCGCATCTGCTGTTCTCCAACTGGATCAACGAGATCTATCAGACGACGTCTTTTGATATCGAGGCGATCGGCGGCGCACGATAACTGCCGCTGGCGGGCGATAAGCGGCTTTGCCGGGCGCGCTTCTTCACGTCCGGGTGGGGTGAGCGAAAAGCGAATTGACCGCTTGTGCTCCGCGCAACTATGCTCAGCTACCTGTCAGCCATCATCAATGGATCCTCTCATGTCGTCATCTGCCACGGGAACGGGCCTTACCCGCCACGCGCCAGTCGTCCTGTCGATCCTTCGGCTGGTTGCCGGATTGCTTTTTCTCGAGCACGGCACGCAGAAGCTCTTCGGCTTCCCGGCGAGCGAGCATATGCCGGACACTTTCACGCTCGCCTGGTTCGCCGGCATCCTGGAGGCGGCGGGCGGACTGCTGGTCGCGCTGGGGTTGTTCACGCGGCAGGCGGCCTTCATCATCTCGGGTGAGATGGCCTTCGCCTATTTCATAGCGCATTTCCCGCGATCGTTCTTTCCGGTGCTGAATGGCGGCGACGCTGCCATCCTCTACTGCTTCGTCTTTCTCTATCTGGTTTTTGCCGGTCCCGGCCCGATCAGCCTCGATGCGAGCTTGCGGCGCAAGTCGGGTTATTAGCAGCGGGCTTCCGGCGGACTGCGGGCGCGGCCGCAGGCTCAGCCGGCGAGATCGAGGCTGGTCTCGATCCTGATCTCCGAGGTCAGGGTGCGGTGGACCGGGCATTTGTCCGCGATCTCCAGCAGGCGCTGGCGCTGCTCCGCGTCCAATGCACCGTCGAGCCGGACATGGCGGGTGATGAGATCGATCTTGCGATCCGACTTGTCGCAATCGGCGCAGTCTTCCGCATGGATCTTGCTGTGCTGCAGGGTGACCTGCACATTTTCCAGCGGCCATTGCTTGCGCGCGGCATACATGCGCAGCGTCATGGCGGTGCAGGCGCCCAGCGCCGCGAGCAGCAGGTCATAGGGACCTGGGCCGCTATCCGTTCCGCCCGCCGAGAGTGGCTCATCGGCCCGCAAGGCATGGCCGCTGGCTGAAATCAATTGCGGAAAGACGCCTTCGCCGGCGCCGGTCACGACCACCAGGCCGGGCTCGCTTCGGGCGGCGGTGACGCGCGCCGTTGTCGCCGCTTCGCTGGCCGCCAGGTAGCGCGCCGACCAGGCGGCCAGCATCCCGGCGATATAGATGGCGTCCTCGCGCCGCGTGATCAGGTGATCGGCGCCGTCCAAAGCGACGAAGCTCTTCGGATGGCGCGCCGCCAGATAGATCTCGCGCGCATTGTCGATGCTGACCGTGTCGTCTTCCGTCGCATGGAAGATCAGCAGGGCACGCCCGAGATTGTGCAGGGTTTCCCGCGGCGTCTGGCTTTGCAGGTCGTGGAGAAAATTGCGGCTGATGGTGAAGCTGCGGCCGGCCAGGGTGACCCGCGCCGCGCCCTGTTCCTCGATATCGGCGATGGCCTCGGCAAAGAGGTGCTTGGCATGGGCCGGGTCGAAGGGCGCATTGATGGTGGCGACACCGATGGATTCGGGGATGCGGCTTGCCGCCAATGGCACCGCAGCGCCGCCGAGGCTGTGGCCGATCAGCAGTTTCGGCGCCTGGTAATTTTTGCGCAGAAAGTCGGCCGCCGCCACCAGGTCCTCGACATTGGAGGAGAAACTGGTATTGGCGAAATCGCCCTGGCTGTTGCCAAGGCCGGTAAAGTCGAAGCGCAGCACCGCGACGCCGTGTTCAGCGAGAGAGCTGCAGATGCGCTGGGCGGCGAAGACATCCTTCGAGCAGGTGAAGCAATGGGCGAAGAGCGCATAGGCGATGGGATCGCCCGCCGGCCGGTCCAGCCGACCCGCCAGCAGAACACCATGAGCGCCCTGGAACTCGACCTTCTCCGACCGGATCATGCGTCACCTCATCTGCCACCATCGCAAACTGCATTGCCGCGCCGCTCTTTGCCCGGCGATGCCAAGTGATGCTATCCCGTCGCTTGCCTGATGCAAAGTCCCACCGCCGGCTTACGTCTTCCGGCGTGAGACGTCACCCCTTGGGGAAATCGGTGGCGAGGCTGACATCGCGCCATGCCTCGATCTCTGCGAGTGTCGAGCGGAGATGGTTGGTCACCGTCTCCATGCCGAAGGCGCCGAGGACGAGATGACGCGGCGGTTCCTTGCTTTCGGTGATCTGGATCATGGCGGCGGCCGCCCGCGCCGGGTCGCCCGGTTGGCTGCCGCTATAGGCGGCGGTGCGCTGCATGCGGGTACCGGCGGTTTCGGCATAGTCGGCGATCCGGCTCGGCGTCTGCTTCAGCGAGCGGCCGGCCCAGTCGGTGCGGAAGGGACCGGGAGCGACACAGGTGACCTTGATGCCCAGCGGTTTGGTTTCAGCGGCCAGCGCATCCGCCCAGCCCTCGACCGCATGCTTGCTGGCGGCGTAGTAGCCGGAGCCGGGGAGGCCGACATAGCCGGCGACCGAGGTGATGCTGATGATATGGCCGCTGCGCTGTCCCCGCATGATCGGCAGGACGGCGCGCGTCAGGGCGAAGAGGCCGAAGACATTGGCCTCGAACTGCGCGCGGATCTCGGCCTCGACACCTTCCTCGACCGCCGCCTGATAGCCGTAGCCGGCATTGTTGACGAGGACATCGATTCGGCCGAATTTCGCTTCGGCCGCCTTTACCGCCGCGGCGATCTCGGCGGCGTCGGTGACATCGAGATCGAGCGCCAGGGCGCGGTCGCCGCCCGCGGCGGCCAGTTCGGCCACGCGCGCCTTGTCGCGGGCCGTGACGACGGCGCGATAGCCGCGCGCCAGAACAAGTTTTGCCAGTTCATGGCCGAAGCCGGTCGAACAACCCGTGATGAACCAAACCGGAGAGACCTGCGTTGCCATGTCGATATCCTTGTGGCTATGGCACGCCGGATCGGCGGGCCGATGATGAAAATCGAAGCGGCGCGCTTATCGGCGCCGGATCTCATTGGTGCTGCGGTTTTCGCCGCCGATGGTCATGATCGCCGTGCCCGCCGGGCGTGCCGCAGGCTTTGCCCGCATGCGGTATGTGACGGAATGGCTTTTGAATTGACGGCCCTCATGAGTTGCGGGCCCGCCTCGTCGAGGGACGATGCGAGGCAAAAAAGTGCACCGCTGGGGGCGGGTCGGTCAAGGATAATGTTCACGGACAGCCAGCCGCCGCAACCGAGGGGGCATCGGCCGGCGGCGCTTGCTGATCCGGCGCCAGTGGATCAACCCGGTAGATCAAGCCGGGGGTCAACCCTGGGGGGCAACCCGCGCGCATCAATCCGCCATGGGGCGGGTGTTGCGGCGGCGAGAAAGTGCTACGCTGCGCCCGCCGATCAGAATCGGGCTTCGGCACCAGATGCTCACCCCCAACGATGCGACCGATGCAGATGTCGGGCGCGCAAAGCGATGTTGCTTCATGACTATCTTCTCCGTGCGGCATGTTACGGTCTATCGCTACCGGCGGGCGGTTGGTTTCGGCGAACATCGCCTGATGTTTCGTCCACGCGACAGTTATGATCAGCGGCTTCTCGAGGCGACGCTCAAGGTCGAGCCGGCGCCAGACAGCCTCCATTGGATTCACGACGTGTTCGGCAATTGCGTGGCGCTTGTCGGCATCTCCCGGCCAGCCGCGGAATTGCGCTTCGAAACCCGGATCCGCCTGGACCATATGCCGCAGGTGCCGCTCGACCTGCAGATCGACGCGGCGGCGCTGACCTATCCCTTCACCTATGACCCGGATGAGATCGCCGATCTGGAACGCACGATGCAGCGCCACTACCCGGATGCCGCCGACGAGGTCGGCCAGTGGAGCCGGCAATTCGTCCGGATCGGCCAACCGACCGATACCGGTCATCTGCTGATGACGCTTTGCTGCGCGATCCAGGAGGGCTTTTCCTATTCGCGCCGGCTGGAGGGCGGCACGCAGACGCCGGCGACGACGCTGCAACTGCGCCGCGGCACCTGTCGCGACTTTGCCCTGCTGATGATGGAGGCGGCACGGTCGCTTGGATTGGCGGCCCGTTTCGTGACAGGATACGTTTACGTGGCGGAACGTGACGGCTCGTCCACGCTCGGCGGCGGCTCGACACATGCCTGGTGCCAAATCTACCTGCCTGGCGCCGGCTGGGTCGAATTCGACCCGACCAACGGCATCGTGGGTAATCGCGATCTCATCCGGGTCGCCGTCGCGCGCGATCCGCGACAGGCGATCCCGCTCTCGGGAACCTATAGCGGCGCCCCGGAGGATTATGAAGGCATGTCGGTGCAGGTGAATGTGACCAGTGCGGGGAGCGCCGACGAGAATTGCGCGTAAGGGACGTGCCGGCGGAACCGCCGGCGACGATCCGTGTTGATCGATAGTTTCGCGGCGCCAGCAGGGGATCTTCCAGATCCGGCAGGAATTCGTTCGGATATGGAGAGATCATGAAAATACGTGCCGGCTTCACCATCGGATATCAATGCGCGCAGCCGACGCCGATGCTGCTGGTGCTCAACATCCATCCGTCGCGCCGCACCGATCTTCTGACCGAACAGGTGCTGACCTTCGACCGTGAGATCGAGGCGCGGGACTATATCGACGGTTTCGGCAACAGCTGCAGCCGCATCGTGGCGCCGGCCGGCCTGACCACCATATCGACCGCCTTCGAGATCTACGACAACGGTCAGCCCGATATCGTGGCCGAAGACGCCGTGCAGCATGACATCAAGGATCTGCCGGACGACGTATTGGTTTTCCTGCTCGGCAGCCGCTATTGCGATACCGACCGTCTCAGCGATTTCGCCTGGGCGCAATTCGCATCGACGCCGCTCGGCTGGCGCCGCGTTCAGGCGATCTGCGACTTCGTCCATCAGCACATTGCCTTCGACTATCTGAAGGCAAACATCCTGCGGACCGCGCATGACGGCTATCTGGAGCGGACCGGCGTCTGCCGCGACTTCGCCCATCTCGCCATCACGCTGTGCCGCTGCATGAATATTCCGGCGCGCTATTGTACCGGCTATCTCGGCGATATCGGCATCCCGCCGGCGCCAGAGCCGATGGATTTCAGCGCCTGGTTCCAGGTTTATCTCGGCGGCCACTGGTACACCGTCGACGCCCGGCATAACAAGCCGCGGATCGGCCGGATCCTCATGGCGACCGGCCGGGACGCCACGGACGTGGCGTTGAGCACCAGCTTCGGCGCATCGCAACTCGCGCGCTTCGAAGTCGTCACCGAGGAAGTCGCGACGGCCGAGTAAGGCCCCCACCGCCGCGGGATGAGGCATCGATCACGGTGAAGATTCCTGTTCGGCGGCACCTCGGTAGCTCTCACCGCGGCAAATTGAATAATCGAATCGCGTAATTCCACTGTTATAGTGGCATGCGCCCACCGTTGGGCGGGCAATGTCCGTTGAGCCATTTGCCGGGCGCAATCGACTGGGGTCGTCGTCCTCCTATCCCGTGTCCAGCCGGCTCAGGCGTTCGCATGGTTCCAGTGTCCAGCCCGGGTTACTTGTACCCGTTCCATATCCGCAGCTCATTCCAGGAGATCAACATGGCTCATCCAGCCTTCGCTGCAGGTTCCGTCGCCGTCATTACCGGCGGTGCGTCCGGTATCGGTCTTGCCGCTGCCAAGAAATTCGCCAGCCTCGGCCTGCGCGTCTGTATTGCCGATCTCGGGACCGACCGGCTCGCCGCGGCGGCGGAGGAGATCACGGCGCTGGCGCGGCAGGGGGCGGAGGATGTCCTGGCGCTCGAGGTCAATGTCAGCCGCCTGGCGGAAGTGCAGATGCTGGAGACGACGGTACGGGAGCGCTTCGGCGAGGTCGGCGTGCTGATGAATAATGCCGGCATCCAGCCCGGCAGCAGCATCTACGGTCCGACCGAGAACTGGGAGCAGGTTCTCGCGGTCAATCTCTGGGGCGTCATCAACGGCACTCAGGTCTTCCTGCCCGCCATGGTGGCGCTGAGCCAGGGCGCTGCGGGGCGTCAGGGCATGATCATCAATACCGGCTCGAAGCAGGGCATCACCACGCCGCCGGGCGATCCCGCCTATAATGTCTCCAAGGCGGGTGTGAAGGCCTTCACGGAAGCCTTGCAGCACGAATTGCGCAATACGGCGGATTGCCGGGTGAGTGCGCATCTTCTCATTCCCGGCTTCGTTTTCACAGGTCTTACCGCGCGGGGCCGGGCCGAGAAACCGGCCGCCGCCTGGACGCCGGAACAGACCGTCGATTTCATGATGGAGCGGCTGGAGCAGGGCGATTTCTATATCCTCTGCCCCGACAATGACGTGCCGCGCGAGCTGGATGAAAGGCGCATCCTCTGGGCGGCCGGCGATATCGTCGAAAACCGTCCGCCGCTCTCGCGCTGGCATCCCGATTATGCCAAGCCTTTCGAGGCTTTCAGCAAACGGCGGGATTAAGCGATCTGCCGGGGCCGCCTCGCGGTGGCATGGAGCAGCGTGCCGGCCGTTACCCGCCGATCCAGCGGATCTCCGGTTCCTTGCGCGGCACGACCGGCGGCTGGGTCTTCGGATGGCCCAGGATAATCGGCGCCACCGGCACATGGTGGACCGGCAGGCCGAGCGCCGCTTTGCCCTCGGCACTGGCAAGCCAGCCGTTGGCGAAGCCGATCCAGCAACTGCCGAGATCGAAATTGCGCGCGGCCAGCATCAGGTTCTCCGCCGCCAATGAACAGTCCACCGTCGCCCAGGGACTCTCGGCGCTGGCGGAAATCACCACCAGCACCGGCGCATCATAGAAGATGTCGAAAGCCGGATCGCTGAGCACCTCCTGGAAATGATGGGAAAGGGCGGCGGCGGAGGTGCGCAGCATATGCGCTTTCGCCTCTTTGGAGATGCGGGCGAGCATTTCCCTGTCACGGATGACGCAGAAGGACCAGGGCTGCTGGTTGACGGCGCTGGGGGCCTGCGTGGCGGCCTCGACCAGCTTGCGCAGCATTGCCTCGGCGATCGGCTGGGCGGTGAAAGAGCGCGTCGCGCGCCGCGAATAAATGGCTTCCAGGATATCCATGCGGGGGCCGTCCTCTCGAATGACGACCAAAGACTAGGCTGCAACCCTGAGCGACGTTTTGATGCCGATCAAGTAGAGGCGGCAGAATCGTTAACGCGGTCTAACATTTGTTAATACTGGGCGCGATCGATGTAAAACATTCGCGTAATACAAAGGCTGTTTTGCGCCGCAAAAGGATTGGATTCGTCAGCGCGCCGAAGCCTGCGCTATGGAAAAGATGGCGGAATAACATCACCCGTTTGAAGTAAAGAAGGGCGGCTAATCCGAACGAATTGGATAAAAGCTGCGACAATTCTGTGAAGTCGCCAGGAATGCCACAGCTGTGATTTGACCCCTAGGCAGGGCGCGAGCAAGGATATCCTGCATGGTTAAAAGATTATTAACGACACTATAAAATCGTTAATGGCTTAGTACCCATGTAAATACTCATTAAGTACACGCAACACTGGCACCTAGATAGAGGGGAGTGAGGAGTGACATGCGAAAACTTGGCTTAGCGATTGTCGCGGTGGCGGGGCTGCTGTTCAGCCTTGGCAGTGCGGCTCAAGCCGCCATCGTAACGGAGGATATCGGCACCCTCGATACCGGCCATCCTTCGGCTTCTTACGGCTACAATCCGGTCTCGCAGCCGGATTTCAAACTCAATGGTTCGGGACAGGGCACGTTCAAGGTCGACTTTGCCTTGGGCAATGATTCCCTGCACACCGCAACTTCCATCACCGCCTCGGCGGCGATGGGGATCGGCCTGAAAGACTTCACCTTCGGGCTGTATGACTCCACCAATACCTTGTTGAAACAGGTCGATGAAGGCAGCGCGATCTATACAGGAAGTGGCACCACTTTTTCCTTTATCGATTTCGCCAACCTGCTGAAGACCGGTACCTATTACCTGCTCTTGACGGTGACGGCGGGCAATGCCGGCCAGATCATCAACGGCAACATCAATATTGCCGCAGTGCCTGTCCCGGCTTCGTTGCCGATGTTCGGTGCGGCGCTGGTCGGCCTGATGATCATCCAGATGCGTCGGCGGCGCCAGCATCTTCCGGGGGTTTGAGACCGGAAGCCTGCAGCTACGCTCAGGCGTAGAATGTGAAAGGTGCGCTCGCAAGAGCGCACCTTTTTCATTGCATCGATTCTGCTTATTGCCGAGCGGCGGATCGCCTCATGCCCGGCTGCGGTCGCGATCTGTCTATTTTCCGGCTGCCACCTTCGGTGCGATCAGCGAGATGATCTCGAACATCACCACCATCGCCACCTGGGCGGTGATCTGGTTCGGGCTGTCCTTGGTCGGCATCAGGCAGACGACATCGCCGCCGATGATATTGAGGCCGAAGAGCCCCTGCAGGATGCCGGTCGCCTCGCGCATCGTCATGCCGTCGAAACCTGGCTCGAGATTGGAGACGCCGGGCGCCACGGTGGGGTCGAGGCAGTCGAGGTCGAAGGTGACATAGGCCGGGCTGTCGCCGACCCGTTCGCGGATGAGGGCGATGGTCTTCTCGACGCCGAGCTGCTCGAATTCCGACATCTTGATGACACGGTAGCCAAGGGCCGTGCTGGCACTGCCGACCTTGCCATGCATCACCGTATTCGGGTGGCCGCGGATGCCGATCTGCACGCTGCGCGAACTGTCGACCGAATCCTCGCGCACGGTATAGGCGGCCCAGTGCGCCGCCGACCTTTTCGCGCCCAGCCAATGCGGCATGTTCTCGTAGGAATCGGTATGGGCGTCGAAGTGGATGAGCGCCACCGGCTTGCCGCCGGAGAGACGCCGGTCGGGTCCGGCGATCGCCTTGAGGATCGGGCCGGTGATGGAATGATCGCCGCCGATCGAAACGGGATAGGTGCCGGCCTCATCGAGGCGGCGGTAATAGGCTTCGATATCGCGGATACAGGCCTCGTTATTCATCGCCTCGGGCAGGGGGACGTCGCCGAGATCATGCACCCGCGCCATCTCGAAAGGCGCGATGTTATGGATGCCGTGGGCGCGGCGGTAATAGCCGGAGACATGGCGGACGGCGCGGGGACCCAGATGCTGGTCGCGCTCGGTCGAGCCGTTGCCGGTGCTGTGCGGCACGCCGACGAGCGCGATGTCGCAGGCCGCCGGATCCTCGTTCCAGGGGCAGCGGAACAGGGTCGGAATGCCCCACCAGTACCAGCTCTGGCTGCTTTTCGCCGCCGCCTGCAGATCGTCATTCGCCATGTCCGTCTCCCTCGGATGGTTTTGCGTGTCGCGGCTACTGTGGCGATATTTCGTTGTCAGTCAACAAAGTTCGTTTATAAGGTACATGCGATGAAGGGGTATACCGGTTGCGGAACGGACAATTGCAGAACGGATGAGGGGGCAAGATGCCGGCGCAGGAAAAGAAGAATCTCACCCTCAAAAACATCACCCCGAAAAGCATTACCAGGAAACGCGCCACCAAGGACGCGGCGGCGAAGAGCGGGCCGGCGATCGGCGCCCTGTTGCGGGCGCGCCGCCAATCGCTGGAGCTGACGCTGGAATTTGTCGCCGTGGCGGCCGAGATCACCAAGGGCTTCCTGAGCGATGTGGAGCGCGATAAGGCCTCGCCCTCGGTCGCCTCGCTGATCCGGCTTTGCGACGTGCTCAATCTGCCGATCGGCAGCCTGTTCTCCTCGGTCGGCTCCTCGGTCATCCGCAAGGACGAGCGGGTGCCGATCAAGTTCGGCGGCAGCGGCATCCAGGACTATCTGCTCAGCCCCAGCAGCGCCGCCAAGGGCCAGGCCATCCTCTCGGAGATCGCGCCGGGCGGTGGCGGCGGAGCGGGACTCTACACCCTGCGTTGCGAGGAGGAATTCGTCTTCGTGCTGTCCGGCCGCGTCACCATCGTTATCGAAGGCGAGGAGACGGAACTGGGCAGCGGCGATGCCATGACTTTCGACCCGCGCCGCCCGCATACCTTCCGTAATACATCGTCAAGCAAGCCGGCCCAGGCCTTGTTCATGATGATGCCGCCGTCGCGTTGAGGCGCGGGCGACACCGTTCACCCGTTATAGGCCGCCTCGATCATGGCGAGATCGATCTTCGACATCTGCATCATCGCCCGTATGGCGCGGGCTGCCTTGGCCGGATCCTTATCCTGCAGCATATCATGCAGGGCATTGGGCGCCACCTGCCAGGACAGGCCGAATTTGTCCTTGAGCCAGCCGCAAGGGCCGTATTCGCCGCCGGCACCCAGCTTCTCCCAATAGTAATCGATCTCGGCCTGGTCCTCGCAGGCGACCAGGAACGAGACCGCTTCGGTGAATTTGAATTGCGGCCCGCCATTGAGTGCGACAAAGCGCTGTCCCTGGATCTCGAACGTCTGGGTGAGGACGCTGCCGGCGAGATCGGGATTCGCCTCACCCCACCGCAAGGTATCGAGGATGCGCCCGTCCTTGAAAATGGCGAGATAGTGCTTGACCGCTTCTTCGGCATTTTTGTCGAACCAGAGGAAGGGCAGGATTTTTTGGTCCGTGAACATGATCATGCTCCCCGCAGGCGAATGACGATTGGTTCAAAGCGTATTGGCGAGCTTCACCAGCTGATCGAGGCGGATGCCCGGCCGGTATGGAAGCCCATGAAACGCCGGGCGGCCAAGCCGCATCGCGGCCCTCAGCTGGCCAGGGCCACATAGGGGGCGGTGAAGCGGATGACGAGGCCATCTGCTTGCCAGTCCCGTTCGATGCGGGCGCCCAACTGGCTCTGCACGCCGCGTTCGAGGCGGCTGCCGAAGCCCAGCGTCTCCGGCGCGGCGGCAATGGCGGGCCCGTTGCGCTCCGTCCAGATCAGTTCGACCTCGTCGCCCCTGCGATCGATCTCGATGGTGATCTGACCCTCGGCGACGGAAAGCGCGCCATATTTCGCGGCATTGGTGG
This sequence comes from Dongiaceae bacterium, assembly GCA_035539215.1. GTDB lineage: Bacteria > Pseudomonadota > Alphaproteobacteria > Dongiales > Dongiaceae > Dongia_B. The sequence continues at coordinate 71,302 of DATLIX010000024.1, read as the reverse complement.
CGAACTCATGCAGCAGCAAGGCGAGGTTCGCCAGCGAACGCGCCCCGACAATGATGTCGTCGCCACCGCTGATCCGCATCCGCTCGGTTGCCTTATCCTGGTATGGCAGAAGGATGGATTTGAGAAGGGCCGTCAAAGTCGTTGCCGCGGCGACCCCGGCATCGGCGGCGGCGAGTTGCGGCAGGATGAGATCATGGGTACGGGCGAGCGCCATCAGCCTTTCGCGGATGGCCGCAGCAAGAGCTGCCGGTGTCTCGGCTGTGCGGGCGCTCAAGGTGACGACACCCGTGGCCAGAGTGAAGAGATTCTTGATGCGATGGTTCATCTCCCGCATCAAAAGCGATCGTTGCTCTTCGGCGCGTTTGCGGCCAGTGATGTCGCGGGCGATCTTGGAGGCGCCGATGATGGCGCCCTCGGCATTGCGCACCGGCGAGACGGAAAGCGAGATGTCGATCAAGCTGCCGTCCTTGTGTCGGCGGATGGTTTCGTAATGTTCGATGCGCTCACCGCGGCGGATGCGCTCAAGGATGCGCGGTTCTTCATCCTGCCGGTCTTCGGGAATGAGGATCGAGACCGGCTTGCCGATCACCTCGTCGCGGATATAGCCGAACAGCCGTTCCGCACCGTTGTTCCAGCTGGTGATGACGCCGTTCAAATCCTTGCTGAGGATGGCATCGTCCGACGATTCGACGATGGCCGCCAGCCAGGAGGCGGATTCCTGCGCCCGCTGGTGGGTCACGATATCTTCCCTGGCGGCTTTGATGAGGCGGGCATTGTCAATGGCGGTGGCGGCATGGGAGGCGATCGATTCGACCAGTTCCTGGCTTTCCGGCGTAAACACGCCGGCCTCGTCATGGCCGAAGAACAGACCGCCCAAGACCTCGCCCGACCGGGAAACGACCGGAACAGCGAGATAGCTGACCACCGGCAGATGCCCTGCCGGCATGCCGAAATGCGGTGCGTTCTGGCCATAGCGCGGATCGGCGCGAATGTCGTCGGATCGGATGGTGGCCGTGCCGGAGAAGGTTGGCGCGAAGACCGCCGTGTTACGTGGCAGGCCCATCTTCTCGAACGATTCGCGCGACGCCCCGGATAAGCTGTAGAGCACATAGCTCTCACCGGCGGCGTTGGTGACATTGTAGAAGAAGGCGCCGAATTTAGCTCCGGCAATCTCTGTCGCCGCATCGGTCACGGTCTGCACGACACGCTCGAGATCGAGATCGGACGCGATGGCCTTGGCGATATGATTGAGCATCTGCAGGCGACGGGTCTGCAGGCGCAGCGCAAAGAGGGTCGCTGCGTCTTCGGACACTTTGCTTGCTTGGCGCAACTCGACCGTCTCCACGTCACTTACCTTTTCGACATGGGCGTCCGAGTGTGATCTAGCCACCTGTTCCACCCGCAATTCTGCAGAGCGATGAGGGTCTGCAATCCATCCGAGGCCGGCTGATGGTTATCTATTCCGGACGGGCGCGCCGGTTCCCTGCCGGTTTCTTTTGCGAGTTAATAATAAAAGCCCGACCGAAGATAGTGCGAAAGTTGTTAGCAGTTCCGCGGTTTCGCTGCCGATAGCAGGGAGGGTCAACCCTCTCTGGCCAGCCCCCTGAGGCCGAATCGGTCGGATAGGATCGGCGCGAGAGCCGCCCTTTACAAAGATGAAAATCGCAAATGTCGGTGGGAACAAATGACCTTGTCGTTCCTTAAGGGTGAGGCGGCGGTGTGACCGCTTCCTAAAAGCAAAAATATGTGTGTGATTTAGTAAAATCACCGAGATGCAGCAGCCACCTTCCTTAACCCCCGCCAACCAAATTCCGGCTCCCGCCACTGTCCTGATTGTCGAAGACGAACCGGCTCTTCGTTCCCTGGCGGGCGATGTGGCGGAGGCCGCCGGTCTTGCCTTCATCGAGGCCAATGACGCGCATGAAGCCATGGCCCTGCTGGAAACCCGCACGGATATCGGGGTGGTCTTCACCGATATCCATTTGCGCGGCTCGATGGATGGCATTTCCCTGGCGGAGATTGTCCGCCGACGCTGGCCCTGGATCGATCTGCTGATCACTTCGGGGAAAGTCATTCCCCACCGCCACAAGCTGCCGGAAGGCAGCCTTTATTTTGCCAAGCCCTACGACATCGAGAAGGTCGTAGAGGCGCTCAGGAGTTTTGCCGAGCGCCGGCCGGGGCATGCGGACCGCCTTGACCTTTAAGCCAGATAACCCGTTATCGAACGGTCGACGTCGCGCTGTTTCGGGCGTGGCGCGGCTCCGGAGCCTTGCAATATGCAGGGTGGCCCCGGTTGCGGGCTGTAGCGATCGCTGCTGACAGAATCTGGCACAGGCCTCCCCTAGATTTGCCGCACAGCAACCACGGCGGATCACCAGGGAGAGCTCTTATGCCGAATGCCAAATACATCCTTCTCTACGTCGACAATCCGAGGGCCAGCGGGCATTTCTACGCCGGTCTCCTCGGGGTGCAGCCGCTGGAGGCGGGGCCGACCTTCGTGCTCTTCGTCCTGCCCTCCGGGCTGAAGCTCGGCCTGTGGTCGCGCCATACGGCGGAGCCTGCCCCGTTGCCTGGCGGCGCACCGCTCGGCGGTGGCGCCGAGGTCGGCTTCACGCTGGACAGCCGCGCCGAGGTCGATGCGCTTTACGCCGATTGGAGCGGCAAGGATCTGCGTGTCATCCAGAAGCCGACGGCGCTCGATTTCGGCTATACCTTCGTCGTCCTCGATCCCGACGGTCATCGGCTGCGGGTCTTTGCGCTGGAGGTATGACGGCCGCGCGACGGTCCCCTCTCTCTTGTCACCCTCGGGCTTGCCCCAAGAGTCCATGGTTGATGCGGCTGCTGTTGCCGGCGGGGGCCTCGGGTCGAGCCGAGGGATGACAAAGGCGAGGAGGCCTTGTTGCTGCTCTTGCTCTCCTACGCCGTCTGCAGCACTGCCGCGGGCCGGCGGCGATCCAGCACGCCGCTCCAGATCGTCAGCAGCAGGGCCGCCGCCACCAGGATCGCTCCGACCCAGGGTGTTGCGCCAAGGCCGAGCGGCGAGGCGACCACCAATCCGCCGATCCAGGCGCCCAGCGCGATGCCCAGATTGAAGGCGGCGATGTTGAGGGCCGATGCGACGTCGACGCCGCCGGGCCGATACTGCTTGGCGAGCTGCACCACATAGAGCTGCAGGCCGGGCACATTGGCGAAAGAGAGGAAGCCCATCGCCGCCAGGGTCGCCAGCGTCCAGACCGGCGCCACCGCGGTGAAGCTGAACACCGCCAGTACCGCCGCCTGCAGGGCAAAGAGCCCGATCAGAGCCCTCACCGGGTTGTGGTCGGCGAAGCGGCCGCCGGCGATATTGCCGATGGCGATGGCGATGCCATAGAGCACCAGGATCAGGCTGACATGGCTGGCGGCAAAGCCGGTGATCTGTTCCAGGATGACGGCAAGATAGGTGAAGGTGACGAAGGTGCCGCCATAGCCCAGCGCCGTCATGGCAAAGACCAGCAGCAGCCGGCCGCTGCCGAGCACGCGTACCTGGTCAAGCAGGCTGGCGGGTGCCGCTTTGCTGAGATTCGCCGGCAGCAGGGTGGCGATGGCGGTGAAGGCGATCGCACCGAGGGCCGTCACCGCCCAGAAGGTCATGCGCCAGCCGAAATGCTGGCCGATGAAAGTGCCGAGCGGCACCCCGGTCACGATGGCGACGGTCAAGCCCATGAACATCATGGCAATGGCGGAGGCGCGGCGGTTCTCCGGCACCAGGTCGGCGGCGATGGTCGACCCGACCGAGAAGAAGACGCCATGGGCGAAGGCGGAAATGACCCGCGCCACCAGCAGCATCTCATAGCCGGTGCTGAGTGCCGAGACCGCATGGCCGATGATGAACAGTCCCATCAGCCCCAGCAGCAGCTTCTTGCGGCCGAGATGCCCGGTCAAAGCGGTGATGACCGGCGCGCCGAAAGTGACGCCGAGGGCGTAGACGCTGACAATGAGGCCGGCCAGCGGCAAAGTGATGTGAAGGTCCGAAGCCACCGTCGGCAGCAGGCCGACGATGACGAATTCCGTGGTGCCGATCGCATAGGCCGCGATGGTCAGGGCAAAGAGAGCCAGGGGCATGATCATCCATCCCGCCCGTCAGGCCGGGCACCGTTCGTGGCGGCGCCGGTTAGCCGGGCGTCGCGGTTGCAACTGAGCGGAAAAGCGAAACCGCTTCTTCCGTAGCGGAATATGTGCCCGTGAGGCTTGTGCGATAAGGCGGGATAATGGAAGAATGCCTATGAATTGAAGTCATAGATCAGTCGGGCTGGCGCGGGGGCGGTAGATAGGCGGCCGGCCGGGAACAGGCGGCTGGCCGATCGGACAATGCACGGGCGGAAGGTGGGATCATGGATAACCGGGCGGGAGAGATGGAGGTGTTCGCGGCGGCGGTCGATCTCGGTAATTTCTCGGCCGCCGGGCGGCGTCTCGGCCTGTCACCCTCGGCGGTGAGCAAGCTCGTCACCCGCCTGGAAGAACGGCTCGGCACGCGCCTGCTGGTGCGCTCGACCCGGGCGCTGCAGCTGACGCCGGAGGGCGACGCCTATCTCCAGCGGGCGCGCCGCATCCTCGCCGAGATCGAGGATACCGAGCGGGTGGTGGCGGGCGGTGCCGCCGCGGCCCCGCGCGGGCTGTTGCGGCTCAATGTCTCGGTCGGTTTCGGCGTGCGCTGCGTGGTGCCGCTGGTGCCGGATTTCCTCAAGCTCTATCCGGAAGTGCAGCTCGATCTGTCGCTTTCCGATAGCATCATCGATCTCATCGAAGAGCGCGCCGATATCGCTATCCGCACCGGACCCTTGCGGGATTCCAGCCTGACCGCCCGCAAGGTGATGGAAAGCCCGCGCGTGATCGTCGGCGCGCCAGATTACCTGAAACATCGCGGGATACCGAAGACGCCGGCGGATCTCGATCGGCACAACTGCCTGATCTTCAATTTCCGCAGCACCCAGACGGACTGGCCGTTCCGCGATCCGAAATCGGGCAAGGCTTTCATGAAGCCGGTCGGCGGCAATCTCATGGTCAACAACGGGCTCACCATGCGGCAGATGGCCTTGCGCGGGGTCGGCCTCGTGCGCCTCGCCCGCTTCGATGTCGAGACCGATATCGCCGCCGGTCATCTCGTGCCCGTGCTGGAGAAATTCAGCGCCGGCGACACCGTGCCTTTCCACGCGCTTTTCGTCAGCCACGACTACATGGCCGCCCGTATCCGCGCCTTCCTCGATTTCCTCACCGACTGGATCGCCAACAACGAGGCGCGGGTCAGGCGACGAGGATAAGGGGTTTGTCCCCGATCTGTTGGACAGCGATTGCCGGCGTTACTCTCAGGCATTCGATGCGCTGAGACATTGTTCGGTATCTTCGCTTGGTGTTCCGTCATCCGCCGTTTCAAGGGCCGCGCCGCGCCGCAGGAACAGCAGAACGACCAGCGCCGTCACCGATGTCACGGCCGTCAGCAGCCAAAGCAGGGTGTTGAAGCCATCGGTGTAGCCTCGCACAAGAAGGTCGCGCGCCATGTCCGGCAGTAAGGCTTGCGCGCCCGCGAGATCGCCGGTTGCCAGGCGTTGCGCGGCGGCCGCGCTGTCCATATGTGCCGGGCCCAGAGAGGAGCGGGTCAGAGCCGAGAGGATGACGGTGACGATGGCAAGAGCGACGCCTTCACCGGCCACGCGGGTGGTGGCGAAGATACCGGCGGCCATGCCGGCGCGCTCCGTCGGCACGACGCTGACGGCAAGACCATCCATCAAGCCCCAGGGCAGGCTGATGCCGATGCCGATCGTCAGCATCGGCCCGACCAGGGCGGCATGGGACGTGCCGGTCGTGCCATGGCTCAGCCAGAAGAGGCCGCAGGCCGAGATGGCGAGCCCAAGGCCGCAAATCGTCGACGGCGTGAACCAGCGCGTCAGGTATCCGGCGATGACGGGGAGGATCAGCAGCGGGCCGGACAGGGCGATCATCATGCGGCCGGCGTCGATCTCGCTCATCCCATCGATGCCGACGAAACGGATCGGCAGCAGGATCAGCAGGACGACGAAGGCGTAGGCGGGAGCCGCCGCCAGCAACTGAACGCCGACGAATCGCGGATAGCGGAACAGCGACAGGTCCAGCATCGGCCTGGCGACCGAGCGTTCGACAAAGCAGAAAAGCGCCATCAGCAATGCCGCGCCGATCAACAGGGCGATGACCAGCGGATTGTCCCAGCCATGGTCCGGGGCGCTGAGGATGCCGAAAGTGAACAGCGTCAAAGCGAGGGTGAAGGTGATTGTGCCGGACCAGTCGAGGCCGGCGGCGGCGGGATCGCGGCTTTCGCGCATGGAGGCGCCGCCGAGACCGAGCGAGATCAGCCCGAGGCCGACGACAAGGGCGAAGATCGCCGGCCAGCCGAACATGTCGATCATCAGGCCGGAGGTGATCGGCCCGAAGGCGAGGCCGATGCCGAAGCTGGCGCCGACGAAGCTGAACGCCCGCATCCGCGCACTGCCGTCATATTCCTGGGCGAGTGCCGCCATGCCGCTGGAGAAGGTCGTGGCGGCACCGACACCCTGCAAGGCGCGCAGAATGTCGAAGGTGAGGATGTCGGGCGCGAAGGCCAGCGCCGCCGAGAACAGCGTGAAGGCGCTGAGCCCGATGAGGAAGACGCGCTTGCGGCCATAGCTGTCGGCCAGCGATCCCGCCGCCAGCAGACAACTGCCGAAAGTCAGCATGAAGGCATTGGTAACCCAGTTGAGGGCCACCGGGTTGAGTGCCCCCGCATTGCCGGCCAGCGTCCGGGCGATGGCGGGCAGGGCGACCGCCGGACCGGTAAAGGTCAGGGGCATGGCCGCCGCCGCGCAGCAGATGGCGATGAGGATGGCGATCTTGGTCGATCGGGCGGAGGTGGCTGGAACGGCTGGCGTGATGGCGTCAATTGGGGGCATGACTGGTTTCCGCAATTTGCAGGAGGATGGGGAACCGGCCGCCAGCAGGCGTGCCGTGATCGATGCCCAAAGGATAATTTTGCGGCAATCACTGGTGAATGAGGCTAATATTCCGCTCATAGCGGAAAAATTCGCTCGAATATCAGAGGCTTTGAAGGGCTGGATATGGACCAGTTAAGCGGGCTCTCGGCCTTCGTGCGGACGGCCGATCTCGGCAGCTTCGTCGCTGCGGGCCGGGTGCTGGGCCTGTCGGCTTCGGCGGTAGGCAAGGCCGTGACGACCTTGGAGCATCAGCTCGGCGTCAGGCTCTTTCAGCGCTCGACCCGTTCCATCCGTCTGACCGAGGAAGGCCGCCTGTTCCACGAAAGATGCCGGCGCATCCTCGACGATCTTACCGACGCCCAGGCGTCGCTGGCGGCAGCCGTGGCAACGCCGCGCGGCCGGTTGCGCATCAGCGTGCCACTGGTCAGCTATCACCTCTTGCTGCCGATCCTGCCAGAATTCATGCGCCAGCATCCGGAGGTCGAGCTCGATATCGATTTCAACGACCGGATCGTCGATCTGGTAGAGGAGGGCGTCGATGTCGCGATCCGCAGCGGCGACCTGCCGGATTCACGGCTGATGGCGCGGGCATTGCGGCCGTTTCAGCTGATCCTCTGCGCGTCGCCCGCTTATCTTGAGACGCATGGCACGCCGCAGACGCCACGCGATCTCGATGGCCATCTCGCCATCCGCTTCCGCTTTCCCAACAGCGGCAAGCTGCAGGATTGGCCGCTGACCCAATCCGGTGGCATGGAGGATCGGCATCCCCACACGGTTCTTACCTGCAACAATATGGAAGCCCTGCGCGGCGCCGTGCTCAGCGGTCTTGGCATCGGCTGCATGCCGGATTTCCTGGCGCGATCGCCGCTTGCAGCCGGCCAGCTGCGTACCGTGCTGGACGATCACATCGACGGCCCGGGTCAGTTCCATCTGCTCTGGCCCTCAAACCGCCATCTCTCACCCAAGGTCCGCGTTTTCGTCGACTTCCTCGGTGAATGCCTCTTCGCCAGCAAGTGTGAGGCGTTGCCGCAGCCATAGAACACGCGACGCGGAGGCGGCGCGCAGCTGCCGGGTTCGCCGAGCCGGCCCGCCTGTCCAATGACCCACAGATCTACTGGGCAGGTTGGGCCGTCACAAGACGTAGAAATGCGCGTCGGTGGGGTTGAGACCGTTGACCGGCAGGATGTCCTGCGGGCAGGCCGAAAAGACCATGATCACGTCCATCCCCGCGCGGAACGTGATGTATTGCCCCGCCTCGCTGACCGGCGCCTCGAAAGAGAGGGCGCCGTCCGGCTTCACCGGGATGTTCATGAAGAGATTGAGCGGGCTCGGCGTTTCCGGCGGCGTCAGGCCAAGTTCCTTGAGGGCGAGCGCCAGGTTCTCGGTGCAGCTTTCGTGATAGCCGGTGACGCCGAGCTGCTTGTAACGATGGCTGTCGCAAGCGGCGATCAGCGTGTCATGGATGCCGGGCGTCGTATCCTCGGCGATGGTGAGAATCGGCCGGCGGTGATTGCTGAGGAAGGTATCGCCGACTTTCGGGAATACGGTCAGCATGGTGGCGCGACTGTGCTCCATGGACATGAATTCGGTGAGATCGGCCGCATTGAAGGCCCAGGTATCCACCACCTGCTTGCCATGAGTATTGATGACGCGGATCTGCTGGCCCGCGCGCAAGCGCGCCGCCTTGCCGTGTCGCGCCGGGATGGTGATCAGGTTGGTTGCGCCGCTCATTCACATCTCCGCATGTCTTGTTTTCCAATTTCGTCGATCTTGGCAGGCATCGCTCGCCTTGCGCCGTGGGGACGGATTATTGCGGCCGTATCGCGATCGATCAATCTGCGGCGATCAATCTATGGCCGGCTGGAAATCGATACGGCATTGCCGTCAGGGTCGGTGGCCTCGCAGCGTGCGAAATAACCCATGGCGATGACCTTGCCGAAGGTCGTCGCGCCGCGCGCAACCAGTGCGGCTCGGGCGGCGGCGATATCGGCGGCATAGAAGGCGATCTTTGGCGCGCGGGCGCCGATGCGAGGCTTGCCGCGATGAAGCGAAATATGGCAATTGCCGGCGGCGAAGTCCTTCCAGCCGGGTTCGTCGGTCACGATCTCAAGCCCGATGACGTCGCGGTAGAAGGCGGTCATCGCCGCCATGTTGCCGGTGAAGAAAGTGATCCGCCTGAGATCGAGCCGCATGCCGGAAGTCGTCCCTCGCCATCCAAGTCGTGAGCCGTCGGGCCGACGATAGGAACAGTTCCGTCGGCCGTCAATGACGGCGGGTTGCGATCTGTCCAGTCTTCATCCGCATGGCCGCGACCCGGTTACGTGCGATCCGACGCGCGCCGGTCACGCCGCGAAATCGATGACGATGCGGCCGTCGACTTGCGCTTTTGCCAGGCGCGTGAGGGCGTCATTCACATCTGCGAGGCGAATGCGCTCGGTCGGCACGCTGAGTCTTGCCCGCGCGCCGATCGCCAGGAGGTCGATCAGCTCCTGCCTGGTGCCGACACTGGTGCCGGTGATGCGCACGCCGGTATAGGTCAGCCATTCCATGCTGAGCGGCACCGGATCTGCCACCATGGCGACGGCGACGATCCAGCCGCGCGGGCGGATGCCGGCGATCATGGCCGGCCAGGGGGCGATGCTGGGGGCGAAATTGAGGCAGGCATCGGCACCGCCGATCGCCCTGGTCTGCGCCCCGGGATCTTCGCCGGCGAGGAAGGCATGGTCGGCGCCGGCCGCCCGCGCGATCTCCAGCTTGCGTGGCGTGGTGTCGACAGCGACCACCCGGGCGCCGGCGCGCTTGGCGAGCTGGATCGCATAGAGGCCGAGCCCGCCGCAGCCGACCACCATGCAGGTCTTGCCCGGCGCGAGTTCCGCCTTGGCAATGGCGCCATAGGCGGTGACGCCGGCGCAGAGCAGCGGGGCGGCGTCGACAGGATCGAGGCCATCGGGGATGCGGGTGGTGAAGGCTGCCTGGACGACGGCATATTCGGCGAAGCCGCCCTGGACGCTGAAGCCGTGGGCGCGCTGCTCCGCGCAGAAGGATTCGTGCCCGGTCAGGCATTCCCGGCAATGGCCGCAGGTATCGTGCAGCCATGGCAAGGCGACGCGCTCGCCGATGCGGAAGTGACGAACACCGGTCCCCAGTTCGACCACCCGGCCGATGCCTTCATGGCCCAGGATCAATGGCTGAGGATGGCCGGCCGCCGTGGCGGCGCCGTCCCAGACATGGAGATCGGTATGGCAGACGCCGCAGGCTTCCAGCTTGATCAGCAGTTCCCCCGGCCCGGGAGTCGGCACCGGTACCTGGCGAATTTCCAGCGGCGCACCCGTTTGGGTCAGCAGGGCCGCGAGCATCTGGGGCATGGCGGGGGCACTTTCGTTCGAGCTACGGGTAATCCTCCGGTGCTGAGAACCGGCGCTAGATGTTTAAATAAAAAATTGGATGATTGTCAAATTTACAGGATGCGATTGAGTTCATCCAGTTTCTGAACGCTGGAGTTCCGAAAATTAATTTTTACAATCAAATATTTAATAGATATTTCGTGGCTACTTCCCGAGCCGGCGATGGGCATAGTCCTTGATAAGGTCGACGGCTTCCTTACGGTCGAGGCCGTGCTTCTCCATCGCGCAACGCAGCCACATGCCGTCGATCATGACGCTGATGCCTTTGACCAGAAGCTCCGCTTCGGCGCGATTGGTGAGGTGTGCCAGGCAGTGGTGCAGGTTGCTGGCGAGGCGGCGGTAGAACAGGGTCTGCAGGCGGTTGAACTCGGGATGTTCGGGCACGGCGGAATAAAACGAGACCCAGGCGCTGGCCGTGGCGCGGTCGTAGAGGTTGGGCGGGAAATTGCCCTCGATGACGGCATCGAGGCGGTCCATCGGTGTTCCCGCGTCGCGGAGCCGGCGCACAACATCTTGCATAATCAAGCCGTTGGCGTAGCGAACCATGGCGATCAGCAGGTCGTCCTTGCTCTTGAAGTAGTAGTTGATGATGCCGTGCGACATGCCGGCCTGCTTGCCGATCCTGGCCATGGTGAGGCCGCGGAAGCCGTAGAGCCGGAAGGCCTCATAGGCCGCCTTGATCAGGTCTTGGCGCCGGATGGTCTCGATGCTGGTCCGCATGTCGTCGCTGTCCTTGCCCCATTCGGCCTTGCCAATCCTCTGACTCTTTAGCCGAGCCGGCGGACAAAACCAAGCTGGGCAGCTAGGTTATTTTTCTGCTGAACAGAAAACTGGATATATATCCAGTTTTTTATTTGACCGACCTGCAGGTGGGCGATAGCGTGGCTGCCAAGAGCAAAAACATAAAACATCCTTGGGAGCGAAACATGAAAACCACCTCTATCCTGCCGGCGGGGCTGGCAGCCCGTCTCTGGGCAACCCGTCCCCGGTTAACCCGTCCGTGGGCAACCGTCGCGCTGACCGCCTTGGTCCTGCCGGCGCTCGCCGCCGCGGCCGAGGCAAATGACGACCCGAGCTGCGCCGGCGTCCATGTCGCGGAGCTGGGCTGGACCGATCTTGCCTTCACCACGGCGGTCGCCGATGTGCTGACCGACAGTCTTGGCTACAAGCTGAAAAGCGATCTCCTCGGCCTCGAGGTCGTCTATCAGGCGCTGAAGCTCGGCAAGCTCGATGTCTTCATGGGCAACTGGCGGCCGGTGCAGGACGTGCAGTTCAAGCAGTATTTCGATGAAGGCGCGGTCGAGGTGCTGGGGCCCAATCTGCAGGGCGCCAAATATACCGTGGCGGTGCCCACCTATGTGGCCGAGGGCGGCGTGAAGAGCTTCGCCGATCTCGACAAATTCGCCGACAAATTCGACCGCAAGATCTACGGCATCGAACCCGGCAGCAACCAGCCGCTGATCGACGCGGTCAACAAGAACGAATACGGCCTCGGCAAGTGGAAGGTGATCGAATCCAGCGAGCAGGGCATGCTGACCCAGGTCGACAAGGATTACAAAAAGCAGAAATGGATCGCCTTCCTCGGCTGGGAGCCGCATGCCATGAACATCGACTACAAGCTGACCTATCTCAATGGCGGCGACGATGTCTTCGGCCCGAATTTCGGCAGCTCCGATGTCTATACGCTGTCGCGCAAGGGCTATGCGGCGCAATGCCCGAACATCGCCAAGATGTTCTCCCAGCTGAAATTCAATGTCGATTTCGAAAACCAGGGCATCCACATGATGCTGAAGGAAGGCAAGAACGGCAAGGAAGCCGCCGCCGCGATGATGAAACAGCATCCGGAACTGGTGAAGCAATGGCTCGCGGGCGTCGCCACTTTGGGCGGCGCGGATGGATTGGCGGCGGTCGAGAAGAAGATCGGCGGGTGAGGGGCGCCTTTTAGTTCAAGGCGGGGGCAGATGAAACGCCCCCGCTTCCTGACCCTCCGCCGGCAGCCAGGCCAGGACTGCCCTCACATCCGGTATTCCGGCTCTTCCTTGTCGAGGATCGCTTTCACCTCGTCGAGGTGATCGAAGCTGAGCTGCTTGTAGTCGTCCCACTGGCTGACGGTGAGCTTGGCGACGTTGTCGGCGACGATGCGGAGCTTCTTGCCGGTGGCATAGGCCGTCAACAGCGTCTCGCAGGCGCGTTCGAAGTAGTACATGGTGTCGAAGGCTTCGGCGACGCTGGCGCCGGCCGTCATGACACCGTGATTGCCCATCATCAGCACGGTCTTGTCGCCGAGGCAGCGGGCGAGGCGGTCGCCTTCCTCGTCGGAAAGCGCCATGCCGCCGAAAGCGTCATCGCTGGCGATGCGCTGATAAAAGCGCATGGTGTTCTGATCGATCGGCGGCATGCTGCTATCCTCCAGGGCGGCCAGCGCCGTGGCGTATTTGGGATGCAGATGCATGACGCAGCGCGCCTGGGGCAGCAGCGCATGCAGGCGACCATGGATGTACCAGGCGGTGGGATCGGGCGCGTCGGGTTGGCTCATCGTGGTTTCGTCGCGGGCATCGAGCAGGATAAGGTCGCTCGCCTTGATGCGGCTGAAATGCCGGCCGCGCGGATTCATCAGGAAGCGGCTGCCATCGGGCGAGACGGCGACACTAAAATGATTGGCGACAGATTCATGCATGTTCAGCCGTGCGAACCAGCGGAAGGTGGCGGCAAGATCGATGCGCGCCTGCTGCAGCGCCGCCGGACCGATCAGGGTGCTGTCGCCTGAGACGGTCTGCTGCCCGCCGATCTGCTGTTGAATGGTCATGCGGTCTCTCCCGTTTCGCCGCGGCTTCCGGCGCGGTCATGCTTCCTCGTTGCGATCGATCCTAACGCCGGCCGGCGGCATGCAGGTCAGCGCTTTTCTAGTGGCGCGCATGCAGCCAGCGGTTGGCTTTGCGGTGGCTAGCTCAGGTGTCGCCGCCACCGGGGCCCCCACCCCGGCCCTCCCCCCCGTGAGGGGAGGGGGCATTCAGCAGCGACACGTCGCCGGTCAGGCCGCCGCCGTCACACGCCTACCTTTGCGCTCGTTCCCAGTCGTGATGGATCCAGACCGGCGCCGTATCGGCGGGCAAGGGCGAACGCCCACGGATCAGGTCGCTGGCCTTCTCGGCGATCATGATCGTCGGCGCATTGGTGTTGCCGCTGACGATCACCGGCATGATCGAGGCATCGACCACGCGCAGGCCAGTGAGTCCATGCACCTTCAACTGGTCGTCGACCACCGCGAGCCCGTCGCTGGCGCGGCCCATCTTGCAGGTGCCGACCGGATGATAGCAGGTTTCGATCGCCTTCCTGGCCCAGGCATCCAGCTCGTCATCGGATTTGACGTTGATGCCGGGGAAGAGTTCGTCGCCGGTGAAGGGCAGCATCGCCTTCTGCGCCAGCACCTCGCGGGTGAGGCGGACACCGGCCCGTATATCGGCGCGGTCGCGGGCGTCCTGCATGTAGTTGAAGCGGATCGCCGGCGCTTCCTTGGCATTATCGCTGCGAATCTTCACGTGTCCCAGGCTCTTCGGGCGCATCAGGTCGAGATGCACCTGGAAGGCATGTTCCGGCACGGTATCGACCGAGCCCGGAATGACCGCCAACGGCATGAAGGTCAGTTGCAGGTCGGGATGCTCGATGCCGGGCTGGCTGCGGATGAAGGCGCCGGCCTCGAAATGATTGGTGGCGGCAGGACCCTTGTGGTTGAGGAACCATTGCAGCCCGGTCAGATATTTGCGCGGGCCGCGGCTGACGGGAAAGAGCGTTACCGGCTGCTTGCAGCGATGCTGGATGACGACATCCGGATGATCGTTGAGGTTCTCGCCCACCCCCGGCAGCGCATGCTTCACCTCGATGCCGAGGTCGCGCAGGTGTTCGGGCGCGCCGATGCCGGAGAGCTGCAGCAGTTGCGGCGAGTTGATGGCGCCGCCGGAGAGGATGATTTCGCGCTCGGCATAGACCCGGTGCATCTGCCCCTTGACCGTATAGTCGATGCCCCTGGCGCGGTTGCCTTCCAGCAGCACGCGCTGGGCCAGAGCCGCGGTGACGACGGTGAGGTTTGGACGCTGCAGCGCCTGGGCGAGATAGCCGCGCGCGGCACTCCAGCGCTTGCCGTCGCGTGTCGTGCGGTCGATCGGGCCGAAGCCTTCCTGGCGATGGCCGTTGACATCGGGGGCGAAGGGATAGCCCGCCTCGATGCCCGCCTGGATGAAGGCCTGGCAGAGCGGCGACCGGTCGAGATTGGGGCTGGAGACGAAAAGCGGCCCCTCGCCGCCGTGATAGCGCGTGGCGCCGTGCTGATGCTTTTCCGCCCGCTTGAAATAGGGCAGCACCTCGGCATAGGACCAGCCGCGATTGCCGGCTTGCGACCACTGGTCGTAATCGCGGGCGTGCCCGCGGATATAGACCATGCCGTTGATGGATGACGAGCCGCCCAGCACGCGACCACGCGGATGGGTGAGGCGGCGGTTGTCGAGATGCGGCTCCGGATCGGAGACGTAGTTCCAGTTGAACTGCGTCGAGGACAAGAGCTGCCCCATGCCCGACGGCATATGGATCTTCCAGCTTCTGTCGCGCGGGCCTGCCTCCAGCAGCAGGACCCGCACATCCTTGTCCTCCGTCAGCCGGGTGGCCAGCACGCAGCCGGCGGAACCCGCGCCGACGATCACGTAATCATAAGTCGCGGCGGTCTTCATGATGTGCTGATTGCCTTTACTCGGCTGCCGCCTTGGTCGTCGTATCCGGCCGGATCGCCTGGTAGCACAGCTTGTGGAAATGCCGCACCAGGTGTTCGCTTTGATTGGTGCGCCCGGCATCGACCAGATAGCGGCCCTGGTCATAGCCGAAGCTGTGCAGGCCCTTCTGGTTGCTGATATTGAGCTGGATATCCTCCGGCCCCAGTTCCTTGTTCATCCACTCGATCGCCGCCGTGGTGAGGGCTGGCGTCGCACGGTCCTTCGGCCCGTAATAGCCGAAGCGCAGCAGCGACTTCTCGGCTTCCAGCGGGATCATGATGAAGGTGCCCACCATGTCGGTGAAGGGGAAGGAATAGAAGGTGGTGTTGGGGAAGAGGCCGGTATTGAAGAACCAGTCGGTCTGCCAGGTGGCGCCTTCCAGCGGCACGCCATAGGCCTTGGTGACACCGGGGGCCGGCGGCGCCTTATAGGTCCACCACTTGTCATGCGGCGTCAGGCGATAGGATTTGTAGTCGATCAGCGAGGCGAGGTGCTTGTGTACCGGGCCGGAGAGATCGAAGTGATAGCCCTCGATCGAGTTCTCCTGGATCACCTTCCAATTGGCCGCGACGATGACATCTACTTCCTCGACCAGTTTCAGGTTGTCGAGGTCCGGCATGAAATGCCGCATCTCTTCTTCCATGCTCTGAGCGCCCGCCTCACCGGCGGCCATCTCGGCGACCGCCTTGGCATCGGGATCGAGATTGATGTAGACGAAGCTGGCATAGATCTCGAGCTTGACCGGCTTCAGGCCATGTGAGGCTTTGTCGAAATCGGTCAGGCAGTCGCTATGGGGGGCCGCGCGCAAGGCGCCGTCGAGGCCATAGGCCCATGAATGATAGGGGCAGCGGATGACGACCGGCAGCTTGCCGCGGCGTTCCTCCAGCAGGCGGTTGCCGCGATGCTGGCAGGCATTATGGAAGGCGCGGATCTCGCCGTCGCGGCCGCTGACGACGATGACGCTCTGGTCGAAGATCTCCTGCGTCAGATAACTGCCCGGTTCCTTGAACTCGTTGACATGGCCGACCACGTGCCAGGCTTTGTAGAAGATGCCGTGTTTTTCCTCTTCCAGGATCTTCGGATCGAAGAAGAAGCGCGACGGCATGGAATAGGTGGTATCGGGATCACGGGCATCGTCCCAGCTGGTTTTCTTCGTCGGCAACATCGCGGTTCTCTCCCTCGTATTCTCGTTCGTCTTCCGGCGCCGTTCGGTCGCGGTGCCGTTTGCTCTCGACGCCGTTCGCTCTCGACGTTTGTGGTCTTGATGCCATCGGCCCAGGCAAGGCCGTGGCTGTCTTATCCTCTCGCTCGTCATCCACGGGCTGACCCGTGGATAGAGCAGGCGGTTTGACGGCGAGAAACGAAAAAAACGCGGAGGGCGTCTCTCGCCAGGCTTCAACTGCCCCTCAGTTTCGCATCGCTGCCCCAGCCGGCCCGATGAGCAGCGTCACCTCCGCGTCGCCTTTGATCAGGTCGGGTGGGGTCCGTAACACTTTGACCAAATGACAAAAATTCGACCTGCGTCGGGCCGTCGCGGCGCTTCCCGTCCTATCTATTGACGGAAAGAGACGAAATCGCGGCGCTCAAGGTCAAGCCATGCAAACGCAATTCAGGTGCAGTTGCAGCCATGGACGCGCGTCAAGTCAGCGCCGGGGTGCCGCATCGCCTCGGCATCATCATCCTGCCGGACTTTTCCAATCTCGGCCTCGCCGCCATCGTCGAGCCGCTATTCATCGCCAATTGGCTGGCGCAGCAGCGGCTCTTTGAATGGTCGATCCTCTCGGTCGATGGACTCTCGGTCCAGGCCAGCAACGGCATGCGGGTGCCGGTCGACGGCGCGCTCACGGAAAGCGCCGAGTTCCAGACCGTGCTGGTGGTGGCGAGCTTCGAGCCGAAGCGCCATGCCGAAGACAACCGTGTCACCGCCTGGCTCAGGCGCATGGCGCGGTTCGGCGTCGAACTCGGCGCCATCGAGACCGGCAGCGAGATCCTGGCGGCGGCGGGGTTGCTCGAAGGCCATCAGGCCGCCGTGCACTGGGACAATCTCGACGGCTTCCGCGAACGCTATCCCGGCGTCGATGCGGTGCCGCAGCTTTATACTTTCGGGCGCGGCCGCATGACCTGCGCCGGCGCCAGCGCCATTCTCGACATGATGCTGCGCTGGATCGCGCAACAGGGTGACCGGCGTCTCGCCGACGAGGTGGCGCAGCATCTGCTGGTCAGCCGCCAGCGGCCGGCCGGCCAGGAGCAGGGGGCTCCCGATACCGACAAGGAAGCCGTGGCTAACCAGGCGGTGGCGAGGGCACTGGTGCTGATGCAGGAGACGATCGAGGAGCCGCTGAGCTGTGCCGCGCTCGCGGAGGCCGTCGATCTTTCGCCGCGCCAGCTGCAGCGCCATTTCCAGCGCCATCTCGGCGCCACGGTGATGCGGCATTATCTGCTGCTGCGGCTCTCGAAGGCGCATAAGCTGCTGCAGCAGACCGATCTCAGCGTCACCGAAGTGGCGGTCGGCAGCGGCTTCACCTCGCTGGAACATTTCTCCCGCGTCTATCGCCAGACCTTCGGCCGCTCCCCCAGCACCGACCGCCAGCAGACCACCTCGGCGCCGGTGCTCAGGCAGCAGAGCGTGCCGCGCCAGCGGACGAGGCTGGGATAGCGCCTGCGATCCCGCCGAAACCGGCAATTTCCCGCCGAAAACCCCATATGAGCGACGATAAATAGAACTCAGGAATCCGTGCCCCCGCGGGACGCCCCCGCGGCGACCCGGTGGGCTGGGGCGGGATAAGGCGAATTTAGGCGCTTCCGGTCAAAAAAATGCACGATTTAAGATAATATTCATAAACATCAGTTAATTGTGAAAGCGCGACTCGGTTGGCTGTCATATATATGTAATAGGAAGCCAGCCCAAAATCTTAACGGAGCTGGCGCGAGAATAGCTTTGGGTACCTGCGATCAGGCCATAAGGGCGCCATTGGGGGCGGAGGGCTGGTCGCGTTGGTGATGGAAACGACGCGTATGGAACAGGTTCTGCAACAGGCCGGGGCAATCCCCTACACCATGCTGGATGGCGAACTGCGCATCCTGCTGGTGACCTCGCGCGACACCGGCCGCTGGCTCATCCCGAAAGGCTATGTCGATAAGGGCCTGACACCGGCCGACGCCGCCGTCCGGGAAGCCTATGAGGAAGCGGGCATCAAGGGTGCCGTGGCTTCCGACCTGCCGCTCGGCTTCTTCACCTATTTCAAGAAGCTGAAATCCGGCGAAGACAAGCCCGCCAGCGTCCAGGTCTTCCTGCTGCGCGTCGAGAAGCAGTGCAAGAAATGGCCCGAGATGAAGCAGCGCCAATGTGGCTGGTTCAAGCCTGAAGAGGCCGCCAGCCTGGTCAAGGAACCGGGCCTCGCCATGCTGCTGCTGCGCGTCGACGAGATCGCCCAAGGCTGGGCTTAGGACAGCGCTGGGCTTAGCACAGGGCGGGCTCAGCATAGAGGCGCCTGCCGCTTCTACGTCGGCCTGCGATCAGGGCCAAAGCAGGCCGTTCCCTCTACGATCAATGCGACAGGGCCGCTTTCAGATCTGCGAGTGATATCGGCTTGCTGACGGCGGTCACGTTGATACCGAAGCCGTCGCCGATATGTTGAGCTGAAGAGCTGTACAGCGGATTGGCACCGGAAATCGCGATGATCTTTGCCGTGGTGTGATTGGCGCCGAGCCATTTGATCAGTTCGATACCGTCGATCTCCGGCATGACGATATCGAGAACGATGATTGTCGGGTCGAAGCTGATGCAGAGTTCTTTGAAAGCCTCGGCGTCGGCCGCTATCCTGACGTCGTGGCCAAGCTGCTTTCCAACGCGACTGACGAAAGTGGCGAAATCCGGCTCATCATCGACGATTAACAGGCGCTTGTCTGTCACGAGGCCTCTCCACTCTCCAGGACCTGCCGGATCTTGATAGCAAGATCGGCCATGCGAAACGGCTTGGTGAGGAGATGGACGCCTTCGTCCAACTCCCCGTTATGCAGGATTGCATTTCTTGTATAGCCCGACATGTAGAGCACCTTGAGGCCCGGATGCCGTGCCCGCGCTGCCCGCGCGAGGGCCGGCCCGTTGAGGCCTTTCGGCATGACAACGTCGGTGAAGAGCATATCGACCCGAACTGCGCGATCCAAAGCCTCCAGCGCCGCCGGACCGTCGCTCGCTTCGATGGTTTCGTAGCCCAGTTTCTTGAGCAGATGGACGGCAAGCTTTCTCACCGCTCCGTCATCTTCGACCACCAGAACGACTTCGCCCTTTACGCTATAGGGCATGGTCGGTTCCGCTTGCACCTCTTGCCATGTCCCCTCTGGCGTCTCAGCGCGCGGCAGATAGAGCTTGATGCTCGTGCCGTGGCCGAGCTCGCTGTAGATTTTGACATGCCCGCCGGATTGCTTGATGAAGCCGTAGACCATGCTGAGGCCAAGGCCGGTGCCGCGCCCCAGAGGCTTCGTCGTGAAGAACGGTTCGAATGCCTTGCTGACTGTCTCCGCTGACATGCCGCTACCGGTGTCCGTCACAGTCAGCATGACATAGCTTCCTGCGCGGATGTTGGCATTTTGACTGGCATAATGTTCGTCGAGTTCCGCCCTCTCCGCCTCGATGGTCAGCCTGCCGCCTCCGGGCATCGCATCGCGGGCGTTGACTGCAAGGTTGATAAGCGCGTTTTCTAGCTGGCTTCTATCGATACGCACTTTCCAGAGGTCTGGAGCGACAACCGATTTAACTTCGAACGCTTCGCCCAGCGTGCGGCTGAGAAGTGCCCGAATATCTTCCAGCACTTCATCAAGGTCGATGACGCGCGGCTCGAGCGGCTGCTGACGTGAATAGGCCAGGAGCTGCTGAGTCAATTTGGCGCCGCGTTCCGCCGCTTTGAGTGCGTCGCCCACAAGCTCGGCCATATCCGATTCTAACGCAGGGTCGCTGGCCAGAAGCTCGAGGTTTCCCTGCATGATCGCCAGAAGATTGTTGAAATCGTGCGCTACCCCGCCGGTCAGTTGACCAATGGCGTCCATCTTTTGTGATTGCCGGAGCTGTTCTTCCGCTGCATTGCGTTGCGTAACGTCGAGCGCCACGATCAGCCTCGCATCCTTGCCTTCAAAGGACAGAGCATGACTGAAGATATCGACGCGAATTATTTCGCCGCTCCTGCGGCGGTGCCGCCAATCGGAACTGATCTGGTAGGCAGCCGTTTCCGACCGCAGATTGTCCTTGAGACGCTCGAGATCTTCCGGCGGACGAATATCGGCGATGGACATCGACAGAAACTCGTCGTGCGAATACCCGTAATTCTGGATTGCCGATTCGTTGACTTCCAGGAAGTGCAGGCTGACCGAGTCATAGACCCACATCGGCAACGGATTGTTCTGAAACAGATAACGAAAATCCTCGGAGCTCTTTCTGAGCGCGGTTTCCGCCTCCCGTCGCTGCCTGATTTCCACGTCAAGAGCGACGGCATGACGTTCCAGTTCCTCCGTCGCGCGACGCCGTTCCGTAATGTCGACGATGGCCACCAGAACCATATTCCCGTCATCGGCTTCGATTGAGCTAAAGCTGATTTCGAGCGGGAACTCAGTCCCGTCCTTGCGTCGCCCGAGGAAGATATGTGTGGCCTTTGAGGGCTCCGCCTGGGATTTCGCCAGGCAAGCTCTCCACCAGGCAGCATATTGGTCGCCGACGCGGTCCGGAATGAGTATGCTTGACTCCTGGGTCAGCAGTTCCATCCGCGAATAGCCGAAGAGGTGTTCGACCTCGCTATTGACCATTTCGATTTTACCCGAAGCATTCAACAGGATCATCGCGTTCGGTGCGGCTTCAACGATGCTTTGGAAGCGCTCGAGTGCCCGTCGAGCTGCGTCGGTCTCTCGCTGACGCAGTTCGGTGACATCATAGCTGATCCCGCCCATGCGGATTGGCTTTCCGGCGCCGTCAAACGCAACCTTGCCGTTGCTCCGCAGGGTCCGCAACGACCCATTGTGCAATACGATCCGGAATTCGCTCGCGTAAGGCACACCAGAGGTAATGGACCTGTTGAATGCCTGCTCGACGTATTCCCGATCTTCGGGATGCAGGCGATCGATCCAAACCCTGTAATCGTAATCGTTGCCGGTGGCTTCCAGGTCGAACAATTCGTACATTCGCTCGTCGCGCCAAAGCGTGTTCGACACAATATCGTAATTCCAGACGCCGATGCCCCCGGCCTCCGTTCCCAGGGCAAGACGATCGCTGAGTTCCTGCGCCTCCTGCTTCGATTGCTCCAGTCTGGCGGAGGCTTCGACCAGCTTCACATTTGCTTCGCCGAGGGCGACCTCGCTGGCCTTGCGGTCGGCAATCTCTTGCCGCAGGGTGTCATTCAGCGATGAAAGTTGCCCCAGATTGGGCAGGGCAAGGGCGCGCGGCATGACCAGCCATAAGATCGCCGCCGTTGGAATTGATGCGGCGGCGGTAACGGCCTTGATCATGCCGTCGAGGACGTAGTCGGGGTGCCATAACGTCCAGATCGAGAAGAGATGTGTGGTGCCGCAGGCCAGAATGAAGATGCCAAACAGTATCAGTACCCAGCTCAGTGTGAAGTCCGAGCGCTTGCGCGCAAAATAGACCAGGGCGATCGGCATCGAGAAATAGGAGAGGCCGATCAATGCGTCGGACCCGATATGCAGGGCAAGTAAATTGGGCTCCCACAGCAGGCACATGCCGTGCGGCATATATCCGTCGGAGGAAAAGAGCCGCAGGAGCGCCGATATCATGGTGCAAACTCCGTGGAAACCCGCCCAATAGGTTTGCCATCCTGGATTGATTGCATGCTTTCGTCCAGCACTAGGTAAGTGCATTGGGGCGTGGATCAGCCAAACCGGCGGATTTGCCTGTTATGCCTCGGCCCGGCTGTCCGACTTAGCCGGCGCAACCGTGACCTAGGCGGACGGCCCGCCCACCATCGCTAGCAGCTCGTCCTCAGCAACTCATCCCCAGTTCGTGCCGTCGGCCTGAAGCCCGCGCTCAGCCCATTGCAGGGCCGGGCGCGGAGAGATGCGCGAGGCGGCCGATGCGCTCCTCGATGGTTGGGTGGCTGTGATGCACGGCGGAATAGACGGGGTCGGGCGCCAGCGCGGTTGCGTTGCTCTGCTGCAGCTTCAGGAGCGCCTTTGCCAGGTGATCGCCGTTGCTCATCCTGGCGGCAAAAGCATCGGCCTCGAATTCGTCGCGGCGCGACAGGTGATTGAAGCCGACGCGGAACCAGCCGGTGATGGCCGGCGCCACCAGCATGAAGATCACCAGGAGACCGACCGGCATCTCGGTGAAAAGCGAGGGTTGCAGCGAGAAAATCCCATAAAACCAGGCCTGCCCCGACAGCCAGCCGAGCAGGCCGAGCATGGCGAAGGAAACCGCCGCCATCATCAGCAGGCGTTTCCTGATATGGCCATGCTTGAAATGGCCGAGTTCATGGGCAATCACCGCCTCGATCTCATCCGTGTCGAGCTTCTCCAGCAGCGTATCGAAGAGCACGATGCGTTTAACCGCGCCGAAGCCGGTGAAATAAGCATTGGCGTGGGCCGATCGCTTGCTGCCATCGACCTTGAAGATGCCGTTCGAGCGGAAGCCGCATTTTGTCAGCATGGCTTCCAGCCTGGCGCGCAACGGGGCGGCGTCGAGCGGTTCGTATTTATTGAACAGCGGGGCGATGAATTTGATCGCGAAGATGGCCGCGACATTGAAGATCATCCAGATTGCCCAGGCATAGAGCCACCACAGCGCCCCCGTATGCCGCATGGCGAAGTCGATGATCCAGACGAGCGGGACGCCGATCGCCACGGCGAGGCAGGCCGCCTTCACCTTGTCCGCCACGAAGGTGCCCATGGTCATCCGGTTGAAGCCGAAACGCTCTTCGAGCACGAAGCTTCGATAGAGGCCGAAGGGCAGGTCGACGAGGGCCGAGAGAATGACGAAGCAACCGATGAGGGCCAGCGAGCCGATATAGCCGCCGAGCGCGGCGGATATCGGCTGAGCAGATATCAGCCGATAGAGCAGGGCAAAGCCGCCGGCATAGGCCATGAGGAGGACGAAGAGGCCGTTCACGGCAAGATAGGCGCCTTCCAGCTTGGCCTTGGCGATCGTATAGGCGGAAGCCCGGCGATGCTCCTCAAGGGTAACCTTGCCGATAAAGGAGGTCGGGATCGCGGCCTCGTGCTTCCTGACGAAAGCAATCTGGCGCCAGTCGAGCCAGAGGTCGAAGCCGATTGCGGCCAGGGTCAGAAAGATGAGAACGGCGGTCATCGGGAACTCCAAAGACCATCATGCCATTGATATATAGGAAGGGATATATGGGAAGGCTATGCCGCGATCCTGGCCGGCGCAATGCATAGCCTTCAGCCGGGTAATGCAGGAAAGGGACGATGTCAGAAAGAAACCTGCCGAGAGGCCGCCCTCGGGACTATTCCGGCAAGCGGGCGGCGCTTTTCCGTCGCTGCCTGCCGGTCCTCTTTCTCCTCCTCGTCTTGGGCTTTGAAGGCACGGCGCGCGCCGATACCTCGCTCGAGATCGATGTCGGCGATACCCACCTCAAGTTCAGCCGGCAGGATCTCCTCAACCGGGCGGATCTGCGCCAGATCGTCATCGAGAGCGGGGACGGCTACCGGCAGCCGATGACCTATAAGGCCATTCCCCTGGCGAGCCTGCTTTCCGGCGCGAAGATCCCCCTCGACAGCGTGATCGAGACCGTTGCCTCCGACGGCTTCGTCGCCCAGCTGCCGCTGGACCTTGTCCGCAATACCGATGCCGGCAAGGCGGTCGCCTATGTCGCGGTGGAGGATCCGGCGCAGCCCTGGCCCTTGTTGCCCGACAACAAGGTCAATCCCGGCCCCTACCGTCTGGTCTGGCTGGGCAAGGGCGTCGCCGATATCCGCAGCGAGCAATGGCCCTATCAGGTGATCCGCCTGGAGGCGAAAGATGCGCCGGCGAAAAGATGGCCGGGCCTGGCCGTCGCCGCCTCGGTTCCCGCCACCGATGTTATCCGGGCCGGCCAGGCGTTGTTCGTCACGCAATGCCTGACTTGTCACCGCCTGAACGGCGCCGGCAGCGCCGATATCGGACCCGATCTCAATCTGCCGATGAACCCGACTGAATATTTTAAACCCGATGCCCTGCGCCGCTATATCCGCAATCCCGCCTCGGTCCGGCATTGGCCCGCCCAGCGCATGCCGGCCTTCGACACCAATGCGCTCAGCGATCTGGAGATTGACAACATCATCGCCTATCTCACGCATATGGCGGGTCGCAAGAACGCGGCAAACTGAGGCCTTCGTTGCGGGCGGCGACGCTTGGCGGGGCGGGGGATCAGGCAATGCCTGAGATCGTTTCGAGGTGCAGAATTTAGCTTCCGGCTATTTGCTTGTGGAAGCACAGGAGCCATCGCCATGACTAAAGCCGACCTCTCCGGCGTCTATCGTGACTACATTGCGTGCCTCAACAAGCAGGACTGGCCGAGGCTGGGACAATTCGTCGATGGCGAGGTCACCTATAACGGCCGGCGGATCGGGATTTCAGGCTATCGCGGGATGCTGGAGAAAGACTTTCACGAAATTCCGGACCTCCATTTCGACATTCAGCTGCTGGTTTCCGATGCGCCCTATATTGCGAGCCGGCTGGCATTCGACTGCACGCCAACGGGAAAGTTCCTTGGACTCCCTGTGAACGGGAAGCGAGTCTCCTTTACCGAGAATGTCTTTTATGAATTCCGGGCAGAGAAGATCTGGCAGGTATGGTCGGTCATCGATAAGGCCGCGATCGAAGCGCAGCTTTAGCGCAAGATTATCCCCTACCTCGTCGCCAAGTGCGATCGCCGAACGTTCCGCACCCGTGGCAGAGTGTCTTTTAACGAAGCGAGTGGCAGGAACATGGACAGCGATCTGAAGGTTCCTCGCTATGCCAAGCCTGATGATCTCAGGGGGATAGAACAGCTTGTCTCTCGTGTGGTCCTGGAATGCTACGGCCATTTGCTTTCGAGCTACAAGTTCGATGCTGATGAGAACTGGCCCGGCTCCTGGGTCGTGGAGAGCGAAGGGGAAGTCGTCGGTGTCATGCTGACGGACGACGACTGGGTGGAGGATCTTTGGATCGCCGTCCCGCATCGAAATCGTGGCATTGGAGCCCAGTTGCTCTCTATTGCCGAAAGCGAGATCGCAGAGCGAGGATATGAGGTCGCGCGCCTGCGGGTTGTCGCTGAGAATGGCCGCGCATTGCGGTTCTATGCTCGCCATGGATGGGCCGAAGGCAGCCGCTACGCTCACGAAATCAACGGCTTTGAAATGCTGGAAATGATGAAGCGGGTCGGCCGTCGGAAGCTCCAACGCGTCCTTACGTTAGGTCCGTCCGGTCCGTGATCGGAAAGTTGCGCACGGCGTCGATGAACGCGCGCAGGGCCGGGGCCATCTGGCGTTGCTGCGGATAGCAGAGGAACAAGCCGGGGAAGGGGGCCGACCATGCTTGCAGCAGCGGCACCAGCCGTCCTGCGGCGATATGCTGCGCCACGGCCTCTTCCACCGGAAAGCCGATCCCGATACCCTGCAGCGTCGCTCGCAGCGCCATTTCCTTGTCGTTGAAGATCAACGGTCCATCGACCGCAACTTCGAACCAGGCGCCGTCTTCGAAGAATTCCCAGGCATAGGGTGTGGCGCGGCCCGGCCAGCGCCAGCGGATGCAGCGGTGCTGCAGCAGATCGCGCGGATGCGCGGGGCGGCCGTGCGCGGCGATATAATCTGGCGTGGCGACGGCAAGCTGGCGGATATCCGGCCCGAGACGCACCGCCACCATATCGCGCTCGATCACTTCGCCAATGCGCAAAGCGACGTCGAAGCCGGCGGCGACGAAATCGATCACCTCATCGTTCAGCGTGATGTCGAGGACGATATCCGGATAGGTGCGGGTGAAAGCCGGCAGGATCGGCGCGATGTACTTTTCGGCTGCAGAACGGAAGGTCAGGATGCGCACGGTGCCGGCAGGCCGCGCACGCGACTGGCGCGCTTCGCCGACGGCGTCGCCCAATTCGGCGATGGCCGGCTGCACGCGCCGCAGCAGGGTTTCGCCGGCTTCCGTCAGGGCGACGCTGCGGGTGGTCCGGTGCAGCAGGCGCAGCCCGACGCTTTCCTCGAAGCCGCGCACCATCTGGCTGAGGGCCGAGGGCGAGACGCCGAGCATCTCGGCTGCCCGGCTGAAACTGAGGGCTTCCGCCACCGCCAGGAAGGCGCGGAGCTGGTTGAAATCGCTGCTGGAGAGGGGGCCGTCCATGCGCCATTCATGGCATTATTTAGCTCATCTAACAAGTCAGATAAGAAATGCGCGCATTATAAATCGCCATCCCGGGCTCTATCTCCTGCCCACTAGCAAAGGAGAACACCATGACGACTTGGTTCATTACAGGCGTTTCGCGCGGTCTCGGCCTATCCCTGGCGAAGACGGCACTCGCCGCCGGAGACACGGTTGTCGGCACGGTGCGCAGCGGATCGCCCGCGCTGTCCGGCGCGCCGGGCAAGCTTCACATCCTGACCGTCGATCTGGCTGACGGCGCTGCTGCGGAGGCGGCCGTAACGCAGGCCTTCGAGCGGGTCGGTGATATCGATGCGATCGTCAACAATGCCGGCTACGGCCTGCTGGGCGCGCTGGAAAAGGCGACCAACGCCGAGGCCGCGCATCTCTTCGCCGTCGACGTCTTCGCGCCGTTCCGTATCATCCGCGCCGCGCTGCCGTATCTGCGCAAGCAGGGCAGCGGCCATATCATCAATGTCACTTCGATCGCCGGCCGCGCGCCTGGCTTGGGTACCGCGCTCTACAGCGCCGCCAAGGCGGCACTCGAAGCCCTCTCTGCCAGTCTTGCCCAGGAGGTGGCACCCTTCGGCATCAAGGTGACGGCGGTGGCGCCGGGCGCTTTCCGCACCGACTTCCTGACCGACCACTCGATCCGCAAGAGCGAGGCGGAAGATGCTGCCTATGCCGACACCATCGGCAAGAGCGGGCAGGCCTTCAATGCCATGAATGGCCGCCAGCTCGGCGATCCCGACCGCGCCGCGCGGGCGATCATGACGCTGGTCCTGTCGGAGAAGCCGCCCTTGCATCTGCTGCTCGGCAGCGATGCCCTGCAGCGCGCCCGCGCGAAACTCGATGCGATGATCGACGAGATGGATGTCTGGGCAGTGCAGACACGCGCCACGGATTTCGTCGAGGAAAAGTGATGGCGGCAACGCCGCTGGCGCGGGGTCGTTATACCGATGCGTTGTGGGGGCCGGTGCGAGCGGCATCGGTCTCGACAACACAACTCCGCACAACTCCGCTTTGTGTACGACAGCCGACAGCTATGACTTGCGGCAAAGAAAGAACTTCTCGCCGCGCCACAGGCCGTAATCGATGACGTCGCGGCCTTCCGCCGTTACCTCTTCGATATTCGCGAAGCCTGCGGCACGCAGCCTGTCCCTGAAGTCTCGTCCGTAGAATCTGACGTGGTCGGACTGGCCGAAGTGAACTTCCCTGTCATGCGGCGTTGTCACGCCGTCATTTTCATAGGTCCGATCCCATCCCTCGACGATGGGAACCGAGCACACCAGGCATCCGTCATCGGACAGCACCCGGTAGATCTCGGCCAATGCTTTTCTGTCGCAGACGTGTTCCAGAACATGGTTGCAGATGACCGTCTTCACGCTGCCCGCCTCCAAGGCGATGTTTTCGATGTCGAGCTTCAAATCCGCTTCGTCGAACAGGTCGGCAGTTGAATAGGCCGAAAACAACTTCCTGAAACGATTCATCAAGATCGGTTCAGGCGCGAAATGCAGGACCGGCTCTGCCAACCTGGATGTGTCGCCCTTGAACCACAACCAGAAGAGCCTGTGGCGCTCCAGCGACCCGCATTGCGGACAGAGGGCATCGATGCGCGGCGGCCTGCCGAAATCGCCAAAAAATCCATGATAGCCGCAGAGCGGGCAGTGGCGCTTGTGGAGGGGCCGCGTGTTGTCGTATATGGGCTGCGCGCCGTTCAGCCGATGACGAAGACTTAGGACCGCCCTGGGGATAAAAGGCTTCACGATCTCCTTGAGACGCATCACAGCACCCATCGCAGCAAGCCTCGGCTTTATAGCCAAGCACGCAATCAACTTCACCGCTACCCCGGGCGCAACAGATCTACCTCGCGTTGTATCATTTGTTTATCTGCTTTAACGAAGGTGAACACGCATCGGCGCCAGGGATCCGCTTCATGATGACCGCTACATCCAAGCCGTCCCCCTGGCGGGGTATGCCCGATGTGCTAAAAACATGCCGATCAGGATTTGAGGAGGACGCGTTATGGGTCGACCCGCAAAAACAGCCGATCGCGCAAAGGCCACCGGCCGCAAGCATACGGAAGAGCTGCTTGATGAGGCACTCGCCGACACTTTCCCGGCCAGCGATCCGGTGGAGATGCTTGAACCGGCAGCGCGTAACCGCGGCAGGGCCGCTGCGCGCACAGCAGGGAAGAAAACGGCAGGGAAGAACAAGCCCGGCAAGAAGAAGCGTGAATGAGCGCTTTAAAATTGCCGCCGCGTCACCGATAGCGCTGCCGCACCCCTTCATCGCCAACCAACGTAAAAGGCCCGGCCCGTCACGCGACAGGTCGGGCCTTCTTCACAGGCGGAAAGGCGTCAGCCCAGCATCAGCTGGTTCCACGCTTCCTCATAGGCGCGGGAATAGTTGTCGGATTCCTGCTCGTTGAGGATCAGCATGTCCTTGATGTTGTCGGGTGACATGACGAGGATCTTCTGTGTTGCCGCATCGGCCTTGGCGGCCGCCGCGCCGAGCACCGGGCCATAGGTCTTGAGGTCGAGGAGCCTGCTCTGCGGCTCTTCGCCCAGTGCGTAATTGAGCACTTCATGGGCAAGGTCGCGATAGGGCGAGCCCTTGGGGATCACCCACCAATTGGCCCAGGCGATGCCGTCCTTGTAAGTAAAGCCGATCGGCGCGTTCTCTTTAGCGGCGGCGAGCATGCGGCCGCTCCAGGCCGAGGACAGCGCCAGTTCGCCGGTCGAGAGCAGCTGCGGCGGCTGCGCGCCGGCACCCCACCAGACGGTGACGTTCGGTTTCAGCTCCTTGACCTTGGCGAGCGCCATCTTGGCCTTCTCCTCGGTGACCGGATAGACCTCCTCGCGCTTGACGCCGGCCGCCAGCAGGGCGGCCTCGTAATTGTAGTAGAACAGCTTGTAGAGGCCACGCGGCCCGGGAAAGCGCTTCACGTCCCAGAAATCGGCCCAGGATTGCGGCCCGGCATCGGCCGGAAAGGCCTTGGTCGACCAGCCGAAGATCGTGGCACCCGCCGAGGTGGCGATGCCATAAGGCGCGACCATCCCCGCCGGCAGCGCCTTGGCATTGGGGATCTTGTCGAGATCGAGCTGTTCCAGGAAGCCGTCCTTGGCGCCCTGCCAGACGGTGCGGCCGCCGACATCGACCAGGTCCCATTCCACTGCCTTGGCCTGCACCATGGCCATGATCTTGGCGGTCTCGGTCGGCGAGGTGTTGTTGATGGTGATGCCCTTGGCCGCGGCGAAGGGATCCATGAAGGCGGATTTCTCGGCCGCCGACAGGGCACCGCCCCAGGATGTGAAAGTGAAAGGCCGGCTGTCGGCGCGTGCCCAGCGCGGCAAGGCCGCGGTCGCACCCAAGGCGGCGACCGAGCCCAATCCGGATAAGACGAATGTACGACGTTTCATGGTTATTCCCTCCCAGGACTTAATTATGAATCATGATTGCGGCACCAGCCGGACATGCTCCGGCTGCCAATTCACCCGCAACTCCATGCCGCGCGTGATCGGTCGGTCGGTGAGGCGGCGCAGCCAGAGATCGGCGCCGCTTTCGAGCCGCAGGCGCAACGCCGTCAGCTCGCCGAGATAGACGGCCTCTTCGACCCGGGCGGCCAGCGGCCCGGCATCGTCCAGCACCAGATGTTCCGGCCGCAGCAGCAATTGCAGCGGCATATCGGCAAGGCCCATTTTCATCGGCGCCGCGGTGACCGGCAGCGTCAGCGTATGACGCAGGGCGGCGACCTCGATGCGCATCTGGATCCCGTCCTGGGCAATGAGCCGCGCCGGCAGCAGATTGGATTCGCCGATGAAGCTGGCGACGAAACTGTTGACGGGGTTGCGGTAGAGTTCGGTCACCGGTCCGATCTGCTCGATGCGGCCGGCGCGCATCACTGCCACCCGGTCGGAGAGGATCAGCGCCTCTTCCTGATCATGCGTCACATAGAGCGTCGTGCGCCGCCGCTCTTCATGGCGCCGCCGCAGCTCCAGCTGCACATTGCGCCGCAGCTGGCGGTCGAGCGCGCCCAGCGGTTCGTCCATCAGCAGCACATCGGGTTCGATCACCAGAGCGCGGGCCAGCGCCACGCGCTGCTGCTGGCCGCCGGAGAGCTGCTGGATGGCGCGGTCGCCATAGCCGGCGAGTTCCACCATCGCCAGGGCGGCGTCGACCCGGCGCTTGATCTCCTCCTTGGGACGGCGCCGCACGGCGAGGCCATAGCCGACATTCTCGGCGACGGTCATATGCGGAAACAGCGCATAGTTCTGGAACACCATGCCGATATTGCGCTGGCGGGCCGGCAGATTCGTCACCTCGCGGTCGCCGATGAAAAGCTGCCCGGCGCTGGGCGCGAGATAGCCGGCGATCAGGTTGAGCAAAGTGGTCTTGCCGGAACCCGACGGCCCCAGCAGGGTCAGGAACTCGCCGGCCTCGACATCGAGATCGATCGGATGCAACGCGATCTGCGTGCCGTAATGCTTGGTGGCGCCACGAAAGCGCAGGGGCAGGCCGTTGCCCGTCATGCCGGTACTCCCTGATCGGTAATAGTCTCGGTGGTGATGCTGGCGGCTGCTTTGCCGGCCACCTGCCGCCGGCGGGCGTCGATCAGGCGGGCGAGGGCGAAGAGCAGGGCCGCGAGCAGGATCATGAAACTGGCGGCGACGGCGACGACCGGCGTGAATTCCAGCCGGATCGATTCCCAGATCTTCACCGGCAGGGTCTTGGCGCCATAGCCCGCCATGAAGACGGCGACCACCACCTCATCGAAGGAGGTGATGAAGGCGAAGACGCCGCCGCCGACCAGGCCGGGAATGATATTCGGCAAGGTGATGCTGCGGAACACCGTCCATGAACCGGCGCCCAGTCCGGCCGCCGCCTGCTGCCAGCGGCGATCGACATGCCGCAGCGAGACGCCGATATTGATGACGACGAAAGGCAGCGCCAGGGCCGCGTGGCTGAGCGCCATGCCGATGCGGGTACCGTTCAATCCGACATCCAGGGCGGTGCGATAGATCGCGACGGCGCTGATGATGACCGGCACGATCATCGGCGCCAGGAACAGGCCGGTCAGGATCGGGCGCAGCAGAGCTCCCGCGCGCTGCAGGCCCAGGGCTGCCGGCAGGCCGAGCGCCAGGGCGGCGGCGGTGGCCATGACGGCGACCTGCAGACTGACCCAGAGCGAGCTGCGCCATTCCGGATCGGCGAAGAAATTGCCGTACCAGCGCAGCGACCAGCTGGTCGGCGGCAGGCTGATGAAGCTTGCCTGGTTGAACGAGGTCGGAATGACGGCCAAGATCGGCAGCACCAGGAAGGCGAGCACCAGATTGGCGCCGACCTGTGCGGCCCAGCGCCAGGCGATGGGCGTGCCGCTCAACTGGCGCTCGCTTTTGCGCTGCTGCCTCGTTTGACCGCTCATTTGGCGAACATCCCCTTTTCCATCGGCAGCAGGCGCATGGTGAGACCGAGCAGCAGCAGCACGATGACCAGCAGTACCATCGATCCCGCAGCCGCCAGCGACCAGGCCAGGCGATCGGTGACGAAGCTGGAGATCAGCATGGAGAGGGTCATGGAATTGGCCCCGCCCAGCAAGGCGGGCGTGATGAAGAAGCCCAGCGAGAGCAGCAGCACGAAGGTGCCGCCGCCAAAGAGACCCGGCAGGCAGAGCGGCAGGTAGACCCGGCGGAAGGTATCCATGACACCGGCGCCAAGCCCGTCACTCGCCATCAGCAGACGGGTATCGATGCGGTTCATCGCCGAATACAGCGGCAGGATGGCATAGGGCAGCAGCACATGGACCATGCCGATGAGGACGCCGGTCTCGTTGAACAGCAAGGCCAGCGGATGGTCGACGATGCCGGCCGCCATCAGCAGGCGGTTGACCGGCCCGCCGCGTTCCAGCAGCAGCATCCAGGAAAACGTGCGGACCAGCACCGAGATCCACAGCGGGAACAGCACGCCATAGAGCGTCAGCACGAAAAGCGGGCCCTTCAACCGCGTCAGCACATAGGCGACCGGCCAGGCCAGGAGCAGGGTGATCACCGTCACCAGCGCCGCCAGCATTAGGGTGTTGCCCAGGACCTGCAGATAGACGCTGCTGCTCAAGAGGACCGTGAAGTTGTCGAAGACGCCGTTGTCGCTGACGAAAGCCAGCGACAGCAGGCGGCTGAGCGGCGCCACGAACCAGACCAGCAGGAACAGGCTCGCCGGCAACAGCAGCAAGGCGGTGTCGAGGCGCTCACGCCGCATCGGATACGCCGCCATATGTCAGTTCCAGGAGCGCCGCCCGCTGCCCTGATGCCAGCTTACTGCCCGCCGGCTTACCGCCCGTCGACATCCGGTCCCTCGCTCATGCCCGCTTCCTCCCATTCGCGCCGTCCGGCGTTGGCGATGTCGACCTTCGGTTCAACCGAGAGGCCCAATCGATGCCGGTACTGCGTGCTCGCGCGCCTTCCTGGCGCGTCGTTTTCTCGAACATCAGCGTATGCGAAGCAGTCACCAGCGGCACGCCGCCTAATTGTCAATCCGCCATGACGTGAGGGAATGTCACGGCCAACCTGCCGGCTTGGAGGCCGGCAACGGCGTGTCTGCATGGCATAACGGGCAAGCCGCTTACGGTCGTGCGCCGGCAGGATCAGACTGACGATCGCATCACCGCGGATGCACGTTTGCATAAGCAAGTACTCTTGCTGGCCTTTGCTCTCTATTTCGCCTTAGCGTTGTCCGCGACGACAACGGTTTTCGCGGATTCCGGAGCATTCAGTGAAAATGATTCGGGTATTTTCCCCCGACAGGGAAAAGATTTCATCGCCCCATCTCCGCGCCATCTTTGACTACTGGCAGGCGATACGGCGGGACCGGCCGGCGCCCGCGATCACGGATTTCGATCCGCTGGACCTGCCGGCCGCGGCTTTGCGCTATATCATCATCGCCGATGTGTTCGCGCGCCCGTTCCGCGTGCAATACCGGCTGGTCGGGACGCATGGCGTCGACGTGGCGGGTTTCGACTTTACCGGACGCTTTCTCCATGAACTGGAAATGCCCGAGGATGCGGTCGAGCAGATCGAGCAGAACCTCGCTTATGTCGCCTCGACCTGCACGCCCTTGGCCGGCGAATATGACTGGCCGACCATCGACCGGGCCGGGCGCATCGAGGTCGAATATATCGTCCTGCCCTTGCACAAGGACGGCATCGTCACGCGGCTGCTGACCGCCGAGCATGTCGGCCGGAATGGCAAGGTCTGGCCCGACGACATCATCCCGATTGCCCCGATGGGCGCCAAGGTGAGCTAGCCGCCAATCGCCGTCGCGCGATGAGGCGATGACGGCCTACGTCCCGTAGCTCAGCTTCGGATACCAGTCGGATCCGCGTCCGTCCGGCGTCAGATCGAGAATGGTCCAGATCGGCATCAAATCAGGGGCGCCGCGCGGGTCCTGGCCGGGATCGGCGGTCTTGCCGGTCATCTCCGCACCCCAGAAGTGATGGATCTTGCCGTTGCGGCGGGTGAAGACGTTGAGCGCCGGGTCGTCTTCGCCATTGGGGCCGTCGGCATGGTAGTCGCGGTTGAAATGGCTGCCGGCCGATGAATAGAGCTTCAGGTAGCGCCAGCCGCGCTCCCTCTTGAATGCCGCCAGCCGCTCGATCGGCGACTTCGCGAAAACGGCGAAGGCGACGCGCTGCTCGATATCTGGCACCTCGCCATCCCAGGCGCTGAGCAGCGAGGTGCACATGGGGCAGGGGCGCATGCGCTGCGGTCCATACATATAGCTATAGACCACCAGCGTGTCGTGCCGGCCGAAGAGTTCGGAGAAACGCACCGGGCCCGTCTCCCCGATCAGCGCATAGTCTTCCGGAATGATGCCGCCGACCGGCAAGGCGCGGCGTTGTTCGGCGACGCGCTCGATCTGCCGGCGCAGTTCGATCTCGGCCGCCAGCAGTTCCTTGCGCGCGCGGCGGTATTCGGCACTCTCATTGGGATAGGTGAAGCCGTATTGCGCCAGCTCGCCGGCGGGCGTCAGTTGCGGGTTGGATGCTGTCATGTGACCCTGTGCCATCTGTCATCCTCCGGCTGATGGATTCATTTCCTGCATGCCGCCTATTTTGCATGCTCCGTCACCAGTTTCAGATATTTCTCCAGCCAGCCCTGCAGGAAGGATTTGCTGCTGTCGCCGATGCTGCCATCGGCATTGAACAAGCCTTCCTTGTTGTGAATGAAGGCTTCAGGCTGGGCCAGAACCGGCATGTCGAGATAAGCGAGCACGTTGCGCAGGTGCTGCTGCGCCAAGGCCGTGCCGACGGCGCCAACGGAAACGCCGATCACGCCGGCGGGCTTGCCGGCCCAGGCGTTCTGGCCATAAGGGCGCGAGGCATGGTCGATGGCATTCTTAAGGACGCCGGGGATCGAGCGATTATATTCGGGGGTGACGAAGAGAATGCCCTGCGAGGCGGCGATCTCTGCCTTCAGCCGGATAACCGCTTCGGCCGGATGGCCGTCATCATCCTGATTGTAAAGCGGCAGGTTGCCGATCTCGAGATGCTTGAAGGTGAATGCGGCCGGTGCCAGCGAGGCCAGGTCCAGCTTCGCCAGCCCCTGCGCAAGCTTGCGGTTGAACGATTCCTTGCGCAGGCTGCCGACCACAACGCCAATCTGATATCGCGCCATCGAAATGCTCCCTTTCTGTTGACGCTGACTGCCGACGGAGCAGCGATTTTACCGATGCCGCCGCCGTGATCTTGCTGGCAATGATCTGGTTCGCCGGTCATTCGATCACGCCACTTCGCGACGGGCAAGAGCCCACCGGCAGCGCATCGCCGATGCGATACCAGCCGCCTTCGTCGTGGCGGGCAAGAGGACGTCGGGTGCTCTCGCAACTTTGTGATCGTGCGGACGAATTTGTCGGTTTCCGTGGCTCGCACTTCCTGCCGCGTCCATCGGCCTGTCCATGCCGCACCGTTGCAGCCGGCTGCGCTGGCCTGCGCGGACCCTTGCTGGCAGCGTGCCGCAACAGGGGCGCTGCGCAAGGAAGACGAGTGATCCTGGTCTCGAATTCGATTGCACCTCGGCGACGGGCATGCGATGCTGGCACAATTGTTGCGCAATACGCCGCTGTCGGACGAGGCAGATTTGCGGCGAGTTGTTCTGGCGCACTCATCCTGCCAACTCTGTCTCGCCTCGTGGCGTTTTGACCTGCCTCTCCTGCGGACCGATGGACCGGCTCGTCACGAACCCCTTTACCAGGCAGCGCCACGCCCCGATGCCGTGTCCCGGTGATCATGCGGATCGTATCGCGATGCAGACGGTGGGGCGTGCGGAGGGCTGCATGTGAGATCGGCAGTCTCGTATATCGACCTCCGCGTCGCGGATGCGGCTGACAACTGAGCGCCTCATCATACTGAATCTGGGCGATGCTGCGTGCGATACCGGCAACGTCCATCATATATCCATCAGCCGGGTCGTCACGATGAAGGCGCGTACGGCCTGGGAGAGGCAGGAGCGATGACGGACGAGCCAACGGATTTGGATAAGCATCGCGGCATGGCAGCCCAGCAGGAGACGGAGCGCCGTCGCAACCGGAAGGACGTCGAGATGGATCAACTGACCCTGAAAGAGCGGCAAGAAGAACTGGAGCACTTCCTCACGGCGACACCGGCCAGGAGCTGGGCGGAAGCTGCGGAGAAGGTTCGTTACCTGCTCGATCTCTTCGGCCAGACGCCCGAGGGGATGGATCCGCGCCGCCGCTTTCTGATGAAGGTCGTGCTTGACGATTTCGATCGCCTGCTTGGGGTACAGCCTACCGGCAACGATAACGACGTCAGCTGATGCTGAGCGCCCGACGGCGTTTTCGCGTGTGTTCCCCGGAGCGTCCGGGTGTTGGTGATGACTTGGTTTGACGACGGTTCGGCATGGTCGGCCGCATAACCGCGGCGATGCCGCAGGTGGCCTGGAAAAAGGAATAAGACAGTGCAAAATAATCGTGTGGCACCAAGGCCTGAAAAGGACGGCGTCTTGGCCTATCACAAATACAAAGTCGGCCAGACGGTGCATTTTTCCGGCGGCATGAAATACGCGACGAACGTCCGCGGCACTTATAAGGTGGTCCGCCTGCTGCCGACCGAGACCGATGACCGCCAATACCGTGTCCAGAGCGTCAAGGACGGCCATGAACGGGTCGTGCGGGAAAGCGAAATCGAGGCGGTGTGACGCGAGAGCGTCCGCAGCTTAGCCAGTCGCCCACTTTCGCAGCCACGCGCCGTGTCATGGCGCGCTGACCATCTGCGGATCAGGTACGAGCCGGCAGGAAAGACGCTGTATGAAATATTTCACGCCGCCGATCACGATACCGATCGCGATGCTGCTTATCGTCATTGCCCTGCATGTCATGCGGCAGCCGTAATCCGCAACAGGCGTCATCTGCAAGAGGCTTGAGACAGGGCGAATGCGGAAGTGAGGGCGGATGGAGCAATCGGCCGCGATCATCAATCGACGCTTGCTGGAAGCGATGTCGGCTTTTGGCATCGGCGCGGTGACGACCTTTGCGGTATTGGCGCTCAGCCTGGACCGGCCGCTGATGACGCTGTCGGGTGTGGCCTATAGTATCAGTCTTCTCGTCAGCTGCCTCTGTTCGCTGCTCTACGGGATCAATCGGCATCGCCCCTTGCGGCAGCTCCTGCGGCTGCTTGATCACAGTGCGATCTTCCTGCTGATCGCCGGCACTTATACGCCGTTCGTCATTTCCGGTATCGCCGGTCCCTTCGGTATTTCACTGCTGGTCTGGGTCTGGGCGATGGCGGCTGTCGGTATCGGCCTCAAGCTGCTGCTGCGCGAGCGTCACGAGCAATTCTTCGTGCTGTTTTATTTGGCATTCGGCTGGCTCTTTCTCTCGGCACTCCCGGTGCTCGTCAGTCAGACACCTGGCCTTGCGTTTGGCCTGCTCGCCGCCGGCGGCGTGGCCTTCAGCTGTGGCGCCGTCATCTATTGGCGCGCACGCGGACACTGGGCCGATGTGATCTGGCACGGTTTCGTGTTCGCCGGTATTTCGCTGCATTTCCTGGCCGTGCTGACGCTGATCCTAGCGATTCCGGTCTAGCCGATCGGTGAAGCCGGTCCTTGCGGCAAATTAAATCGGACGCCGACCTATCAACATGCTAGGGTAATTAATGTCCCTAACTTTCCCAAATCAATCTCGCAGTTACGACTCCACGCGCAATCGCGTGCGGTTCTGGGCTCATGACGAGGCCTTGGAAATCTCTTTCTTTGTCGATGCGGAGATTTTCTGCCGCGCCAATTCCTCGGTGCAACCCAATGAGGCGGCGGTGCTCGATGCCTTCGATCAGAATCGCGAACGCATATGCGCCATGGCGAAGCGTATCTATACCCGGCACGAGCGGGGCTCCTATTCGCTGACCGCTGCCGACTGCAAAGAGATTGCCGTAAAATAGGCGGCTTATCCAGCGACGGAACGCCGGCGCTGGCTTTCCATCAGACCTGTCGCTTGCGGCGATTCCGCAATCCAGCTTTGAAAGTACAATAATGGTGACCTTTGATAGCTTCTCGGCTTATGACGTCGAGAAAGATGTCATGCGATTCCGCTGCCATTTCGGCGAACAACTGGTTCTCTGCGGCGTGACGCGCGCAGCATTGGTGGTTGGCGCGCGTGACGATGTTTCCTCCCGGGCCGCACTCGTGAAGCTTTACGAATCCCGTACCCAGATCATTCAGCGCGCCGTCCTGCATCGCCTGCAACGCCGTAACCGCGCGGATACCAGCGTCCTGATCATCGATGTGGACGATGTGTATCAGCTGAGTTCGTCAAGCTCGCCTGAGCCGATCTCGGTCGATTAAGACGCGCTGATCCGATTACTTCGCCGCGTAAGCGACACGCTTTCATTTGGCTTGCGTGTAGGACAACCTGTTTGACCTGAGCACGTTGCGCCGCCGGGCCTGACAGTCATCGATGAATGCCAGTCATCGATGATGCCGGTCGCGATTTCATCTTTGCAGTGGATGAACCCCGCTGAGGCGCTTCCATGCGCGCCCGCTTCCAGGTCCTTGTCGCGCGGGCGGGCCGTTCATGCTTCGGCAGTTCTCGCTATCTTATCCCCGGCGGCAGCAACGAGGCGGCGTGTGCGGATGGCCGCGCCATAGTGATCCGGCTCCGGCGGCAGGGTTCGCATGCATATCCAGTTTTGGAAGAAACTGCGGTGCAGAGGCCTTCTGCTACCGGCTAGAAGCCGCAGACGCCGCCGCCATCGATCGACAGGATGGCGCCATTGACGAAGCTTGCCTGTTCGGAGGCCAGATAGAGGATGGCATCCGCGACCTCGCCGGGCCGCGCCATCCGCTTCATCGGTGAGCGGGCATCGGCCTTGGCGAGATAGCCGGCGGCGTCACCGCTGGCATGCGCAGCCTGATGGATCATCTCGGTATCGACATTGCCCGGGCAGACGCAATTGATGCGGATCTGTTGCGCGAGTTCCAGCACCATGGCGCGGGTGAGATTGACCACAGCGGCCTTGGAGGCGGAATAAACCGCGCCCAGGGGATAGCCGATCAGCCCGGCATCGGAGGCGATATTGACGATGTTGCCCCTGCTCGTTTTGAGCGCCGGCAGGGCGGCCTGGGAGCAGAAGAACGTGCCGGCGAGATTGGTATTGATGGTCTGATCCCAATGCGCCTGATCGACCGCTTCGACCGCCACTTCCGCGAAAACGCCGGCGGCATTGACCAGCACGTCGAGGCCGCCCAATTCGGTCACCGCCTGATGGACCACGGCGGCGGCCTTCTGCCGGGTGCCGATATCGCCGATCGCCGGCACGATATGGGCCGCATGGTGGCTGTGTTTGGCGAGAAAGGCGTCATAGGAACTGCGCGTGGTGGCACCGATCGCCACGCGCGCCCCGGCGCCGAGAAAGGCGAGGGCAGTGGCTGCGCCGATTCCCCGCGCGCCGCCCGTCACCAGAATCCGCTTGCCGGCAAAACGCATCACAACTCTCCGTTCCCCATGCCAGGCCCGGTCGCCGCCGCGCGGCGGCCGGATTAAGCCGGCGCCTCGATTGCGCCGATCCCGCCCGCGCCCTTCTGGCCTTACGCGAGGCCCGCGTCGCTCCGTTTCGACGGCGGTCATCCCGTCTCGACGCCGGTAGACCTTGCCGTGATCCGGCCACCGCCGCAAGGGAGGCATGATGCGGTACAAAATTGCCGTCATTTGATCAAATGCGCCGCCGGGCGACGCGGGCAATCAAAAGCCGGCCGGCGCTTTGACTGTTTCATCAAGGGGAACAGCCGCGGCAAGCGGCGTCGGCAGCAATGTCCCTGCGACGGACTTCAATATCGGGAGAGTAACGTGAGCAATGTCTCGGCGATCGGCGCAACATCTTCACCGCTTAACATCCGCCGGCTATCGGGGCGCATCGGCGCCGAAATCCGCGACATCAAGATCGGCGGCCATCTGACGCCCACGGAAGTGGCGGCGGTCCGCCAGGCTCTGCTGACCTACCGGGTCATCTTCTTCCGCGACCAGATGCAATTGGACGACACGCAGCAGGAAGGCTTTGCGCGTCTGCTGGGCGATCTCGTCCCGCATCCGACCGAAAAGGTACGGGCCGGCACCCTGGGTATCCTGGAACTCGACGCCGCCGCCGGCAACGGCAAAGCCGACCAGTGGCACACCGATGTCACCT
The DNA here is from genome assembly GCA_035539215.1 of Dongiaceae bacterium. Classification (GTDB taxonomy): domain Bacteria; phylum Pseudomonadota; class Alphaproteobacteria; order Dongiales; family Dongiaceae; genus Dongia_B. Next base: position 31,145 of record DATLIX010000024.1, on the reverse strand, counting down.
TCGTCGATGCCTATCCGCGCTATTCGGTCCTGCGTGCCGTCACCATCCCGGCCTATGGCGGCGATACCGTCTGGGCCAATACGGTGGCCGCCTACCACGATCTCTCGCCGCAACTGAAGGAACTGGCCGAGAGCCTCTGGGCCCTGCACAGCAATAAATTCGACTATGCCGCACAGCATTCCCATGGCACGGCGGCGGAGAAGGCGCATTACGAAAAGGTCTTCGCTTCCGCCCTTTATGAATGCCAGCATCCGGTGGTGCGCATCCACCCCGAGACCGGCGAGAAGTCGCTGGTGCTCGGCTATTTCATCCAGCGCTTCGTCGGCCACAATCACATCGATTCCAACCTGCTGTTCCAGCTGCTGCAGAACCATGTGACGCGGCTGGAGAACACCGTGCGCTGGAACTGGCGTCAGCATGATGTCGCGATCTGGGACAATCAGGCGACGCAGCATTATGCGCTCAACGATTATGACGGCCAGAACCGCACCATGCGCCGTGTCACCATTGCCGGGGAGATTCCCGTCAGCGTCGATGGCCGCCGATCCGAGATGGTCACCAAGCCGGCGACCCAGGCGGCGGAATAGGCCGGATGCTGCCGGCGAACTGACGCGCCGGCAGCATCTCGTTGAACACGGCGCGATCTCGCGGTCTCTCACCGGCGGTGCGGGCGCTACGCATATTCGCCTGTAACGTTCCCGATCGCGATCCCCACCGATCGGCGCCAGGTCAATTGATCGGCGTATCCGCATCGTCCGGCATATGCGTCAGATATTGATAGATGGCATGCAGGTCGTCGTCATCCATCCTGCCGATCGGGCGCCATGGCATCTGCGCGCTGAGGATGTGGCTGCCGGGATCGACGCCGGTGCGCAAGGTGGAGATGAATTCCTCTGGCTTCCACTGCTTCACCAGATTGAGGTCTGGACCGAGCGGCGCCATCTGTCCCGGCACGCCGCCGGTGAGCGTGGCGCCATGGCATTCGCGACAATCTTGATAGGAGAGGAGATAGGCGCCCCATTCCAGGGTCGGGCCTTTCGGCGGGGCGATCACGGTGCCGGTAAAGACCGGCTTGCCCGTCGGCAACAGGCCGGCGCCCAGCATGATCAGACCCAGCAGATTGAACTGATCCGCCGGCATGACGCTTTCCTCTCCGGCGGCCGGCAGGCTGCGCAGGTAGGCGATGAGCGAGAGGATATCCGCGTCGCTGAGCTTGCCGGCATTCGTGTAAGACATCAGCGTCAACCAATGGCCGTCGGCATCGACACCGTTACGGATGGCGCGGAAGATCTCGCCATCCGACCAATGTTTCAAGCGGCCGGCCGGCGTCAGATTGGCCGAGACGAAGGAGCCGACCGGCAGCGGGAAGTCCTTGCCGATGTCGAGCCCGCCGGTCAGGGTGCCGGTCACGCTGTGGCAAGCACTGCAGAAGCTGTCGGAAATCGCCTGGCCACGCCGGACCTGGTCGGGGCTCCCGGCAATGTCCAGAACGGGGACCGGGGCAGTGCGGGCATTCGCCTTCACCAGGCCGATCGCCGCCAGCACGCTGGCGGCTGAGACGACAATTGCCACCAGGACACCGAGGCCGGCGCTCAACCATTTGAGGAAACGGCTTTTGAATTGCGCAGCGCGAACGCTCCACCAGATCAGCAGGCCTGCGAGCAGGACCAGTATCCCGAGGCTGATGATGTTCAGCATGTGATTTCCCCTTAAGAACTTGCGGCACGCCATGCCCCGACGGTTGAGCGGCTCCCGCGCTCAGCGGTCCCGCGCGGCATCGGTCCCGCGCGGCATCGTTCAGGTACTCGATGGCCGTGTACGCAACTTTCCGTTCAATCAACGTCCCCGTTTGAAAGCTATGGAGGAGCCGTGACGAAGCGGTTTCAGTCCGGGTCTTTCGAGCTACAATTGTAACGGCTTGGCGGCGCAAGGGGGCGCGACCAGGCTGCGCCATGATCGGCTTGCGCGATCTGCGCGATGCGCAACTGACCTTGATGCAGATCAATCTCGGGCAGATTCGAATGCGTATCGTTATTGCTGGATTGTTCTGCTCGAAAACAAGCAAGGCTTCACACCAGGGCACGGGCCGGGACGCCGCCGGAATGCGGGGAGAGGGCAATGCAGGTGCTGTTCAGGATTCGCTCCGGCCATAGCGTAGTCATGGCCGTTATGGCGGCTGTCCTATGTCTGACGATGGCTGGCTGCAGCAACTTGCTGCGCCAGCCGGTGCCGACCGCTTCGGCGCAACAGGCCGTTGTTTCGGGCTATACGGGCATTCGCTTCCTGCCGCTCACCGAGCCTTTGCCGATCCGTCAGGCGATCGAAGCTGCCTTTGACAAAGAGACGCCGGAAAATTACGAGACTCTTGCTGATGGAACCCATGTCTATAACTATCTCGCGGTTTCCGGCGGCGGCTCCGACGGAGCGTTCGGCGCCGGTTTGCTGAACGGCTGGAGCAAGGTGGGCGGGCGGCCGCGGTTCAAGGTGGTGACGGGAGTGAGCACCGGCGCGCTGATCGCACCTTTCGCGTTTCTCGGCTCCGCCTACGACGAACCGCTGAAGCTTTCCTATACGACAATCGACGCCAATCATATCTTCTTGCGGCGCTCATTGCTGTCACTGTTCTGGGCGGAAGCGGTGACCGATTCCGCGCCGCTTCACGAACTGGTCGCGAGCTATATCGACGATAAGGTGCTGAATGCCGTTGCCGTCGAACATGCCAAGGGTCGGCGTCTCTATGTCGCCACCACCAATCTCGATGCCGAGGAACCGGTGATATGGGATATGGGGGCCATTGCCAGCAGCAAAAATCCGGAGCGATTGAAGCTGTTCCGTCGCATCATGGTGGCCTCGGCCTCGATTCCGACGGTGTTTCCACCGGTCTTGCTGGATGTGACCGTGGACGGCCGTCGCTACGACGAGATGCATGTCGACGGCGGCGTCTTCTTCCAGTCCTTTTCGATCGGCAGCGTCGCCGATCTGCCCAGTGTCATCGCCGCAGCCCATCCCGGTTTCACCGGCAAGCTGGTGCAGCGGCTCTATGTCATCCGCAATGGCTGGGTCACGCCGGCACCGCAACCGGTGAAACGCTCGCTGACCGATATCAGCCTAAGGGCCATCGGCACCATGCTGAAAGTCTCCGGCATCAACGATCTGTGGCGGCTCTATCTCTCCAGTATCCACGACAAACTGGAGTTCAATTTCATCGCGATTCCGGCGGACTATAAGGCCCTGACGACGGAACAATTCGACAAAGCGGAGATGAATCACGAATTCAATTACGGTGAACAGCTGGCGCTCAAGGGTATCCCCTGGCGCAATCTCCCGCCCGGCTACACGCTGAAATGACGCACGCGTTTGCCGATACGCTTTACCCGCCGGCTGCGTGAAGCCCAGGCGGGATGCAAGCCACAGGTAGAAAATGCTGATCGTACGGATGATGCGTGGTCTGGCGCTGGGCCTGTTCTGGCTGGTTCTGATTGTGGCCAATATCTGGGCGATCGCGGCGCTATTCTTCGATTTGCCGCCGGGTTGGCAGGCGATCGGATCCGGCCTCTATCTGGCAATCCTGTTCGCCGCCTTTATCATCACGCCGGGCTTCCGCATCGGGGCGGTGGCGGGTGTCGGCGGCTTCGTCGCCGTCTTGGCCTGGTGGCTGACCCTGATGCCGTCCGACATCCGGAGCTGGCAGCCGGATGTCGACCGCACTGCTTGGGCGGAGATCGGCGACGACGACGTTGTCATCCACAATATCCGCAATATCGACTACCGCACTGAAACGGATTTCACGCCGCATTGGGAGACGCGGCATTACAGCCTGGCGCAGCTGCAGGCGATCGATCTCTTCATCACCTTCTGGGGCTCGCCCTGGATCGCCCATCCGATCCTCAGCTTCCAGTTTGCCGATGGCGAGCATCTCGCCATCTCGGTCGAGACGCGCAAGGAAGTGGGTGAGAGCTATTCGGCGATCCGCGGCTTCTTCCGGCAATATGAGCTGATCTATATCCTGGCCGATGAGCGCGATATTATCCGCCTGCGCACCAACTACCGAGCGGGCGAGGAGGTTTATCTCTATCGCACCACGGCGACGGCGGCCTCGGCCCGCGCCGTCCTCCTTGACTATCTGAGGAGCGTCAACGAGCTGCATGAGCGGCCGGCTTTCTACAATGCGCTGACCAGCAACTGCACCACCAATATCCGCATCCATACCGCGGCAGCCTCAGGCGTCCTGCCGGCCTGGAACTGGCGGTTGTTGTTGAACGGGAAGGGCGATGAGTATGCCTATGAGCAGGGGCGCCTCATCAGGGACGGCCTGTCCTTCGAGGAATTGAAGCGTCGCGCCCATATCAACGATGCCGCGCGGGGGGCAGACCAGGCGCCGGACTTTTCCGCCTTGATCCGGGCCGGGCGGCCGGGTTTCCCCTGATCGACACGGTCGAACCCGGAATCGACCGTTTCGGCTCCGTCGCTGGCTTGATGCCATGCCGGCGCCCGGCTTTTGGCGACGCTTCCGGGCAATGCAGCGGTCGGGGAAGTTGGACCCTCAACCTTGTGATCCTGCGCACTGGTCACTTGCGGCAAAGAGCATGCTATCTTATGTCTTCCGGCAGTCCAGATGGGGAGACCGCGAAGCGCCGGACGTGGCCTGGTAATAAGAAAATATGCAACAAATTCCGAAGAATATCCTGCATCTTTCAGAGTATTGGCACGGTCTCGCCGGGGGCGAGACGCCGGAACGCAACCTGTTCAACATTGAGGAGCTTTCCCGGCTGCTGCCCTATCTGATGCTCTGCGATTTCGAGTTCTCGCCCTTTCGCCTGCGCTATCGCCTCAGCGGCACGCGGATCGATGAGGTGACGGGAATCAATCTCACCGGCCGCTATCTCGATGAATTCCTGTCCGGCGACTATGGCGATAGCGTTCGGACGCTGCTCGATTTTTACGAAGAGGCCAGCCGCACCGGCCGGCCCCGCATCTGGAGCTATCCCTGGGCGGGCGAGAATCCCAAGGGCAGGGAGATCGTCGTCGGCATCTTTCCCTTGAAGGTCAATGGCGCCATCGCGCAATGCGTCTCGATCGAGGATTATGGGACCCTCAACGAGCTGGAAGACGGTCACATCGAGCCCGCCGATCGCCACTTGCATGCCGACTGGGCGCGGCTCAGCCGCTCGTAGCTTCCGACTGCCGCGTTCCGCCTTCCTCGCTTGATTCTTGGCCGATGACAGCGCGCTATGTCATTGCGTCTGCGGGGGTTGTGGCCTATGCCAAGTCAATTCCGATCCTGACCGCAATGAGATGCTGCCGGTCCTGGGACATCCGACTGATCGACCGCCGCCTGACCCCATCTCCGCAATTATTTGAACAAACCAGGAGGAATCCGTGATCCGCTTCTATTTCCACCCGACCCCCAATCCCGCCAAGGTCGCCCTGTTCCTGGAGGAATCCGGCCTTCCCTATCAGGCGATCCCGGTCGATACGCGCAAAGGCGAGCAGCACCTGCCGGCCTTCCTTGCCATCAATCCCAACGGCAAGGTGCCGGCGATCGTCGACACGGACGGACCTGGCGGCCGCGAGACGCGGGTCTTCGATTCCAGCGCCATCCTGCTCTATCTCGGCGACAAGACGGGCAAATTCGTCGGCGGTGCGGAAGACCGCGGCGAACTCCTGTCCTGGCTCTTCTTCATTTCCAGCGGCCTGGGGCCTTTCTCCGGTCAGGCGGTGTTCTTCCAGCTGATGGCGGAAGAGAAGCCGGCCTATGTCGTCAACCGCTATCGCCGCGAGGCCGAGCGCCATTATCAGGTGCTGGAAGATCATCTCGCCGGTCGCGACTATATCGTCGGCAAGGACTACACCATCGCCGATATGTCGGCCTGGGGCTGGATCGATCGCGCGCCGCGCGTGATGCATGGCGCGGCCGACCCGCTGGGTGACTATCCGAACCTCAAACGCTGGTTCCAGAAGATCGACGCCAGGCCGGCCGCGGCCCGGGTCCGCGCCCTCGACAAAAGCCATGCGTTCAAGACCGAGATGGATGCGCAGGCGCGTCGCGCCATGTATCCTTCGGAGTTTCCGAAGGCGGGTTGAAGCGGCGGTCCGCTTCTTTCAATTGTCTCTCATGGACGAGGCGCGGGGCGATGCGTCATGCATCGCCCCGTTCATCTGCTGATGACGCTACTGCGCACCGATCCATGCGGCGATCACGGGCCAGCATTCCTTCAGATTCCGCGCGCCCATGAAAAGCCCGATATGCCCGCCGGGCACTGTCTGCTTGCGTATATGGTCTTTCGGCGTGCCGAGATATTTTTCGGCGTCGAGCACCTGTTCGGGCGTCGTGATGTCATCTGCGGCACCGGCGAGCAGATAGGTCGGACAGGTGATGTCCTTGAGATCGAGGCGGCGGCCGAGGCCGACGAATTTGCCCTTGGCGAGCCGGTTCTCCTTGAAGAGCTGGCTGATGACCTGCAGATACCAGCGGCCGGGCAGATCGATCGGATTCTCGTACCAGCTTTCGAAGGTCTCTTCCTTCTTGAGATAGGCGGGGTCGTCGATATGCTCGTAGAGGTCGATGTGATGCTGCATGTAATGCTGTTCGGGATGCATGTTCTTCCAGCCCTGCAGCATGAACTTGCCCCGCATCAATCCGCCGCCCAACGTGACCAGCTCCTCATAGAAGGAGGCGGGCGAGTCGTTCACCATCTGCTTCAGCGGGCCGTTGCCGGCCTGGGTATCGATCGGCGCGCCGGCCAGGACCAGGGTCCGTATCTTGCCCGGAAAGCGGGCGGCGATCATGGCGGAGATCCAGCCGCCCTGGCAGAGGCCGATGAGATTGACCGAGCCGCCGAGATCATCGATCACCGCCAGCAGATCGGCGAGATAGTTGTCGACCTCCAGGTCCTTCATATCCTCGGTGGCCGACTTCCAATCGGTCAAGGCGACATGGTCAAGGCCATTGGCGAGCAGGGTCTGCACCAGGCTCTGACCCTTGTGATAGTCGGCGATCATGGCGGTGTGGCCGGCATAGGGCGCCACGACCAGGGCCGGCACGCCTTTTTCCGTGCCGTAATCGCGCAATGTCATGCTGCGCAGGTCGAGCCGCGGCTTGCTGGCTGTTGCCAGATGCGGCCGCAGATCGTCATGGATCTTGATCTCCTCCTCGACGAATTTGAGGTTGTGGGCATAAAGGTCCATGCCGGCTTCCATCAGGGAACCGGCCATGCTCATCGGCCAGAAGGCCGGGACGGTCATGGCGGTGAAATCGGTGGTCTTGGCGGCGGGTTTTTTCACCATCGCAGTTTCCTTCGCGCGGGGAGGGGGAGGCGGTGCTCAGATCGGCCGGCAGGTGAGAACGGGAGGCCGGCGGGACGCGGAACGCGGTTGCTACGGAGTTCAGCAGCCTCGAATGTCGGTTTGATGACGATGCCCGACAGCGAGATAAGACGGTGAGCTAAGGCGGGCTTAACTTAGCGCCTTATCGCCGCCAGCGTCACCGCCGGATCGGCCGGCGAGGCCATCGGTCGCATGCATTCCGGCGCAATCGGGGGACCGCATCCCAATTGGGGGGACCGGATGCTGTCAGGATTCTGCGCCGCACGATTTCGGCTGCTTCCGGCGGCCTCTTCATGTAAGAGCTGTTCACATGAGCTGGAGCAGGGACAAAGACGGCGGCGGTAACGGGCGGGGCGAGGCCGGCCGGCGCGGCTATCATCACGGCAATCTGCGCGAGGCGCTGATCAAGGCGGCGCTCGACCTCATCACCGCCAAGGGCCCGGCCGGTTTCACTTTTGCCGAGGCCGCCCGCGCCGCCGGTGTCAGTCCGGCAGCACCCTATCGCCATTTCCGCGACCGCGACGAATTGATGGCGGATCTGGCGCGGCAGGGCTTCGAACGCTTCGCCGCCTTCCTGTCGACGGCCTGGAACGAAGGCCGGCCGGACATCTTCACGGCCTTCGGCAATATCGGCAAAGCCTATCTCGCCTTCGCCCGCACCGAGCCGGCTTATTACGCGGCGATGTTTGAATCGGGCCTGGCGCTCGACGATTATCCCGAGCTGCGCCAGGCGGGCGACCGCGCCTTTGCCATTCTGCGCGATGCCGCCGAGACTCTGTGCCAGACGCTGCCCAAGGCAACCCGGCCGCCGGCGATGATGATGGCGCTGCATGTCTGGTCGCTATCGCACGGCATCGCTTCGCTTTTTGCCCGCGGCGATGCCGGCCGGCGGCGCCTGCCGATGAGCCCGGAAGACCTGCTGGAGGCCGCCATGCTGGTCTATCTGCAGGGTCTCGGCATCCACGGCAAGGCGGGGTAATCCACCGCCCCGCGTTGCCTGCCGTGGCTGCGTTGCTTCAGCGCGGGGAACAGGCCGCGGCATATCGCCGGAGCACCTGTTCGACCGAGGCGACCAGAAGGTGGTGGGCCTGCGACGGGATCAGACCGGATGCGACGTCCGGGTAGAGTGATGCGAGGTGCTGGCTGACCAGCGTTTCCGGGATCGCGCGATCACCCAGCCGGGCCATCAGCCGGGACACGGCGGCAGCGGCTTCGGGATGTGGCCAGTAATAGCGGATGCGGTCGCTATAGCTGAAATGCCTGAGGACGCGGCATTCCTGCGCGTCGCCATGATAGTATTTCTGCCAGTTGCCGGGTTCGCGCAGCATCAAGCGTTCCATCGTCGCCCGCAGGCCGTCCCCATCCGTCGCGCCATCGAGAAAGGCGGCTATGTCGTCGAGGGCATAGAGGGCCTCGCGCAAGGCGAAGGTCAGGCCGGGCCCGACTTTCAGGATGGCAAAGCCGTCCTCGACCAGGGCCGACAGCGCCGCCAGCGGCTGGTAGTCGGTTGAATGCGCTTCGAAGACCAGTTGCGGCGTGCGGTCGAGGGCGCGCGCCAGGTCAACCGCCTTGGCCCGCTCATAGCGGATCACATTGGCATTGCCGAATTCGACGCCGGGCTGCACCACAAGGCCGACGGTGCGGCCGAAGGCGTCCGCCAGATCGAGCCCCGCGAAGGCCCGGCGATGCGCCTCGATGGTCTCGATGGCGTCGCCCGGCCTGGTGACCTGCAGCGCGCTGATCTCCTCCATCGCCCCGCCGGGGATCGGCACCTCGGTGCCGATGACATAGACCGGCCTGCCGTTCGTCGATGCGGCGGCAGCTTCGCCCGCTTGCGCCAATCGCGCCGCCCGTCCGGCGATCAGCGCGGTGGGCAGGGGATCGCTTTCGGCCAGGCAGGCCATGCTGGCATCAAGATGGATCTTGCTGAAGCCTGCTGCCACATAGGCGCCGATCATCACCGTGGCGCGTGACATGGCTTCCTCGGCAGGCAGATGCCGCCAGGGATTGGGACCGAGATGATCGCCGCCCAGGATCAGGTTCTGCACGTCAAAGCCGACGCTGGCAGCAATCCGCTCGACGAAGGCGCGGAAATCGGCCGGCGTCATGCCGGTATAGCCGCCTTCCTGGTTGACCTGGTTGCAGGTGGCTTCGATCAGGACCGGCGATCCCGCCGCCTGGCCGGTCCGCAAGGCCGCCTCGATCACCAGAGGATGCGCTGAGCAGACCGAGGTGATGCCGCGCGGGTGGCCCGCTTGGCGGCTGGTGGCAAGGCCGGTAAGGGCAGGATGCGTCATGGGCTGGGTCCTGATCAGATGTCGGTGCCAGCACCCTAGGGCGACAAATAAATCATAATCAATCAGAATCTTGATTGACAGTGATCTAATGTTCCATAGAATTTGATCGAAGTTAATTCATCTGGGCGATTTTCATGAAGAACGATCGGCTCTCCGCCATCCGGGAGCACCTCTACAAGCACGGCACCAGCTCGATACAGGCGATCGCCGATTCTGTCGGCGCCTCGCTGGCGACCATCCGCCGCGATCTGCAGATCCTGGAGGAGGAGGGTGTCGTCAGCCGCGATCACGGTAGCGCGCGGATCGCCAAGACCGCCGGCATCGAGGTCGCCTTCGAATTGCGGGAGAAGCAGAACCTGTTCGCCAAGCGGGCGATCGCCGCCGCCGCCTTTGAGATGATCCTGCCGAACAGCACGATCTTTCTCGATGCCGGCACGACGGTGCTGCAGATCGCCAGGCAATTGCGCCTCAATCCGATGCCTGTCGCGGTCTTCACCAATTGCCTGACCGTGGCGCAATTGCTGATGGATGTGCCTGGCTTGAAGATCACCATGCTGGGCGGCCAGCTGCGGCCGGAAAATGCCTCGCTGGTCGGTGGCGCCGCCGAGGAGATGCTGGATCGGTTGTGGTTCGACAATCTCTTCATCGGCGCTGGCGCCATTGCCGATGACGGCTGCATCTACAGCCTCGACGATTCCGAGGCGCGGTTGAACGAGAAGATGCTGACGCGCGCGGCGAAGGCCGTTCTGCTGGCCGATTCCAGCAAGTTCGGCCAACGCCTGACCTACAAGGTGGCGCCCTTGCGCGCCGGCCTGACGGTGATCTCCGATGACGGATTGCCGCGCGCCTGGTTCGATCGCCTCGATAGCGCCGGCTGCCTGATGAAGATCGTCGACACACAGGACAATGCCGTCAGCGCGGAAAGCGCCTGAGCGATGCCCTTTGTCTGCGGCCTCGACAGCGGCGGGACGAAGACCTTGCTGGCGCTGGCCGACCGTACCGGTACCGTCCTTGGTCCCACGCGCTCGGCCAGTCTCGATCCGTCGAAGAATGTCGATTGGCCAGCCGTTCTTGCCACCGCTATTGCCCAGGCGACGTCGCCGATCGACGGGGTCGGGGCCATCGAGGCAGCAGCCTTCGGCCTGTCGTTTCATGGCGAGATCGCCGAGATCTCGCAGCGGCAGAAGGCGGTCGCCGAGGAATTGCTGCCGGGCTGCGCCAGCCATGGCCGGCTGATCGTCGAGAACGATGTGCGCATCGCCTTCGACGGTGCCTTCGCCGCCGAGGACGGTGTCTCCGTCGGCGGCGTGCTGGTCCTGGCCGGCACCGGATCAATGGTCTGGGCGAGCCGCAACGGCGCGCATGATCCGCATCTGCGGATCGGCGGCTGGGGTGATGCTTTCGGCGATGAGGGCAGCGCTTTCTGGATCGGCCGTGAGGCCCTGGGCCTGGCCAGCAGGACGCTGGATGGCCGCGCCAGAGCGCCGGCGCTGACGCAGGCCGTGCTCAATGCGATCGGCGTGCGCGCATCGGAAATGCTGGCCTGGTGCTATCAGCTGCCGGATCGCCGCGCCCGCTTCGCCATGCTGGCGCCGGCCATCGGCGGATTGGCGGAGCAGGGCGACACCGATGCCCTGCAGATCATCAAGGGTGCTGCCGATCATCTGGCGGCGCATGCACTTGCGGCGCGGCGCCAGCTCGACCTGCCGGCGTCGTCGGCCTGGAGCTATGCCGGCAGCGTCTTCAATTGCCGCCTGCTGATCGATTTGCTGACGCAGCGTCTCGGCAACGAGCCGACACCGCCCCGCCTGCCACCGATCGGCGGCGCCTTGATCCGTGCCGCCCGACTGGCGGGCTGGCGCGTCGACCGAAACTGGATCGACCGCATCGCCCGCTCGCTTGCATCTGCGTGAGTTTGATTGCCTGCCTTTAGAAACGAACAACGAAACAGGGGAAACGACATGAACAGACGGCAATTCCTGACCACTTTCAGCGCACTCACCGTGGCGATGAGCCTGCCGGCCTATGCCGCCGGCGGCACGGTAACCGTTCTGCTGCCGCCCTGGAGCACCTTGCCCAAGGACATGGCGGATCGCTTCACCAAGCAGACGGGGACCAGCCTCGACAACCAAACCCTCGGCTGGGACGATATCCGCACCAAGATCGTCACCTCGATGGTCGCGAAGACGGCGCCGGCCGATGCGACCGAGGTTGACTGGTCCTGGGTCGGCCAGTTCGGCGCGGCGGGCTGGTACCAGCCGCTCGACGGCAAGGTTGATCCGGCGCTGATTGCCGATCTGCCGACCGCCAAGATCTTTACCTTCGACGGCAAGCTGATGGCGATGCCGTATAACAACGACTTCCGCATCCTGATCTACAACAAGGCCCATCTCGCCAAGGCCGGTATCGCGGCGGCGCCCACTACGCCCGACGAATTGATGGCTGCGGCGAAGGCCATCAAGGCGGCGAAGATCTGCGACTATCCGATCGGCTTGCCGTTCTCGGCGACGGAGGGCAGCTCGACGGCCTGGTATCTGCTGACCAAGGCGTTCGGCGGCGAGTTGTTCAACGACAAGTTCGAACCGTTATTCGTGGCTCCGGATTCGGCCGGCTACAAGGCGATGGCCTTCGAGATCCAGGCCCTGAAGGACGGCCTGATCGATCCGGCCTCGACCGGGCTCAAGGATGTCGATATCCAGGAGCTGTTCAAGAACGGCAAGATCACCTTCGACGTCGCCGGCTGGGCCGGCAATGTCGCGGTCTATAGCGACGCGACGAAGTCGAAGGTCGCCAAGGATGTGGCTGCCGCGCTGATGCCCTCGACCACCGGCAAGTCGCGGACCTTCGGCCTGCCCGGCGCCGCCGGCATTCCCGTCACCAGCAAGAATCCGGAAACCGCCCTGGCCTTCATCAACTGGCTGATGCAGCCGGAAAACCAGATCGAGAGTTATCTCTCGCTGGGCAATCTGCCGACGCGCACCAGTGTCCTGCAGAAGCTGAACGCCGATGGCAAGCTCTATGAAGGCGACAAGCTGCTGCAGCAGGCCGCCGTGGTCGAGCCGCTTTTCACCCAGGGAACGCCGGGCTGGTATCCACAATTCTCCAGCGCCGTCGCCACCGCCCTCAACCAGGCGGCCAAGGGCCAGATCACGGCGGATCAGGCGGTGCAGCACATTGCCGATGAAGCCAAAGCGGCGATGCAAGGATAAGGCGCCGCGGGCTTTCATTTATGATCAGCAGGAGCGATACCACGCGACCGCCGGGCACCGGCATCGATGCCTGGCTCGGCCTCGGCTTTGCGATACCGATCATCGTCATCATGGGTGGTCTGGTCTTCGTCCCGCTGGGCTCGACGCTGTGGGACAGCTTGTTCCGCATCGATCCGATGCGCATGGGCACACCCTTTGTCGGCCTGCAGAACTACCTTGCCAGCCTGACGGACCCTGCGGTCCGTCAGGCCTGGTACAACACCGGCATCTATGTGCTGCTGGCCGTAGTGCTGGAAACCCTGGGCGGCCTCGGCGCCGCCTTGCTGCTGAGCCAAGTCAAATACGGCCGTCAATGGCTGCTGGCGGCGCTGGTGCTGCCATGGTGCCTGCCGCCGGTGGTCAACGCCATCGTCTGGCTGTGGATCTACAATCCCAGCTACGGCCTGCTGAACGGCATCCTGACGTCGACCGGGCTGATCGCCGAGAATGTCGTCTGGTTCAACAACCGCGCGGCTGCCCTGTTCCTGGTTACGCTGGTGCATGTCTGGCGCATGATGCCGCTGACGGCGATCATCCTGCTCGCCGCCCTGCAAAGCATTCCCCAGGATCTCTATGAAGCTGCCAAGCTGGACGGTGCCGGGCCGCTGAAATCCTTCCGGATGATCACCCTGCCGCTGATCTCCGGCGGCCTCGCCATCGCGCTCAGCCAGTCGACGGTATTCGCCCTTAACCTGTTCGACGAGGCCTGGGTGCTGGCGGGCGCCAGTCTCGATACCCGCACCGCCATCATCCAGGTCTATATGTCGGCCTTCCAGAACCTGCATTTCTCCCAGGGCATGGCGCTCTCGGTGGTGATCATGATCGCCTCGCTGATCGTCTCCGCCATCTATGTCCTGCGGGTCTATCGCGAAACGAGTTTCGACTGATGAAGACGGTCAGGTTGCGTCATCATCTTGCCCGTCTCGGCCGGCTCGCCGCCGTTTTGCTGCTGCTGATCTGGTCGCTGGGGCCGATCTACTGGTCGCTGGTCACCAGCCTGACGGCGCCGACCGACATGCTGACGACGACGCCGCATTTCTGGCCGCCGCATCTGACGCTGGAACATTACGGCAAGCTGTTCGGCTCCAGCAGCCTGTCGCAGGGCAATGAGGTGCAATCGGTCTGGCCGCAATTCTCCGCGGCGCTGATCAACAGCATCATCACCTCCGGCGCCGCGACCTTGGTGACGGTGGTGATGGCGGCTTTCGGCGCCTATGCCTTCGTGCGCCTGCGTTTTCCCGGTCGCGACCTGATCTTCGCCCTGGTGGTGGCGACCATGGCGGTGCCGGCCTATACCGTGATGATCCCGCTCTATCGCTTGATGATCTCGATCGGTCTCATCGACACCTACCTCGGGGTCACCCTGATCTATGTCTCGGCCTTCCTGCCGCTGGCCCTGTGGCTGATGCGCAGCGTCTATCGCTCGCTGCCGATCTCGCTGGAAGAGGCTGCCTGGCTGGACGGGGCAGGGCGCACCTATACTCTGGTCCGCATCGTTCTGCCGCTGGCGGCACCGGGTCTGATTGCCAGCGCCATTCTCACCTTCCTGAGCGCCTGGGGCCAGTTCATGGTGCCGCTGGTGTTCTCGCCAAGCCTCGCCACCAAGCCGCTGACGGTGTTGATCCCGGAATTCGTGACCCGCAACTACGTCGATTACGGGCTGATGAACGCGGCCGGCATCATCGCCATCATCCCGCCGGTCTTGCTGGTGATGTTCCTCAACCGCTATCTCGTGCGCGGCCTCATGGCCGGCGCCGGAAAATAACCAACTCCCCATCTCCACATCGAAGGAAGTCCAGACGATGAATGTCACCGAACGCGTTATTGTCGAACAGTTTCCCTTCTGGGAAAAGGCGCTGACCCTGTCCTTGCCGGCAATCAAGGCCAGTACCTATGTGATCGTCGGTTGCGGCACATCATATTATCTGGCGCAGATCGTCGCCTCGAGCTTCAACCTCTGCGGCAAGAACGCGATCGCCGTGCCGGGCGGCGAATGGGCGCGCCGGCGCGGCGCCTATCTCGCCAGTCAAAGCGATATCTGCGTGATCGCCCTGTCCCGCAGCGGGGAATCCACCGAGACCGTGCAGGCCGTCGAGGTCAGCCGCCAGGCCGGCATCAAGACGCTCGCCATCGTCTGCGCCAGGGACAGCTCGCTGGCCAAGGCAGCCGAAACGGTGGTCTATGCAGAGACCCATGCCGAGGAGGGGATCGTGATGACCGCTTCGGCCAGCCTGATGCTGCTGGTCGGGCTGCGCCTTGCGGGTGCCACGGTGAGCCCCGCCGTGGTGCAGGCGGCCAAGGACAATCTGGCGGCCATGACCAAGGCCCTGCCGGCGATCATCAAGCGGCGCTCGCATTTCGTCTATCTGGGTGCCGGCTTTCTCTACGGCCTGGCCGCGGAGGGTGCCTTGAAACTGCAGGAAATGAGCCTCTCATATTCGCAGGCTTTCCATCCGATGGAATACCGTCACGGTCCGATCAGCCTGGTGGACCAGAAGACCTTCGTCCTGATGATGTACAGTCCCGATACGCTGGATGAAGAAGCCAAGGTCGCGCAAGAGATCCGCAGCAAGGGCGCCTATCTGGTCGGCTTCGGCGGGCCTGGCGATCTGTCGATCCCCGTATCGGCGGAGGGGCCGCAGCGGGCGCTGGCGATCCTGCCGGCCTTGCAGATCCTGGGTGAGCGGGTGGCCGGCGAACTCGGCCTCGATACGGCGGCGCCGCGCCACCTGAACAAGGTCGTCGTGCTTTCCTGATTGTGCCTGGGCTCGGCCGCCTCAGGCGGCGGCCGCCGGCCCCTATTGCCGGAGTTATCGATGGCGGATGTCGAGATTATCAACCTGCGCAAGAGCTATGGCGCGATCCAGGTGCTGCATGGGATTGATCTCAAGATCAGGGATGGCGAATTTGTCTCCTTGGTAGGGGGATCCGGCTGCGGCAAATCGACTCTGCTGCGGATCATCGCCGGGCTGGAAAGCCTGACTGCCGGATCGATCCGGCTGGGCGGCCAGGTGATGGACGCTGTCGCCCCGAAGGATCGCGACGTGGCGATGGTGTTTCAGAACTATGCGCTCTATCCGCATATGACCGTGGCCGACAACATGGGCTTCAGCCTGCATCTGCGTAAGGTGCCGAAGGCGGATATCCGCAAGGCGGTGGAGGCAGCCGCAGCTCTGCTGGATCTCAGTCCCTATCTCGATCGCCTACCGCGCGCCCTCTCAGGCGGCCAACGCCAGCGCGTCGCCATGGGCCGCGCCATCGTGCGCCAGCCTTCGGTATTCCTGTTCGACGAACCGCTTTCCAATCTGGATACCAAGCTCCGGGTACAGATGCGGGGCGAGATCCGCGCTTTGCAAAAACGTCTGGGAACGACATCGATCTATGTCACGCATGACCAGATGGAGGCGATGACGATGTCGGACCGCATCGTCGTCATGAATAGCGGCCGGGTAGAGCAGGTGGGCGCACCGCTGGAAGTCTATGACAGTCCGCGGAATCTGTTCGTGGCAACCTTCATCGGTTCTCCGGCCATGAACCTGATCGATGGCGTTCTGCAGCAGCGCGGCGAGGAATCGTTCGTGCGGATGGCAGGGATCGAGATCGCCTTGGGGCGATCGGTGAGCGCGCCTCATGACACGCCGGTCGTTGCCGGGGTGCGGCCGGAACACCTTTCTGTCGCCAGGACAAATGGCCAGTCGGTCAGTCTGCCGGTGACGGTCGATCTGGTGGAGCCGACGGGTGCCGAGACGCATATCTATGGCAAGCTGCACGCAACCAGTATCATCGCGGTTTCCGCTCGGCGTACGGACCTGCAGGTCGACAAGACGACGGATTTCCATCTGGCGCCGGAGATGCTCCATGTCTTCGACGCGCAGACAGGCAATCGCCTATGAGGCGTCAGTTGCCGGCCGGCATTGCCGTCAAGCCATAGGGATGGGCGGCGATATCGGTGTCTTTCCCTGCGCTGCCGTGAAGAGCTCGACCGGCTGGGCGAAACCTTTGAGGACAAATCGGCCGGCCGACTGGCGGTCTTCCTGGCCGAGCAAGGCCGCGAAGCGATCCGACATGAGTAGCGCCTGGTCGGTCGCGCCGCAAACGCCCTGTATGCGGCTCAGGAGATTGACATCCCGGCCGATAACCGTGAAATCGAGCCGCCGCCCGGCGCCGATATTTCCGTAGCTCATTTCGCCGTGATGGAGCGCCACCCCGGCGCGCAATCTGCCGAGGTCGCTCCGCGCATCGGCAAGGCGAGCCTGGATGCTGTTGGCGGCCCGCAAGGCTGCGGTACAGCTGGCCACCGGACCTTCATCGCAATGGAAGAAAGCAAGAACGGCATCGCCTATGAATTTGACGACCTCGCCGCCATGGTCGGTAATCGCCGGCACCACTTCGTCGAAATAGCGGTTGAGAAGTTCGAGGATCTGTGCCGGCGCCAACCGGTTCGACGATCCGGTGAAATCGCGCAGATCGCACAACAGCAGGGCGGCTTCGAGGCTCTCTACTTCACCGCGCCGGATATGCCCGGCGAGAATCCGCCGGCCGGTCATGGGGCCGATATAGGTGTCGAGGATCGACGCCTCGGCGCGGCGCAAGAGTCGCAGTTCGCAGGCATTGCTCAAAGCCGGCTGGATGCGTTCGAGCGCCTGGCGGGCGCCGGCCGTATAACCGCCTGCGCCCCGCGTGGCAAAGACGATGGCGCTCGCCGGCCCGTGATCCACCGGCAACGGGGCGGCAAGCAGTTCCGTCATTCCGCGACCGCGGAATATCTCCAGCTGATCGATGATCCTTTCGTCGGTATCGGCGCGCACCCGCTGCCATCTGCCTGTTTCCATCGCCGCGCGGAACGGGCTCCCGGGGAATGCCACGATGTGCTGCATCGCATGGGTACGGTCATGGC
Source organism: Dongiaceae bacterium (assembly GCA_035539215.1). Lineage (GTDB taxonomy): Bacteria > Pseudomonadota > Alphaproteobacteria > Dongiales > Dongiaceae > Dongia_B. The sequence continues at coordinate 13,377 of DATLIX010000024.1, read as the reverse complement.
TCTCTGCCGCCTTTTCTCGTGACCAGACGATGAGGCGCGCCCGAATCTCCGGATGCAGCGCGCGCAGGTAGAGGGCGATGCAGTCAACCTGCAGCGGCAAGGCTTGCAGCCTTTCGCCGAGGCCGGTGATCAGTCCGGCTTCGTCAAGGTCACGGCTTTCATGGCTCGAGAGCCATTCAATGATGTCGAAGAGACGATACCCGGGAATATCCTGGCTGCTTTCGTCGGCGGTGATGGGCATGCCCGTTTTCCTGCATCGGCGGCTTGATCGCGCGGTCATCTGTCGTGACGGACTAAAGCGCGATGACGAAACGCAGCGCCTATCGCGGCCCGGGATCGGCTCAGGCACCCCGTCACCGGCGTATAATCGGACGTTCAGGCGGCTGTTTCAAATAGATCGCTGCGAACGAAACGATCTATTCTGGCGATGGATTCTGGCCCGGACGACAGCGTTCGCTGCCGACCGTCCCCTGGCCGGCAACGATGCAACGCGGACGATGCGACCTGGTCCTCGCGGGCAATGATGGAGGTGCCTGATTGATGGCTGAAAAATGCCCTACTGCGCGGTCCAGGCTCCGTCGACCGCGAGGGCGATCTCGTCGTAACGCGGCACCTCGACGGGTAGGGCGGCGTCGATAAGCTGCTTTCGGTTCAGTCTGCGCATCTTCTTCTCCCTAAACACGGTCATTCCAGCGATTGCGGCATGTGGCGATTGGTCGGGTGGGATTTAGGTCAGGTAGTCGTGCACCACCGTGCCGAGACCGAGCGTCAGGTCGGCGACCAGATGCTTGGCCGACAGAACTTCCAGCACCGGTAGCTCGGCAACCGGTGCCAGCGCGTGGGGGTGCAGGTCCAGCGTCGCCGGCCCGCTCCACGCTCCCTTCACGATGATGTTCTCCAGCCGGAAGCGCACCAGTTCGCAGACGCGCGCGGTGCCGTCGACATGTGGGATGATCTTGAGCAGAAAGTTCGGCGCCGCCAGCCGCTTGGCTTCGGCTTCGAAGTCAAGGGAGCGGTGCTTGTAGCCCATCGTGCCGGTGACGATGCGGACCGATCCGTAGCTCAACGTGCCGACCAGGGTGTCTGTCTCGACCGCCAGCGTCGGCTGCGCCAGCTTCTTGGGAAAGCCCCACAGCTCGCGTCCGCCGGCGATTGGCGGGTGATCGTTCAGAAACATCTGATGGGTGTAGCCGCCGACCTGGCCCTGGTAGGAGACCGGGATGACCTGGCCGCTCTCGGCATAATCGCCGAAGCCGGTCGAATCCGGCATGCGGATGAATTCGTAGTTCACCACTGGCTCGAGGATCGCGAGCGGCTCGGGCACCACCCGCCGCAGTGCCTCGGGGTCGGTCCGGTACTGGATGATGAAGTAAGCGCGGTCGACAAACCGGTAGGGTCCTGGCGGAAAGGCCGGGCTGGTCAGCGGCATGGCGAACGCGGTCTTCCGAACGGTCTCGCGATCCATTGCGATCTGCTCCGTCTTAATCTTGTTTCGATTGGCGCAAGGGTTCGGCCGCGGGGAGGGGATGACCCCGCGGCCGAATCGGAGTGGGTCAGACCACCGCGAATTTTCCCGGCTCTGCGGCGGCGAACGCTTCCGCACGATCGGCCTTTGGCGGGTAGATCCACACCGAGTTGATTTGTCTCTTCATCGCCTTGGCTTCGGCTCCGGTCATCTGCACGACCCGGTTCCAGCCCTGGGTCACCACGGCTCCCCACGGCCCCAGGTCGAGGCATGTTCCATAGGCCGATTGGGCATAGGGCATCGTCGGGAGGCCCAGCAGATCGGCGGCGGCATTGTTGCCCGCCGATTTGCCGAGCGGCAGGGCGTGCTGGCACGACATCAGCGTGCGGTTGCCCGCGTCGTCCGTCGCGGCGTTCGCCGCGTCGCCGGTTGCGAAGATGCGCGGCGCGCCGGGCACGCGCAAATCGCTGTCGACGAGAAGCCGCCCCTGCCTGTCGCGCTCGGAAGGTACCTGCTCGGTAAGAGTCGTCGCCCGCACGCCGCCCGTCCATACCACGGTCGCGCTCTCGATCCGCTCGCCATCGGCGAGCGTCACGCCATGCGCGTCGACAGCAGCGACTGACACGCCGAGGCGGCTTTCGATACCCAGGTGCTTGAGAGCCTCCTCGATCACCGGCCGCGGACCCGGCCCGAGATCGGGACCAATGGCATCGTTCCGTTCCACAATGATCACGCGAACCGCTGCCTCCGGGCCGAGGACGTCGCGCAGCTTTGCCGGGAACTCGGCGGCGGTCTCGATGCCGGTGAAACCACCGCCGGCGATGACCACCGTATCGCGTTCGGCTGATGCGGGGCGGGAGGCAAGGGCGCGTACGTGCCGGTCGAGCGCGGCTGCCTCGTCGCGCCGATCGACGCTGAAGGCGAAGTCGGCAAGGCCGGGTAGCGGTGGCCGGGCCAGGCGGCTGCCGGCGGCGAGGATCAGCCGGTCATACGACAGCTCCGACGGCGTGCCGTCCGGCGCAGTCAGGACGATCCGGTCGCCGGCGCAATCTATCGTTTCAACCGACCCGTGCACGAAGCGGACATCGGTCGACTGGAACAGTTCTCCAAGTGGCGCCACCATCTCTGCCGGCGCGTTCTCGTAGAGCCGCGGACGCACCGTCATCACAGGTTCCGGGGCAACGACGGCGATCTCGAGGTCAGCGGGCGATACGCCCTGGATGTCGCGAAGCCGGGCTGCCGACAGCGCGCTGAACATTCCGGCAAAGCCGGCGCCGATGATAACGATGCGTTTGGTCATGATAGGCTCCTTGGTTCATGTTGACGATGTTCGCGCCATGGCCCGGTTAAGGTCGCGGCAGCGGCCGGCGGCGAGGGCCACCTTGTTGGTCGGTGCAGAGATCGTGGGGCGGCCTGCTATTTGTCGGCGGTCACGAGATTCGTTTCGTTCGTGTCGACAACGAAGACGGCCAGCAGGCGTGCGGGTTGTGTATCGCTGGCATTTGCACTGACGCTGTGATGGTCCCCCGGCAGTTCGGCAAAGCTCTCGCCGGCGCGATATACCTTCACCGGACCATCGTTGACCTGGCTGCGGATCGCGCCTTCCAGGACCGTCGCATAGATGAACGCTGAATGCGGATGGGTATGCGCCGGTGACGAGCCGCCGGGTGCGTATTCGACGAGCACCCCTTTCATGCTCTTGCCGGGTACATTCGGCAGCGTATGGTCGAATACCAAGGTCACCTTGGATCTTGCCGCGATCGGGTCGTTGGCCGAAGCGGGAGTGAGAGCGAGCGTGGCGAGAAAGATCCCGCAGACGAGGCGCGTGAACATTTTTCGACTCCTGGATTGAGGTGAGTGCCTGTGCCTGAACCGCCGGCGCTCGGATTTACGTTTTGGATCCGGCTCTACGCCTGGGCGAGCCAGGTTTCGAATGACGTGGAGCCGATCTGCGGGTTATCGCCGGGGGTAAGGGACTTGTCGTTCAGCTCCGTGCCGAAATAGCGCGCGTGGACGTCGGTGACCACCTTGCGGGTATCCTGCTTTGCCGTGAGATAGCGGCGGACGAGATCGTCAAGACCGATACGCTCCGGTCCGGCCAATTCGATCACGCCGTTCGCCGGTGCCATGGTTGCGACCTTGGTCACCAAAGCGGCGACGTCCTCGGACGCGACGGGCTGCAGGTGGGCGGGCGAGAGGCGAACGGTCTGACCATCGGTCGCTGACTGCGCGATCCCGCCGAGGAACTCGAAGAACTGGGTGGAACGGATGATCGTGTAGGGAATTCCGGATGACTTGATCAGCTCTTCCTGGGCGACCTTCGCGCGAAGGTAGCCGCTTTCAGGCAGTCGGTCGCTGCCGACCACCGAAAGGGCGATGTGATGACGCACGCCGGCAACCTTCTCCGCCGCGGCCAGGTTGCGGCCCGCCGTCTTGAAGAAGTTCATGACGGCGTCGTCCGCGAATGAAGGGGAATTCGCGACGTCGATGACGATCTGCGCGCCGGCGAGAGCGTCGGGCAACCCTTCGCCGGTGACGGTATTGACGCCGGTGCTGGGTGTCGCCGCGATGACCTCGTGGCCCTTCTGACGCAGATTCGAGACCACCTTGCTGCCGATGAGGCCGGTACCGCCGATGACAACGATCTTCATGACTGCTTCTCCATCCGAGGGGTTGATGGACGGAGCATGACCGAGCGCGCGCGCAAAGACTTTGCCGCGGCGTCCAAATTGCCTTGGTTTTTTGTCCAATGATGCCCGAGGTCGCGGTAGTATCGCCTGACGAGAGGGGCGTATACGCAACGGGCCTCATCTCCGCGGAAGCCGGTCAGCTATTTGCTTGGACATCGCTTGAGCCCGCTTTCTTGGGCTTAGACTCCTATCCAGGAACGGGCGTTCAGGGAGGAGACATGCAATACCATTTTGAGGACTTTGTGCTCGACCCCGATCGCCGGGAGCTTGCCCATGGACCCGAGACGATCGCGACCGGGCCACAGGTCTTGGACCTGCTGATCTACCTCGTGCAAAACCGCGAGCGCGTCGTCACCAAGGACAACCTGATCGATATCGTCTGGGGCGGACGGATCGTCTCGGAATCCACCCTGACCAGCCACATCAACGCGGTACGCAGGGCTGTCGGTGACACCGGCGACGAGCAACGCCTGGTCCGTACGATCGCACGCAAGGGCTATCGGTTCGTGGGTGACGTAAAGGAAACCGCCGCGCCGGAAATCGCCGCATCGGAAGGCGCGGAGGCCGCCCAGCCCGAGGGGACCGGATTGCCGGTTCCGGATCGCCCTTCCATCGCTGTCCTGCCCTTCCTGAACCTCAGCGGCGACCCAAGCCAGGATTACTTCGTTGACGGCGTGGTGGATGACATCATCTCGGCCTTGTCCCGAATGCGCTGGCTGTTCGTCATCGCGCGCAATTCAAGCTTCACCTACAAGGGACGGGCCGTCGACGTGAAGCAGGTGGGCCGTGAACTCGGCGTGCGCTATGTGCTGGAAGGCAGTGTTCGCAAGGCGGCAAACCGGGTGCGGATCACCGGCCAGCTCGTCGATGCCTTGGCAGGCGCGAACCTCTGGTCGGAGCGCTTCGAAAGTGCGCTCGATGACCTCTTCGAATTGCAGGACGAGATGGCCGCCAGCATCGTCGGCGCGCTGGCGCCGCACTTGGAGACAGCGGAGATCGAGCGCGCACGCCGCAAGCCGACGGAAAGCCTCGACGCCTACGACTATTACCTGCGCGGCATGTGGAAATTCCGGCAGGTCTCCAGGAGCGCAATCGATGAAGCGATGCCGATGTTTTACGAGGCAATCCAGCGCGATCCGGAATTCGCTTCGGCCTATGCCATGGCTGCCTGGTGCCATTCCTGGCGCAAGCTCAGCCGCTGGCTGACCGATCTCGAGCGGGAGATTGCGGAAGGCACGCGCCTTGCCCGCCGCGCCGTGCAATTGGGCCAGGATGACGCCGTGGCTCTGGCGGCGAGCGCGCATGCGCTGGCCCATTTGTCGCGCGATCTCGACAGCGGCATCGCATTGCTGGACCGGGCGCTGGTGCTGGACCCGAATCTCGCGGCCGGATGGTATCTGGGTGGGTTCCTGCGAATCTGGCGCGGCGAGCCGGATGAGGCGATCGAGCGGATCGCTCATGGGATGCGTTTGAGCCCGCTCGGTCCCGACATGCATCGGATGGAGGTTGGAACCGCGATGGCGCATTTCCTGGCGGGCCGCACGGAGGACGCCTTGTCCTGGGCGGAAAAGGCATCGCGGCACCTGTCGGATCACGCCTTTCCGATCAGCATCCTCGCCGCCTGCTATGCGCGTGCCGGGCGCGACGATGAGGCCAGGGAGGTGATGCGGCAGCTGCGCCAGCTCGATCCGGCATTGCGGCTCTCCAACCTTACTGAATGGCTCCCGTTCCGGCGCCCCCAGGACCTCAAGATATTCGCCGATGCGCTGCGCGCGGCCGGGTTGGAGGCATGACGAGGCTGGCATGACCGGGCCGACGTGACCGGGAAGCGATCGCCGGCAATGAAGGTGACTACCGCTTTGCCGATAGCCGCCGGAGGTGGCGGTTCCGTGCCCCATGGCCGTACACTGCCCGGCCGCCGCGCTGTGTCACTGCACCGGCAGCATTGAACAGGCCGGCCCCATATCAACGCCTGATATCAACACCTGATGTCAATGCTGATCTCATTCGTCACTTGGATGACCACGCTCCAAGTCTTCATAGATCTGCCAGCGGGTAAAATCGGCTTTCTCACTGAGGCCCAGGCGTATGTCGCATGCCTCAAGCGCTTTCAGCGCTTGCAAGTGCCCCGTCAGAGCACTGTAGCCGGCTTGCTCCAAGGCCGGTAACGCGCGGCTGCAAGCCGCCGCTGACAATTGGCCGAAGCTTGTATCATCCGCCGCCTGTGCGCGATTGGCCCAGGCCGTCAAAGACACTGCAGATGCCAATGCCACAGCCATCAGCACACGCTTGGCGGCATGAAGGTTGAGGTGATTTGTTTCGGTAAGCATGGCCGGTCTCTTTTTTTACGAAAAGTAATGTCGCGGCATATGTCAGGGGCGCGTCAGGTCACTGCACGCATGTGATGCGGGACCTTCGTCATGCACTGGTGCGGATGTTGCCGGAACAGGATGATTCACGCTTCACCCTTACTTTCACATGACGTCTTTACGCCGCGAGGCTTGCTATGGCAGCGAGGCAGTGTATGGCTCGGACCATACGCTGCCTCACAGCGTTAGCGCAGTGTCGGTGTGATCGGCTTACTGCGCGCGCCCATCCGATCGGGAGTGATCGTCTGCGCGGGCGCGGTCATGAAAGTCGTGATTGTGCTCGCCCATCTTGTGCGATGACGTGGTGGTGCAGTTGGGGCCACCCCAGGATACATCGGAGCCACAGACCTGCTGATCGGGCGAATACGTCTGGGCATAGCTGGGAGCCGCTGACAGGGCGCTGCCGGTGACGACGGTGGCCAAAGCAAAACAGATGGCTGATACGCTTTTCATCGGAAAATCTCCTTTTGGTTCAGGCCGCCTCGACCGGCGGCTTCCTGCGGTGTGGATCAATCTCCGCAGAGAGGACGTAGTCATCCGGGCCACATGCTTGAAATGCATTCTCGTCACGGATATATGTTCGTCATGAATTGGGGCGCTATCGATCTCAATCTGCTGATCGTGTTCGATGCGGTCATGCAGGAGCGTAACGTCACCCGCGCCGGCAGCCGCATTGGGCTCAGCCAGCCGGCGATGAGCCACGCCTTGACGCGGCTGCGCCACATGCTCAAGGACGAGCTGTTCATCCGCACGCCCGAAGGTATGGCGCCGACGCCCCGTGCCGAGGCGCTTGCTGTGCCGCTGCGCAACGCACTCAACGAGATGCAGCTTGCCCTGGAGCCCGCATCGTTCGATCCGGCCTTGGCAGACCGGCGCTTTACCATCGCCGTTAACAATTACGCGGCGGTGGTCATCGTCCCGCCGCTGGTGGCCGCGGTATCGGCTGCGGCGCCGGCGGTCCATCTCGATTTGCGCCCGAGCGGGACCCTGGACCTCGCCGAGCGGCTGGACCGCGGCGAGTTCGATCTCGTGCTCAGCAGTGCCGGCAGCCCGGGAGAGCGCTTTGCCATGAAGCCGCTGCTTGAAGACCCCTTTGTCTTGATGATGCGGCGCGGCCATCCGGCGAGCCAGCACAAGCTGTCGGCTAAAGCCTTCGCGGCTCTACCTCATCTTGAGATCTCTTCCAGCCTCGAGGATACCGGTTTCATCGACCGGTGGCTCAGCAAGGAAGGCCTTGAACGACGCATCGCGCTGGAAGCGCCCTTTCTCTCGGCGGCGGCCATCCTGGTTCAGTCGGACATGGTCGCGACTTTGAGCCGCAGGATCGCGCAGGAATTGGTGCGGAGCCACCCGCTGCAGCTCTGCGAGCCGCCCTATGATTCGCCGCCCGTGCGCGCCACCATGCTGTGGCATCGACGGCTGGACCGCCAGCCGGCCCATTGCTGGCTCCGTGATGTCGTGTCGTCGGTAACGCAGAGTCTGTAGCCGCACCATCCTCACCCGCGGCAATTCATCCTGCCATATTCATCCCGTCATATTCATCATGGGCATGTCCTGGTGACGTCAATTTATTTGCCGCCTTCAGAAACCGCACGTAAATCCGCTTCAGGTGCAATTCACTGCCACCTGGTTTTCTGACCGCGCGGTCGTTCGCCACCCGTCGTTTGCACCCGTCTTCCGCCCCCACTTTTTGACAAGGAGCGACACATGACGTGGGTACAGTTTTCCCAGGCGCATTGGCTGGCGCCACATGCCGGGCAGTCATATGAGGCGCTCGTGGTCCTGCTGCAGGATGTCGGCGATTCCGTCCTATCGCTGACCTCATTGGTGGCACGCTGGACGGCGAGCGTACCGATGACGGTGTTTACTGCGCTCACGGAAGTTGCGCCGACCGTCTCGCCCGCTGACGGTCTCCTGCTGCAAGCGACGTATCCTGGTGATGCCACCTCAGAACCGGCGGCGCTTGACCGCAGGACGCAGCTCATGGCGCACCAGCTCAAGCAACAGCTGCGCTTTTACCGGCTCGATGCGAGCCGGCTCGTATTGGTCGGCTTCGGCCATGGCGGGACACTCGCCTTGCATCTGCTGTTGCGCTGGAACTGCGCCGGCGCCCTCACGTTTGCCGCCCGATTGGTGCTGCCGCTGCCAGGAGCCCGCGGGCGAGGGACCAGTGCGCCCGGGAGCGTCGGAATTACCGGCAAGGTGCGGCTGATCGAATACCTGGACACCGGACGTGTAGCTCATGCCGGCATGCGCGATGTCGTAGCCTCACTCGCTGCGCGCGGTATCGATGTGCGCGGGGTCGTCCTGGCGGGACCGACTCTGTCCGAGGAAGCCATTCGCCATGGCGGTGCCTATCTGGTTGAACTGGTGGCAACCGCGCAAGGGGGCCGCCGGTTACCATAGTCCCAGGGGCTAGCCCTTCCTGCCGGCCGCCAAGGTTGACCGGCCGGGACGGGCAGCCGTTCCGTGACGCGGTTCCGAAGACTCATTAATCTCGCAAAAACGCATGATCGGGGTAATTCGACAAGGGCTGTCGGATTTCAAGAATGATGGCTTTGTTAACCATAAAATATCCAATGATTTCAATAAGTGTTTTCAGAATTCGCGATTCCTTATTTCAGGTTTCGTGAGTCATCCCCGACGCGTTTTCACATTTGGTGCGTCAGCCCCGCAGCGCCTTTTTTTGATCGACCGGGGATTTCGGGCGGCCGAAGGGCGAGCCGCTCAGGGCGGCGCTGACGGCCGTTGCGAGGGTTTTCGGAAGAATGGTCCTGGGAACGAGACGGCCCCTCCACGGACATCAAAACCGCGTCCTTCAAGGGCGCCGGCTTTGAACCCAATGGATCCTCGATAAGCGGTTCGAATCCGCCGCGGCGGATCTGGCCCGTCGTCGTCTGCGCGTGACTGAAAGCCGGATTCTGAAGCTGGGGGATTTAGAGGGGCATCGGTGGACTTCAGGTCGACACCGCGTTCGGAGCCTTGCGAAAGCCGGATTGAACCGCTGGCACGGCATCGCTATCGCGCCGCCGTGGAGCGGACACCGCCTCAAGTCCGACCCAGGTGCTTACGCAGAAACTCGATGAAGCGCTGCGTCTTCGCCGGAAGCAGGCGCGTCTCGGTAATGGCGTAGACCGGGGTCGGACTGCCTTGCCATTGCGGCAGCAAGCGACGCAATCGTCCGCTGGCGAGGTCGTCCGCAGCGATTTCCTCGGGCATCAGGACGATGCCCATGCCGAGCGTCGCCAGGCGCCGGATCATGCCGATATTGTTGAGCACGAACCGGCTGCCCACCGAGATCGTGGTCGTTTGTGCGCCGTCGTGCAGTGTCCACATATTGATTTTCGACATGCCAAGGCATTCGTGCCGCGTCAGATCGTCGGGCTTGCCGGGTTCCCCTGAACGTTCGAGATAGTCCGGGGAGGCATAGAGGCAGGTCGAGAGCCTGGCCAGCGGACGCGCGATCAGTTGTGAGTTCTCGGACTCGCCCATGCGGATAGCCACGTCGAAGGGTTCGCTGACCAGATCGACGCGCCGCGGGGTCAGGTCGAAATCGAAGGTAATGCCGGGGTAGCGCCGGGCGAATTCGGCGATCAACGGCGCCAAGTAAGTGACGGCGAAATCCACCGGCAAGGAAACGCGTAGCACGCCACTGGGCTGTTCCAGCATTTCCCCTAGTTGCTCGTGCGCAAGCCTGGCCTCGTCGACGATGCGCTTGCAGCGCTCGAAATAAATCAGGCCAGCCTCGGTCAACTCGACCTTGCGTGTCGTGCGGTGCAGCAGGCGCAGGCCAATGGCCTTCTCCAACATGCTGATTCGTCGCGACAACGTCGAATTCGGCATCCCGATCACCTCGGCGGCGCCGCGGAAACCCTTGGCTTTGACGACCTCGACGAACAAGGCCATGTCATTCAAAAATTGTTCCATAACACTGCTCCATTGGTGGAGCAATGTTATCCAAATTTCCCCATTTATTCCAAATCAAATGAGGCCGATGTTCCCTCCATCGTCAACCCGAGGAAATCATCATGAGCCCGCTTTTCACGCCCGTCCGTGTTGGACGCTACACCCTTCCGAACCGCCTGGTCATGGCCCCCATGACCCGCTCGCGCGCCGACGACGAGACCGGCGTGCCGACTGAACCGGTCATCACCTACTACGCCCAGCGTGCCGGTGCCGGACTGATCATCAGCGAGGGCGCCTATCCCTCGGCGACGGGCAAGGGCTATGTTCGCACGCCGGGCATCATTAACGATGCACAGATCGCGGCCTGGAAACACGTCACCGAGGCCGTGCATGCCAAGGGCGGCCGCATCTTCATGCAGTTGATGCACAGCGGGCGCGTTTCGCATCCGTCGATGCAGCCGGGCGGCGCGCTGCCCGTGGCGCCGTCGGCGATCAAGCCGGCCGGCCAGTCCTGGACCGCCAACGGACCGCAGGACTACGTCGTGCCGCACGAACTGAGCGTGGCTGAGATTGCCGGCGTCGTCGAAGACTATCGCACCGCCACCCGCCGAGCGCTGGAAGCCGGCTTCGATGGGGTCGAGCTGCACGGCGCTTCGGGCTACCTGCCCGAGCAGTTCCTGTCGTCGGGCAGCAACCAGCGCACGGACGATTACGGCGGCTCTGTCGCCAACCGCGCCCGTTTCGTGTTGGAGGTCCTTGAGGCCATGGTCGAAGAAGCGGGCGGCGATCGCGTCGGCCTGAAGATTTCGCCGGAGATGAACTTCAACAGCGTCTCCGACGCCACGCCGCAGGACACCTACACCTATCTGGTCGACCAGTTGGGAGGCCTCAATCTGGCCTACCTGCACGTCGCCCTGTTCGGTCCGACCAGCGTCGATTACCACGCGCTGCTGCGCCCGCGCTTCAAGGGCGCCTACCTGATCGGCAGCGGCCTGGACCAGGCCAAGGCCGAGGCCATCCTGAGCGAGGGCAAAGCCGATGCCACCGTGTTTGGCGGCGCCTTCCTGGCCAACCCGGATCTGCCCGAGCGCTTCTGCCAGGGCGCCGCGCTCAATGCGCCGGACAAGGACACGTTCTACTCGCCGGGCGCCAAGGGCTACATCGACTATCCCGCCTTGAGCGACAGCACCACCGCCTGAGACCACCGCCATGTCCATCGTCATCGCCCAGCTTTATCGCGCCAACCACGCCGGTCATTTCCGGGCCTTCGGTCTGCGGGGCGAGGCCGGGTTGCTGTCCCCGTTCCTCGGGGTCGATCACTACTGGATGAACGGGCCGACCTTTCCGCCGCACCCTCATGCCGGCATGTCGGCCGTGTCCTACCTGCTGCTCGATTCCGAGACGGGCATGGCCAACCGCGATTCGATCGGCACCGACAACCTGATCCGCCCGGGTGGCCTGCATTGGACCACCGCCGGTCACGGCGTGGTGCACGAGGAAGTCCCGGCCGAACCCGGCAAGACGGTCCACGGGCTGCAGATCTTCGTCGGGCTCACGCCCTCGCGGCGCAACATCGCCCCGTTCCCGCTGACGATCGAACCCCAGGATGTGCCGGTTATACAACTGCCCGGCACCAAGATCCGCGTCCCGGTGGGGCGCTATGGCGACACGCGTTCCTCGCTGACTCCGCCGACCGAGGTGACGCTACTCGACATCTCGCTGGAGGAGGGAGTCGAGCTGACCGTGCCTGTCGCCGCGGGCCATTCCATGTTCGCCATGCCGATCTTCGGCACGGTGGAGGTGGCGGCCCAGCGCTTCGACAGCGAGAACCTCAAGGCTCCGGTGTTTCCCGCGCAGAATGCGCCGCGCGACATTTCGTTCAGATCGCCTCAGGGCAGCGCCAAGGTCGTGCTGTTCAGCGGCTCGCCACTTCCCCTTGTCTAATCTCCCAAAGAAAGGAGCTTTATCATGGCACAGAAACGATTCACCGCCGAAAACTCCGCGTTGCTGCTGATCGACCATCAGGTCGGCACGATGCAGCTGATCAAGAATATCAACACCGAACTCGCTGCCAAGCAGGCGATTGCGCTGGCTAAGATGGCGAAGATTTTGAACCTGCCGACTGTGATCACCTCCAGCCAGGAAGATCGCGCCCAGGGTCCGATCCTCCCGGAGATCGCGCAGGTCCTGCCCGAAGCGCACGCTGCACGGGTCAAGCGTCCCGGCGTGGTCAACGCCTGGGCCTACCCGGCGTTCCGCAATGCAGTGCTCGCCACCGGTCGCAAGAACCTGATCATGGCAGGCGTGACCACCGACGTCTGTCTGATCTTCCCGGCGATCGACGCCGCGCTCGAAGGCTTCGCCGTGCAGGCGGTAATGGATGCCTCGGGCTCGCCCGGCGACCTGTCCGAGGATTTCTCCCGCCAGCGCATGCACGATGCCGGCGTTGTGCTCACCGCCACCAACACGCTGATGGCCGAGATCGCCCAGGATTGGTCCACGCCCGACGGTCAGCAGCTGATCGGCCTGCTGTTCAGCGACGTGTTCCCGGCGCTAGGCGCCCGCATCTCCTGAGCCACACCCCAGTCATACCGGCCGAAGCGCAGGGTACTTCGGCCAGCGACTCGTTTCCATTCAGGACAAGACAATGACCTATAGCGACGTTTCAGATCGCTCGCTGACCGACCTGATCTCGCTGCCCGGGCGCACAGCGGTTGTGACCGGAGGACGCCTTGTCCTGGGCGGAAAAGGCATCGCGGCATCTGTCGGATCATGCCTTTCCGATCAGCGTCCTCGCCGCCTGCTATGCGCGTGCCGGGCGCGACGATGAGGCCAGGGAGGTGATGCGGCAGCTGCGCCAGCTCGATCCGGCATTGCGGCTCTCCAATCTTACTGAATGGCTCCCGTTCCGGCGCCCCCAGGACCTCGCGACCTTCGCCGATGCGCT